>CACYXE010000022.1 GCA_902778275.1 Oscillospiraceae bacterium
GCGCATGCCGCCCGCGTTCGTGCTCACGTTGCCGCCCACTGTGCCCGTCTTCTCACCGGGATCGGGCGGATACATCAGGCCGTGCTGCAGTGCGTCCGCCGCCAGCGTCTGCAGCAGCACGCCCGGCTGGATATGTACCGCCAGGTTATTCATGTCGTAGGACAGGATCTTGTTCATCTTGCTGGTGCACAGAATGATGCCCCCGTGGATCGGCACGCAGCCGCCCACCAGACCCGTGCCCGAGCCGCGCACCGTCACCGGCAGCTTGTTCGCGCTCGCCAGCTTCATGATCGCGCTGACTTCCTCCGTGCTCTGGACAAACACCACCGCTTGATGTCCTCGCCCATCAATACCTGTTCCGCACCGACGATCTTCTTCAGCTCTTCCGCCAGTTCCGGCGTCAGCTTCCCGTATTCTGCCATATAATACACTCCTTTTCAAATTCTAATTTGCGTTGTTTTGGTGAAAACATTATAATCCTATTTGTGAAATCTGTAAAGCGGCGTTTTCCATATTCCCCTCCCCGGAAACACTTTAGTGCGAATTGCACAAGCGCCGCCCTTTTCTCTTTACGCTTCTGACAAAAGAGAGTATACTGAGCCTGTGAGGTGAGAAAGTGGAGCGCCTGGTATTTCATGTGGATGTGAACAGCGCCTATTTGTCCTGGGAAGCGGCCCGCCGGGTCAGCCAGGGCCTGGAAGATCTGCGCCTCATCCCCTCCGCCATCGGCGGTGATCCAGCAAAACGCACGGGGGTCATCCTGGCCAAGTCCATCCCCGCCAAAAAATACGGCGTCCAGACAGGCGAGCCGGTGGCTGCCGCCCTGCGCAAATGTCCGCAGCTGCAGCTTGCGAGGCCGGACTTCACCTTGTATGAAAAGAATTCCAAAGCCTTTATCGCCATCTGCCGGCAGTATGCGCCGGTGGTGGAACAGGTCTCCATCGACGAATGCTTCCTGGATATGAGCGGCACCGCTTATCTCTACCCCGACCCGCTGGAGATTGCCTGCCGCATCAAGGACCATATCCGGGATGCGCTGGGCTTCACCGTAAATGTGGGGATCAGCCGCAACAAGCTCCTGGCCAAAATGGCCAGCGATTTTGAAAAGCCCGACAAAGTGCACACCCTTTTCCCGGAGGAGATCGCCGCGAAAATGTGGCCGCTTCCCGTGCGGGAACTGTTTTCCGTGGGCTCCGCCACGGCGGAAAAGCTGCGCCGTTCCTCCATTTATACCATCGGAGAACTGGCCGCCTCTGACGTCCGGGTCATCCGGCAGCTGGTGGGCGTCAAGCTGGGCGACCAGCTGCACGCCTATGCCAACGGGATCGACGATTCCCCTGTAGCTACCGAACCGGAGGAGGCCAAGGGCTACAGCATCTCCACCACGCTGGAGGATGATGTGCGCTCCGCGGAGGACGCCAAGCGCATCCTGCTGGTCCTCAGCGACAGCGTGTCCGCTCATATGCGGCGGGAGGGAGTCCAGGCGGGCTGTGTCTCCGTCACCATCCGCGCCAACGACTTCAAGAACCGCTCCCATCAGCGGCACCTGGATCTGGTGACCGATATCTCCGACGAGATCTACACCGTCGCCGCGGAGCTTTTCGACGAGCTTTGGGACAAGAAGACGCCGCTGCGTCTGCTGGGCATCGCCCTGACCGATATCGCCCGGGGTGAGGAGGCGCAGCTTTCCCTTTTTGCGGATGCACGGCGCGAGCGCACCCGGAAACGGGAGCAGGCAATAGACGCCATCCGGCAAAAATTCGGCGCGGACACCATTGTCCGCGGCTCCTCGCTGGAGGTCCCTGTCTCTGTGGGCCGCCGTTACAGGGCCAGAGCGGAACAGGAGCGTCTGGAGAAGGAAAAGACCGATCTGCTGGACTGAAACAGGGCTTTTCTTTTTCCCCGGATCGGCGTATACTGTGAGCACGGCCGCTCGCTCTTTTGCGGCAGATTGGAGAGTATTATGGATCAGACATCCCTTTTTACCACATCTGAACAGGACGCCTACGCCCGGCTCGAACCCCAGCTGCTGGCCGTGGTGGAAGCCAACTGGGCGGATCCCGCCCAGCTCCGCCTGGATCCCCGCAAGAGCTATTGTTCCATCCTTTTCGGCAATTCCGTCATCGCGCGGCTGAGCGCCGGCGCCTCCCCCACGCTGGCCATCCTCAAGGGGAAGACGCCTGTCCCGGGCGCTGTGGAGGACGGCAACTTCTACAAGCTCTCCCTGTCCGATCTGGCAGAGGCCTCCGCCTATATCCCGCAGATGCAGGATGCGCTGCAGGCCGTCATCGACCGTATTCCCAAGGACTTTTCCTGCTGCAGCCGCTACGAGGAGTGCAGCGATAAGAAAGCCTGCACCAACCCCTACAAGGACATGGCCCTGCGCTGCGGGTACCGGAAGGCGCTGCACAGCGGCAAGGTTTTCTACGGGGAAAACCGAAACATTTGAATCCGGCTTGAATGGCAAAGCCGCAAACTCTGTTTTTGAGTTTGCGGCTTTGCTTATTGTCTGTACCGTTCCGCTTCCCGGACCGTGGCGGTCAGGTAGCGGATCACCTCCACCGGGTAGTGCCCGGCAGCGGTCTCACCGGTGACCATCACCGAGGCCGCGCCGTCCAGCACGGCGTTGAAGATATCGCTGACCTCCGCCCGGGTGGGCACCGGGTTTTGCTCCATGGAGCTGAGCATCTGGGTCACCACCATAAAGGGCTTTCCCGCCCGGCTGCAGACGGCGGCGATCTGCTTTTGCGCGGCGGGCAGCTCCCAAAGGGGCATAGCGCTACCCAGGTCGCCCCGGGCGATCACGATCTCGTCGGCGGCGGGCAGCAGGCTCTCCAGCCGCTCCATCCCCTCCCGGCTCTCGATCTTGGCAAAGAGCCGGATCCCCGCGCCGCCTGCGGCGTCGAGGGCAGTGCGTATGGCGTCCAAATCCTCCCGGCTGCGCACGAAGGGCTGCATCACCCCGGTGACGCCGAAGTCCCGCGCCCTGGCCAGATTGGCAAGATCGGCCTCCGTCAAGGCCGGCAGCGTGACCGTCAGGCCGGGCAGGGCGATGCTCTTGCGGCTTTGCAGCAGACCGCCCCGCAGGACCTTGCCCGTGGATTTGTTCTCCGTCACCTGCAGCAGCAGCTTCCCATCGTCCAGCAGGATCTCCTGTCCCGGCTTCAGCTTTTCCAGGACCGCCGCGGGCATAGGGATGCCGTTTCCGCCCAGTCCGATCTCCTGTCCCGCTTCCAAAGGGATCGGCTTTGTCAGCGCCCCTGCGCGCAGCTCCGGACCCTGCATGTCGATCAGCAGCTTCGGGGAAATACCCGCACGGGCCGCCGCGGTATGAAACGCCTCCACCTGCTCCGCCGCGTCAGCCAGACTTATATGGGACAGGTTCAGCCGCATGCCGGTCATACCAGAGCGAAACATCTCTTCCAGAATCTCGATCGATGCGCAGGACGGGCCCAGCGTCCCATAGATCTCTACCATCACGTGTCTCCTTGCTCTGAAGTCATCGTACTGCCACGAGGGTAGCATTTCCCATGGGAAAAATCAACTTCAATTTTACAAAGGCGATTCGCTGTGGTAAGATATGGCTATCAAAACGATTTGGAGGAGCAATTATGCTTACACTTGGATTTATCGGGACCGGCAGTATGGGCGGTTCCCTGGCCCGGGCCGCGGCGCTGGATCCGGAAAACAAGCTGCTGCTGGCCAACCGCCACCCGGAAAAGGCGCAGAAACTGGCTGAGCAGATCGGCGGAATCGTTACCGGCAACGAAGAAGCGCTGTTAAATGGCGACTATGTGTTCATCGGCGTCAAGCCCAAGATGGTCCCCGCCCTGCTCACGGGACTGCTGCCGGTGTTCGATCAGCGCAGCACGCCGCCCGTGCTGGTCAGCATGGCCGCCGGCGTGTCCCTGGCACAGCTGCGGGAGCTGACCCGGGGGCGCTGCCCCATCATCCGCATCCTGCCCAACATTGCCGTCTCCGTAGGCGAAGGGGTGATCTTTTACACCGGCAGTGAGGATCTGAGCCAAGAGCAGATGGACGGCTTTCTGCACCTGCTCCGCTTCTCCGGTGAGCTTGTCCCCCTGGAGGAGGAGCTGTTCGACGCGGGTTCGGCAGTGGCCGGCTGCGGCGGCGCCTTCCTGTCCCTGTTCGTGGAGGGTCTGGCCGACGGCGGGCTGGCCTGCGGCCTGCCAAGGCGGCAAGCCTACCGGCTGGCTGAGCAGATGGTGCTGGGCGCCGCCAAGTGGCTGTTGGTCAACGACGAGATCCCCGCCACATTGAAAGACGCCACCTGCTCCCCCGGCGGCACCAGCATCCGGGGTGTGATCGCCGCGGAAAAAGGCAGCCTGCGCAGCGCCGCCATGGAGGCGGTCATCGCCGCTTACGGCGGGCTGGACTGAGCCTCCGTCATCCCACACATAAAAAAGTCCGCACACGGTTCAGTGTGCGGACTTTTTTGATTTTGCCCGGGATCAGAGCGCGTTGGTCTTGCTGACCAGGGCGGACAGATCCACATATTCCTCGGGAGCATCGCTGATGCTCTCGTCGGTCTCCTCCTCGAAGTCCCGATAGACAGCCAGGCCGGAGCCCGCGGGGATCAGCTTGCCGATGATGACGTTCTCCTTCAGGCCCACCAGGTGGTCTACCTTGCCCTTGATGGCGGCGTCGGTGAGCACCTTGGTCGTCTCCTGGAAGGAGGCGGCGGACAGGAAGCTCTCTGTGGCCAGGGAAGCCTTGGTGATACCCATCAGCAGCTGGGTGTAGGTGGCCGGACTCAGATCTTCTTCGCCTGCGGCGATGCGGTCTTCCACCTTCTTGTTGGCTGCCTTCAGCGTGGAGATATCCACCGTGGCACCGGACAGCAGATCGGTGCTGCCCGCGTCTTCCACACGGACCTTGCGCATCATCTGACGGACAATGACCTCGATGTGCTTGTCGTTGATGTCAACGCCCTGCTGACGGTACACCTTCTGGACTTCGCTGGTGATATAGCTGCGAACGCCCTGGCGGCCGAACTCGTCGTCGTTGATGCCGCGGATGCGCAGCACGTCATGGGGATTGAGGGCGCCGGAGGTCAGCTCTTGGCCGCGGTCCACATGATCGCCGTTGTGCACCAGGATGCCGGCGGAGTGGGGCACGGTGTACACATTGGTGCTGCCCTCTTCCTCGTTGGTGACGGTGATGGCGTACATGACGCCCTTCTTGGACTCCTCGATGGAGACGGTACCGGAGCTCTCGGCCAGGATCGCCATCTTCTTGGGCTTGCGGGCCTCGAACAGCTCTTCGACACGGGGCAGGCCCTGGGTGATGTCGTCACCCGCGACGCCGCCGGTGTGGAAGGTACGCATGGTCAGCTGCGTGCCCGGCTCACCGATGGATTGGGCGGCGATGACGCCCACAGCCTCACCGGCGTTGACCGGCTTGCCGATGGCCAGGTTGATGCCGTAGCACTTGGCGCAGACGCCGGAGCTGGCCTCGCAGGTCAGCACGCTGCGGATAAAGGCTTTGTGGATACCGTGGCTCTCCAGGATCTCCGCGTCCTCGGGCATGAGCATGTGGTCGGTGCCGAACAGAAGCTCGCCGGTGGCGGGATCGGTGATGGGCGCCGCCGGGAAGCGGCCATGGATGGCGGTACCGAAGGTCTCCACCAGCTGGCCCCTGTCGTACACGGCGGAGGCCCAGACGCCTTCGCTGGTGCCGCAGTCTTTCTCCCGGATGATGACCTCCTGGCACACGTCGACCATACGGCGGGTCAGGTAACCGGAGTCCGCGGTACGCAGAGCGGTATCAGCCATGCCCTTACGGGCGCCTCTGGTGGAGATGAAATACTCCAGGACAGACAGGCCCTCACGGAAGTTGGACTTGATGGGGATCTCAATGGTCTTACCGGCGGTGTTGGCCATCAGGCCGCGCATGCCGGCCAGCTGACGGATCTGGTTCATGGAACCACGGGCGCCGGAGTTCGCCATCATATAGATGGGGTTGTACTCGTCCAGGCAGTTCTGCAGGGCGTCGGTCACGTCCTTGGTGGTCTTCTCCCACTCGGACACGACCAGGCGGTAGCGCTCGTCATCGGTGATGAAGCCGCGCTTGTACTGCCGCTCGATGCGCACCACTTCCTGCTCGGTCTCGTGAATCAGCTCCTGCTTGGCGCTGGGCACGGTCATGTCGGCGACGGAGATGGTGATCGCACCCTTGGTGGAGTATTTGTAGCCCATGGCCTTGATGCTGTCCAGCACCTCGGCGGAGATGGTGAAGCCATACTTCTGGATGCAGCGGTCGATGATGTCGCCCAGCTGCTTCTTGCCCACCTGGAAACCTATCTCATGATCGAAGGCGTGCTCGGGATCGGTACGGTCCACATAGCCCAGATCCTGGGGGATCGGTTCATTGAAGATGATGCGGCCCACGGTGGTCATGATGGTCTTCTTGACCTCCACCCCGTCCACGGTCTTGGTCACGCGCAGGCGGATGGGGGCGTGCAGACCCACAACGCCCTCGTTGTAAGCCATGATCGCTTCATTTGCGTCACGGTACATGAGAGTGGGCTTGTAGGTGGCGGGACGGAGCTTGTTGTTCTCCGCCTCCAGATTCCTGGCGTAGAGCTCGTCGCCGCTCACGATGCTGCCCGCTTCCAGTCCGGTATCGCCCGGATCGTCCACGATCAGCCGCTCCGCGCCCTTCTCGGCGCTGCCGATGCGGATCATGGTCAGGTAGTAGGAACCGAGGATCATATCCTGGGTCGGTACTGTGACCGGGTGGCCGTCCTGAGGACGCAGGAGGTTGTTGGCGGAGAGCATAAGGATGCGGGCCTCTGCCTGGGCCTCGGCGGACAGAGGCACGTGAATGGCCATCTGGTCGCCGTCGAAGTCGGCGTTGTAAGCGGTGCAGACCAGGGGGTGCAGACGCAGGGCGCGACCTTCCACCAGGATCGGCTCAAAGGCCTGGATGCCCAGGCGGTGCAGAGTCGGCGCGCGGTTGAGCAGCACCGGGTGCTCCTTGATCACGTCTTCCAGCGCGTCCCAGACCTCGGTACGCTGCTTGTCGACCATCTTCTTGGCGGATTTGATGTTGTTGGCCACGCCGTCCTCCACCAGCTTCTTCATGACGAAGGGGCGGAACAGCTCAATGGCCATCTCCTTGGGTACGCCGCACTGGTAGATCTTCAGATCCGGGCCGACCACGATAACGCTTCGGCCGGAGTAGTCCACGCGCTTGCCCAGCAGATTCTGGCGGAAGCGGCCCTGCTTGCCTTTGAGCATGTCGCTGAGGGACTTGAGGGCGCGGGAATTGGCGCCGGTGACGGCACGGCCGCGGCGGCCGTTGTCGATCAGGGCGTCCACCGCCTCCTGGAGCATGCGCTTCTCGTTGCGCACAATGATGTCGGGCGCGTTGAGCTGCTGCAGTCTCTTCAGGCGGTTATTGCGGTTGATGACCCGGCGGTACAGATCGTTCAGGTCAGAGGTGGCAAAACGGCCGCCGTCCAGCTGGACCATGGGGCGGATCTCGGGCGGGATCACAGGCAGGATGTCGATGACCATCCACTCGGGGCGGTTGCCGCTCTGGCGGAAGGCCTCCACCACTTCCAGGCGCTTGACGATCTTGGCCTTCTTCTGGCCGCTGGCGGTCTTCAGCTCCTCGCGCAGCTGGGTAGCCAGCTGATCGCAGTCGATCTGCTGGAGCAGCTTTTTGATGGCCTCGGCGCCGATGCCGGCCTCGAAATCATCCTCATACTTCTCGCGCATCTCCCGATACTCTCTCTCGGAGAGGATCTGGCAACGCTCCAGGGGCGTAAAGCCCGGGTCGATGACGATATAGTTGGCGAAGTACAGAACCTTCTCCAGCATGCGGGGGGTCAGATCCAGCATGAGGCCCATGCGGCTGGGGATGCCCTTGAAATACCAGATGTGGCTGACAGGGGCGGCCAGCTCGATGTGGCCCATACGCTCACGGCGCACCTTGCTCTTGGTGACCTCGACGCCGCAGCGGTCGCAGATCTTGCCCTTATAGCGGATCTTCTTATACTTGCCGCAGTGGCATTCCCAGTCCTTGGTGGGTCCGAAAATGCGCTCGCAGAACAGGCCGTCCCGCTCGGGCTTGAGCGTTCTGTAGTTGATGGTCTCCGGCTTTTTCACTTCGCCGTAAGACCAGCTGAGGATCATCTCAGGGGAGGCAATGCCGATCTGAATGGCGTCAAACGGTGTATAACTCATTACATGTCCTCCTCGCTATCATCATAATCCATATCCAGGTCCGCGCCGAACTCATCCTCCGGCACGTCCTCGATGCTGTAGCCTTCGGCCTCGATCTCACTGTCGTCGGCCTGGTACAGCTCGCCCTTGAGCTCGGGGATGAAATCGTCTTCCTCGTCGTCCTTAAGCTCGATCTCGTTGCCGTCGGCGTCCAGCACCCGGATGTCCAGGCACAGACTCTGCAGCTCCTTGACCAGGACCTTGAAGGACTCGGGCACGCCGGGCTGCGGGATGTTGTTGCCCTTGACAATGGCCTCGTAGGTCTTGACACGGCCCGTCACGTCGTCGGACTTGACGGTCAGGATCTCCTGCAGGGTGTAGGCCGCGCCGTAGGCCTCCAAGGCCCAGACTTCCATTTCGCCGAAGCGCTGGCCGCCGAACTGGGCCTTGCCGCCCAGAGGCTGCTGGGTGACCAGGCTGTAGGGGCCGGTGGACCGGGCGTGGATCTTATCGTCGACCAGGTGGTGCAGCTTCAGGAAGTACACCCAGCCCACGGTGACGTCGTTGTCGAACTTCTCACCGGTGCGGCCGTCGTACATCTCGCTCTTGCCGTCCTCGCGCAGACCCGCCTGACGCAGGGTCTCGCGGATGGTGGTCTCGTTTGCGCCGTTGAAGATGGGGGTGGCCACCTTCCAGCCCAGGGCCTGGGCCGCGTAGCCCAGATGGACCTCCAGCACCTGACCGATATTCATACGGGACGGAACGCCCAGAGGATTCAGCACGATATCCAGCGGGGTGCCGTCGGGCAGGTAAGGCATATCCTCACGGGGCAGGATGCGGGACACGACGCCCTTGTTGCCGTGACGGCCGGCCATCTTGTCGCCCACGGAGATCTTACGCTTCTGGGCGATATAGACCCGGACCACCTGGTTGACGCCGGGGTTCATCTCGTCGCCGTTTTCACGGGTGAAGACCTTCACGTCCACGATGATACCGCTCTCGCCGTGGGGCACCTTCAAGGAGGTGTCGCGGACCTCGCGGGCCTTCTCGCCGAAGATGGCGCGCAGCAGGCGCTCTTCCGCGGTCAGATCGGTCTCGCCCTTGGGTGTGACCTTGCCCACCAGGATATCGCCGGCGGTGACTTCCGCGCCCACCATGATGATGCCGCGCTCGTCCAGATATTTCAGCGCGTCGTCGCCCACGCCGGGGATGTCACGGGTGATCTCCTCGGGCCCCAGCTTGGTATCGCGGGCGTCGCACTCATACTCCTCCACATGGATGGAGGTGAACACGTCTTCCATGACCAGGCGCTCGTTGAGCAGGATGGCGTCCTCGTAGTTGTAGCCTTCCCAGTTCATGTAGCCCACCAGGATGTTCTTGCCCAGCGCGATCTCGCCCTGCGCGGTGCTGGGACCGTCGGCCAGAACGTCGCCCTTCAGGATCCGGTCGCCCAGACTCACAATGGGGCGCTGGTTGATGCAGGTGCCCTGGTTGGAGCGGGCAAACTTGATGAGCTTGTAATCCTTGATCTCACCGGAGTCGTACTTCACGGTGATGTAATTTGCGTCCACACGGGTGACCACACCGTCGCCCTCAGCGAGCACGCAGACGCCCGAGTCCACCGCGCACTTATGCTCGATGCCGGTGGCAACGATGGGGGCCTGGGTGGTCATCAGAGGCACGGCCTGCCGCTGCATGTTGGCGCCCATCAGGGCGCGGTTGGCGTCGTCGTTCTCCAGGAAGGGGATCATGGCCGTGGCGATGGAGACCATCATCTTGGGGCTGATGTCAATGTAGTCCACATCTTCCCGGTTGACTTCGATGGTATCGTTGCGGTGACGGCAGGTGATACGCTTGTTGATCAGGCAGCCGTTCTCGTCCACAGGCTCGGAGGCCTGGGCCACGATGTACTGGTCCTCCTGGTCGGCGCTCATATAGTCCACCTGGTCGGTCAGCCGGCAGGTCCCCTTCTCCACCTTGCGGTAGGGGGCCACCAGGAAGCCGTACTCGTTGGCCCGGGCATAGGAGGCCAGGTAGCTGATCAGACCGATGTTGGGACCTTCAGGGGTCTCGATGGGGCACAGACGGCCATAGTGGCTGTAGTGCACGTCACGCACGTCAAAGCTGGCGCGCTCACGAGACAGACCGCCGGGGCCCAGGGCGGACATACGGCGCTTGTGGGTCAGCTCGGCCAGGGGGTTGGTCTGGTCCATGAACTGGCTCAGCGGGGAGGAGCCGAAGAACTCCTTGATGGCCGCGGTCACGGGGCGGATGTTGATGAGGCTCTGGGGCGTCACGATGTCCAGGTCCTGGATGCTCATGCGCTCCCGGATCACACGCTCCATGCGGCTGAAGCCGATGCGGAACTGGTTCTGCAGCAGCTCGCCCACGCAGCGCACGCGGCGGTTGCCCAGATGGTCGATATCGTCGGCCTCACCGATGCCGTGGGCCAGGCAGTTGAGGTAGTTGACGGAGGAGAACATATCGTCCACTACGATGTGCTTGGGGATCAGAACGTCGATGTTCTCGCGGATGGCGTCCTTCAGGGCCTCGCCCTCGTACTGCTCCATCAGGCTCTTCATCACAATGCCGCGGACCTTCTCCTTGACGCCCAGCTCAGCGGGGTCAAAGTCCACGTAGCGGCTGATATCCACCATGCCGTTGGAGAAGACGCGCACGTCCTTGTCCTCCACCTTCAGCGTCACACCGATGACGCCGGCGTCGGCGATCTCTCTGGCCTTGTCGCGGCTGAGGATCTCCCCCGCCTCGGCCAGGATCTCCCCGGTGAAGGGGTCGGCCACGGGCATGGCCAGCTCAAAGCCGGCGATGCGCGGGAAGAGGGAGAGCTTCTTGTTGAACTTATAGCGGCCCACGTTGGAGATCTCGTAGCGGCGGCGGTCAAAGAACAGCCCTTCCAGCAGGGACTCGGCAGACTCCACAGTGGGAGGATCGCCGGGGCGCAGCTTGCGATAGATCTCGATCAGGCACTCCTCCCGGCTCTGGGCGGTGTCCTTGTCCAGGGTAGCCACGATGCGCTCATCCTCACCGAAGATCTCCTTGATGCGCTCATTGGTGACTGCGCCCACAAAGGGATCGTCCACGCAGCTCAGCCAGGTGGCGGGCTTCTCGGGATCGTAAGCGCCCATGGCCTTCAAAAACCAGGTGATGGGCAGCTTGCGGTTTTTGTCGATGCGGACGTTGAACACGTCGTTGGCGTCCGTCTCATACTCCAGCCAGGCGCCGTGATACGGGATCACGGTGGAGGCGTAGATGTTGATCATGGACTTGTCCGTGGTCTTATCGAAATAGACGCCGGGAGAGCGGACGATCTGAGAAACGATCACGCGCTCGGCGCCGTTGATGATGAAGGTGCCGCCGTCGGTCATGATGGGGAAATCTCCCATGAAGATCTCCTGCTCCTTGATCTCCTCCGTCTCCTTGTTACGCAGACGGACCCGGACCTTCAAAGGCGCGGCGTAGGTGGCGTCACGGGCCTTGCATTCTTCCTCGCTGTACTTGGGCTTCTCGTTCATGGAAAAATCGATGAAGCTCAGTTCCAGATTGCCGGAAAAGTCCGTAACGGAATCCACATCCTTGAAGACCTCATGCAGACCGGTTTCCAAAAACCATTTGTAGGAGCTCTTCTGGATTTCCAGCAGATTGGGCATCTCCCGGATCTCCTCGGTGCGGGCAAAGCTCTTACGCAGAGTTTTGCCGTAGAGAACATCTTTTGGCATTGGTGCACTCTCCTTACTCTAAATTGCAAACGCCCGGCTTAGTTGTCAAATAATCAGCCTGTGGCATTGATTTTACTGGGTATGCCTGCTATACTGAACACAGTAGATAGTGGGGTGTGATGCCCTTCTCCTGCATAGATAGCAAGGTATTTTACCACTGTTTGCCTGTAAAAGTCAAGAATAATTTTGTTAAATTCAAAAAGTTTGGCAGGGGTGACGACCTCCTGCTTCTTTTTTTGTTCAAAGGGACCAAGTATATGGATCTTCGTGTTCTTTTATTGCTGACCGCCGAGGCGCTGCTGGGCCTGTTCCTCCTCTATCGTGAGGGGCTTTTGCGCAGCCGCTGGGCCTGGGCCTTTTCCATTTTGCTGCTGGCCGGGGCCTTTGCCCTGCGGGGCGCGGCCCTGGACTATCAGACGCTGGACTATCAAAACTTCCTCACCCGCTGGGTCGATTTCTTTCGGGACAACGGGGGCTTTCGGGCTCTGGCCTACCCGGTGGGCAACTACAACATCCCTTACCTGTATTTTCTGGCGCTGTTCTCTTACTCCGGCATCAAGGACCTCTATTTGATCAAGCTGCTGACCATCCTTTTCGACGTGCTGCTGGCCTGGGCCTGCCTGCGGCTGGCCGGGCGCTTCACGGAGAGCAAGCCGCGGAAGCTGGCCTGCTTCTTTACGGTCCTGTATCTGCCCACGGTCTTCCTCAACGGAGCCGTCTGGGGACAGTGCGACGCCATCTATGCTGCGCTGGCGGTGCTGAGCATCGCGCTGGCATTGGAGGACAGGCCTGCTGCCTCAATGATCTGCATCGCCCTGTCCTTCGGCTTTAAGCTCCAGGCAGTCTTTGTGATGCCGGTCTTCGCGGTGCTTTGGATGTACGGCAAATTCAATTGGAAGCACTTCCTCATCTTTCCGCTGGCCTATCTCATCCTGGTGCTGCCTGCGGTGCTGCTGGGCCGTCCTTTTCTGGACACGCTGACCCTTTACGCCTCCCAGACCGGAAGCATCGGCGACGGGCTCAACTACAATTCCCCCTCGATCTTCGCGGTGTTTACCCAGATCACCGACCCGAAACGGGCCTCGGCCATCGCCATCGGGGCCGCCGCCGTTTATACGCTGAACGTGCTGGCCGTGGCCTTTGCCAACCGCCGGAAGCTGACGGACCAGGCTGTCCTGGGCGCGGCGCTGCTTTTCGCCGTGGGGATCCCCTTCCTGCTGCCCCACATGCATGACCGCTATTTCTTCGCGGCCGATATCCTTACGCTGGTGCTGGCTTTCTCTCTGCCGCTCTGCTTCCTGACCGCGCTCCTGGCGCAGTTTGCCTCCCTGCTGGGATACCACGCCTACCTGAAAATGCGCTATCTGCTGCCAATGCGCTATGGCTCAGCGGCGCTGATCCTGGTCCTGGCCCTTGCGCTGACCGTTTTTCTCACCGGGCTGCGGGAAGCTCCGAGACCGAAACGGAAGCGGAGCGCGTATAAATCGTGATTCCTTTTCCGATTTTGCGTTTAATGATAAAAATTCGTTTGCTTTCCGAAATTAACAGTTGCTTTTTGCATTACAAAGCGGTTATACTGAAAGCAATCTTTTAGGAGGAGATAACAATGAATAACGAAAGAGATAGACTGGGCAGCCGACTTGGCTTTATCCTTCTCAGCGCCGGCTGTGCCATTGGCTGCGGAAATGTGTGGAAGTTCCCCTGGATGACGGGTCAGTACGGCGGCGGCGGTTTCGTGCTGGTCTATATCCTGTGCCTGCTTCTGCTGGGTCTCCCCTCCATGATCATGGAGTTTGCCATCGGCCGTGCCTCTCAGGCCAGCCCCGTCAAAATGTATCAGAAGCTGGAAAAGCCCGGCCAGAAATGGCATGTTCACGGCTACCTGGCTTTGCTGGGCAACATCGCCCTGATGGCCTTCTACACCGTGGTCACCGGCTGGATGATCTACTACTTCGTTCGGTTCCTCAGCGGGAAGAGCGCGGATCTGGGCTTTGTTGGCATGATCACCAACCCCGGCGTCAATGTGATCTACCTGCTGATCGCCGTAGTCCTGGGCTTTGGCGTGCTGAGCTTTGACCTGCAGGGCGGTCTGGAACGGGTCACCAAGTACATGATGGCGGCGCTGTTCCTGCTGATGATCGTCCTGGCTGTACACAGCGCCGTCCTCCCCGGCGCGGCGGAGGGCCTGCACTTCTATCTGGTGCCGGACTTTTCCAAGATCGACGGATCCGTGATCGTCGGCGCCATGAATCAGGCCTTCTTCACCCTGAGCATCGGCATCGGCTCCATGGCCATCTTCGGCAGCTATATCGGCAAAGAGCGCAGTCTCATGGGCGAGTCCGTCAGCATCATCCTGCTGGACACTTTTGTGGCCATTATGGCGGGCTTTATCATGTTCCCCGCCTGCTACACCTATGGCATTGAGGTCAACGCCGGTCCTTCCCTGCTGTTTGACACCATGGCCACTGTTTTCAACAACATGGCCGGCGGCCGCGTCTGGGGCACGCTGTTCTTCCTGTTCATGGTGTTTGCCGCCTTTTCCACGGAGCTTGCGGTGTTTGAAAACATCCTGGCCTGTGTGCGTGAGCTCACCGGCTGGACCCGCCCCAAGGGCTGCCTGATCTGCGGAGTAGGCATCTTCCTGCTCGCGCTGACCACCGCGCTGGGCTACAGTGTTTTCAGCTTCCAGCCCTTTGCGGACGGCTCCGCCTGGCTGGACTTCTGGGATTTCATCGTCAGCACCAACCTGCTTCCCCTGGGCGCAATGATCTTTGCCGTGTTCTGCTGCTACAAGTTTGGCTGGGGCTGGGACAATTTCCTGGCTGAGGCCAACGCCGGCAAGGGCATGAAGGTCCAAAGCTGGATGAAGCCCATCTTCAAATATTTCGTCCCCATCTGCGTCCTCGCCCTTTACATCTACGGTCTGGCCACCTTTGGCTGGAAATAAGCTGATCCCAAGCAAAACAAACACGCACGGCGGCCTTGAGGCCGCCGTGCGTGCTTTTCTTTGTTTTCCGGTTTCGGTATTTCCGCCGTGATCAGACCTGGGTGATGTGCTTCTTCTCCGCGTAGCCTGTAAGGAACAGGGTCAGCGCGCCGTCGCCGGTCACATTGCAGGCGGTGCCGAAGCTGTCCTGCAGGGCGAAAATGGCCAGCATCAGCGCCGTGCCCGCATCGTCAAAGCCCAACACGCCGATGATCAGACCCAGGGAAGCCATGACCGTACCGCCCGGCACACCGGGGGCGCCGATGGCGAAAATGCCCAGCAGCAGGCAGAAGAGAATCATGGTGCCCACACCGGGCAGCTGACCGTAGAGCATCTTGGAGATGGTCATGCAGAAGAAGACCTCCGTCAGCACGGAGCCGCACAGATGGATGTTGGCAAACAGCGGGATGCCGAAGTCCACCAGGTCCCGCCGGAGAACCTTGCTCTTGCGGGCGCCGTCCAGAGCCACGGACAGGGTGGCCGCGCTGGACATGGTGCCCACAGCGGTCAGATAAGCCGGGCCATAGTGGCGCAGCACTTCCCAGGGGCTCTTGCCCGAATAGGCGCCGGCGATCAGATACAGCACTGCCAGCCAGATATAGTGGCCCAGCATGACGATCAGGATGATCTGCACGAAAGCAGGCAGCTGGTGTGTGATCATGCCTTCATAGCTCAGGTTGCAGAAGGTGGCGCAGATATAGAAGGGCAGCACAGGGATCATCACCCGCTCCACGATCTTCAGCACGATGCTCTGGAATTCCTCCAGCAGATCGCAGGTCAGCTTGCTCTTGGTCCAAACGGCTGCGAGCCCAACCAGCAACGAGAAGGCCAGTGCGCTCATGACCGGCATAATCTGCGGGATGTTCAGCTGAAACACCACCTCAGGTAAGTCGCGCAGGCCCTCGATATCCGTGGCGATGGACAGATGCGGGATCAGCCCATAGCCCGCCGCCGTGCTCATGAAAGCGGCGCAGATGGAGCTCAGGTAAGCAATGGTGACGGCCACGCCCAGCAACCGGGAGGCGTTGTTGCCCATACGGGTAATGGAGGGCGCAATAAAGCCGATGATAATCAGCGGCACGCAGAAAGTGATAAGCTGACCCAGGATGTACTGGATGGAGACCACGACTTTCATGGGGCCGATCCCGAAAACCTGACCCAGCAAAATGCCGATGACCAGTGCGACGATCAGCCGGAACGGCAGGCTGCTCAAAAACTTCTTCATCTTATTTCCTCTCTTTTTCCGATTCTTCGACGCCGCCTTTCCCGGCGGAGCCGACAGCAAGGGTTATTCTATGATAGCTTTAATTCAATGTCAATTCTTTTTTACCGCTCAGCGGTCTCGTTCTGCCATCCACTCTGTGGAGGAAAGGATCCTCGCGCCGATCCCGGACATGTCATACAGATTCGCCCGCTGGATCTCCTCGGTTTTGGACGAGGTGCAGTCGCTGAACACCGTGACGTCATAGTCCAGCGCAATGGCGTCATAGCAGGTTGTACGAATACAGTTGGGTGTTGTCGTGCCGATGAGGATCAGCTCTCTGACCCCAAGCCGACGAAGGAGCAGATCCAGCTCCGTGGCAAAGAAGGCGGAAAAGCGGGGCTTGACGATATGATGGTCCCGGGGATCTGAGCCGAAGGCCTCCGGCAGCTCAATGGATAATTCCGGCGCGCATCCGGGGGACACGGGCCTGCCGCCCCGCTCCCAGGCCGCAAGGCGGCTTCGCTCCACATTGCTGCCGTCGCTTGCGTAGCAGCGCGTAATGAAAAACACCGGGATCTCCCGTGCCCGGCAGAAGCGTATCGCTTCCGCACAGGCGGGCACCGTCTCCGGTGCGCCGTCAATAAAGAAGATCGAGTCCTTGTTCAGATACCCCTTCTGCATGTCGATGACCAGCAGTGCGGTCTCTGTCGTGTTGCCTGTCATAGTGCAGCCCCCATTCCGTCTCCTTGTGGATGTATCTATTGTAAAGGAGTCGCCGGGCGCTGTCAACCGATGGCATCCGAGCTCCTTTTATGAGTTTTTATTGTATATCCCGCCGATATATGCTATACTTTGACCGGATTCTTCAACACTTACAGGGAGGGATCGTCCATGCCGAGCACAACCAAGACGCGGAAGAGCCGGATTCTGATCGTTTTGATCGTCCTTGCGGTATTGGCCATCGTTGTCCTGCTCTTCTGGCACGGGGGGCATAAAACAGATACCGCCCTGCCGCCCGTGACGCCCAGACCCGCTATGGAGAACACAGCCAGGGAAAAGCGGCCCGGGCCCATCGTGGTGGAGACCGAGATCGCCGCCGAGACCATTGAGGAGGGGCTCAACGACATCGGGCAGCTGGTCACGGAGGAGTATTACTTCACGGAAGTGGTCCGCTATTCCAGCATCAAAAAGCTCTTCAACATCGAGCTGGGGATCACCGCCTCCAGCTTCCTGGCCAGCTATGACGGCGTCGTCACCGCGGGCCTGGACTTCACCGGCATCCGCATCCAAAAGGACGAGGTGAACAAGGTCATCCTGGTGACACTGCCCAAGGCGCAGATCCTCAGTGTGGACATCGACCCGGACAGCTTCGAGCTGTATTCGGAAAAGGAAGGTCTGGGCAATCCCATCTCCATGGAGGACTATAGCTCCTCCCTGGCGGAGCTGGAAAACTCTGCCCGGGAGAAGGCCGTCAAGCTCGGCGTGCTGGAACGGGCCGAGGAAAACGCCCGCCGCATCATCCGCAACTTCATCACCGGGCTGGTGGATCCCTCCGCTTACTCCGTTTCGTTTACGAACGCGTAAGGCCCACAGGGAAAGGAGCTTTCATGGAACGCACATTGACAAAAATACTGATCACGGTGCTTCTCGTTCTGGTGGCGCTGATCTCCTTCCTACCGGTGGCGGACAGGGCCGTCGACCCGGAGAGCCACACGAGCACCATTGCCGCCATCGACGACAAGGTGGATACGGTCCTGAAGCTGACCGCTACCTCCACCATCGCTTCCGCAGCGGTCTCAGCCATCCCCGGCGATACGGCCACGCCCATCGCCTCCAAGCTGGCGGATTTCACCGAGTATTTTCTGCTGATCCTCTGCATATTGTATTCGGAAAAATATCTGCTGACCATCATCGGCTTCGGGACCTTCAAGATCCTGGTCCCCATCGCCTGCTTGCTGACGATCCTGGGCCTGTTCTATAACCCCCGGCTGCTGCGCCGGATCGCGGCGAAGCTGGCGATCATCGGCCTTGCGCTGTATTTCGTGATCCCTCTCAGCCTCAAGGTCTCCGATATGATCTATGACGCCTACCGGCTTTCCATCGACAGCACCATCTCCGCGGCGGAAGAGTTGTCCGAGGAGACGGCGGATCTGGCCGACGCCGCAGACGACAAGAACGTGATCAACGCCATCCTCAACCGGCTCTCCGAGACGGCGGACAGTCTGACCGACAAGGCCGCCAATATCCTCAACCGCTTTGTGGAGACTCTGGCGGTGATGATCGTCACCTCCTGCGTAATCCCGATCCTGGTGCTGCTGTTCTTCTTCTGGGTCATCAAGCAGCTGACCGGTGTGGACCCGGGCTATCTTCTCCCCGGCAGGCGGGATGCGCACAAGGAAAGCGTACGTCTGTAAGCTGTGCAGGTCGCCCGCGCGGGAACCTTTTCGCCCCGGCGCCAGTCTGATATACAGAAAGCATAGTTCTTCGGCCCTGTTATGCCGACAGAAAGGAGCACGCTATGAAGCGCAACAAGAAACGCATGCCCCCTGCGTTTTACACATTCATCCTGTCCCTGTTTTTGCTGTCATCCAATTATGAGACCGGTATGC
The DNA here is from genome assembly GCA_902778275.1 of Oscillospiraceae bacterium. Taxonomy (GTDB): domain Bacteria; phylum Bacillota; class Clostridia; order Oscillospirales; family Oscillospiraceae; genus Limivicinus. The sequence goes on from CACYXE010000022.1 coordinate 18,729, forward strand.
GGCAGCTTCAGCGGCTGTTCATCCGTCCCCCGTTCAGTCTGCACAGGCTGCAGATGATCTGGCGTATGAGTCCCGGTACCGTTCTCATTGGCCTCGGCTATCTGCTGCTGATCCTGATCATGATCATTTCCCTGGTCCGCTGGATCTCTCCCCGCAAGAAGGCCGCGCGCCCTGTCCGCAGGACTGTGAAGCCCGCGGCGGAATCCGAGGATGCCCTCCATTGTGACCACAGGCGGGGCAAGGAAAAGTACATGCAGCAGCTGGAGAACTACCTTGCCAGCGGTCTGATCGAGCGGGAAGAATACCGGGTATTGCGCGCTCGCTATGAGCAGCTGGAGATCGACGACGATTATCATTGAGCGATTCCGGGATCTCCCAAAAAGGACAGCCCATCCGAAGGGATGAGCTGTCCTTTTTCCTGTCCCGTGATCTGCTTGATGGAGATCCACATGAAATATGGGCTGTTTCAGGGATAGAGCCGAATATTTTCCAGCAGTCGGTCCACATCCTCCGCAGCGGCTGTCAGCGAGCCGCAGGCCTCCCGGGCGCTTTCCATCCGGGCCGCATACCGCCCGGCCATCTCACGATCGCCGACGGCCTGAAAGAACTGCTGCTGGAAGGCCGCGTCGGCATACTGCGCCACACGGTACTCCTCCTCATGCAGGCTTGCGAAGGGGGCCACATCGTAGCTGCGATAATAATAATCCCGGATCATTCCCGCATAGTCCCCCTCCTGCAAGGCGTATTCGATGCCGCTGTACGGATCCCGGTTAAAGACTCTGCGCAATTCATTCACCATGCGTCCCAGCGAGATCAGCATGACGAACGCCATCAGCACAGCGAGGATGTTCAGAAGCGTCACGGCTCTGGACGACTTTCGCTCAGCTTTCATTCCGCACATCAAAAAGCACCTCCTCAATGGCCGCGGCCTTGCGGTTATCCGACAGGGTGAGGAACGTATCCAGCTCCGATTCATCGATGCCCAGGTACACATGCAGCATATCCATCATATTCTGCCGCATGATTTCGATATGATCCAGGTAGGGCTCCGTATCTGCGTCGCGCTGCGCCCTCTCATAATCGTCCAGGAAGTATTCCAGGGACTGGCACAGGGATTGAATATCGCTGGACGCGCTGTTCTTGATCCATTTTTCCTGATCTGTGTGCAGGAACAGTCTCTCCATCTGCAGCACGAAATCTCCGTAACACTCCGCACACCAGTAAAGATCCGAGTAGTCCTCAAAGGCTGTTCCGTAGGTCCGGATCCCGTTGTAGTCGATATAGGAGGCGAAGCTCCTGTAATCCCCTTCTTCCAGGTAGCCGTCCAGTATGGAGGTCGTGTGCTCCGGGTCTCTCTCCGCCGCACGCCGCCGCATGCTCTCCGGGATGGAATAGGCGTTTTCCGTGACCGCGTACATAACGACGGAAGCGATCAGGAGCAGAAGGATCAGCACCGCGCACAGTACGATCTGGGTATTGCGCCTGGTCTTGTTGACGACATCCGCCTCCGTTGCGGCAAAGCGTCTCCGGAAGTTTACCATATCCTGTGTGTGGCGTACCGCCTGATCGTTGGGCCGCCCGCAATAGGTGCAGAAGTTTTCCTCGAGGCCGACTTCTCCCCCGCAGTACTTGCACTTCAATTCTCCCGCCCCCTCTCTTTGAGGAATCGTTCACATTCCGAAAATGGGACATAGCCGTCCTTTGCCAGCATTCTCCGGAAGGGTGCCAGTTCCTCTTCCGTCAGCTGGAAGCGCTCTTCAAAATCCTCCAGCAGCGGAGCGCGCAGCTCCAGCAATGTGCCGCGCTCCTCATCGCTGAGATTTCTTAAGTATTCCAGCCTGTAAAGAGACACTTCCTCCCGGAAAAGCCATTCCGGATCATCATACCCATCCTCGCATTCCCGCAGCGCAGTCTGCGCGGATCTGATGTCTTCCAAATAATCGCAGAACGCGCTGTGCTTATACTGCCAGACCTGATGCCCCGCATCCTGCGCCTCAAGGTAGAAGGCCAGCAGAGACTCATAATCCCCGGCCATATAGTACGCATCCATCTGGACAAAGGCCTCCCTCTGCCACAGGTACTCTTCTTTCACCCTCTGGCTCTCTGCCCGGTCGCGGTAGGCATGGACGCCATAGAGCAGGCCCGTGACCAGCACAAGGAGCACAGCCCCCAGCAGAAGCCTTTTGTGCATGGACCGAAAGCCCCTCCTGGTCTCCCGCCTGGCCAGGCCGCCAAGATCCTCCAGATCGTAGCGCATATGCTCAAGCTTGCCCATATATTCCGCTTCCGCGGCGGGGAGATTCATGGTGCCGCAGTAAGGGCAATTGGCCAGATCCGCCGCATAATCGGCGCCGCAGCTTCGGCAAATTATGATTTGGTTTTTCTCGCGGTCAGGCTGCATCGATCCACCTCATCCGGTACGTTCTCTGTTGTGGCTATTATTATATCACTCTGCACCGGGGAGCACAAGATTCTCTTACGCATGGGCCGGATGGTGCGGAAGCCGGACCGGAAGCTAAGGATAATAGAACGCCTCTACTTCTCGTTAATAGCATGAATCAGGGCCCACCCGGATGGATGGGCCCTGATTCATGGTGCGAGAGAGGAGACTTGAACTCCCACGTCGGTTGACACACGCCCCTCAAACGTGCCTGTCTACCTGTTCCAGCACTCTCGCATAAGCCGGTGCCCCGACCCCATTTAAGGCCGTTCGCACCATATGGCATGCCACATTTAAGGCAAAAGATATTATAACAGATAATCCCTGTTTGTCAAGGACGAATTTTCCTGTACAGTCGGTCCGAAATATGCTATAATAAATGCACTATTTTTTCTCAAAAGGGTACGCAGATATGCTGAAAAAACAAAGACAAACGGCCGCGGCTGCCGCTCTGACGGGCGCAATGCTCCTGTCGCTGCTGAGCGGCTGCGGAAGGCTCGGTTCAAACCCGGTGCAGGAGGTTACCGCCTCAGCGGCGCCTGCTGCCACAGAAGCCCCGGCCGCCACAGCGGAGCCCACGCCCGCGCCCACCCCGGAGCCGACGCCGGAACCCCTCCCCCGCTACGAGGATCATGAGGAGAGCATGGAAGTTCCCACGGGCCCCTTGGTAATCAACGAGGTCAAAGCCGCCGACGGTGACTGTGTGGAGATCAAAAACCGCTCTTCCCAGGCGGTTCGCTTATCAGACTATTATCTCTCCGACAAGAACAAGGATCGCCTGAAGCTGCAGCTGCCGGACATGAGTCTGGAGCCGGGCGGCCTGTATGTGACCGAGGAACTGTCTCTTTCCGTCAAAGGCGCACGCCTCTGGCTCAGCGACGCCGAGGAGACCGTGCTGGACTACGCCAACATCGCCGGCCTTCCCGTGGGCGGCAGCTACGGGCGGATGGACGGGCAGGACGGCTGGTTCTATTTTACGGAGCCCAGCCTCGGAGAAGACAACAGCAACGGTTATCGCCGCGTCTCCGAAAAGCCTCAGTCCAATATCCCCAGCGGCCCTTATGACGCCATTGACGACGGGCTGTACGTGGAGCTCAGCGGCAGCGGGACCATCTACTACACCCTGGATGGGCAGAAGCCTGACGAAAGCTGCGCGATCTACACGGAGCCCATCCACCTGATGGAGACGACCGTGGTCCGTGCCTGCGCGGTGGAAGACGGGGCGATCCCAAGCCGTGTGGCCACCTACAACTATTTTATCAACGAATATCACAAGCTCCCCATCATTGCCTTCAGCGCCGATGATTACGGTGCCTGGTACGCCCATTACCACAGCGGAAACCGTTTCGGTGAATATGAGGGCACCGCCGCCTTTTATCAGGGCAAGGAGGAGGTCTTTAATCTGGACTGCGGGCTGCGGCTCAAGGGCTTTTCCGCCGTGATGGATGAGATGAAGAAGAACTTCGGCTTCTATTTCCGCGGCAAATACGGCGACGGCAATCTGGAAAACTGCGATCTGTTCGGCACCGGGATCACCTCGTACTCCTCCCTGCTGATCCGCGCCGGGCAGGACCACCATGAGGCGCTGATCCGCAACGAGGTCCTGCAGGAACTCTGTCTGGAGGCTACCGACGCGGTTCCCGCCCAGCACAATGTTTTCTGCGTGGTGTATATGAACGGCCGTTACAAGGGCATTTACAGCATCAAGGAGAACATGAACGAGCATTTCTTCGCGGACACCTATGGGATCAGTCCGGAGAGTGTCACCACCCTGCGTGTCCGGGCCGACGTGGAGGAATGTGAGGCGCTGCAGGAGATCTTCCAGTTCGGGGAGACCGCGGACATGACCGATCCCGCCAATTACGAACACTTCTGTGAGATGTTCGATATCGACAATTATATCGACTGGATCCTGCTGGAAGGCTTCAGCGGCAATACCGACCTGCTGGAAAACGTGCGGTACTTCAAATCTCCCGAGATCGACCAGAAATGGCGCTTTGCCTTTTTCGATCTGGACTGTGCTTTCTATGAATTTGCCGGCGGTATGCGCTGTGTCTTTGAGAGCTATTCCCGTCCCAGCTACGAGGTCACTTTCATGTCCCGCAACCTGATCCACAATCCTGAGTTTCGGGACAAGCTGCTCAGCCGCTACGCCGAATGGCTGCGGGGGCCCCTTTCGCCGGAAAACGTGACGGCGACGATCGCCCGCCTGGCCGCTGAGATCGAGCCGGAGATCGAGCGGGACCGGACCAGCAACGGCATTACGAGAAGCTATTGGGACCAGATGATGGAGCTGCTGTACCGATACGGTACGGCAGACTATACGCGGGCCACCATCGACGCTCTGCGGCAGGACCTGGAGATGAGCCAGGAGGAAGTCGAGCACTATTTCCCCGAGTGGACCTGAGCAACAACAAGAAACGCCTGACCGGCCGGTCAGGCGTTTTTGTTTATCCCAGGAGATCCCGGGTCTCTTCTTCCTCATACTGCCGGGTATAGAGCCGCCAGTAACCGCTGTGGGCGGCCATCAGCTGCTCATGGGTCCCCTGCTCCACGATCTTTCCGTTTTCCACATGGAGGATCCAGTCCGCGCTGCGGATGGTGGAGAGCCGGTGGGCGATCACGACGGAGGTCCGCCCCCTGATGATCGTGTCGATGGCGGATTGGATCTTCTGCTCGGTGAGGGTGTCCACCGAGGCGGTGGCTTCATCCAGGATCAAAATCCTGGGGTCGGCCAGGATGGCCCGGGCAAAGCTGATCAGCTGCTTTTCCCCGGTGGACAACAGATCGCCGCCCTCGCCCACGTCGGTGTCCAGCCCCTGTTCCAGCCGTTCCACCAGTTCTCTGGCGGACACCAGCTCCAGCGCCCGGTCGATCTGTTCGTCCGTGGCGTGGGGATTTCCGTACAGCAGATTCTCCCGGATGGTGCCGGAGAACAGATGGGGCGTCTGCAGCACATAGCCGATGGCGCTGTGCAGCCAGAGCTGCGAGCGCTCCCGGGCATCTCTGCCATCGATCAGCACCCGACCCTCGGTGGGCTCATAAAAGCGGCAGATCAGATTGGCCAGGGTGGATTTCCCCGCGCCGGTCTCCCCAACGATGGCCAGATTGGTGCCGAAGGGGATCTCCAGGCTGAAGTGCTCCAGCACCATCTCCTCCCCGTCCGGGTATCGGAAGCTCACGTCGTCGAACACGATATCGCCGGTGATGGGCTCCCAGTTCTCCCGTTTGGGGAAAAAGCTGTCACCGTACTTGTCGATCACCGCTTCGCTGTCCAGCACATCCGGCCGGGTCTCCAGCAGGGTGCTCAGCCGCTCGATGTTCACCTGGGTGGTGATCAGGCTGCCAACCGCGTCCACCACCCAGCGCACCGGCTCCATCATGCCCTGGGCATAGGACATGAACAGGGAGAAGGTGCCGATCTGTGTCCTGGCGATGACGCCGCCCTTCCAGAGGACCAGGGCGATGGCCAGAGAAGAGGCAAAGTGCATGGTGCCGCTGAACAGCCCCCGCAGCCGGGCGGCCCGGACGCTCTGATGCCGCATGGCCTCCGTGTCCGCCACAAAGTCCCGCTCCATCTTGTCCTCAATGACCAGGCTTTTGATGGTCCGGGCGCCGACGATCCCCTCGTTGAAATTGCCGGTGATGCGGGAATTGACCTCCCGGATCTGCTGGTTAAGCAGGGTCAGCCGCTTCTGGAAGACGCAGAACAGAAACACCGTCAGCGGCAGTACGGCCATCACCAGCAGGGCGAGCCTTGTATTGACCGCCAGCATCACCGCGATGGCTCCGATCAGGTAGCAGCCCTGCCAGACGCCGTTGAGCAGGGTCCAGGAGCAAAGCTCCCCGATCCGGGAAGTGTCGCTCATGACGCGGGAATGGATATAGCCAACGCTGTTCTGGTTGTAATAGGAAAAGGACAGGGTCTGCAGGTGGGAAAAGGCCGCGTTGCGCAGGTCCCGGTCCATGCCCACCTCGATCTTCATGCCGTAAATGCAGGAGACGTAGTTGAACACCGCGCTCACGAGGATGACCGCGATATACAGCAGCAAAAACAGCGGCAGTGTGTCCAGAGTACCCTGGGTGATGAAATGGTTCAGCGCATAGCGCTGGAACAGGGGCACGCCGATGTCCACGATGCTGCCCGCCCCGCTGGTGAGCAGCATCAGCAGCAGGGGGATGCGATACGCCTTCATGTAGGGCCGCAGGGGCGCAAAGCCCAGAAAGCCCTTGCTCTTTTGCCTCATATGGCCACCTCCCCGCTGCCGGATTGGATGGCGCAGATCTGCCCGTACAGGCCGCCCGCGTTTTTCAGCTGCTCGTGGCTGCCCTGCTCCACGATCCGCCCCCGGTCCAGCACCAGGATCTTGTCCGCCTTGGACAGGGTGGTGATCCGGTGGGAGATCAGAATGATGGTGGCGCTGCCGAAGCGGCTCTCCAGAGAGGCGCGGATCTTCGCGTCGGTCTCCGTGTCCACAGCGGACAGGGAGTCATCGAAGATCAGGATGGGCGTGTTCTGGCTCAGGGTCCGGGCAATGGCCGCCCGCTGCTTCTGCCCGCCGGAGAGGGTCAGGCCCCGCTCGCCCACAGAGGTGTCATAGCCCCTGGCGAAGCCCTGGATCGTATCGTCCAGGCAGGCGTCTTTGGCCGCCTGCCGGATCGTGTCCATATCGATGGCGTCGCTGTAAATGCCGATATTTTCCGCGATGGTGCGGGAGAACAGGAAGGGCTCCTGCAGCACCATGCCGATGTTCCCGCGCAGATGGTCGGTGCGGATATCCCGGATATCCACACCGCTGATGGAAATGCTCCCCTGCCCCTCCGGCAGCTCATACAGCTTGTCCAGCAGCAGCATCAGGGTGGACTTGCCGCTGCCCGTGCCTCCCAGGATGCCCAGCGTGGTCCCCGCAGGCACCGTGAAGCTCAGATCGTGCAGTACCTCTGTTCCGCCCTCGTAGGCAAAGGACACATGAGAAAAAGCGATATCCCCGTTCATGTCCGGGGTCAGACCTTTTCCGGTCTCCTGCTCCTCGGGGGACTGCATGATGTAGCGGATGCGGTCCAGAGAGACCCCCGCCTTGCTCATCTCGGAGATCATACGTCCCAGCATACGCACTGGCCAGGTCATCATGGCGCAGTAGGACAAAAACGCGATATACGCGCCCGCTCTCATCTCGCCCCGGATGCAGGCCGCCGCCCCGAAGACCACCGTAAGCAGGATCTGCGTGCCGGAAAGCACGTCGCCCACGCTCCAGAAGGTGGCCAGGGGCCGCGCCAGCTTCATCCACAGGGAGGTATAGTATTCGTTCTGCTGCTCAAAGCGGTCCCGCTCGCCGCGCTCCCGGCCGAAGGCCCGCACCACGCGCACGCCGGTCAGATTCTCCTGGGCGATGGTGGACAGGACGCCTTCGTTCTCGTCGCAGGCCAGGAAGGCCTCACCGATCTGCCGGTGGAAAAAGAACGAGTAGAGAATGATCACCGGCACCGGCAGCATGGCGATCAGCGTCAGCTTTCTGTCCATATCCAGCATGAAGGCCAGGGACAGCCCCAAGAGGATCACGATACGGATAATGTTGGTCATCTGTTCGGCCAGGAAGTTTTTCAGGGTGTCGATATCCGAGGTGCAGCGCTGGATGATGTCCCCGGTGCGGTTTTGCATATGCCAGGCGTAGGGCAGCCGCTCGATGTGGGAAAACAGCCCGTCCCGCATGGTCTTGACCAGGGTCTCCGCGGCCTTGGTCTTCCAGACCTCATAGCCGTACTGGGCAAGTGCCTTCACCACTGCCACGGCCACCAGCGCCAGTGCCAGCAGGCCGATATGCGCCGCCAGGTACGCGGTCCCGCCAAGGCCCTGGATCAGCTCCCGGATATAGCCGGGCATCGTGTCCAGGGGCTGGCTGCCCAACACATTGTCCACCGCTGCGCGCACGATCTGGGGCGCGATCATGTCCGCCAGGGCAGCCAGGGCGGAAGCGAGCATGCTCAGCAGGAACAGCAGCCTGCTGCCCCGGAGGAAGGCGCCGATCATCTGCCGGTTATATCGTTTTTCCGCTCTCCTGGGATCCATGCTCCGAGCCCTTTCATACAGTGTTATAAGGGAATTATATTACAGCTTTTGTATTATATCACAGCCCTTACGGAAAGAAAAGTACACAAGCAAAGCCGCCCGGTCTCCCAGGCGGCTTTGCTATATTGCAATGCTTTTATTCCTTTTCGGCCAGCAGCTTCAGGATCTGCACGGCGTTGCTGGCGGCGCCCTTGCGGATCTGGTCGCCGCAGCACCAGAGGGTCAGACCCTTGTCGTCGGTCAGATCCTCGCGGATACGGCCGGCCCAGACCAGGTCCTGATCGGTGGTATCCAGCGGGGTGGGATAGCAGCGGCCTTCATAGTCCTCGATGAGACGCACGCCCGGGAACGCGGCCACGGCGGCCTTGGCGGCCTCCACGGAGACCTTTTCCCTGGTCCGCAGGGTCACGGCGATAGAGTGAGAGCGCATGACGGGCACGCGCACGCAGGTGCAGTTGACCTTCAGCTCCGGCGCGTGCAGGATGCGGCGGCCCTCGTTCTGCATCTTCATCTCTTCCTTGGTATAGTCGTTGTTCATCTCTTCCTTGGTATAGTCGTTGCCGTAGGGTGCGTCGATAAAGGGGATCACGTTCAGCGCGATCTGGGTGGCAAAGGTCTTGACCACCGGCTGCTCGCCGGCTGCGATGGCGGCCATCTGCTGCTCCAGCTCCCTGATGCCGTTCTGCCCCGCGCCGGATACGGCCTGATAGGTGCAGACCACCATGCTCTCAATGGGCGAGAGTCTGGCGATGCCGGCCACGGCCATCAGGGCGATGATGGTGCAGCAGTTGGGATTTGCGATGATGCCCTTGTTTTCATAGGCGTCCGCGCCGTTGATCTCAGGAACCACCAGGGGCACCTCCGGATCCAGACGGAAGGCGGAACTGTTGTCGATGTACACGGCGCCGCTCTTTTTGATGGCGGGGGCGAAGCGCTGGGACATGTCGCCTTCCACGGCGCCCAGAACGAAGTCCAGGCCCGCGAAGCTCTCGTCCGTAGCCTCCTGGATCACCACGTCTTTGCCCTGGAACTTCACGGTGCCGCCGGCGCTTCTGGCGCTGGCCAGGGGCCGCAGCTCGTTGACGGGGATCTCATACTCTTCCAGGACCTTCAGCATCTCCTGGCCTACAGCACCGGTGGCGCCGAGGATCGCAACGTTGTATTTTTTCATTGTTTCAGCCTCCCATTTTATCCGGCAAATCCGTCGTACATCACGCGGATCGCGGTCTCAAACTGTTCATTCTCTACGCCCACGATGATGGAGATCTCATCCGCGCCCTGGGCAATGGTGCGGATGTTGACGCCGTGATTGCCCAGAGCCTGGAACAGGCGGCCGGACACACCGGGGCGAAACGGCATCTTGCGGCCTACCGCGGCCACCAGGGAGATCCCGTCCTGGATCTGCACGTCGTCCGGACGGCAGGCCTTGCGGATATCGGCAATCACGTCGAACAGGCTGTCGCCCAGCGCCGCCGAGGCGGCCACCAGGGCGAAGGAATCCAGACCCAGCGTGATATGCTCCACCGGAACCTTGTAGCGGTCCAGGATCTCCAGTGCCTGGCGCAGAGGCACGCTCTGGTTCATGTTCCGCTTGCTGACGGTGAGGATGGTAAAGTTCTTCCGCCCGGCGATGCCGGTGATAAAGCGTTCCCTGTCCCCCTCTTCCTCGGCCACGCTCTCCACGATTATGGTGCCCGGGTCCTGGGGCCGGTTGGTATTGCGGATGTTCAGGGCGATCCCCCGCTCCTTCACCGGCAGTACCGATTCCTCATGGAGCACCGACGCGCCCATGAAGGCCAGCTCCCGCAGCTCGGAATAGGTGATGCTGGCGATGGGACTGGGATTCTGGACGATGCGGGGATCCGCCATCAGAATGCCGGACACGTCCGTCCAGTTTTCATACACGTCCGCGTTCACGGCCGCCGCCGCCAGGGCTCCGGTAATGTCGCTGCCGCCCCGGGTCATGACCTTGATGCGGCCCGTGGGCAGCTTGCCGTAAAAGCCGGGGATCACGATCTTTCCGTTTTCCTCCAGAGCCCGGGCGATGGCCGCGTCCGTCTTCTCCCGGTCGATCTGACCGTCAAAGCCGAAGAAGATGCAGTCCGCCGCATCCACGAAAGCGAAGCCCAGGTATTCCGCCATCAGCCGGGAGGTGAAATATTCGCCGCGGCTGACCAGTTCGTC
>CACYXE010000023.1 GCA_902778275.1 Oscillospiraceae bacterium
GATTCGAACCCGAGGGCGCTTGGCAACATGCCGGTGGCATGTTGCAACCCGAGGCGGCCTCCGCCGCAGCGGAGGTCGAATCCCACCCGCTGCGCCAAATAAGTACCCTGATTTTAATAGTATCAGGGTACTTTTCTTTTTGCCTGCCCCCAGTGTTTCCGGCCTTTTTTGCTTTTATACGGTTTCCAGATGCCTTTGCTAAAATCTGGGTTGTGTTGCTCGGCAAGTAATATTGAGAAACGAACCGCCCGAGGCTTTTGCCCCGGGCGGTTGACTTTCCGGAGGAAGAATGATACAGTTTTCTCAGACTGTGCAGGAAAAAAGTGGAACAGAGTACATTTACAAACCAGACTATATCAGGAGGTTCGGAAATGAAAAACCAAAAAGTAGTAGTATTGAACGCAGGAAAAATGGATTTTGACGGAAAGCTGGATTTTTCTGTGCTGTCTCCTGATGTGACAGTCTACTCTGACAGCACGCAAGAAGAGATTCTTGAGAGGATCCAGGGGGCCTGTGTCGTAGTAACCAAAGAACTGCCGGTGTCGGCTGAAATGATCAAACAGTTCCCGGACAGTGTGAAACTGATCTGCGAAGCGGGCACGGGCTACAACAACATTGCAATAGACGCTGCTGCCGAACGGGGAATCAAAGTATGCAACGTTCCCGCATACAGCTCACACAGGGTAGCACATACCGCCGTCATGCTGATGCTGAACCTTGCATCGACAATGCAGACACAGATCAAAATGCTCGCGGAAGGGGATCGGAGCAACTTCACAGATCATCTGAAGGTTCCTCACGTGGAACTGAACGGCAAAACGATAGGTGTGGTCGGTGTAGGAAACATCGGGCGGCAGGTCATTCGAATCGCGCAGGCGATGGACATGAGAGTTCTGGGCTACGCCAGAAGACAGCACCAAAATGAGGAGAACCTGACATTTGTGTCTTTGGATGAGCTGCTTAAGGAAAGTGATTTCGTAACGCTTCATTGCCCGCTGACACCTCAGACCCGGCATATGATTAATGAAAAGACACTTGCTATGATGAAGCCGACCGCTTTCCTGATAAACGCGGCCAGAGGCGCCCTTGTAGATGAACCCGCGCTGATCCGGGCGCTGGAGAGCGGGCAGATCGCCGGCGCCGGTCTTGACGTGCAGGAAATCGAGCCTCCCGAGGACGGCAACCCCCTGTACACGTTGGACAACGTAATCATTACACCGCACATGGGATGGAAAGGCATGGAGACCCGCCAGCGGCTGGTTGGCGTAATAGCGGATAATATCCGGGGTTTCTTTGAGGACAAACCGATCAATATTGTGTCTGATTGATACATCCGCTGCGTGGTGAGCGCCTTTTTCGGTTTTCATCAGATAAATGATAAAGCGTTTCCGGCCTTTTTCATTTCAGCGCTTGACGCCCGCTTTTTGAAACAGCAGCCGTCATTCAACTTAGGATTGCTATCCTAACAAGATAGCAATCCTGCTTTTTTACCCTAAAAGGAATCCTGAACCGGGTTTGTCCCGGCTCAGGATTCTTTTTCCAAAGCGGCTCCTTTATGGAATTTTGATGCCGGCAGAAAAGAAATTACTCAGTTTTTATGGCAGAGTTGTCATAATAATTCACACAGCATACAGGATTTGGAAAAATGTTTGAAAACAGGCGGCGGGGAGGAAAACGTATGAAAACAAAAAAAGCGGTTCGTTCCGGGTTCCTCCTGGCTGCACTCGGCATGATATACGGCGATATCGGCACCTCTCCTTTATACGTGATGAAATACATTGTGAAAGGAAGCGGAGGCGCACAGGCTGTCAGCGAAGCGCTGGTGCTCGGCTCCCTCTCTCTGGTCCTGTGGTCGCTTCTGCTCCTGGCGACTGTAAAGGGCATTCTGCTTTTGCTTCGGGCTGACAATCAGGGCGAAGGCGGCCATTTTGCCCTGTACGCACTTGTGCGGGAACGCGGCGGATGGCTCTTGTTCCCGGCGGCGCTGGGCGGCGCCGCGCTGATGGCGGATTCGGTCTTGACGCCGGCCCTGTCTTTGACTGCCGCGGTAGAGGGAAGCGGCTCCCTTCCCATAAGGGCCTATTCCGGGCTGGGCACGCGCGGGACGGTGTTCCTGGTTTTGATCCTGCTGTCCGTTCTGTTCCTTACCCAAGGACTCGGCAGCCGCCGGACGGGACGCTTTCTCGGCCCGATCATGTTGGTCTGGTTCCTGTTCATCGGCGCGGCAGGCGCAGTTCAGATTTCCGGTGACAGCACGGTGCTGCGGGCCTTTGACCCGCGTGTAGGCATCCGGTTTCTGTTCAGCGGCAGCAACCCTGTGGGCTTTGCCCTGCTGGGGCTTGTCTTTCTCTCCGTTACGGGCACGGAGATCCTATATGCCAATCTGGATTTCAGCGGCAGAAAAGCGATCACACGAGTTTGGCCCTTCGTGCTGCTCTGCCTCGGCCTGAGCTATCTCGGGCAGGGCGCATGGCTGCTGAAGCAGCTGCACGATCCCGCGGGACTCTTGACCGCGGCGGCGGATCCGTTTTTCCAGATGCTGCCCCTTTCTCTTCAGGTTCCGGCACTCCTGCTGGCGTTGGCGGCGGCATGGTCAGCGTCACAGACCGTAGTGAATGGCTCCTTTACGCTGGTATCCGAGGCGATCCGGCTCAATCTTCTTCCCGCGCTGGAAATGCGGTATCCATCCGACTCTATCCTGCAGGAATACATCCCCTCCGTCAACTTTCTGATGTGGCTCTTCAGCTGCATAGCGGTTGTCGTTTTCAAGAGCGGAGAGCGTATGGCTTCCGTCTATGGGCTGATGATCTCGATCTCCATGCTTACAACAAGCGTCATGCTCTTTGTTTACATGAGGGCACGCAGACCCGGAGCCGGGCCGGTCAGCTGTTTGATCCTTCTGCTCGGCGCTCTGGAGGTCTTGTTCCTGGCGGCAAATCTGGAAAAGCTGCTGGCTGGCGGCGCTGTGGGTCTTCTGCTCACGCTGCTCTTGTTCTCGGCAATGCTCTCCTGGAGCAGGGGAGAAGAGATCGAAAAAAGGTTTAGCTCCCGCGTGCCCGTGCGCGATTACCTGACGCAGCTGTCGCAGCTGCGTGCGGATACGGACTATCTGAAGCTGGCGGATAATCTGGTGTATATCGACAGCGGAAAAGAGACGGACACGGTGGATCAGGCGATCCTCTATTCCATTCTGAATCGCGGTCCGAAGCGGGCGCAAGCCTATTGGTTCGTCACCGTGAACACCGTCAGCGAGCCCAATCTGCAGACGTATCGCGTAGAGACGTTCGGAACGGATTTTCTGTTTCGCCTGCAGCTGGATCTCGGATACAAGTGCAGCAGGCCGCTGACCCGGTATCTGCGCGATGCACTTCTGGATATGGAAAAACAAAACCTGATCCCGATCAAGAGAAAAAGATTCTTCCTCCATGAAGAATCTGCTCTGGGCACCTTCCACTATTGCGTTCTCCGAAGGCGGGACTCCGGAGCGGAGTCTCTTACATTGCTTGAACTGTGGGCCGTGCGGATGCGGAATCTCCTGCAGGATCTGGCCGGTCTGCGCGAGGAGTGGTACACAGAGGAAGACACGAATGTCGAAGTGGAGAGGATCCCCATGTCCCTGGCTGAGGCAGCTCCTATCGTTCGCATTCAACGTCTTCCGGAAGATTTGACTTCATTTGAAAAAGAGGAGTGAGATCATGAAAATTGTGATTGCCGGCGCGGGGAAAATGGGCATGGCCGCAGCACAGCAGCTCTGCCGGGAGGGACATGATCTGACTCTGATCGATCAGCGCCAGGACAGAGTGGACAGCGCCGTAAACAGCATGGACGTGATCGGCTGCTGCGGAAGCTGCGCGGCGCCGGAGACCTTGAAAGACGCTGAGGCCGGGCAGGCCGATCTGTTTATCGCCGCAACCGGCGCGGACGAGGCCAATTTGATCGCCTGTCAGCTTGCAAGGAAAATGGGCGCGCGGCATGCGGTTTCTCTGCTTCGAAACCCGGCGTACATCCAGAGCGCTGAATTGCTGAAGGAGACCATGCATTTGTCTTTCTCCATTCATCCGGATTATGTGACAGCGGAGGAAATCTCCCGTGTGCTGCAGTTTCCGGCGGCGATTCGCGTGGAGTCTTTCCCGGATTCCAATATGGAGATCGTTACTTTTATCATCGAGGAAAACAGCAAACTGGCCGGAATTTCCCTGCAGAAACTGTGGGCCAAATTTGGTCAAAAGATCCTGATCTGCTGTGTGGAACGGGGGGAGACGGTTCAAATCCCGCGGGGGGACTTTGTCCTGCGTGCGGGGGATCGCATTACCGTGACCGGTTTGCCGGACGCCTTGCGCCGGTTTTTCAAGGCCGCCGGATCCTATAAAAAACCGGTTAAAAACGTGATCTTGTTGGGGGGAAGCAGAAGCGCTGTTCATCTGACAAAGCTTTTGGAGAGCACAGGCGTCGACGTTACGATCATCGAGCAGAGCAGCGCGCGCTGTCAGGCTCTGGCGGAAGTGCTGAAAAACACGACGATCCATTGCGCCGACGGTACCGACACAGCGGTACTGCAGGAATACGGCATTTCCCGGGCGGACGGATTTGTTGCGCTGACCGGGTTTGACGAGGATAATATCATTCTTGGCCTGTATGCTGGTAAAGTCGGCGTTGGCAAGGTGATTTCCAAAGTGAACAATACCAAGTTTGTGGAATTGCTCAGGGACGTCTCTCCGGAGGCCACGCTGTCTCCCCAGGAGCTTGTGGCGGAGCGGATCACAGGTTATGTCCGCGGCCTGGATCATGCATCCGGAAAGAGCACGATCGAAGCGCTTTATTATCTTGGCGATCGACGGGTCACCGCGATGGAATTCATCGTTGGCGAAAAGGCGGCCTGCATCGGCACAGCACTGAAGGATATGCCGATTTCCAACGGCGTCCTGCTGGCATCCGTGATCCGGGACGGAAAGAGCTTCCTTCCGGATGGCCAAACCGTGCTGCAGGCCGGGGACCGTGTCATCGTGGTAGCGGCAGATCGGATGATCGTTGAGCTGGACGACATTTTGTCTGTGTCAGGGCGAAGCATATGAATTACAAGGCTGTCGGGAATATCCTCGGGAAAGTGCTTCTTGCGGAAGCCGGGCTGTTGCTGCTCCCGCTTACAACGGCTGCGATCTATGGAGAATCCCTCCTTCCCTATCTCTGTACGATCCCCCTTCTCCTGGTGCTGGGGGCAGCGCTGAACGCGTTGAAACCCGCAGCCCCCCATCTGTTCGCGCGTGAGGGCTTTGTTTGCGTCGGGCTCTCCTGGATCCTGATGTCCGCCTTTGGCGCGCTGCCCTTTGTCTTCTCAGGGGACATTCCAAGCTATGCGGATGCGCTGTTCGAGACGGTTTCCGGTTTTACCACAACGGGAGCCAGCATCCTGCTTGATCCTGAGCGTCTCAGCCGGGGCTGTATGTTCTGGAGGCTGTTCACACACTGGATCGGGGGAATGGGAGTCCTGGTGTTCATCGCCGCGATACTGCCCGTTTCCGGCGACCATTATATCCACATCATGCGCGCTGAGGTCCCCGGTCCCACGGTAAGCAAACTGGTTCCCAGAGTCAGGAAAACCGCGCGGATCCTGTATCTTATCTACACCGGCCTCACCTTGCTGGAGTGCATTCTCCTGCTGCTGGGGGGAATGAGCTTTTATGATGCGCTCCTCCATTCTTTCGCAACGGCAGGCACAGGAGGCTTCTCCACCCGGGCCGAGAGCATCGGGGCCTTTCACAGCACCTATATCGAGATGGTGATCGCCTGTTTCATGCTGCTGTTTGGCTGCAATTTCAATCTGTTTTATCTGGCTTTGTTGGGGCAGGGTGCCGCGGCGCTCCGCAGTGAGGAACTGCGCGTGTATTTGGGCGTGATCGTTGCCTCCGTCGTGCTGATCGCCGCCAACATCGCGAAACAATACGGCGGCATGCTCTCCGCGTTTCGCTATTCCTTTTTCCAGGTGCTGACGGTGTTGAGTACGACAGGTTTCTCAACCGGCGATTTTGACGCCTGGCCGGAGCTGTCGCGGTGGATCCTGGTGCTGCTGATGTTTATCGGCGGCTGCGCCGGATCAACGGGCGGCGGGATGAAAGTCTCCCGGATCGTTATATTGATAAAATCCTATTTTGCCGAGCTGAAACGTATGATCCACCCGACTCAGGTAAAACGGATCTGGTTTGAAAATCATCCGGTCGCGGATCGGACCGTGATGAGCGTCCATGTGTTCTTCTTTGTGTATCTGCTGGCGGCAGGGCTGGGGGTTCTCATCCTGTCACTGGACGGAAATGACCTCACGACCAATCTGACCGCCTCCATCGCCTGCATCTCCAATGTTGGACCCGGGCTTTCCATGGTGGGCCCTACGGGCAATTACGCCTTCTTCTCCGTCCTGTCAAAAATGGTCCTGTGTTTTGAGATGCTGCTGGGCCGTTTGGAACTGTTCCCGATGCTGTTTTTGCTGGCCCCAAGCGTATGGAAAAAACGGTGAAGATTCGGAAGGGCGCAAAAAGGATGACCGGCTGCAGAAGTGTTGGAAAACGATCTTTGCGCTTTGCGAAAAGTAATGCGGGAACATGCATAAAAGCCCAGCCATCGAATTGGGATGGCTGGGCTTTTATATAATACGATTTGCCGCAACGATCAATCGCTCTCTTCGTAGATCCTCCGCAGTCTTGCCACCTCCGCGTCCGGCAGGAGGGGCTGCAGGGGGTTGTTGCCGGTGCGATAGCAGGCTTCAAAATAGGGAATGACGGAGACCTCCGTCAGCTCCGGGCGCAGATCCACCCGGGCGAACAGGCCGTTATCCAGCTCAAAGAGAGCGTGGTCGCCGTAATACCCCACATAGGAGACGATCTCAGGCCTGCGGTAGGGCTGCCCGCTGAGGGCCAGCAGCTCCGGCGTGTCGGCTACAAAGGTGACGTCCAGTCCGGCCTTCTCCGCCTGGGTCAGGGCGATGTGCACCGCGCCCTCCTTGGGGAAATGAAAGTACAGGGCGGAGAGAAAGGGCATGACCAGGCTCTTGCAGCCCAGAGACTCCGCCAGGGAGAAGACGCTTTCGTAGCAGTGCCGGAGGACCAGCAGCTCATTGCACTTGCCGTTGAGCCAGCGGGGCTCGCCGGTCAGCAGCAGGTGCCGAAAGGGCAAAGCGCTCAGCTCCGCCTCCGCGGCGCTGCCCAGGGGGATGAACCTTACGCGCCGCACCGCCGCCCGCAGGGCCTCGCCTCCGGCGTCGGCGATGCGCTGACAGCTGGGACCGGCCGCGATGCGCATGGTCATCTCCAGACCGAGGGCCGCGGCGTCGGCGGGAATGCTGAGGATATCTTCTTGTGTGACGCGAAAGGACATAGGCGCCTCCCCAAAGGACGGTCTTTTATTTCAGCAGGCCCACCAGCGCATCCAGCAGCGCGGCTTCGTCGGACTTGGCTGCGGGCTTCTTCTTCGCCGCTGTCGAGGGCTTCCTGGCGGTGGAGGTTTTTTTCGCGGCGGCGCCGGTCTTCCTGGCCGTGGTGCTGCCCGTCTTTTTTGCCGTTGTCCCGGTCTTCTTTGCGGTGGAGCCGGCCGCGGTCTTTTTCTTTTTGCCGGTGGTGGCCGCGGCAGCCTGCGGTGCGGTGACGCCCAGCAGGGAGCCGATCAGGCTGCCGGCGTTCCCGCCGCCCAGCAGGCTGTTCATCAGCGTGCCCAGGTTGCCGCCGCTGCTCTGGCTGGCCTGCTTCCCCAGCAGGCTCATCAGCAGCGGTGCGGCCACCGCCAGGATCTTGGCCACCTTGGCCGCGTCCACGCCGGAGGCGCTGGCGGTCTGCTGGGTGGCGGCGGTGGTGTTGGCGCCCAGCAGATGGGCGATGATCTTGCCGCCGTCTGCCAGGTCCACCCCGGACAGGAAGGAGCCCAGGTCCCTGGTGTCGGACTTGGCGTGCTGGGCCAGGGCCCCGGCGAAGCCCGCCGCGGTCTGGCTGTTGTTGGCCTGCTGGGCGGCGCCGTTGAGAAGCCCCGGCAGGGCGGAGCTCAGGACGGCCTTCACGTCCTTCTGGGACGCGCCGCTGGCCTTGCTGATGCTTTTGATGCTGTCGCTGCTGAGCATGGCGCCCATCAGAGTATTCAAATCCATGGTTGGAGCCTCCAAGCGTTTTTTCTTTATTATAAAAGCGCAAAGCCGCAAAGTCAATTCGTCATGATATTGTGTAAAAGGCTCTTGTATTTATCTTCCAAATGCCATATAATGTGGACAACGTAAGGAAATACCGTCAACGGGAAAAGAGAATATAAAAGGAGAATACAACTATGGCCGAACCGAAAAAGAAAAAAATCGTTTCCGCCGAATCCGGCGAAGTTGTGACGTCAGTTCCCAAGAAACCCCAGGTGGTTCAGGCAGCCCCCGTGGGCAACGCCACGGGCCTGCGCGTGGGCGCGATCGTACTGTGGGTGCTGGCATTCGTGTTTGAGATCCTGGCGATCTGCATCCTGTTTGGCAAGATCCAGTGGACCTTTATGCCGCAGCTTTATCAGCTGATCCTGTTCATCGTGCTGGATATGGCCTGCGTGATCATCGGCTCTCAGCTGTGGAAGAAGGCAAACCACATCAAGCCCGCCTCGGAAAAGAATCCCACCCTGTTCTGGCTGTGGAACAACATGGGCGTGATCGTCGCCTGTCTGGCTTTCGTGCCCTTCATCATCCTCCTGCTCACCAATAAGAACGTGGACAAGAAGACCAAGACCATCGCCACGATCGCCGCGGTCATCGCGCTGCTGATCGCCGGCGGCACCAGTGTCGACTACAACCCCGTGTCCGCGGAACAGCAGCAGGCTGCCATGGAGGCCATCTCCGAGAGCGTGTTCTGGAGCCCCTTCGGCAAGGTCTACCACACCTATGTGGTGCTGGATGAGACCGGTGAAGTTGTGGAGTGCTGCCCACACCTGAACCGCAGCGAGCAGCTGACCACCGGCACCGTGGAGGAGGCTATCGCCGCGGGCCGCACCCGGCTGTGCTCTTACTGCGCCAAGCATGACGCCATCACCGGCGTGGCTACCGACAACGTGGACGTGAGCGACTACGTCCCCGAGGATGTCGTGGAAACGGTTGAGGACGCAGCCGAGACCGCAGAGACTGAGGCTGACGAAGCCGCATAAGAAACCGCAGAACAGACTGTAGACAAACCCCGTCCAGGCCAGCTTGGACAAGTAAGGGGGATTGTGAAGGGGGACGGGGAGTCCCCCTTCACGTACAATCCACGCAAAAAAGGAAACTTTTTCGGAAGTTTCCTTTTTTGCGCCTGAAGCTGCCGACAGCTTCATCCCTCCGCTCACCGGCGGAGGGATCTTTCTGCCCTTTGACATCTGCGGCTTTTCTGCTACAATAGGAAAAGCATCAGCAAGATCGGAGCAAGCCAATGAAAACTGTTTATTTTATGCGCCACGGCGAGACGGACCTGAACCGCCAGGGCCGCATGCAGGGCCAGAGCGACTATCCCCTCAACGACACAGGCAGGGCCCAGGCCCGGCAGGCGGGCGCGCGCTTCGCGGAGCGGGGGCTGCGCTTTGACCGGGTGATCAGCAGCCCCCTGAGCCGGGCGCTGGAGACGGCGGCCCTGGCCTCGGGCTATGAAGCCGAGCGCATCGCCACGGACCCGCGGCTCATGGAGATGGGCTACGGACCCTATGAGTCCCTGGTCTTTCAGGAACTGAGCCCGGAGGTGTTCCGGTTCCTCCGCGATCCGGAGCACGTTCCCGCCCCAGAGGGCATGGAGCCCATCCCCGCCCTGGTGGCCCGGCTGGGGGATTTCCTGGAGGATCTCAGGCAGGACGAGCGGGAGGAACAGCTGCTGGTGGTATGCCACGGGGTGGCCCTGCGGGCGGCGATCCGCAATTTGCTGGACGACGCCGGCGCCTGGAAAATGCCCATCGAGAACTGTGTGCTATACCGCTGCGCCATAGAGGACGGGCGCTTTTCGCCCATCGAGAAGCTGGCTCTTGACGAGCCCGAGCAAGAGGCCGCGCCATGAGCGGGGAACGGGAACTTATACAGAAGTGCGTCCCCCGCCTGATCCGGTGGTACGCGGCCTGCCGCCGGGTGCTGCCCTGGCGGCAGGAGCCCACGCCCTACCATGTGTGGATCTCGGAGATCATGCTGCAGCAGACCCGCATCGAGGCGGTGCTGGGCTACTATGAGCGCTTCCTCAGGGAGCTTCCCACGGTGGAGGCCCTGGCTGCGGTGGAGGAGGACCGGCTGCTGAAGCTGTGGGAGGGCCTGGGCTATTACAGCCGGGCGCGGAACCTGAAAAAGGCGGCACAACTCCTGGTGGAGCAATACGGCGGGGAGCTGCCCCGGACGGCGGCGGAACTGAAAAAGCTGCCGGGCATCGGGGATTACACCGCCGGGGCCATCGCCTCCATCGCCTATGGGCAGCCGGAGCCCGCCGTGGACGGCAATGTGCTGCGGGTGCTGGCGCGGATCCTGGCCAGCCCCGAGGATATCATGCAGCCCGCTGTCCGCACCCGCTTTGCGTCTCTGCTGCGGGAGCAGTACCCCAGCGGCGAGGACGCCGCCCTGCTGACCGAGGGCATCATGGAACTGGGGGAGACCCTGTGCATCCCCAACGGGGAGCCCCGCTGCGAGCTGTGTCCGGTGCGCGCCTGCTGCCGCGCCTGCCTGAGCGGCACGGTGGAGCGCTACCCGGTGAAGTCCCCGCCCAGGGAACGGCGGATCGAGCAGCGGACGGTGCTGCTGCTGCGCTGCGGCGGGCGCTATGCCATCCGCAAGCGGGCGGACAGGGGCCTGCTGGCCGGGCTCTGGGAGTTCCCCAACGAGAAGGGCGTATACAGCGCCGGGGAGATCGGCGAGCGCTTGACGGAGCAGGGAGCCCAGGTGCTGGGCTGTGAGCCCTGCGGCGCGGCCAGGCACGCCTTTACCCATGTGGAGTGGCACATGAGCGGCTATCTGGTGGACTGCGCGGCGGAGTGGGGCGGCTTCGTCTGGGCAAGCCCTGCCCGGATCGCAGCGGACTATTCCATCCCCGCGGCCTTCCGCTTTTATCAGAGCCGTATGGAGGCCGAGGCATGATCGAATATGAACTGATCCGCAGCAGCCGGAAGAGCCTGGGGCTGGAGGTCAAACGCGACGGGCGGGTGATCGTCCGCGCGCCCCGCTGGGCGGCGCTGCGAACGGTGCGCCAATTCGTGGAGCGGCACCGGGACTGGATCGAGGCGCGCCTGCAGGAGGCCGCCCGCTGTCAGGCGGCGCAGCCGCAGGCGGAGACGCTCAGCGAGGAGGAGCTGCGCCGGCTGGTCAAGGAGGCCCGGCGGCGCTTTACCCAGCGGGCCGAGTATTTCGCGCCGCTGGTGGGCGTAGGGTATGAGCGCATCGCCATCCGCAAGCAGCGGACCAAGTGGGGCAGCTGCAGCAGCAAGGGCAATCTGAATTTCAACTGCCTGCTGGCGCTGGCGCCGCCTGCGGTGCTGGACTATGTGGTGGTGCACGAGCTGTGTCACCGGAAAGAGATGAACCACTCGCCCCGCTTTTGGGCGGAGGTCCGGCGGATCCTGCCGGACTATGAGGACGCCCGCCGCTGGCTGCGGGAAAACGGCGGCGCCCTGCTGGCGCGGCTTCCGGAGAGATAGTTTTCACTTTTTAGTATTTAGTTTTTAGGAGAGGCAAAAAGAGATGAGCGGGAATGCTTGTGCAATTCCGCTCATCTCTTTTTCTTGTGTGTGCTTTTCCTGGTCGGGCTGCCGCCCTTGATGCGGCTCATGGCCAGATGCTCCTGCTCCAGCTCCCGGTGCAGCCGCAGGGAGGACCAGGCCGCGTTGTGTTCCGTGACCACGGCCTTCAACGGCACCGCGGCGCGCATCCGCCGCAGCTCGTCCAGGAAGCGGTCCAGCAGCGCGCCCCGCAGGCCGTCCATCAGCAGCATCTCCGCGGTAAAGCTCTCCGCCGGGGGCTCCACGGCCGGGGCGTAACCGTCCAGGCCCAGCAGATAGCCCAGGGGATGGGCATAGTCCTCCGGCGCGATCTCCCGGCAGGGCACGCCCAGCCGGTACAGCGCCAGCTTGATCTTTACCAGCTTGTCCGGGTCCGTGATGTTGTAAAGCAGTACCTGCGGCATGGGCTTTCTCCTGTCGAACAGGCGCGTCATCTCAATTTTTGATTGACGGGAACGCGCACTTTGTTATAATGAATACAGAAAGTGTAACCTGTTTTGAATTTCCTGTCAAGGAGTCTGCCATGTCCCAGCCCAAAACGCAAAAACCGGATATCATGCACAGCGTCGCCGCGGGCATCGTGCGCTCCCGCTTTGTGATCATCCTGCTGTTTATCGCGGCGGCAGTGTACTGCGCCCTGTCTCTGGGCCGGGTGAAGGTCAACTCGGATCTGACCTTCTTCCTGCCCCAGAACACCGAGACCCGCCGGGGCCTGAGCATCATGGAGGAGGAGTTTACCACCTACGCCTCCGCCAATGTGATGGTAGCCAATGTGACCTATGAGAAGGCCCGGGAGCTTGCGGATGCGGTGGAGGAGATCGAGCATGTGAGCAGCGTGGACCTGGACGACACGCCCAGCCATTACACCAACTCCGCCGCGCTGCTGAGCGTGTCCTTCGACAGCCTGGAGGCGGACCCGGAGGTGGAGACGGCTATGGGCCAGATCCGGGAATTGCTGTCCGCCTACGACACCTATATCTATTCCGGCATCGGCCAGAACTATTTCAAGCAGCTGGCGTCGGAAATGGTCATCGTGGTGCTGCTGGCGGCACTGGTGATCGTGGCGATCCTTCTCTTTACCTCCCGCAGTTATTTCGAGGTGGTCATCTTCTTCCTGGTCTTCGTGTTCGCGGCGCTGCTGAACATGGGCACCAACTTCTGGCTGGGGGAGATCTCCACCATCTCCAACTCCATCGCCATCATCATGCAGCTGGCCCTGGCCATCGACTATGCCATCATCTTCAGCCACCGCTACCAGGACGAGGCGCTGGTCTGGGATTCCCCCCGGCAGGCGCTGATCGAGGCCCTGTCCAAGGCGATCATCGAGATCTCCTCCTCCAGCCTGACCACCATCTCCGGCCTGGTCGCCCTGATGCTGATGCAGTTTCGGCTGGGCTACGACCTGGGCATGGTGCTGGCCAAGGGCATCGTGTGCAGCCTCATCACCGTGTTCTTCCTGATGCCGGGACTGATCATGCTCTTCCCCAAAGCCATCAGGCGCACCGCCCACAAGACGCTGATCCCGGATATCCGGCCCTGGGGCAGCTTTCTGATGCGCTCCCACTACCTGTTCGTGTGGATCTTTCTGTTGGTGGTGCCTGTGGCCGTCGTGCTCTCCGGCCGGACCACCTACGCCTTTAACGACAGCTCCGTCACGGAGCTGGTCTATTCGGAAAACCGGGCGGCCATGCACAAGATCCGGGATACCTTTGCCGACGACACCATGATCGCGGTGCTGGTGCCCAGCGAGGATTTTGAAAAGGAGAAGGCGATTTTGCGGCAGGTGGAGGCGCTGGAAGGCATCCGCACCGCCACCGGCCTTGCCAATATCGAGATCGACGACGAGCATGTGCTGACGGACCTGTATACGCCGCGGATGTTCGCCCAGCTGGCGGATATCAGCTCCGAGGAGGCCCGGCTGCTGTTCCAGGCCTACGGGGTGCGGCACGAGGAGTACCAGGCCATCTTCGGGGACGCGGAGCGCTACGAGGTGCCCCTGGTGGACATCTTCCTGTACACCTTTGACGTGATTGACCGGGGCGTGGTGTCCCTGGATGAAAAGACCCTGGACCGGCTGGACGAACTGCGGAAGCTGCTGGACACGGGCATCGATCAGCTCCGGGGCGAGCATTGGAACCGGCTGATCTTCACCGCCTCCGTCCCCGTGGAGGGGGAGGAGAGCGTTGCGATGGTCGAGCAGATCCGCGCCATCGCCGACAGGCAGTACGGCGCCGGCGAAACGCTGGTAGTGGGCGACATTACCAGCGCCCGGGACCTGCGGGAATCCTATACCGGCGACTCGAGACTCATCAGCCTTTTGACCATCGCCTTTGTGTTCACCATCCTGCTGTGTACCTTCCGCACGGTGGTGGGCTCGGCCATCCTGGTCTTCGTCATCCAGGGGAGCATCTGGATCAACTTCTCCTTCCCGTATCTGGAGCATTCCATGCCCTCCTTTGTGACGAACATGATCGTCTCCGCCATCCAGATGGGCGCCACCATCGACTATGCCATCGTGCTGATGAACCGATACCTGGTGTTGAAGCAGGAGCTGCCCAAAAAGGAGGCTATGGCCGAAGCCGTGAACCAGAGCTTCCCCACGGTGCTGACCTCCGGCTCCATCATGACCATTGCGGGCCTGCTGATCGCCTACAGGATCAGCGACGTGTATGTGGGTCATATCGGCCTGGCCGTGGGCCGCGGGGCTTTGATCTCCGTGATCCTGGTATTGAGCGTGCTGCCCCAGCTGCTGGTGCTGCTGGATAAGGCGGTGGAGAAGACGACCTTCCATGTGGACCTGAGCGGAGGTGAGGAAGCGTGAAACGGATACTGGCATGGCTGCTGGCGGCGCTGGTGCTGCTGGCAGGGAGCCCGGCGGCCCTGGCGGCGGAGCCGGCGGGGGAGACCCTGTCGATCCGCTCGGTGGAGGACTTTCTCCGTTTCGCGGACGCCTGCGCGCTGGAGAGCTATTCCAAGGGCAAGACCTTTTCCCTGACGGCGGATCTGGATCTGTCGAATACGGGCTTCGCGGCCATCCCCTATTTTGCCGGGACCTTTAAGGGCAACGGCCATGTGATCCTGGGCCTGCGCCTGGAGGGCGAGGGCTCCCGCCAGGGCCTGTTCCGCCAGCTGGGCGAGAGCGCTGTGCTGCAGAACCTGAACGTCAAGGGCACGGTGGCGCCGGGCGGCAGCCGCTGTTATGTGGGCGGCCTCGCCGGCGTGAACGCGGGCACCATCGACAGCTGCAGCTTCGAGGGCTCCGTCTCCGGCCTGGACAACGTGGGCGGCATTGCAGGGGAAAACGCCGGGAGCGGGACCATCCGCAACTGCAGCGCCCGCGGCAGCGTGGCGGCCGAGCATCAGTCCGGCGGCGTGGCGGGCGTGAACCGGGGGCTGATCGACCGCTGCACCGGCGGCGCGGCGGTCAACACCGAGAGTATCACGCCCAGCGGGGAGAGCCACTTTGACCTGGCCACGCTGACCCTGGACGACTTCCTGGATCTGGCCAACATCGGCGGTATCGCCGGAGACAACGGCGGGACCATCCTCAACTGCCGCAGCAGCGGCGACGTGGGCTACCACTACACCGGCTACAACGTGGGCGGCGTGGCGGGCAAAAGCTCCGGCTATGTGTCCAACTGCAGCAGCCACGGCGCGGTCCGCGGCCGGCGGGACGTGGGCGGCATCGTGGGCCAGCTGATCCCTTACGCGGCCTGGGACCTGTCCGAAGGGCGGCTGGACGATCTGAGCAGTCAGATCGCCGGGATGAACGCCCTGCTCTCCCGGGCGGCGGACGACGCCCAGGGCATGTCCCTGGACCTGGTGCGGGAGCTGGCCCAGATGGCGGACCTGACCCGCGTGGCGGTGGAGGCGCTGGAGGATGTGCTCTACCGCTTCCAGCTCAATGACATCAACGCCATGGACAGCTTCCGCGTGGATATCGAGTCCGGGCAGATCTCCTTTGGGGATTTCGGCACGGTGGACACCGGCGCTTTGACCACGGCGCTCTACAACATGTACGGGCAGAGCGCCGTCCTGGCCCAGGCGGCCGGGGACGGCGTGGGAAGCCTTGCGGATGACATCGCCGATATCGGCGTGCAGATGAACCGGATCTTCAACAGCCTGTTCACCACCGTCAGCGGTATGCAGAACGTGACGGGGGAGACCTACGACCTGTCTGCCGGCGAGACCTACAAGCATGATGTGGGCGCGGTGGCTGCCTGCGAAAACTACGGCCCGGTGGAGGCGGAAAACAACGCCGGGGGCGTGGTGGGCAGCATCTCCTTCGAAGTGGAATTTGACCAGGAGGATCAGCTGAACGCCTCGGACTATCTGCTGAGCAACGCCAAGCAGTATCTGTTCGCCGCGGTGCGCGACTGCGGCAGCTACAGCGACGTGACCGCGAAGCAGGACGCCGCCGGCGGCATCGTGGGCGACATGGATATCGGCGCGGTGGTCAAGTGCGTGGGCCTGGGCACCGCGGTTTCCGAGAGCGGGGACTATGTGGGCGGCATCGTCGGACAGTCCCAGGGGACCATCCGCGACTGCTGGTCCAGAATGGTGCTCAGCGGCGGCAGCTACGTGGGCGGCATCGCCGGTCTGGGCGACAGCATCCTGAGCTGCCGCAGCTGGACCCATATCCAGGAGGGCGGCGAATATCTGGGCGCCATTGCCGGCTGGGCCGAGGGCGAGATCGCCGGGAACCTGTATGTGAGCGGCCGCCCGGCCGCCGTGGACGACGTGAGCCGGGTGGGCCAGGCCGCGCCCATAGAGGCGTCCGACCTGCTGGCCATGGAGGGCGCGCCCGCGGACTTCGATTCCCTGACCCTGCGCTTCGTGGTGGAGGGCAAGACGGTGCAGAGCCTGGAGCTGCCCTTCGGCGGCAGCGTGGAGCAGTTGCCGGAGGTGCCCAACAAGGGCGACCAGTACTGGAAGTGGGACGACTTTGACCGGGAGCATATCTACCACAGCATGCGCGTGGAGGGCAAGTATTACGCGCCCAATACCACCATCGGCTCCGGCGAAGAGCCGCCCAAGTTCCTGGTGGAGGGCGTATTCTACGAGGGCCAGACCCTGCGCACGGCGGCCTATGCGCCTGAGCTGCCCGGGGAGGAGATCCTGGAGGCCGCCACACTGTATGTGGAGGGCTATGAGGGCGAGCTCACCGTGCGCATGAACCAGAGCGAGGCGGGCACCCTGTACACGGCGGGACCCGGCGGGGTCCTGGAGAAGACGGCCTGCACCCGGGACGGCACCTATGTGGTGTTCCGCCTGCCCAACGGCGGCTCCTTCGCCTATGTGCGCTCCGGGCCCGCGTCCAGACGGCCCCTGTACCTGGGCGTCGGCGGCGGCGCGGCGGCAGTTGCCGTGATCGCCGGGGTGCTGATCCACAGGAAGAAAAAGAAAGCGAAAGCCGCATAAGATGAGACAGAAAAAACAGGCGGGCGCTTCCCGCCTGTTTTCGCGTTTGCCTATGCCCAGGTCTGTCATTGCGAGGAGCGCAGCGATGCGGCAATCCGACTTACAAAAGAAAAGACGGATTCCCACGGCCAGTTTGCGAACTGGCCTCGGAATGACAAGAGAGGCCGACAAAAAGGGCGGAGCCGAATCGGCTCCGCCCTATAAATATGCTTTGCGTTTCCTGCGGGATTACTCCAGAACGCCCAGATCCTCAGCCACGGTGAAGTCGGCTTCGGTGCAGGCGCGGATGTCCTCCACGGTGTAGCCGGGGGCGATCTCTTTCAGGACCAGTCCGTCGGGAGTGACCTGGAAGTAGGCGCGCTCGGTGACGATATCGGTGACGCAGTGATAACCGGTCAGAGGCAGGGTGCACTTTTTCAGGATCTTGGAAGTGCCGCTCTTCTCGCAGTGGTCGGTCGCAACAACGACCTTCTTGATGCCGCCGGAGCAGAGGTCCATAGCGCCGCCCATGCCGGGGGCCAGCTTGCCGGGGATGATCCAGTTGGCGATGTTGCCCTCAGCGTCTACCTGCAGGGTGCCCAGAACGGTGGCGTCAATATGGCCGCCGCGGATGAAGCCGAAGGAGCGGTCATGGGGGAGCCAGGAGCCCTGGGGCAGCAGGGTGATGGGGTTGGAGCCGGCGTCGGCAAAGTCGGTATCCCATGCATCGATCGGGGGGGTCGGGCCGGTGCCGCAGGCGCCGGTCTCGGTCTCCAGCCAGAGGTCAACGCCCTCGGGCAGGTAGTTGATGCACATGGTGGGAACACCAATGCCCAGGTTTACAAAGTCGCCGTCCTTGAAGAATTTCGCGCAGCGAGCCGCGATCAATTCACGTCCAGTATATGCCATAATATTTTACCTCCTTATGCCTTTCTCCGACTTACTTCGCAGCCTGCTTGGCCTTGATCTTGTCGATCTGCTTCTGCCAGAAGCCCCACATGGGTTTCTTCTCACCCTGACGGACATAGATCATGTCGCAGACAGGTCCCTGGATGATGACCTTCTCGGGATCCAGCTCGCCGATCTCGACCAGTTCCTCAGCCTCGACGATGACCAGGTCGGCGGCCATGGCCATGTAGTCAACGCACAGGTGGCTGCCGCCGCGGCAGTAGCAGTTGCCGGCCTTGTCAGCCTTGGTGACGTGCAGGAGAGCGATGTCGCAGTGGATGGGCTTCTCAAGGATGTAATCCACACCGTCGACCGTGACGACGTCCTTGCCTTCGGCGTAAGAGGTGCCGAAGCCGGTGCGGGTCAGAGCGCCGCCCAGACCGAAGCCGCCGCAGCGGATCCGCTCGGCAAAGGTGCCCTGGGGGATGAACTCGACTTCCATCTCGCCGGCGAACATCTGGTCGATGGAGGACTTGTTCAGACCGATGTGGGTGGTGAGCAGCTTGCTGACCTGATGATTGGTGATCAGCTTGCCCATGCCGTAGTCGGGACGGCCGGAAGCGACGCCGACAGCGGTGATGTTCTTGACGCCCTTGGCGATCATGCCGTCGATGATCTCGTCAGCTGCCCATCCGCCGTGCACGTCGGAGAACATAATGCTGGCGCCATCGTTGATCTTGTCCAATACTTCTTCGAGAGTAAAAACCTTTTTTTTCAAATCAGGTTACCACCTTTCATTATTCTTGACGCGTCAAGCGCCTGTTGTCTTACTTGCCCTGGAACGCGGCCTTGCGCTTCTCCATGAACGCAGCGCAGCCTTCCTTGAAGTCCTCGGTGTTGGAGCACTCGTGCTGGGTGGGATTCTCGGTGCCGTCCAGGAAGCGCTCGTAATCGGAGAAGGAGGCGGCGTAGATCTGCTTCTTGATGTTCTTGTAGGACACCAGAGGACCGGCGGCCAGCTTCTTGGCAAACTTCTCGGTCTCGGCGGCCAGCTCCTCGGGAGCGACGACCTTCTCCACCAGACCCATGGCCAGGGCCTCGTCAGCCTTGATGGGCTTGCCGGTGGCGGCATACTTCATGGTGCGCTTCTCACCGATGGACTTGCACAGCAGATAGGCTGCGCCGGTGTCGGGCACCAGACCCAGGTTCACGAAAGCCAGGATGAACATGGCCTTCTCGTCGGCGATGATGAAGTCAGCGGACAGGGCGAGGGGGAAGCCGGCGCCGGCGGCAGCGCCGTTGACGGCGGCCACGTACATTTTGCTGCTTGCCTTCATTCCGTTGGTGATCTTGCCGACCTTGCCGATCAGGCTGTCCATGTTGATCTCACCGCCGGCCTTGACCAGCTGATAGAAATAACCAATGTCACCGCCCGCGGAGAAAGCCTTCGCAGCACTGTTGAGGATAACGACCTTGACAGCAGGATCCTTTTCCGCTTCGCCAATCAGGTAGATCAGCTCGTCCGCCATCTGATCGTCGATGGCGTTCAGGTTCTTGCCGTAGTCCATGGTGATGGTGGCGATGCCATCCGCTACGGCATAGTGAAGTTTCTGCAGTTCCATAAGATACCTCCAAACATAAATTTACCGGACAGCCAGTGTGCCGGCATGATGCAAGTTTCCGGGCGCCGTGAAAAGAGGGCCGCGGCAGGCCCAATACGACGACTTTAACTTGATATAATATTATCACTCCAAGGCCGTGGAAACAATTGATAAAACCACCTAAGAAAACAACAATTTTTTGATACTTTTGCCCAATCGGTTTTATAGGGATTTCAGGGCTTTTTGGCCTGCGGATCCCCCTTGACCAAAAGCGGCCTCGCCCTGTATAATTGAAAAAAACGAGGGGGAGGCGGAGAGCTTATGGCGCGGCTGAAAGTGTTGATTTCGGGGATCCTGGCGGGTGTGTGCATTGGGCTCAGCGGCGTGGTGCTGCTGTCGGTGGAGAGCAAGGTGCTGGGCGCGGCGCTGTTCACGGTAGGGCTGTTTACCATCTGCACCTTCGGGCTGAATCTGTATACCGGCAAGATCTGCTATGTGTTCTTCCAGGACCGGGACTATGCGCTGAATCTTCCCATCATCTGGCTGGGAAATCTGATCGGCACAGGATTGATCGCCCTCTGCGCCCGGATGACCCGGATCGCGCCGATCTCGGAACGGGCCATGAGCATGTGTCAGACCAAACTGGACGACAGCCTGCTGAGCCTGTTCTTCCTGGGCGTCCTGTGCAACCTGCTGATCTACATCGCCGTGGAGGGCTACAACAAAAATCCCCATGAGCTGGGCAAATACCTGTCGCTGTTTCTGGGCGTGACCATCTTCATCACCAGCGGCACCGAGCACTGCGTGGCGGATATGTTCTATTTCTGGATGGCCGGGGCCTGGTCGGGCCGGACGGTGATCTGCCTGCTGGTGATCACCCTGGGCAACTCTGCGGGCGGCATCCTCTTCGGCCTGCTGCATGACTTCGTGAAGAAAAAGGGGACAAGCTGAAACTCATATAGACGACAAACGATATCATCTGTCATTGCGAGGAGCGAAGCGACGCGGCAATCCGTATTCTTTAAAAAACTGCAAAGCCTCCGTTTTTGAAGAGAGACGGATTCCCGAACCGGTGACATCGGTCACCGGTTCGGAATGACAGACAGGGTCTTTACAAGCAAGCAGCCCGGCGCAATAGCGCCGGGCTGCTGTTTTGTGAGGTGGCCGTGCTCAGATCACGGGACCCATGGTGTAAATGTCGATGAAGTTGAAGTACTTGATGGCCTCGCTCTTGGTCATCTCACCCGAGAGGGTGCTGATCAGGCGGTCAAAGGTGTATTCGCCCACCTGCTCGATGCTGCTCTCGCCGGTGATGATGACGCCGGCGTTGATGTCCATGTCCTGCTCCATCTTTTTGTAGGTGTTCACGTTGCCGCAGATCTTGAGCACCGGCATGGACGGGAAGCCCTGGGGCGCGCCGCGCCCGGTGGAGAAGCACATCACCTGCGCGCCGGTGCAGGCCATGCCGGTGAGGATCTCCGGCTCACGGCCCGGGGTGTCCTTGATCCACAGACCCTTGTGGTCGGTGACCATGTCGGTGTATCCCATCACGCCCTGGATGGGCCGGGTGCCGGACTTCATGATGGCGCCCAGGGATTTCTCCTCGATGGTGGTCAGACCGCCGGCGATGTTGCCCGGGGTGGGCTGGCCCTTGCGCATGTCGCAGCCCAGGGATTTGGCCCGGGCCTCCATGTTGTTGACGATCTCAAAGATCTTGTCGCCCACCTGCTTGTTCACCGCGCGGCGGGCCAGGATATGCTCAGCCCCGATGAACTCGGTGGTCTCGCCGAAGATGACGGTGCCGCCCGCGTCCACGAGCTTGTCCGCCACATAGCCGATGACGCAGTTGGAGGCCATGCCGCTGGTGGCGTCGGAGCCGCCGCACTTGATGGACATGATCACGTTGGAGATGTCCACCGGCTCACGCCGCTGGGTGGAGATCAGCGCCGCAAGGCGCTTGGCCTTGGAGATGCCCAAGGCGATGGAGGCGGAGATGCCGCCGTCCTCCTGGATGCGGACCATGTCGATGGGCTTGCCGGTGGCGGCCAGGGTGCTCATGAGCCGGTCCACGTCCGTGCCTTCACAGCCCAGGCTGACCAGCAGCACCGCGCCCACATTGGGGCTGGAACCCAGGGCGATCAGCGTGTCCGTCACCCGTTCCAGATCCGGCGGCAGCTGACAGCAGCCCTGGTGATGCAGGAAGGAGATGCAGCCGCTGACGCTGTTGCAGATGGACTGGGCCGCCTCCGCGGCGCAGACCACGGTGGGGATGACGGCCACATAGTTGCGGGCGCCGACCTTACCGTTTTCTCTTACATATCCCCAGAATTCCATGCTCAGCCCTCCTTGTCGCCGCGGCCGCGCTTGCTGTCGAGATTGTGGACATGGACGTATTCGCCGGCCGCGATCTCATGCGTCGCCTCGCCCAGACTCTCGCCGTATTTGATGATATCCTCCCCGGCGCGGACCTCCCGCAGGGCCACCTTGTGGCCGTAGGGGATATCGCCCAGGAGCCGGAGTACATAGCTGTTGCCCTTCTTGTCGCGCACCTCCACGTCGGATCCGGCCTTGGCCTCGTTGGAAAAGACGGTGGCCACATTGTCCAGGTCGTTGACCTTCAGGGCAAGGGGAAGTTTGCTGTCCATAGTTGCCTCCTGTTCCGTTTTTCAGTCTTTGAAAAGGCGGTGCAGTGAAGCCACTGCACCGCCATATTCATTGGGTGTCGATTCGATATGTCGCGGTTGCCTTAATGCGCGGACAGGACCGCCATATTCAGCGGATCCAGGTGCAGCATCAGGATGCAGATCACGCCGAGCACCAGGATGGCGATCAGGCAGTAGATCAGGCAGGGCACGATGTTGATCTTGATGATCTTGCCCTCGTTGCCCAGGGTGCCGGTGGTAGCGCAGGCGGCGACCACGTTGTTGACGCAGATCATGTTGCCGGCGGCGCCGCCGATGTTCTGCATGGCGCAGATGATCAGCGGGGAGATGCCGATCAGGGACGCGGTCTCAAACTGCAGGGAAGCAAACAGGGTGTTGGAGACCGTGTTGGAGCCGGACATGAAGGCGCCCAGCACACCGATCAGCGGAGCGATGATGATGTAAGCGCTTGAGAACAGATCGGCCAGGGCCTTCGCCATGACCAGCAGCATGGTCGGCGTCGAGGTGGCGCCCAGCGACGCCTGTACGGCCTGCAGGCCGGCGGGCAGGTTGGCCATGGTGGTGGTGTTGCGGTAGATGTAAACCATCGCGCAGCCGAAAATCAGGGCGACGAACGCGCCGGTGACCTGATTCCAGGTGTCCTTGAAGATCTCCTTGATGGTCGCGCCGTTGACCTTATGCAGAGCAAAGGTGACGAAGACGATCAGCAGGAAGGGAATGAGGCCGGGGTTGTTGGCGACCTTCCAGGCCCAGCTGCTGCCCTGGACACCCAGGATGTTCTTCAGGCTGATGATGCAGTGGGAGTTGAGCCACGCCTTGACAGGCAGGTAGGGCAGACGGGTGATGACCAGGATGGCGGCGATGAGGACATAAGGAGTCCAGGCCAGGCCGGCGCTCATGCCGTTGTCCTTGTCAGCCTTCACTTCCTGCAGGCTCAGCCAGGAAGGATCCCAGTTCTCGCGCTTGTCGAAGTCCCAGATCTCCTTGGGCATCAGGAAGCCCTTCTGGGCGGCGAAGATGGCGATGAACAGGGTGCAGATAGCGCCGATCAGCGTGGGGAAGTCAGCGCCGAAGATCAGCGCGAAGAACAGATAGAAGCAGTCGAAGACCACAGCCACGAACAGGGCAAAGGGCATGGCGCCGAAGGCTTCCTTGGCGGAACGGTTCTTGCCGAAGTTCTTGCACATGATCATCAGGGCGATCCAGATGATGAACAGGCAGGCGGTGGCATGGCCGATGGCCGTGAACCGGGAGAGGAAAAGCTTGAAGGTATCGGTCTGGATGCCCAGGGACTCGACCTGCTGGGTGACGACGGTGGTCAGGCCGTGGGTCGGGGTGCCGACGCCGCCGAAGGATACGGGAACGGAGTTGTAGATCAGGGCGACGATGGCGGCGCACAGGGGCGGGAAGCCAAGGCTGATGAGCAGAGGACCAGCCAGGGCGGCCGGGGTACCGAAGCCGGCGGCGCCTTCAATGAACGCACCGAAGATGAAGCCGACGATGACAGCCTGCACACGGCGGTCAGGGGAGATGGTGTGGAACACGCGCTGAATGGCGGTGACGGCGCCGGAATGCTTCAGGGTGTTCATGATCAGGATGGCGCCGAAGACGATGAACAGAACGTCCACGGAGCTGAGCGCGCCGCTGATGGAGAAGGACAGAATCGCCAGGATGTTCTGCTTCCATACCAGAAGCGCCACGATGCACGCCACGAACCAGGATACGGGCAGTGCCTTTTTTGCGCCCCAGCCAAAGCCGACCATCAGCACGATGGTAAGCAGGATGGGGACAGCAGCAATTAATGCATACATTTTTTAAACCCTCCAATTCTCACAATGTTGCGGATGTGACGGTTTTTGTCACCTTGTCCTCATTATAGCACGCGGCTTTTGAATTGCAACCACAAAATTGGCACAATCCACAAAAATTAAATTTTTATCAGACAAACATTTATCAATTATGCACAATTGCCAAAAACTACTTAAAAATTTTGTATGAAATGACAAGAGGCTGGAAGAAAAACCTCCAGAGCGCCCCGACGGACAGTTGAACATTGAACTTTTTGCTCCCAAATGGCGGACCAATATAGGGGATTTCCACAAAAATTGTGAAAATCTTGGTCAATATAAACGTTGTCTTTGTACAATTTGTGTGCTATGATAGTGCCGAGCAACGGAAAAACGCCGCGAAGCAAGGAATCGGGAATGAGGGGTGACCGGGCGTTATCGTTGAAATGACGGAAAGGAGAGATCGTACCATGCTCAAGATACCTTACGGCAAGACCTTTATAGAATTTGATGAAACCGGCGCGAACGTACTTACCTCCAGAATCGACGAATTGAAGGCGGAGGGCGACGGCCTGTCCATCGTCAAAGCCGCCATGGAAAATCCCATTGAGAGTCCCAGACTCTGCGAGCTGGCCAAGGGCAAGAAGAACTGCGTGATCATTATTTCCGACCACACCCGTCCCGTGCCCAGCAGGGACATCCTGCCCAACATGTTTGCGGAGCTGAAGGCGGGCAATCCCGACATCGACATCACCCTGCTGGTGGCCACCGGCTTCCACCGCCCCACCTCCGAGGCGGAGCTGCGCAACAAGCTGGGCGATGAGATCTATGAAAACAGCAAGATCGTGATCCATGACAGCCGCAGTGTGGACGGCAACGTCCAGGTGGGCGTTCTGCCCTCCGGCGCTCCCTGCGTCATCGACAAGGTGGCGGCAGAGGCGGACCTGCTGGTGTCCGAGGGCTTTATCGAGCCGCACTTCTTCGCCGGCTTCTCCGGCGGGCGCAAGAGCGTGCTCCCCGGCATCTGCGATCAGGTCACCGTCATGGGCAACCACTGCAGCAAGTTCATCGACAGCATCAACTCCCGTACCGGCAAGCTGGACGGCAACCCCATGCACCAGGATATGGTGGCCGCGGCCCAGATGGCCAAGCTGGCCTTCATCGTCAATGTGGTCATCGACGAGAACAAGAAGACCGTCGCCGCTTTCGCCGGCGATCTGGTCAAGGCCCACAGAAAGGGCTGCGACTTCCTGATGGACTATGCCCGTGTGGCGCCCAAGTACGCCGACATCGTCATCACCTCCAACGGCGGCGCGCCCCTGGATCAGAACGTGTACCAGTGCGCCAAGAGCATTTCCGCGGCGGAGGCCACCTGCAATCCCGGCGGCGTCATCATCGAGTGCGCCGAGTGCCTGGACGGCCACGGCGCCGTGTCCATGTATGATGAACTGCACAACTGCAAGAGCACCCGCGAGCTCTATGATTACATTATGACCGTGCCCGCGGACAAGACCACCCCGGATCAGTGGGAGACCCAGATTTACTGCCGCATCCTCAACAACTTCACCGTCATCTTCGTCACCCGTCCCGAGCTGAAGGGCATGATCGAGGATATGAAGATGAAGCATGCCAACACCCTGGACGAGGCGCTGGAGATGGCGCGGGCCATGGGCAAAGAGTCCATCACCGTCATTCCCAACGGCATCTCCGTCATTGTGGCCGAGTAAGCAAAGCAGCATTTTCAAATAAAAGAAATATAAAGGTAAGGAGAAATCATTATGGCAGAATACGGGAAGCTGACGCCGGAACTGGCGGAAGAGCTGAAGAAGATCGTCGGGGCGGAACAGGTATTGATGGGCGAGGACATCAATGAGGATTACGCCAGAGACGAGATGCCGCTGTACGGCAAGCACATGCCGGAAGCGGTGGTGTTTGTCCAGAGCACGGAGGAAGTCAGCGCGATCATGAAGCTGGCGAGCGCGAACAAGCTGCCGGTGACGGTG
>CACYXE010000024.1 GCA_902778275.1 Oscillospiraceae bacterium
AGCAGCGCCTCCATCCCGGCGATCTCGGGTTCGAAGAAAAGGTTGCTCGTCTCATAATCGACCGCGATCGTCTCCCAGTCGGCGCCCAGCACATCTAAGATCAGCCCCGCGGCGATGCCGGTACGGTCCTTCCCCGTGCGGCAGTGCCACAGCGCCGCGCCACTCTCGAGCGCCGCGAGCTCGTGGAAGAAAAGCCCCAGCTTCTCCCGGCCAAGCACACCGTCGAGATAGCTCGCGTACGCGTCGCCAAGGCCGGCGTCTCCGCTGCCGCTTCGCGCCATGGCCAGCATATGGTCGAGCACGCGCTCCTTTGAAAAGTTCTCCGGCCTGATCTCCGGCAGCTCGGTCTGGTGCGCCTGTGCCCTTGCCGCCATGCTCGCGCGCATGAAGGCAAAATCGATGATCGGCACATGCACCCATTTCGCACCCGGGATCTCCGGGTCGGGCGACGAGCGGATCTCGCTCTCGTCGCGCATATCCAGAATAAGCGCGACGTGATAGTCCTCCCGCAGCCTGCGCAGATCCGCCTCGGGCGCGTCGAAAAGCCGCGTCGTGCGCAGCAGCAGCCCGCGGCGCACATGCCGCCCGTCTCGAAGTTCGATCCCGCCGAGCTCGCGGGCGTTCTTGAGCGCAAGCGGCAGCCGCGTCAGCTCCCTGTGAGCCTCCAGCGTCTCCCGCGCGGCAAAATTCATTTTGACCATAAGTATCTCTTTTCTCTCTCAGATCTGTTCCTTCACGTAATACGCGCGGACCTCGCCCTCCGTGATGAGGACGGATTCCTGGTGGAAGAACGCGCACATATCCTTTGCGATCTCGTCGACGACAGCTCTGTCCGCGTCGATCAGCTGCAGCACGAGCGAGTTTTCCTGCACATACCGCCCGTCCTCGTGGACATAGCCACCCTCCATCAGCGAAAAGGAAAACGACACATGATAGCTGCGGCAGACGTTTTTCAGCACGCTGCTGAAGGTCTCGGTCGCATGCTCCTGCTTCATCGTCACCGCGTCGTTCATCCCGACATAGATCTTTGTTTCCGTCATTTCGATTCGCTCCTGCGTTCCGCGTTATTTTTTCTGACTTCCTCAAGCTCGCTTGCAAGCTTGCTCTTCGCCTTTTCCATCCCCACGCGCATCATGTACTTGGGAAGATTGGTAAGGGTGCGCTTGGTCGTCTCGCTAGCCTCCGCAAGCCTCTTCACGATCGCCTCCAGTCCCTCGCGGCCTCCCGTCCGGATCTCGTCGAGCGTTTCCGCGCCACCGGCGGAGAGCGTGTCGAACAGCTCGTCGACAAACACCTTGCGGTCCGTCTGGCTGATGCCGGTGATCCATTCGTCGATCGCCTCGTTCGCGATCAGGCTTTCGGCATCGTGCTCTGCACTCTCGGCAAGCCCGCCGTGGTCAACGCCCCAGGTGATCAGCGCGTGCTGCATGAAGCCCGCCGCCGAGGAGCAGACGATCTTCGTATTCGTGATCTCGGGGGCGAACAGCTTTCCGATGATGCAAAAGCGCGGCACAATCTGCGTCGTCTTCGCGTCGACACGCTCAAGCAGATTCTGGTCCAGCACCTCCGGGCAGAAGCCCGGCCCGTCCAGCAGGTACAACTGCTCGACCGCATCCCATTTTTCTTTTTCAAGCAGGCATGCGGCATACAAGGCCAGATTGCTGCCCTTGGACTGGCCGCCTATGTACCATCTTCTCCCCTTTTGTACATGCTTCCGCGCATAGCGAAGCGCCAGCTCCTGTGCCTCGGTCCGCGTAAAGCTGATCATGAAATCCTCTTTCCAGCCCGCGAGCGAGTTGTCCGTCCCGCGATAGGCCAGAAATGAAAAGTCCGTGTCATCGTGGAAGCAGACCGCCGAAAACTGCAGCGGCGGCTCGGTGCGGAAGATGTCGCAGTAGTCGCTCATGACAAGCTCGCCGAAGCGCTTCGACGCCGCCGCAGCGGCC
Organism: Oscillospiraceae bacterium; assembly: GCA_902778275.1. Taxonomy (GTDB): domain Bacteria; phylum Bacillota; class Clostridia; order Oscillospirales; family Oscillospiraceae; genus Limivicinus. The sequence goes on from CACYXE010000024.1 coordinate 1,947, forward strand.
AGCAGTTCCGGATAGCCCTTGTCTCCGCCGGTGATCATCACCTTGACGCGGCCGTCGTCGAGCATCCTCGCACACTCGCGGACGCGGACGCGCTCCGCCCCGCTCGCGAACACGGGCGAGAGGTCGAAGTACGAAAGCGCGCACAGCACGAGCGCGTCGACGTCGCGAAAGCCAGTTATGGCGATCGGGAAATCGCCCATCCACCGGACATAATCGGTCAAGGTATCCATCGCAGCATCTCCTTTTCTTCTCCTCCGCTCCCCGCAGCCGCGCGGCTTACCGGTCCGGCACGCGGGAAACAGGCTCTTGTTGCTTGTTTTATTATACAATCAACCGCCCGCATCGTCAAAGCTTTTCCTGCTTCTGAAAACAAAACGGCCACCCCGCTGGGGTGACCGTTTGTTTTGGTGGACGATACAAGACTGCGTCTCACTTCGCTCACGTGCATAAGAAACTATGTTGCCCTCCGTCTTATAAAAGGCAGTAAGACAATCATCCAGGAAGGCTTCCTTTGTATACATTTTTCTCATGCCTTTCCCACGATAACCGCTAAACTCACAGACTTGAAAGTATATTTTTATTTTTCTCTATATCCGGTTTTTCTGCTCACCCTCGCCTTTAAAGGACGCCCTTCCGAATAAGCTTTCAGGTTTTCACAGATCAAGTCTGTGATTCGGAGATACGTCGGGCTGTCCTGAGCCATTGCGTTGCCCGCGGCATGCGGCGTGAGGATCAGCTTCTCACAATCCCAGAGTGGGCTGTCCTCGGGTAGCGGCTCCGTTTCCATCACATCCAGCCCAATGCCGCGAAGTTTTCCTTCCTTGAGCACCTCCAGAAGATCCGCCGTGGGGATGAGAGATCCGCGCCCGACGTTGACGATGACGGCGTCTTCCCGCAGCTTCCGCATTTTTTCTTTGGCAAGAAAGCCTTTCGTCTCCTCGGTGCCGGGAAGCGCGCAGATGAGGATGTCGGTCTCCGGAAGCTTTTCGTCCACCTCGCACAGGCCTATCATCTCGTCGTACGGCGCGTGTGCCTCCCCCGCCGTCCTTCTGACACCGATGATTTTTTTCGCCAGCGGTCTCAGCAGTGTCGCAGCCGTTGTGCCGATGGCGCCCGCGCCAAGGATCATGATCGTGCTGTCCTCGACCGTCTTGTCCGGGATCACACGATACCACCGATGCTGCAGTTTGTTTTCAGCATAAAGATGAAGATCCCGGCAAAGGGCATACACGAGACTGACCGCGTGCTCTGCCACAATGTTATTATAATTTCCGCCCGCATTGCACACGATCACATTCTCCGGCAGATCCGGGTGGTGGATATAGGCGTCGACCCCCTCGATGTCAAACTGCATGAGCTTGACATTTTTAAGGTATTTCATGTCATTCGGGTCAAAATAACCCACGGTGACGTCGGCGGCCTCCAGCATCCGAATACGCGCCTCGCCCTGTTTCTCCCGATCCGCATATTCGATGTGCGCGTCCGGGACCGCCTCGGCCAGTTTGTTTTGAAAACGCTCGCCAAACCCTTCCGGGAAGGGACAGAACACCAGAATATTCATTTTGACACTCCCCCAAACCTGTTTTATCTGAACCATACCACACAACCGAATCCTGTGCAATGCCTGCCGGCGGAAATCGGTCGCTTACAGGACAGCCATCACGGCGCAGTAGCCCAGCGCCAGCCCCATGACCACGCCGAAGGCCTTTCGGTGCGCCCCGATCCAGCGCTTCAGAACCAGGCCGGACATGGTCCAGATCAGAGACATGACAAGCGAGATCGTAAGCATGAGCAGACAGATCAACAGCAGCGTCCGCACATCTGTTCCGATCTGCGCTCCGTAAGTGGCAAACAGGCTCAGACACATGATCCAGCTTTTACCGCTGAAGAGTTGGAGAATGACGCCGCTCTTCCATCCGGGCTCCGCGGCTCCGGCCGCTGCCGTCCCCTCTTCCCGCCATCCGGAGAGCGCCATGTTGACGGCCAGATACAAAATATAGGCGCATCCCAGCCATTTGATCCATTTTACCGCCTCCGGCAGGAACCGTGCCAGGATCATGTTCAGCGCCCCGCACAGGAGGGCTTTGAGAAACACCATGCCAAGGGAAGCGACGATGAAGCCCCAGGTCCCGCGCAGTCCGTGCCGGCCGCCCAAGTACAGGCAGGTCAGGTTATGCGGGCCGGGTGTGGCGCATTGGATCAGGAGGAAGAAAATAAGCGGGTACCATTGCTCCATCTCATTCTCCTATTTCCGGTGCCGCTCCAGATGATCGATGCGGATGGGCGTGAAGGCGTCGATGATCACGCAGTCGTCCTCCATGGTCACGAGAGCGTGCTCCTCGTTGGGCGCAAAATACACCGACTCTCCGGCTTTCAGGACATCTTCTCTCCCGTCGGGAAAGCTGAGCTTTGTGCTCCCTTTGACCACATGCGTCACCTGTTCGTGATAGTGCGAATGCATAGGCGTAACAGAGCCAGCCTTTTCGAAGTGCCATTCCATTACCAGCAGCCCCGGCCCATACGCAAGGATGCGGCTGGTAAACCCCTCTCCGGCGTTTCGCGGCTGATCCGGAGTGTGAAAGACTTGTGTGAACATCTCACTTCTCCTTTTCTAATGATAAAACCGCCGCCGCTTTCTGCGGCGGCAGTATTTGTTTCTGATTAACCTTTTACCGCTCCGGCTGTCATGCCCTCGACAAAATAACGCTGCACGGCGGCAAACAGCAGGATGACGGGAATTGTCGTGATCGTTCCCAGGGCCATGATGATGCCCCAGTCGATGTGTGTGGAGCTGATATAGTTGGAAATGCCGACGGTCAGGGTCTTCATCGCCTCTTTGTTTACCAGCACGCTGGAGAGCAGAAACTCGTTCCAGGACATGATGAAGGCCATGATCCCCGTGGATATCACGCCGGAGACCACCAGCGGGAAATCAACACGGGCAAAGACCTGCCACTCGGAAGCGCCGTCGATGAGGGCGGCTTCATCGATCTCTCTCGGGAGTTTTTTGAAAAACGGGATCAGAAGCCACACGGAAAACGGCAGAGTAATGGTCAAGTGTCCTATGATGACGCCTACATGGCTGCCGGTAAGTCCCATGGTCGCCATGATCTTATACAGCGGCAGCAGCAGCATGATCGGCGGAACACAGTAGGAGGCGAGGATCCCCATCATCAGCGCCTTCCGCCCGGCATACTGGAAACGCACCAGGCTGTATGCGGTCAGCGTACCCACCAGCATATCAATGATCATAACGACGCTGGCGATCTTCAGCGAATTGAGGAAATACCGGACCACAGTGTCGGTGGCAAACGCCTGCTGATACCATTCCAGCGACCAGCTGCGCGGCAGAATGGTGGGTGGAACGACAAAGAGATCCACCCCGGGTTTAAAAGAGCTGATGGCCATCCACAGCAACGGGAAGCCGACAAACGCCAGTGCGAAGATCAGGAGGATGGCCGTGACGATCGCAGCGTTGCGCTTTTGCCTGGAAATACTGCTTGTTTTCATAACAGCCACCTCACTCCTCTTTCATATTGTTTCGGATGTAAATGACAATACATCCCAACATCAGCACGCCAAGAACCATAGAGATGGCAGCTCCCGCGCCAAGCTGTCCCGATCCGAAGGAGGTCTGGTAGATCAGGATCGGCAGCGTGGTGGTAGAGCCGGTGGGGCCACCGCCCGTTACCATGTAGATCAGGTCGTAGTAGGTCGCCGTCCAGACAATACGCAGAATGATCAGCACCGCGGTCGTCGCCCGCAGCTGCGGAAGCGTGATGTAGAGGAACGACTGCCACTTCGTTGACCCGTCGACCGTGGCCGCCTCATACAGATCCCGGTCGATACTCTTCAGCGCTGCCCAGTAGATCAGCATGGGGAACGGGTATGATCGCCAGATGTTCAGGATCACGACCACCCACATGGCCGGCCCTTTCATGGCCAGGAACGATTGCCGCGCATCCAGCCAGCCCGCCTGCTGGCACCAGTAGCTGACGATGCCGTAGTCACTGTTGAGGATCCACTTGGATACCAGCGCCAGCGTTACGGCCGGGACCACATAGGGGATCAGAAGGAAACTGCGGATGGCGGTTGCGCCCTTCATCGGCTGCGAGATCAGCATCGCCAGCCCAAGCCCCAGCAGCATCTGACCCAGCACGGACCAGAAGGTCCACTTGCAGGTGTTCCAGAAATACTGTTTGAAGAGCTTGTTGGAAAACATTGCCGTAAAGTTCTTCAATCCCACAAACCTGACCGCCTTTCTGGCGGACAGTGAGGCGTTGGTGAAGCTGAGATAAATGTTGTAAGCGACCGGGTACAGTACAAACGTCAGCAGGAAAATCAGCGCAGGCACCGCAAACAGTATGCCGATCAGCCTGTGTCTCTTTGAGTAGCTGCTCAAAATGCCTTTTCGGTTTTCAAGTCTTTCACCGCTTATGGTGATCACCCCCCGGTCAGAATAAACATTTCAATCTGTCCAACAGGCGCAGAGGCGCCTGTTGGACAGATTTCAGATAAGTGAGCTTTCTTCTCAGTTCTTCAGTTTACATGGTGGCCGCAAAAGCCGCAAGATCCTCGTTGATCAGATCATAGGCCTCTTCGGAGGTGTAGGTGCCGTCACATGCGCCCTGAAGCGCAACACCAAAGATGTTGGTCGCCTCGATATGGGCGGACATCGGAGACAGGCCGTTCTCCATGCCGTACCAGTACCAGGTGCTGTTTTCAAAGGCATCGAAGATCGTGTCGATCTCAGTCTGGAAATCAGCAACCTTCTCGGACTGCTTGTAGATCTCAAAGGCAGGCAGGTAGGACGGGAAGGCGAACATCGGGCGGGACAGGGCACGCTCCGCCGCGCGCTCAGGCGTGTACAGGGCGATCAGGAAATCGGTGATCAGAGCCTCACGCAGGGGCTCATCCTGCTTGGTTCCCACGAAGCAGTAGCCGGAGCCGAAGGAGGCGACCTTATTTCCATCCACACCCGGGAAGTCGAAGCAGCCGAGCTTGGTGGTCATTTCGGGGTTGTTGCCCTGAGCGTTGCCGATGACGGCGCCCATGTCAAGCGTCATGGCGACCGTGCCGGAGACGGCCAGCGCATTGCGGTAGTCGCCCCAGGACCAGGTCAGGGACGCGGCGGGAGAAGCGGACTTGTACAGATCGACCAGATAATCGATGACCTCAATGGCCTCTTCCTTCTCCTGGTCGAAGATATACTCGCCTGTCTTCGGGTCAAGGAAGTAGATGCCCTTGGAGCACATCAGTTCATAGAGGGTCTGGGCTGCCACCTGAACGCCGTCCAGGGGAACGGGGAAGCCGGCCATGTCGGCGCCGTCGTTGAGAGCAACAGCAGTCGCCTTGAACTCAGACCAGGTCTTGGGGATCTCCAGTCCCTTTTCCTCAAACAGGTCCTTGCGATACCAGACAGAGGTGTGCATGGCCCAGTCGGGGATGCCGTAGATGTTGCCGTCGGCGCCGGTGAGGACGCGCTTGTAAGCTTCGGAGAAGTCATTGGCGCCGATGGTGTCGATGATGCCGTCAACGGGCATCAGGACCTCGTCGGCATAGAGCTGAGCGGTGCCGCCGAAGTTCACGTGCATGATGTCGGGCACGTCGCCGGAGGAGGCAGCGGTAGCAAGTTTCTGGATCATTTCGTTGAAGGAGAGGCGCTCGACCTCGACCTCGACGCCCATTTCCTTGCCGAGCTCGGTGAACTGCTTGTTGAGGACCTCGTACTGTGCGTCTGCGGTCAGGCAGGTCCAGATGACCAGTTTCTGGCCGCTGTAGTCATACGCCTGAGGTTCTTCCGCGGCGGGCGTTTCCGGTTCTGCCGCCGGGGCAGGCTCATTGTTGGCCGGGGCCTCGGCAGGAGCGGGAGCGGCAGACTGTCCGCAGGCGCAGAGGCCGAAAACCATCAGCACAGTCAGAAGCAATGCAATGATTCTTTTCATCTTTTTTCCTTCCTTTTTATTTTTGTTTTTTTAGGGCCCAAGCCCGGTTTCACATGTGTTGTTCCGCTCTGTCCGTCAGATGATGCCGCCGTTTTCGATCAGCTTCTGCTGAAGGGCCTTGATATCCACGTTGCGGGCGGTAACGCCGGCCTTGACCGCCATAGCGGCCGCCGTGCCGACTGCCTCGCCCATCACCATGCACTGGGGCATGCAGCGGATGCAGTTGGCGACCTCGATCTCATAAGAGGCGCAGCGCCCCGCGACAAGCAGGTTTTCCTTTCCTTTGACCACCATGCAGCTGTACGGGATCGTCATGGAGGTGCCGGGCTCCAGGTCATAGACCACCATGGTCTCCCCTTCCGGGGTGTGGAAGCCGGCGGGCATGGCGCCGCGGCCGATGCTGTCCGGAAAGTCGCGGGCATCTAGGAAGTCCTGGAACTTGACCTCATAGTCGCAGATGACGCGGCGGCTCTCCCGGACGCCGAGCATGGCGGCGATAGCCGTGAGATAGGAATTTTCAAAGCCGGGGATGTAGTTCTTCATCGCCCAAGCAACGTCGTAAAGGCACTTCTGTGAGAAATTCTCCTGCTCGGTCCGTGTGTCAAAGCCGCGGGTACTGTTGGCCTCCAGCGCACCGGAGCAGTTGATGGTCATTTCTCCCGGGTTCGGCGTGGAAGTAAAGATGCCCAGCCAGTGCCGCAGATATTCCTTGTCCGCAGGCAGCTCCACGTTCTTCAGCTCATCCTTGAGGCCGTAGTGCATCAGTCCGGGGAAGCTGCGAAAATCATGCCAGGCGGGAGGCATCATGGTGTCCTCCACGGGCGGGTTCTCCTCGTAATACTTTGCGACCCGTTCCATGTCGACGCCGGCCATCTTGCCGATCAGCGTCATGGGCTGGATCTCCTCGTCCCGGCGGATGTCATAGGTTGCCCCGGCTTTTGCGCAAACGCCCGCATCGCCGGTGCAGTCGATCACGACTTTCCCGCAGACCTTCTCGATCTGCATCTCGGAGACGACCACAAGACCGGTGACCGTATCTCCCTCCTGCAGAACATCGATGATCTGGGTGTTCAGCCAGGTGGTGAGATTGGGCTCCTTTGCAGCCAGATCGTCCAGGACGATCTTGGCCACCTCGGTATCGTAGAGATAGCAAACGTCCTTGTCCGGGTCCTTGTCAACGATGGCGCCCATATCGTTGAGAATGTTGCGCAGCTCCCAGGTCATGCCGCCGACGCAGCGCTTCAGCTTGTCGCTGAAGCCGACCCAGGCGCCCTGCATGCCGGACGTAAACTGTCCGCCGAGGCAGCGGTTTTTCTCTACGATCAGCGTGCGGGCACCGTTTCTTGCCGCGGCAAGTCCCGCAATGACACCGGCCGTGCCGCCGCCGGCCACGATCACATCAAATTCTCTTTTTTCCATGGCAGGCTCCTTTGCTTATTTGGGGGGAAATCAGTCAAGATATCCGAAGTGACGGAGCGTATCCTTCAGGCGGATAATGGTCTCCTCCGGCAGAGAGGAGAACACGGGCAGGCGGCAGTAGCCGGCATCCACGCCTCGCATCTTCAGGCCTTCCTTGATGATCTGCAGCCAAAGGATATCGCCGTTGGAGTCGGGCTTGGAGAACAGGTGCAGATACGGCCACACCTCTTCTTCCTGCGCCTTCATGGCCTCGGCGGTCTTCTTTGCTTTCGCGAGATTGTATACGTCCACGTTCTCCTTCGGGAACAGGTTGCCGGTGCCGCAGACCCAGCCGTCCGTCCAGCAGGTCAGGCACTCAACCGGGCAGACGTCATAGCCGTAGAAGAGGCCGAAGCCGTCGTCTGTAAGCTGGCGAAGATGCTGCTGGCGATAAACGTCGGCCTGGCGCTCCTTGACCGCATCGATGCAGCCCTCGTTGTAAAGCTTGGCCATGAACTCGTCCGTCAGAAGAGCGGTGGAGTAGTAGGGGTTGTGGTACAGCATGACAGGGATGCTGATCGCTTCGTGGATGGTCTTGTAGTGCTCATACAACTGTGCGTAGTTCGGCGCCATGTACCAGGGCGTGACAGCCATAATGCCGTCCGCGCCGCAGGCATCGGCATCCTTGCTCATGTCGACGACGTCTTTGGTGCGGTAAGCGCCGGTGGAGGCGACGACCTTGATGCCGTTGTCGTGGCCGGCCTCGATGTAAGCCCGGTTGACTGCGATCTGTTCTTCCTTGCTCAGGGCGATCATCTCACCGGTGGAGCCGGAGGGGATGATGCCAGTCACACCGTTTTCTGCCAGGAATTTGGCCAATTCCTTGATTGCACTGAAGTTAATGCTCTCATCCTTGTTAAACGGCGTAATAACAGGAATGAAAATACCCTCTAATTTGGTTCTTCTCTCCATATTTTCTGCCTCCAAGTTTAAAATATTTTTTCGGAATAACTATTCCGATTTTTAGTATAAGTCTCTTTTTTTTCGGTGTCAATCGTTTGTGGAGCGCATTTTCATTTTTGTGATTTCCTCATAAAAACCTGCTTTCTTTTTAGGTATATTTAACATGCATTCTCGCTTCACAAACGGTTGACAGAAACTGTACAGACTTGCTAAACTGTATAATATAGGTAAGAAATGCGCGCATTGACGAAAAAACGTACTATCAGTTTTTGAAAGAAGGAAAAACTATGGGCGCACAGAATGTTGAAACCATCAAAATGGTTGAGAACGCAATGCATGTGCTGGAGCTGTTACGTACCTCAAAGGAACCCATCGGGGTCAACGCCATCGCAAAGACCTGCGCACTGACGCCCTCTACAACGTACCGCATCCTGAAGACCCTGGAGATGACCGGCTGGGTCTACCAGTTCAATGATGACGACCGGTATATTGCCGGCGAGAAGATCAGTTTTGTGACCAGCAAGAACAATTTCTACATGGCTCTTCGTGATTCCGCCAAGTTTATCATGGAGGAATCCACGGCCAAGGTAGGGCTGGCGATGAATCTTATGGTCCGCAACGGATATGAGTGTGAGATTCTGGAACAGTCCCTTACCAAGAGCATCATCAATTATGTACCGCCTATCCATGCGGTGATGCCCTATTACGCCTGCGGCTGCGGCAAAGTCCTCCTGAGCGAGTTGCCGGAGGATATTCTGTCCCACATTTTCACAGCCTGTAAAATGGAAGCGCTCACTCCCTTTACGATCACGGACCCGGAGGAATACCGCAAAGTCCTGACAGGCGTGAGAAAGAATGGGTATGCCATCGACTTTCAGGAGTCATCCATAAACGGCAGCTGTATCGCCGTCCCTGTCCGGGATAAGGAGCAGTCCATCATCGCCGCGCTCTCCTTCTCCGGGTTGATCGGCATTCAGGATCCCACCAGACTCCTTAAATATATCCCCGCTTTGAAGGACGCTTCGAAAGCAATTACAAAATCCCTCTATAACGCATGGAATATATAATCCACTTGCTAACCACGCCTTTCCAACGCGCAGCATGATAACAATCCTGAAACATTGAGAGGATAAGAAAACCGTTTCGGAAAGTTGAATGTGCGAAAAAGAGAACGCCCGGAGAATCTTGTGTCACGAGATTCTCCGGGCATATGTATTACAGCTTTTTCAATTCTTCTCTGGAAACAAGAAATCCGAACGCCGTTCTCATCGGAACGAAGTTCGGATTTCTCAATTGTGGTGGACGATACAAGACTCGAATTCAGAGGTCAATCTGTTAATCCGTGCAAAAGTGTCCCGCTTTGTACCTTTTTGAACGTTTTCTTGAACTTTTAAGTGCCACTTAACACTGCCCTTAACCTGTACGTACCGATCTCTAAAGGCTAAAAACAAGTAAAAAAATCAAGCCCGTTCAACTCTGCCTTTTCATACATACAGGAACGATTTTCAAGACCAGAGATTTCGAGTTTGCCGCTTTTATTATACCGCAGTGAAAACCAATCCTTGAAGCTCTCGACGTTCTTTCTTACGCCTCGGCGATGATGCGGCGGATGACCTTTTCGCAGCGCTTTCTGTCGTAGACCACCGGCACAGGGTAGACGGGGTTGGCCTCCGCCAGCGCCCAGGTGATCATCTGGGGGATGTCTTCCTCTTTGATAAAGTCAAAGCCGGTGGGAATGCTCATCCGCCTGTTCATGGCGCGGATCTCGTCGATGAAAGCCCGGGCTTTCTCGGCGTCCGTACCGTCAAACTTCACGCCGGTCAGCTCCGCCAGATGGGCCAGCTTCTCTTCCACCGCCTCGCCGTAATCCTCCAGCACGATGGGCAGGATCACAGCGTTTGCCAGACCGTGGGGCGTGTTGTACAGCCCGCCCAGGGTGTGGGCGATGGCGTGGACATTGCCGACGCCCGCGCGGGTGAAGGCAAAGCCCGCCTTGTAGGAGGCGATCAGCATCTGGGTACGGGCCTCCATGTCGTTGCCGTCGTTGTACGCCCGCTCCAGATATTGGAAAATCTCGCACACGGCCTCCTCCGCCAGGCGGATGCTCTCGGCGGTGTTGTAGGTCCAGCAGACATAGGCCTCCACCGCGTGGGTGAGGGCGTCCATGCCGGTGGTGGAGGTGATCTTCTGCGGCAGTTCGCGGGTCATCTCCGGATCTAGAATCGCGTACTTCGGCACCAGATGCAGATCCATCAGTGCGTATTTGTGATGGGTATCGGTGTCGGTGATGACGGCGGCAATGGTGGTCTCCGAGCCGGTGCCCGCCGTGGTGGGCACCGCGATATAGGGTGGGATCTTTTTCCCCACGCGCAGCAGGCCCGCCATCTTGCCCACCTCGGTCTTCGGCCGTACGACACGGGCAGCGGCCGCCTTGGCCGCGTCCATCGGGGAGCCGCCGCCGATGGCGATGAAGCCCTGACAGCCGGTGTCCAGATAGAGCTTCTGAATCCGGTTGACCGTGTTCACGGAGGGGTTGGCCTCCACCTCGGCAAAGAGCGTATAGGCGATGCCGGCCTTGTCCAGCTCCGTCAGAATCTTCGGGGCAAGCTTCTTTCCCACGGTGGGGCCGGTGACCACCATGACCTTTTGAACCTTCTCCTTCTTCAGCAGCTCCGGGATCTTCTGCACGCTGCCGACGCCGGAGACCGGGATCGGCCGGCGCCAGTACAGGCACCGTGCGCCTACGTTGAAGACCGCCTGAAAAGCGCGGTAATATGCTTTCTTGACCAATGCCATCACGATTCCTCCTCTGTTCTCTTTGCCGCTTAAACACCGAAAAACTCCAGAAACCGTCGGGTCTGCGCCTCCCGTGGGGAGGAGAGGACACGCTCCGTGTCCCCTTGCTCGATGAGCCTGCCCTCATGCAAAACAACGATTTGATCGGCCAGGCGCCGGGCCTGGGAGATGCTGTGGGTGATGAGCAGGACGCCGCAACCGGACTCAGCACAGTACGCGCGGATGCAGTTCTCCGCGGCAAGGGTGGATTCCATGTCCATGGCCGCGGTGGGCTCGTCCAGGATCAGAAGATCATAGCGCCGCATCAGGATGCGGCAGAGGGCCATGCGGGCCGTCTCGCCGCCGGAGAGCTTTTTCGCGCTCTGCCCGGCGAGGGCCTCGATGCCCAGGGCCTTCATCAGCGCCGCCGCGCGGGCGGGATCGCTGCCGTTTTGCAGGATGTTTTTCTCTGTGCTCATGCGGAAGGGGAAGCTTTTCTGCGGCAGATAGCCCACGGAGACGCCGGAGAGAACCGGATGCCTGCCGTCCGCCGCTTCGATGCCGGAGAGTACCTTGGCAAATGTGGATTTGCCGCTGCCGTTGGGGCCGATGACCGCGGTGATCTTCCCCTCCGGCAGCGTGAGCTCCGGCAGGGAGAGCACCATGCGGCGGCTGTAGGTTTTGGTAAAGGCCGTCGTCTTCATCGGCTGAGCCTCCCCTGCATCACGCTGAGCACGATGTTCACCAGCAGGGACAGCGTCAGTAGGATGAGGCCCAGGGCAATGCCCAGGGTGAAGCTGCCGCGGTTGGTGTACATCATGATGGCGGTGGTCATGACGTTGGTCTTCCAGGCGATGGCGCCGCCCACCATGGCCACGGCGCCCACCTCCGCGATGGCGCGGGCGAAGGAGAGCAGATAGGCCGAAAAGATGGAGTACAGGCACTCGTTCATGAGAAGCCGGTATTCCTTCATGCGCCCAAAGCCCAGACCCCTTGCGGTCTCTCGAAGTGCGGGCGCGGTATCGGCCACAAAGGTCTCCATCACGCCGATGATGATGGGCGTGATGAGCACCACCTGGGCCAGGATCATCAGCTTTACCGTAAAGAGCCAGTGAAGATGCCGGAAGGGCCCGACGCCGGAGAAGAGCATATAAAACAGCAGGCCGCAAACCACCGGCGGCATGCCGATCAGCGTGCGGTTGAGCACCAGCAGCACCTTGCGCCCGGGAAAGCGCTCCGCCCCCAGCAGGATCCCCACGGGCACGCCGAGGACAAGGGCCAAGATCGAGCTGGTCAGACACACCTTCGCCGTGGTCGAGAGGATATTCAAAAGTTCGGGATCAGCCGAGAGAATCAACTCGATCGCTTTTCGGATAGAAGAGCCCATAAAACACAATCCTTCTAAAATAGCCGTGGAGAAAACTCCACGGCTATTATTTTACTTCATAAAGCGCGGGGAATCAACCCATCACGCCGTCGTTGGCGACGAAGGTGAGGAAGGTGGCCTTGTCGGTGAGGATGTAGGCGCCCATCTCCTCGGCCATGACCAGGCACGCGCCCATGCCGGTGTTGGCGGAGACGTACCAGTCGGTGTAGTCCTTGAAGCTCTCGGCCTCGGCAGTGATACCCAGCTCCTCGGGCCAGAGGCTCAGCTCCTTGGTGTGGGTGCCGGAGCCGTCGCCGCGGGAGATGAAGGTAAACTTGCCATCGGCGATGGCCTTGAAGGCAGCCTTGACGTCAGCGGCGTCCTTGACGCCGGCGGGGTCGGCAGACGGGCCGCAGAGGACAAAGTAGTTATACATCCAGTTCAGGCGCTCGGTCTCCATGCCGTCGATCACATAAGAGAAGCCGTCGGCAATGAAGGCCTCCTCCTGCTTCTTGGAGTGGACCAGGATCAGGTCGGCGTTGCCCATCTTGGCGTTGGCGATGGACTTGCCGGTGCCGGCGGAGTAGACCTCCACCTCGTAGCCGTACTTCTCCTCAAAGATGGGCAGAAGGTAGCCCAGCAGACCGGAGTCGTTGACGGAGGTGGTGGTGGAAAGGCGGATGTGCTTGGTCTCCTCGGTGGCCTCGGGAATCTCGGCGGTGGAGACGGGGCGGCCGTCCTTGAGATAGAACAGGTATTCGCCGTACTCTTCAAAGCCGTAGTTGGCAGCCAGGTTCTGGCCTTCCTCGGAAAGCAGCCAGTTGATCAGCGCCGCGGCGCCCACGGTGTTGAGTTCCACGTCCGCAACCGCGTTGCCGTCGGCGTCGACAAAGGGAGCGTCGGGATTCACGGCCAGCAGGCTGTAGTTGTTGATCATGGCGTCGTCCGCTTCCTTGAGGATGCAGGTGTCGACCACCAGCGCGTCAGTCTCGGGGGCGGGCTCTTCCGCAGGCGCAGCTTCTTCGACCGGGGCAGACTCTGCTGCAGGTTCCTCCACGGCAGCGGGAGCCTCGGTGGCCGCAGGGGCGGGAGCCGCGCTCTGCCCGCAGGCAGCCAGCGCAAAAATCATGATCATCGCCAGGAGCAGGGATACGATCTTTTTCATTTCGGTTTTCCTCCTAAAAAAATATCCCCTTTCCAGAACAAAACAGGCACAGCTGTGCTGTACCGGTTCTGCTCACGGAAAGAGGCTCGTCCACCGCTTATCCAATAAGCGTATCAACTTGTCTGTAGTGTAGCATCTGTTGTCGGGCATTTCAATCAAATTTCAGTAGCTTTTGTACCAAACGATGTGAAATCGTACGAAACTGCATATAGAATTTTCCGCTTTTCAATCCCGCTGTTTTGTACTAAGATGGAGGCAGGATTATAATACACGCCGGAGGGATTCGGATGACAAACTATTGCGGCTATATGGGCAGGGTGGCGCTGCTGGATCTGAGCGCACGGAAGGCCGAAAACTATGTCTGGACAGACCTTGCCCGGGAGAAGTATATCGGCGGCAAGGCCATGGCCTCCAAAATTCTCTATGACAATCTGACCGGGAAGGAGACGGCCTTCGATCCCGAGAACCTGATCGTGATCGCCACGGGGCCGCTGACCGGCACGGGAGCGCCGTCGTCCAACCGCTTCGATATCTCCTCCCTCTCCCCGCTGACGGGGATCACCTCCTCCTCCAACTGCGGCGGCAACTTCGGCCACTATCTGAAGAAGGCCGGTTTCGACGCGCTGATCCTCCGGGGAAAATGCGAAGGCCCGATCTGGGTGGAGATCGAAAACGGAGAATTCCGCTTCCACGACGCTGACGGGCTTTGGGGCTTGAAAGTCTCCGAGACACAGGAGGCGCTGCAGCGGACGCTGGACGCCGCTCACGGAAAGCCGGTGCGCTGCGGCATGGTCACCATCGGCCCCGCCGGGGAAAACCTGGTGCGCTACGCCTCCGTCATGAGCGGCGAGCGGGCGGCGGGCAGGGCCGGTATGGGCGCGGTCTTCGGCAGCAAAAACCTGAAAGCCCTCACCGCCGCGGGCGACGCGATCCCTAGCGTCTGCGACAAGGAAAAGGCCGCCGAGCACCGCAAAAACTGGGTCAGCGCCATCCGCTCCCACCCCTTGACGGGCACACAGCTTCCCAGGATGGGCACGGCGGGGCTTGTCAGCTCCATGCAGATGCATGGGCTGCTCTCCACCCGAAACTATGCCAAAGGACAGTTTGACGAGTTTGAGGCTGTCAGCGGCGAGGCGCTGGCAGAGGAGCTGAACCTCTCCAACAACGGCTGCCTGAGCTGTCCGATCCGCTGCTCACGCCGGGTACCGGTGGACGGCAAAACTGTCAAGGGGCCGGAGCTGGAGACGCTGGGACTTCTGGGCGGCAACATCGAAAACCCCGATCTGGAGAAAATCTGCCGCTGGAACTATGAGCTGGACGAGCTGGGGATGGACACCATTTCCACCGCCGGGACCCTGGCCTGGGCCATGGAGGCCAACGAAAAGGGCCTTTGGAAAAATGGGCTTGCGTTTGGAAAAACCGACAATCTGTCTCAGGTTTTTGACGACATCGCCCACCGGCGCGGCATCGGCGATGAGCTTGCCGAGGGCAGCAAGCGCCTGAGCGAGAAATACGGCGGCAGGGACTTTGCCATTCAGTCCAAGGGCATGGAGCTGGCCGCTTATGAGCCGCGGCGCGCCGTAGGCCAGGGGCTGGGCTATGCGGTGGCCAACCGCGGCGGCTGCCACTTGAACGGCGGCTATCTCGTGGTGCTGGAGGGGCTTGGCTTGGACGTCAACGGCCAGACGCCCCGGGGCAAAGCAGATTTGTGCATGGTCATGCAGGATCTGATGGAAGCCATCTCCATGGGCGGGCAGTGCCTCTTCACATCTTACGCTGTCTTCCCGGCGTTTTTGCTGAACAACCCCAACGGAGCTCTGACAAAGACCGTCAACTCCGTGATCCCGTTCCTGGGTCCCGCGGTACGGGTTTTGAATAAGCTGCCGGAGATCGCCTGCTTCAATCTTCCCCTGCTCCCCTATCCTTCCGAGCTTTCCTATACCACGGGCATGAAGATGAACATCGGGAAATTCATCCGCTGCGGCGAGCGCAGCTATAACGTGGAGCGCGCGGTGAACGCCCGCTTCGGCGTCAGCGCGGAAAACGACACGCTGCCCAAACGGCTGACGGACGTGCCGCAGGATCCCAAAAGGCCTGACACCAGAGTGCCGCTGGAGCAGATGAAAAAGACCTATTATCGGGCCCGGGGCTGGGAGAAAAACGGTCTGCCCTCCGAAAAGAAGCTGAGAAGGCTGGGGATCCGCTGATGGTGACGGTCAAGCTGTTCGGAGCGCTGCGCCTGGATACCGGTGTGAAGAAGCTGCATCTGGAGGCCGGGAGCGTCAGGGAGCTGATCCCGCTCGTCTGCCGGGAGATCCGGCGGCAAAGGCCGGACTGTACCGTGAGCGAAAAAGACTTCCGCGCCTGTCTGGTAGCCGTCAACGGCGTCAGGGCAAGCGTGCGGACCAGGCTCCTGGACGGAGACGTGGTGTATTTTTTCCCGGCTGTGGCAGGAGGCTGAGATGACGGTTCAGGAAAACTGGGCGCTGTCCACGGCGCGGATCAAGGAATACCTGCAGGGGCTTAACGAGGCGCGGCAGATCTCGGCGTCGCGGTATCAGATCGGCGGCTGCGAAATCTGTCTTCAGCCGCAGGAGGAGAGCAGAGTCGGCAGCTATGCCTTTCCCCGCACGCTTGTGACCTTCTCCGGCGAGGAGGAAGCAGTCGCACGCTTCCACCGGCAATTCATGATCCGTTTTCTCACCCTGGGCGGATAAAACACCGCGGCGGTCCGCAATATGCGGGCCGTCGCGGTGTTTTTTTGCTTTATCGCCTTGGGGATCAGTCCTCCACGCCGACCATGACGTTGCTGGCCTTGATGACCGCATAGGCCGTGCCGCCGACCTTGAGGCCGAGTTCGCGGATCGAGGACATGGTGATGACCGCGCTGATGATATTGCCGCCGCCGAGATCGATCTTGACGATGCCGTTGACGGCGCCGTCCTGGATCTCCACGATCGTACCCTTGAGCTGATTTCTCGCACTGAGCTTCATATACGGATTTCTCCTTTCTGCGTGTAAGTGAACGCGAGCATTCTATCGTGCGGTCAACCACAGTGCAAGCAGAGAGGAAAAGATTGTGCGAAACAAACCGAAAAGATATGAAATCATTTCAAGAGCTGTCCTGCAACAAGGCTCCCGACCTTCGTGCCTTCCGCGGCTGCGGAGTCGGCCAGGTCATGCACCCTGCTGCAGTTTCCTGCCAGGGAGAGCCAGGGCTTCCCTTCCAGTCCGCGGATCAGCTCCCGCTCCGGGACGAGACCGACGGCGGTGATGAGCGTGTCACAGCATAGAAGCTCCCGTTCGCCGCTTTCAAGATTCTCGACTGTCACACCCGTGATGCGGGGCATGCCGTGGATCTCCCGGATCGTCCGGCGATAGAAGATCGGGATGTGATACGCCTCGATGCAGCGGTGGTAGTTTCTGGCGATGCCGCCGTAGCTTTCACCCTGCTCCAGCACGGCGAGAACCTGCTTTCCCTCCAGGGTGAAGCGCCTTGCCATGATCATCCCCAGATCGCCGCTGCCCAGGATCACGATGCGATCGCCCAACTGCCAATGATGGAGATTGATCATTTCCTGCGCCTGCCCGGCCGTAAACACACCGGCCGGGCGCGTCCCCGCAAGGGCGAGGGAGCCGACTGTACGCTCCCGGCTTCCCGTCGCCAGGATCAGCCTTTCAAAACGGATCTCCTCTATGCCGCCGCTGCCGGACAGGACAGCGGTTTTTTCTTTCGTCACGGCCAGCACTTCCCGTCCCGGCAGAAAGCGCACGCCTGTCTGCGCGAGACGCTCCGCTAGCCTCGCCGCATAGGCGGGGCCGGTCAGCTCGCTCCCATAGGCAGCCAGGCCGAAGCCCTCGTGGAGGCATTGCGGGAGAACGCCGCCCGGGTACGGCAGGCGGTCGGTCAGTATGATATCCCGGCAGCCGGCGTCCCACGCGGCCGAGGCGGCGGAGATCCCTGCGGCCCCCGCGCCGATGATCAGAAGCTCAGTTTTTTCCATGGCCGCCCTCCAGGATCTCCGAGCCCGGGCCGTCCTTCCGGACCGCGGTAACGGGAACGCCCAGCTCCTCCGCCAGAAGCTCCATGACGGTGCGCTCACAGCGGCTGCCCTGGCAGCGTCCCATGCCGGCGCCGACGCGGCGCTTGACTCCATCCACGCTGACGGCCCCGCGCCGGATCGTCTCGCGGATTTCCGCCTTTGTGACCTCTTCGCAGTGACAGACGATCTCGCCATATTCGGGGTTTTCCCGTACCAGCGCCGCCCGCTGGGAAAGGGGCAGCTCCCGGGCCCTGCGGATACCCGGACGGCAGGGGTCGAAGGCCGGGTTTTCCTCCGCGCCCAGCTCCGCAGCGAGCTTATCCGCCAGATAGCGTCCAAGCTCGTCGGCGCAGGTCAGCCCCGGCGTCTTGATCCCGATCAGGCTCCAGAAGGCGAGGCCGGGGTGCTCGATCACAAAGCTGCCGATGCTGCTGCCGTCTGGGCGCTGGGGGTTCGGACGCACGGCGGCAAAGGAGCGGATGGTGTCGTTGAGGTCGAGACCGGGCAGAACCTGCCCGGCGCGTTCCCGGACAAAGGAAAGCCCCGCCGCGCTCACGGCAAAATCCGTCTCGTTCTCCCGCTCCGAGGGGCCCAGCAGCAGGCTCCCCTCCACGGTGGGCACGGCATTGAAACCCTTGCCGCCATCCTCCGGCTCATACTGGATGATGTGACTCGGCTTGTTCCCCGTCGCCTTGTCCAGAATCAGATAATCCGCCGCGTCCGGGGCGATGTGTACCGGGGAGGGAAACAGGAGTTCCTGCACCCTGTCTGCCTGCAAACCGGCGCAGTTGACGACCGCGCGGCAGGAAAAGTGCCCCCGATCGGTCTCGATCTGATAGCCCTGCTCTGTCCGGCGGATACCCAACACACGGGTGCTGAGAAAAAGCGCCGCGCCGTTCGCCGCTGCGTTTTCACAGGCGGCGATGCCCAGCTCCCAGGGGTTGACCGTTCCGGCTGTGGGCGCGTACAGGGCGGAGCTAATGCTCTCGGCGAGCGAGGGCTCCATCCGCTGCGCATCTTCGCCGGAAAGCAGGCGCAGTCCGGGCACGCCCAGGAGCAGCCCGTTTTCGTATTTCTTCCGCAAGACCGCGTCGGCTTTTTCCCCAAAGCTCACCCTCAGCGAGCCGCAGCGGGAAAAGGACACGTCAAGTTCCCGGCAGAGCGCGTCGAAACGGGCGTTGGCCCGTACGCACAGCTCCGCCTTCAGCGTGCCGGGCTTGTGGTCATAGCCCGGATAGATGATAGCCGTGTTGGCGCGGGAGATGCCTGTGCAGACATCCTCCCGCGCCTCCAAAAGCGCGATATGCAGTTTCCGGCGGCAGAGATTCCGCGCCGCAAAGCAGCCCAGAAGGCCGCCGCCGATGACGGCCACATCATAACTCTTCATCAGAACACATCGATGATCTCGCCCGGCCGATCCAGCGTGTAGCCGCCCATGGCCTCGATACGCTCCCGGAACGCATCGCTCTTGAGAGTTTTTATCAGCTGTTTGACAAGCCCTGTGTTCCACACACTTTCCGGGATCAGAAGATCGTATTCCTCCACGCAGATCGGCAGGAAGTCCAGATCGTAGAGCCTGGCCGCGGAGTAGATGCCCATGCCCGCATCTGCGCTTCCGCCGGCGATCTGAACGGCCACGGCGTTGTGGGTCACTTCCTCGCGCTCATAGCCGTATACGCGATCGGGGTCAACGCCCTCCTTCTGACACAGATAGTCCGTCAGGATGCGGGTGCCGGAGCCTTTCTGCCGGTTTACATAACGCACGCCGTCTTTGGCGATGTCGGCAAAACCTTCGATCCCCAGGGGATTGCCCTTCTGCAGCATGAGCCCCTGCTGACGCCCCACGCAGCGCACCAGATAAACGCCGCCGTGGGGGAAATACTTTTTGATATATTTGCGGTTATACTCGCCGGTTTCCGTGTCCAGCAGGTGGATACCCGCCGCATGCGCTTCGCCCCGGCGGATGGCCATAATGCCGCCCATGGAACCCACGTGGGTGGAGGAAAGAAAGATGCTGTGATCCTCCCGGTGGATCAGATCCGTCAGCTCATCCAGCAGCGGATCATGACTGCCGATGACGACCAGCGTGTTCTTCAATTGTCCCTTGTCCTTGAGCAGGCGAACGCGGACCTCTTCGCCCGCTGCATAGCCCTCCCTGCCCTGGGGGATCTCCAGCATGCCGTCCGCTTTCATAAAGGAGGATACCACGCCGCTGCCGCGGGGCAGCGGGGAGGCCATCAGGGAATTGCCCACATAGCCCATGCGAAGCCGCACAAACTCCTGATACTTGAGACCCGAGACCACCTGCCGTGTGAGCTTTGCGCGCGTACGGCTGCCCCTGTCGTTTTCTCTGCCGTACCAGGCGTCGATCAGCGGCTGCAGGAATTCCTCGATCACAATGATGCCGGACACCGGATAGCCCGGGACGCCCAGAATGGGCGTGGGACCGCGGAGTCCCAGGATCGCGGGCTTGCCCGGCTTGATGGCGACGCCGTGAACCAGCACCTCGCCGATCTCCCGCACGGCGGCTGTGGAATAGTCGTCCCGTCCGGCGGAGGAACCGGCGTTGAGGATCACCATGTCGCACTCGTCAGCCGCTTTCGCGACCATATCCCGAATGGCGTCGAAGCGATCCGGCACGATGGGATAGGTTTTGGGCTCCGCGCCCCAGTCTTTCAGCATGGCGGAGAAGATGGAGGAGTTGAATTCCAGAATGTCCCCAGGCTTCGGGTCGGCGCAGGGCGGGACGATCTCATCCCCCGTGGGGATGATACCCACTACCGGGCGGCGAATGACCTCGAGCTCCAGCACCCCACCCGCGATCATGGCGCCGATGGCGGCGGGAGTGATCTCCATGAAGCTGGGCAGGATCATCTCCCCGGCACAGATATCCTCACCTATTTGCCGGATATGCTGCCAGGGCGCGGCAGCGGCGTGGATCGTGATGCTGCCGTCGTCGTTCTTGACGATATCCTCCACCATGATGACCGCGTCGCAGTCTTCGGGGATCGGATCGCCGGTGTCCACCACGGTGAATTGATCCGGCCGGAGCGTCACGGGCGTGGTCTCGGTAGCGCCGAAGCTGTCCTTCGCCCGCAGCGCTACGCCGTCCATGGCGCTGGCGGCATAGTGCGGCGCGTTGATCCTGGCATAGACCGCCCGGGACGTGACGCGCCCGTAGGATTTCTGCACCGGAACGGTTTCCAGATGTGTGCCGAAGCCGTTCTCCCGCAGCTTCCGGAGGTAATCCTTCTTCGCCTGTTCCAGGGGAATGTTTGTCAGATATTCAAAGCCCATAGTCGGCACCTCACTCTTTATAAACTTGGATCTCCGCACCTTTGGGGAGCCCTTCGCTGTCCCGCGGGATGATGAAATAGCCGTCCGCGCCCGCGAGCTGGGTGATCAGCCCCGACTTGGAGCGGATCGGCACGGCGACAAGCGCCCCGTCCCGCTTTTCCAGTCTGCAGGCGTTGACCTGCATGCGGCCGTGATTGGCGCTCACGCTCTCGCTCAGTACGGCGGTGAGGCTCGGCTTTTCTGTCTCCCGGCCCGCAAGCCGGTCCAGCAGCGGCAGGACAAAAAGCGTTGCGACAAACCAGGCCGCCGCCGGATGCCCCGGCAGACCGATCAGGGGCTTGTTCCCCGCCCTGCCCAGAATGGTGGGCTTGCCCGGCTTGATGGCAATGCCGTGGAACAGGAGCCGGCCCATGCCTTCGATGATGCGGCAGGCCGCGTCCTTGACCCCCACGCTGCTGCCGCCGGAGATCAGCACCGCGTCGCACTCCTCTGCCGCACGGTGCACCGTCTTGCGGAGTCTGGCCTCGTCGTCCACAACGATGCCGTAGCCTCTCACCTCGGCTCCCCACTCCTGCAGCAGCGCTGTCAGCATGGGGGAATTGACGTCCCGCACCTGGCCCGGCGCTGGGGTCACGTCCGGCGGCACCAGTTCGTCCCCCGTGGAGATGACGCCCACCTGGAGCCGTCTGCGTACCGGCACCCGCGTTTCGCCCACGGCGGCCAGCGCCCCGATATCCGAAGCGGTCAGCTTTCGCCCGGCCCGGAGGATGACCTTCCCGGGATGGACGTCATCCCCGCGGAAGATCAGATTCATCCCCGGCGCGCCGGGCTTCAAAATGCCCACGGTGCCGTCGCCGTAATCCTCGGTGTATTCGATCATCACCGCGCAGTCCGCACCTTTGGGGATCGCGCCGCCGGTGGGCACATAGACGCAGCTCTCTTTTTTCAGTTCATAGTCCGCGCCCTGCCCCATCAGCACCTCGCCGGAGAGGTTCAGGATCGCGGGGATCGCGTCGGAACAGCCGAAAGTGTCCCTCGCCCGGCAGGCGTAGCCGTCCACCGTGGAGCGGTCAAAGTCCGGGACATATTCCTTCGCTGCGATATCTCTGGCCAGGATGCGGCCGGCAGCCTCACAGAGGGGCACCGTCTCCTCCCGGTCCGTGATCGGCGTAAACTCCCGCGGGATCAGCGCGAGGACTTCCTCCGGGGTCTTAACCTCAAGCATTTCTACACCTCCGCGATGATCTTACCCATGTCCCGGTAGTTGTTTCCGGTGAAGTGGGAGATCTCTTTTTTGAATGGCGCCGAGCGCAGGATCTCCAAAATCGCCTCGCCCGCCGGGGACCGAAAGGCCTCCCGTCGCATCACGAGGTCGTAGCGCTCCTCCAGCAGGGGGATAAAGTCCAGACCCTCGATCTGCCGGGAGATGCGCTCCGTGCCGATGGCGAGATCCGCCTCGCCGTCGGCAATGGCGGCGGCCATGGTCAGATGGGATCTCATCTCCCGCTCATAGCCTTTGATCTGCCCGGGATCCAGATCCATGCGCATCAGCTGCCCATCCAGCAGGATGCGCGCGCTGGAGCCCGCGCGGCGGTTCAGGATGGAGATGTCCCGACGGGCCAGATCCCGCCAGCCGTGGATCTCCTTCGGGTTGCCGGCCGCCACATAAAAGCCCTGCTGCCGATAGGAGATGTTGACAAGAACCGCCTTTACCCCCGGCATCAGCCGCCTGACATACGGGACGTTGAAGCTCTTTTCATCCACCGCATACAGGTGGCAGGCGGCCGCGTCCACCTTCCCCTCATACAGGGCAAGCAGGCCCTCAAAGCTGCTGAGATAGCAGCGGTCCGCGGCAAGGCCGCTCTGGTGCAGGTAATTGCTCAGAATATCCAGCACCACATCCTGGCCGGAGATCACAAAGGGCCTCCCGTTTGCGGCGGCGGGAGAGAGCAGCTCGCTGCTGATCTCCACGCGCCGGACCGGCTGGACGCTCTGCTCATGCCGCGAGCGGGCGATATAGGCGTCCACGTCGTCCTGGGTAAAGCGGACCTTGCGCCCGACCTTGTAGGAGTTGATCTCCCCCCGGCGGATCAGTTCATAGATCGT
>CACYXE010000025.1 GCA_902778275.1 Oscillospiraceae bacterium
GTCAGCGAGAGCATGGAGGGCATCGCAAAGCTGAGTTATGTAAACGCAAATGACCTGAGCTGCGAGGGCCTGGACTACCCGGACAAACGCTGCTTTACCGTTCAGTTCCACCCGGAGGCCTGCGGCGGCCCCCACGACACGGAGTTTCTGTTTGACCGCTTTATTGCCATGATGGGAGGGGACGAGCGTGCCTAAAGACAAGAGTATCCACAAGGTCCTGGTCATCGGCTCCGGCCCCATCGTCATCGGCCAGGCGGCAGAATTCGACTACGCGGGTGCCCAGGCCTGCCGTGTGCTGCGGCAGGAGGGGATCACCACCGTGCTGGTCAACTCCAACCCCGCCACCATCATGACCGACAAGAACCTGGCCGACGCCATTTATCTTGAGCCGCTGACGGCGGAGACCGTGCGGCGCATCATCGACAAGGAGCGGCCCGACGGCCTGCTGGCGGGTCTGGGCGGCCAGACCGGGCTGACCATCGCCATGCAGCTGAGCCGGGACGGGACCCTGGAAAAGTACGGCGTGCGGCTGCTGGGCTCGGACATCGGCGCCATCGAGAAGGCGGAGGACCGGGAACTGTTCCGGGAGACCCTGCAGAAGATGGGCCAGCCTGTGGTGCCCTCAGACACGGCAAGCGACCTGGACAGCGCCCTGCGGATCGCGGAAAAGATCGGCTATCCCGTCATCGTACGCCCGGCCTTTACCCTGGGCGGTACCGGCGGCGGCATCGCCGAGACGGAGGAGGAGCTGCGGACCATCGCCAAAATGGGCCTGGACCTGTCGCCCATCACCCAGATCCTGGTGGAAAAGTGCATCTCCGGCTGGAAGGAGATCGAGTTTGAGACCATGCGGGACGGCGCGGGCAACGTGATCGCCGTCTGCTCCATGGAGAATTTCGACCCGGTGGGCATCCACACAGGGGACTCCATCGTGGTGGCCCCGGCCCTGACCCTGGCGGACAAGGAGTATCAGATGCTCCGTTCGGCGGCTCTGGATATCATCACCGAGATCGGCATCGAAGGCGGCTGCAACTGCCAGTTCGCCCTGAACCCGGACAGCTTTGAATACGCTGTCATCGAGGTCAATCCCCGGGTATCCCGTTCCTCGGCCCTGGCCTCCAAGGCCACCGGCTACCCCATCGCCAAGATCAGCACCCGGATCGCTTTGGGCTACACCCTGGACGAGATCAAGAACGACATCACCGGCAAGACCTGCGCCTGCTTTGAGCCCACACTGGACTATGTGGTGGTGAAGGTCCCCAAGTGGCCCTTCGATAAATTCGCCGGCTCCAGCCGGAAGCTGGGCACCCAGATGAAGGCCACCGGCGAGGTCATGGCCATCGCGCCCGGCTTTGAGATGGCGCTGATGAAGGCGGTGCGGGGGGCGGAGATCTCCCTGGACACGCTCAACGCCCCGCCCCTTTCCGCCGCCCCTGTGACGGAGCGGCTGCGGGAGCAGAACGACCGGCGGCTCTTTACCGTGTTTGAAGCTCTGAAAGCGGGCGTCAGCGTGGAGGAGATCCATGAGATCACCCGCATCGACCCCTGGTTCCTTCACAAGCTCAAGGACCTGGCGGCCTTTGAGATGAGCCTGGTCGCCGACGGGCTTACGGACGAGAGCTACCGCAAAGCCAAAAAGCTGGGCTACACCGATGAGGCGCTGTGCCGGCTCTGCGGTGTGGACAGTGTCCCGGGCATGGCCATGTGCTACAAGATGGTGGACACCTGCGGCGCGGAGTTCGACGCGGAGACGCCGTATTTCTATTCCGGCTTCGACGCCGAGTGCGAGGCCCGTTCCTTTGCCCGCAGCGGCAAGCCCGTGGTGATGGTTCTGGGCTCCGGCCCCATCCGCATCGGCCAGGGCATAGAATTCGATTACAGCAGTGTTCACTGCGTCTGGACCCTGCGGGAAATGGGCTATGACGTAGTCATCGTCAACAACAACCCGGAGACGGTCTCCACCGACTATGACACCGCCGACCGGCTCTACTTTGAGCCCCTGTGCAAAGAGGACGTGTGGAACATCATCCAGGTGGAGAAGCCTGTGGGCGTGGTGGTGGCCTTTGGCGGCCAGACGGCCATCAAACTGACGCAGTTTCTGGACAGCAAAGGCATCCCCATCCTGGGGACCTCCGCCGACAGCATCGACATCGCCGAGGACCGGGCCCGCTTTGACGCGCTGCTGGAGACCTTCGGCATCCGCCGGCCCCGGGGCCGGGGCGTCAACACCCTGGACGAGGCCCTGCAGGCGGCGGAGGAACTGGGCTATCCGGTGCTGCTGCGCCCCTCCTATGTGATCGGCGGGCAGAACATGTGTATTTCCCGGGACGCGGAGACCACTGAGCGCTACATGCGCGGCATCCTGGCCGGGGGCATCGAAAACCCGGTGCTGGTGGACAAGTACATGCCCGGCACCGAGCTGGAGGTGGACGTGATCTCCGACGGGGAGGACGTGCTGATCCCCGGCATCATGGAGCATATTGAGCGGGCCGGCGTCCACAGCGGCGACTCCATCGCCGTCTACCCGCCCTACAACCTCAGCGACAAGTTCCTGCAGCGGATCTGCCAGGTCTCGGAGCAGCTGGCCCTGGCCCTCGGCACAAAGGGCCTGGTCAACATCCAGTATCTCATCTACGCGGACGAGCTGTACGTGATCGAGGTCAACCCCCGGGCCTCCCGGACGGTGCCCTACATCAGCAAGGTCACAAACGTCCCCATGGTGGACCTGGCCTCCCGGATCATGCTGGGCGCCAGGCTGCGGAATCTGGGCTACGGCACGGGCCTGTACCGCACGCCGCCCTACTATGCGGTGAAGGTGCCGGTGTTCTCCTTTGAAAAGCTCTCTGACGCCAACTCCATCCTGGGCCCGGAGATGAAATCCACCGGTGAGGTGCTTGGCATCGGCAAGACCCTGGCGGAGGCCATGTTCAAGGGCCTGACCGCCGCGGGCTTCACCGTGCCCAGCCTCCATACCCACAGCGGCGTGGGCGTGCTCATCAGCGTGGAGACGGGGGACTACCAGGAGATCATCTCCCTGGCAAAGCGCCTGTACGATCTGGGCTTGCGGCTCTACGCCACCAGCGGCACGGCAGCCGCCATCGCGGCCCTGGGCATCCCCGTTACCGCCGTGGCCAACGCCACGGAGAGCGGTCAGATCCATGAACTGATGGAGAAAGGGGAGCTGTGCTATATCATCTATACCGGCGCGGTGAAGGACGCCACCATGGGGGACTATATCGCCCTGCACCGGCGGGCCATGCAGCTGGGCATCCCCTGCCTGACCTCCCTGGACACCGCCAACGCCCTGGCGGACATCATCGCAAGCCGCTTCAACCAGTCCAACACGGAGCTGGTGGACATCAACGCCATGCGGCTCTGGCGGCAGAGCATCCACTTCACCAAGATGCAGGACTGCGGCAACGACTATATCTTCATCGAGAACTTCGACGGCGGCATCACCTGCCCGGAGTCCCTCTGCGTCAGCCTCTGCGCGCCCCACTACGGCATCGGCGGCGACGGCATCGTGCTCATCGAGAAGTCCGCCGCGGCGGATGTGCGCATGCGCAGCTTCAACCGGGACGGCAGTGAGGGGAAGATGGCGGGCAACAACATCCGCTGCGTGGCCAAGTACATGTACGACAAGGGCTATGTACGCAGCGACAACCTGAGCGTGGAGACCGGCAGCGGCGTGAAACACCTGAAGCTGTTCTGCCGGGACGGCAAGGTCAGCTCCGTTGCGGTGGATATGGGGAAGGCTGTGTTGGATGCCGTTCAGGTGCCGGTGCTGACAAGACAGGATCGCATGATCGACAGCCCCGTGGAGATCGGCGGCAAGCCCTACCGGGTCACCTGTGTGTCTGTGGGCAATCCCCACTGCGTGGTCTTCTGTGACGCCATCGACAGCCTGGATCTGGAGCGGATCGGCCCGGATTTCGAGTACGCCGGGCTGTTCCCCGAGCGGGTGAATACAGAGTTCGTGCGGGTGGTCAACCGCAACAACCTGCGCATGCGGGTGTGGGAGCGGGGCAGCGGCGAGACCCTGGCCTGCGGCACCGGCGCCTGCGCGGCGGTGATCGCCGCGGTGGAGAACGGTTACTGCGACAAAGGCAGCGACGTGAAGGTCTCTCTCCTGGGCGGCGAGCTGACCGTCAACTATACCGATGAGCGGGTGCTGCTGACCGGCGGTGCCACCAAGGTCTACGAAGGCAGCTTCGAATATTGATGCATCAAAAAATGCCCTGACGGGAAACCCGTCAGGGCATGATCGTTACAGGGCTTATTCGCAGGCCAGGCGCAGCATGCGCAGGGACTCCGCCGCCTGCTCCGGGTCGAAGCTGTTGGGCTCGACGCTCAGCGTGCCGTCATAGCCCGCGGTCCGCAAGGCGGCCATGATCTCCCGGTAGTGATCCAGCTCGTCCATCATTGGGAAGCCCCGCTCCAGGTTCGGCCCGCAGCTGCTCACGTGGGTATGCAGCAGGCGGGGCGCGGCCAGGGCCACCCGGTCCAGACCCTCGCCCATGACCTGCATGTGGTAGAAGTCCAGCACCAGACCCACGTCGTCCAGACGCGCGGCCTGCAGGTAGATAAAGGCCTCCTCCACGGTGTTGAGATAGTTGCAGCTCTTGTCGTGGAGCGCCTCCAGCAACAGCCGGATGCCCCGATGCTCCGCGATCAGCGCGGCCAGCACCAGAAATTCCCGCATCTGGGTATTGGCCACCGCGCGGGGATAGTCCTCGGGCAGGATCCGTGCTTTGGGCGCGCCGATGCCCAGAGTCTTCACCCCCAGGCGGCCGGCCCGGGCGCACAGGGGCAGCAGGTAATCACCCAGTTCCTCCAGAGAGAAGGCCGGCCCGATCAGCGCGGGCGTGCCAGAGCTGAAGCTGTTGAGCCCCAGGCAGGGCAGCTGCGCCTGGCCGGCAGCAAGGAGCAGCGCTTCGAATTCGTTCTCGCTCATGGCGGCCAGCGCCGCGGCGGAAAATTCAAAATAATCAAAGCCGGCGTCGCGCACCCTGGCGACGTCTTCCGTATTTTTGATGCAGCAGCCGAATTGCATATTGCCCCTCCCGTTTGTTCGTTTCCGGTTCCAGAGTAAAGCCTGCGGGAAAAAATGTCAACGAAAAATCTTATGTGGGCCTTGGTTGAGAGGGACACAGATGGTATAATGACAGAAAGAAACGGGAAAGCCGGACGGCGGGGAGGGCCTATGTTGTATATCGGTTGTATCGCAGATGATTTTACCGGCGCGGGAGACGCGGCCTCCTTTCTGCGAAAAGGTGGGCTGAAGACTGTTTATATCAGCGGCGAGCGTCTCCGGGACTACAGCCCGGCGGAGGACGCGGAGGCCGTCGTGATCGCTCTCAAATGCCGTTCCATCCCGGCGGGGGAGGCTGTGGAGCAGACCACGGAAGCCTGCCGGTGGCTGCTGGCGCGGGGGGCGCGGCATATCTATTACAAGTACTGCTCCACCTTCGACTCCACCCCGGCGGGGAATATCGGCCCGGTGACCGACGCCCTGATGGAGCTCTGCGGCACAGCGTACACGGTGCTGTGTCCGGCCCTGCCCGTGAACGGGCGGACGGTACGGGACGGGGTCCTGTACGTGGGCGGCGTGCCCCTGGCGGAGAGCCCCATGCGTTTTCATCCGCTCAATCCCATGACCGAGTCGGAGATCCCGAAGCTGATGGAAGCCCAGAGCCGCTGGCCCAGCTATATCCTGCGCCTTGCAGAGCTGTACGGCCCGGAGGATGCCCTGGAAGAAAAACTTGCCGCCTGGCGCAGAGAGAGCAGGTGTTTCACGCTGGCGGCGGATTACTGCGAAGACCGGGATGGAGAGCGGATCGCGGCGCTGTTCGGAGGCCTGCCCCTGCTCACCGGCGGCTCCGGCCTGCTGGAGCACCTGGGCCGCGTATATAAGCCGCAGACCGAAGCGGGGGAGCGGGAGGACGCGCCGCTGGTCAGAGACGGCGCCCGGCTGCTGCTGGCGGGCAGCTGCTCGGAGATGACGCGAAAGCAGATCCAACGCTATGTGGAGGCGGGCGGGACCGCCGTCAAGGTGGAGCCTCTGCAGCTGCTGGACGGACGGCAGACCGTGGAGGGGCTGTGCGCACGGATCGACCGGGCGGGGGAGGACCTGCTGTTCTATTCTTCCGACACCGCCGAACAGGTGGCCGCGAATCAAAAACGGGGCGCGGAGCGGATCTCCGCCCTGCTGGAAAACACCATGGGGCAGCTGGCCGCATATGCCGCCCGGCAGGGCTATACCCGCATCGTGGTGGCGGGCGGGGAGACCTCCGGCCGGGTGATGCAGGCCCTGGGCTACGATGTCTTTGAGATCCTGGAGGACGTGGCGCCCGGGGTGCCCCGAATGGTGCCGGTGGAAAAGAGGGCGCTGAGCCTGGTGCTGAAGTCCGGCAACTTCGGGGACGAGCGCTTTTTCCTGACGGCTCTGAACGGATAAGCAAAAAGCAAGCCGCCGGCTTGCTTTTTTGCCGCATATCATGTACAATACCCAGGCTTAAACGACGAGGTGCATGATGGTTCTGCGAAAATTTATCGGGGACCGGGCTTTCTATCGAAAGCTGTTTGCGGTCATGATCCCGATCCTGATCCAAAATGTCATAACGAATTTTGTGAGCCTGCTGGACAACGTGATGGTGGGCCAGGTGGGCACGGAGTCCATGTCCGGCGTGGCCATCGTCAACCAGCTGCTGTTCGTTTTCAACGTGTGTATTTTCGGCGGCCTGTCCGGCGCGGGCATCCTGACCGCTCAATTTCACGGCAAGAACGACGCGGACGGCGTCCGGTACACGGTGCGGATGAAGCTGTGGATCGGCCTGGTGACGGTGCTGGTCTTCGGCACGATCCTTCTGCTGCGCGGCGCAGAGCTGATCCAGCTGTTTCTCCATCCCGGGGAAGAGGATCTGGACCTGACAGCCACGCTGCAATTTGGCCGGAACTACCTGGCGGTGATGCTGCTGCAGCTGCCTCCCTTTGCGATCAGCCAGATCTACGCCAGCACCCTGCGTGAGACGGGGGAGACCGTTCTGCCCATGAAGGCCGGGATCATCGCGGTGTTTGTGAATCTGACCTTCAACTACATCCTGATCTTCGGCAAGCTGGGGGCCCCGGCCCTGGGCGTGGTGGGCGCGGCGGCGGCCACGGTGCTGTCCCGCTTCGTGGAGTGCGCCATCGTGATGATCTGGACCCACCGGCACGCCGCCCGCTGCCGCTGGATCTCAGGGGCTCTGCGCTCCCTGCTGATCCCTCGGGACTTGGCCGGGAAGATCGTGGGCCTGGGCACGCCGCTGCTGATCAACGAGCTGCTCTGGTCCGGCGGTATGACCACCCTGGAGCAGTGCTATTCCATGCGCGGCCTGGAAGTGGTCTCCGCCATGAACATCAACAACACCGTCTCCAATCTGTTCTTCTGCGCTTTCCTGGCCATGGGCAACGCCACGGCCATTATCGTGGGTCAACTGATGGGCGCGGGCGAGCTGGAGCGGGCCGTGGACGAGGACCGGAAGCTGATCGCCTTTTCCGTGACGCTGTGTACCGCAGTGGGCCTTGTGATGGCGCTGCTGGCGCCGCTGGTACCGAGGCTTTACAACACCACGCCGCTGGTCAAGCATCTGGCGGTACAGCTGATCCTGGTCAGCGCGGCCATGATGCCGGTCAATGCCTTCACCAACAGCTGCTATTTCACCCTGCGTTCCGGCGGCAAGACCCTGATCACCTTCGTATTCGACAGCCTGTACGTGTGGACGCTGAGCATCCCGGCGGCTTTCATCCTGTCCCGTTATACCGCTGTACCCATCGTGCCCATGTATCTGCTGGTCTACCTGCTGGATCTGGTCAAATGTGGGATCGGCTATATCATGGTAAAAAAGCGGACCTGGGTGGTCAACCTGGTGGAATCATAAAAAGACGCGCCCGGCGCGTCTTTTTTTCTGCCCGCTACACCTGCAGCCGCCGCAGCATTTCCCGGCGCAGGCGCTCGATGATGCGCTTTTCCAGGCGGCTGATATAACTCTGGGAGATGCCCATCCGCTCCGCCAC
Source organism: Oscillospiraceae bacterium (assembly GCA_902778275.1). Lineage (GTDB taxonomy): Bacteria > Bacillota > Clostridia > Oscillospirales > Oscillospiraceae > Limivicinus. The sequence goes on from CACYXE010000025.1 coordinate 8,056, forward strand.
CTCTTTTTGCGTGTACTCCCGCCCGCCGGGCAGACCGAAGCGCAGGAGGATGATGTTCTGCTCCCGCTGGCTCAGGGTGCCGATGGCCTCCATGAGCAGCTGCTTGTCTGCGTCGTCCTCCAGGGGCCGGGACACCTCGTCCTCGTCGGTGCCGAGGATGTCCGACAGCAGCAGCTCATTGCCGTCCCAGTCGGTGTTCAGCGGCTCGTCAAAGCTGACCTCCGCCCGTTGGGAACCGATCTTGCGCAGATACATAAGGATCTCGTTTTCAATGCAGCGGGAAGCGTAGGTGGCCAGCTTGATGTTTTTGCCTGCCTGGAAAGTGTTCACCGCCTTGATGAGGCCGATGGTGCCGATGGAGATGAGATCCTCAATGTTGACTCCGGTGTTCTCAAAGCGCTTGGCGATGTAGACCACAAGGCGCAGATTGTGTTCGATCAGCAGGCTGCGTGCGGTCTCATCTCCGCATGCCAGGTCGGCGATGGCCCGATCCTCCACGGCCTTTTCCAGAGGCGGCGGCAGGGTGTCGCTGCCGCCTATGTAAAAAACCGAGGGCGGCTCCATGCCCAGGATGTGGAGCAGCTGGGTGCGCAGGAACAGGATTTGCGGTTTACATAACATAAATACCTCCTTCAGAAAAGGCCCTCGAAATCCTCCCCGGCGGCCTGGGGTGAGATGCCGATCAGCGTATCGCTTTGCGCTGCGCCGTCGATCAGCAGGCGGTCCGGGCGGAACACCGGCAGGAGACCGCCGCCGCCCAGGGCGCTGTAGGGCAGCAGACGCAGGCGGCCCGACAGCTCCGGGATCCGGGCGGAAAACTCCAGCAGCTCCACCGGCGGAAGAGCACCGAACAGCTCCGTATTCTCCCGCAGCAAAGGCCGCAGGGCGTGGGGACAGGCCACCAATACCTGAGCCCCGCTGAGGGGGTCCAGCAGGGAATTGCCGGTGTCCGCAAGGGCGGTGAAGCGGGTCTCGCGGTCCAGAAAGCCCACTGTGACGCTTACGAGCCGCCTTCCTGCCTTCCGGGCGCGGAAATGAAACAGCAGGCGCAGGACCCCGTAGCACAGGGCAAAGGCCAGCAGCAGGATCCGACCGGACAGGGGCACATAGCCGCCGCTGCCTCCGGATGCCAGGGAGACGGCCCACAGCGCCCCGCCGAAGGCGGCGGCCACAGCCAGCAGCACAGCCGCGCAGCGCAGGGGCTGCCGCTCCGCGCCGAAGGCGATCAGCCCCATCCCAAGCCCTGCGGCCAGCCGCAGAGGCGGCAGCGACAGGAAGCGCAGGCCGGGCAAATAGACCGCCGCGGCGTATAGCGCGCCCAGCAGCGCCGCTGCCAGGTAGCGCCGTCGGCGCAGGCAGAGTCCGCAGATGCGGCCGGTGCTCAGGCACAGCAGATAGTCCGCCAGCAGGTTCAAAACGAACAGCGCGTCCAGGTAGATGACTTCCATGCTCTTATTTTACGCCGGAAGCGGCCGCACAATTTGTCAATTGGGAATTGTCAAAAAGGCAAGGCTGTGGTAAAATCATTCGACAGAATAAAGGAAAGGTTCCTATAGGCGGGAAGTCAGGTAGTAGGCAGATGTGGTTTTGGTTCGCGGTGATCGCTCTCTTGTGCTGGAGCGGTTCCGACCTGTTCTCAAAGATCGGTTGTCAGGATGCGGGCGATAAGTACAGTCACCTGAAGATGGTGATGGCGGTGGGCCTGGTGATGGGCCTGCATGCGTGCTATGAAGTTTTCGCCAACGGCGTAGAGATCAGCTGGGGCATTCTCCTGACGTATCTGCCGGTCTCCATGCTGTATATCCTGTCCATGGCCATCGGCTACCTGGGACTGCGGTATATCGAGCTTTCCATTTCATCCCCCATCTGCAACAGCTCCGGCGCTATCGTGGCGATCCTGACCCTGGCTACGGCGGGCATCAGCGAGGATCTGCCCCCGGTGGCCCTGGTGGCAGTGGCGCTGGTGTGTATCGGCGTGGTGGCCCTGGGCATCGTGGATTCCCGGGAGGATGAGGAGCTGCGCCGTGCGCGGCAGGACGCCTCCAACCATCACTATGCCAAGAGCTGGATCGCCATTCTGATCCCGGTGATCTACTGCCTGCTGGACGCGCTGGGCACCTTTGCCGACAGCCGCGTGCTGGAGACCCTGGACGAGGATTCCGCCAACGTGGCCTATGAATTGACCTTCCTGATCATGGGCGTGCTGTGCGCAATCTACGTGCTGGGCGTCAAGAAGCAGAAGCTGCTGCCCCGGCAGGAGGTGCCCAAGTATACCGGCGCCATCTTCGAGACCGCCGGTCAGTTCTTCTACATCTACGCGCTGGCGGATACGGAGCATGTGGCCTTTGCCGCACCCATCATCTCCTCCTACTGTGTGGCTTCGGTGCTCTGGAGCCGGCTGTTCCTGAAGGAAAAACTGTCCGCAAAGCACTACGCCTGCGTCGCGCTGGTGATCGTGGGCATCGTGATCATGGGTATTTTGGATATATAAGTTTTCAGCTTTTAGTTTTTAGGAGAGACGTCAATGGAACCTGTCTACAAGCGCGTACTCATCAAAATCAGCGGTGAGGCTCTGGCCGGGGACAAGAAGACCGGCTTTGACTTCGATTTCGTCTCCCGTGTCTGCGAGACGGTGAAGGCCTGCACCGCCGCGGGGGCCCAGGTGGGCATCGTCATCGGCGGCGGCAATTTCTGGCGCGGCGTCAAGGACGGCGCCGGGAAGGTGGAGCGGGTCAGCGCGGACCGGATGGGCATGCTGGCAACAGCCATGAACTGTCTGGCCGTGTGCGACGTGTTCCGTCAGCTGGGCTGTGACGCCCGGGTCATGACCGCCGTGGACATCCAGGGCGTGGGCGAACGCTACGACACCCGCAGGAGCATCGAGTATCTGGAAAAGGGGAGCGTGGTGCTCTTCGCCTGCGGCACCGGCCAGCCCTTCTTCTCCACAGACACGGCGGCGGTGCTCCGCGCGGCGGAGATCCATGCCGACGCGATCCTGCTTGCCAAGAATATCGACGGCGTATACAGCGCCGATCCCCGCACCGATCCGACGGCGGTGAAGTTCGACGAGATCAGCTATGACGAGGTGCTGGCCCGGCGTCTGGCGGTCATGGACAGCACGGCCACCAGTCTCGCCATGGACAACGACATCCCCGTCATCGTCTTCGCCCTGGCGGAGCCGGAGAATATCACCCGCGTCCTCTGCGGCGAGAAAATCGGAACCACCGTAAAATAAGTACCTGAATCATTGAAATACAATACAGGAGGGAATACCATGTCTGATTATCCGGAATTTGAGAACAAAATGAAGAAGACCTGCGAGGCCCTGAGCACCCAGCTGGCCACCATCCGCGCAGGCCGCGCCAACGCCGCCGTCCTGGATCAGATCCAGGTGGACTATTACGGCGTGCCCACTCCCATCCAGCAGGTCGCCTCTGTGGCGACGCCGGATCCCCGCTCTCTGCTGATCCAGCCCTGGGACGGCTCCCTGCTCAAGACCATCGAGAAGGCAATTTTGGCCTCCGAGCTGGGCATCAATCCTCAGAACGACGGCCGCGCGATCCGCCTGGTGTTCCCGCCGCTGACGGAGGAGCGCCGTAAGGATCTGGTCAAGCAGACCAAGAAGTACGGCGAGGAGAGCAAGGTCGCCATCCGCAACATCCGCCGGGACGCCATCGAGAAATTCAAAAAGCAGCAAAAGGCCTCCGACATCACCGAGGACGACTACAAGATCGCCGAGAAGGACATCCAGAAGCTGACCGACGACTATATCAAGGAGATCGACAAGATCACCGACAAGAAGGAAAAAGAACTGACGGAGATATAATGGATCAGACAAAGACAAACAATACGGCGGGGGAGCGGGAGACGCCCGGACTCCCCCGCCATATTGCCATCATCCTGGATGGCAACGGCCGCTGGGCCAAGCGCCGCGGCCTGCCCCGGACGGCGGGCCACGCCGTGGGGGCGGAGAATTTCCGCAAGATCGCCACATACTGTAAGAACATCGGGGTAGACTATCTGACAGTCTACGCCTTTTCCACCGAGAACTGGAAGCGGCCCGAGGACGAGGTCAAGACCATCATGCGTCTGCTGCGCCGCTATCTGGACGAGGCTATCGACACCATGGAAAAGGACCACATCCGCATGAAGATCTTCGGCGACGTGGCGGGTCTGTCGCCCGAGCTGCGGGCGCTGGTGGCAAAGACCGATGAGATCTCCAGGCGCTACGAGGGCTTCCAGGCCAATATCTGCCTCAACTACGGTGGACGGGATGAGATCGTCCAGGCCGCAAAGCGCTACGCGGCCGACCTGGCCGCGGGCAGGGCGGAGGCGGAGCTGACGGAGGAGGGCTTTGGCTCTTACCTCTATTCCGCCGGGATCCCGGATCCGGATCTGCTGATCCGCCCGGGCGGGGAGCAGCGGATCTCCAACTTCCTGCTGTGGCAGTGCGCTTACGCGGAGTTTTATTTTACCGACGTGCTCTGGCCGGATTTCGACACTGCGGAGCTGGACAAGGCCATCGCGGTCTATCAGAGCCGGGACCGGCGCTACGGCGGGGTGAAGAATCCGTGACAGAGATCCAGGAAAAGCTCTTTGCCCTGCAGGACGCGGGCTATCGGGACTTCAACGCAAAGCTCCTGCCCACGGTGGACAAGGAACGGATCATCGGCGTGCGGACCCCTGCCCTGCGAAAGCTGGCCAGGGAGCTGCTGAAATCCACCGATATCACGGTGTTCATGGCGGAGCTGCCCCACGCATATTTTGAAGAGGACGGTCTGCATGCGGCCTTTATTGAGGCCATCAAAGATTTTGAGCCCTGCCTTATCCAAGTGGAACGTTTTCTGCCGTACATCGACAACTGGGCCACCTGTGACTGCCTGAACCCGCCGGTGTTTCGCAAACACCGGGCGGCGCTGCTGCCCCACATCCGCCGCTGGCTGGATTCCGGGGAGACCTACACGGTCCGCTTCGGCGTGAGCATGCTCATGAGCCACTTCCTGGACGAGGACTTTGACACGGCGTATCTGGAATGGGTGGCAAAGCTGCGCTCGGAGGAATACTATGTGAACATGATGATCGCCTGGTATTTCGCCACGGCCCTGGCCAAACAGTATGAGGCGGCCCTGCCCTATATCGAGCAGCGGCGGCTGGACCGCTGGACCCATAACAAGACCATCCAGAAGGCGGTGGAGAGTTATCGGATCGGCGGCGAGCGGAAAGAATACTTAAAGACCCTGAGAAGAAAAAACAAAGAAGGATAAACATATGGTGAGATCCATTTCCATTCTGGGCTGCACCGGCTCCATCGGGCGGCAGACCGCCGCGGTGGCGGAGCATACCGGCATCCGCGTGGCGGCGCTGACCGCCAACCGGCAGATCGACCGGCTGGAGGAGCAGACCCGGAAATTCAGGCCCGAATTCGTGGCCGTCTATGACGAGGCGGCGGCAAGGCAGTTCAAGCTCGCCGTGGCGGATCTGGACGTGCGCGTGGGCAGCGGCATGGAGGGCCTCATGGAGGCCGCCACGCTGGACAGCGCCGACTGTGTGGTCACGGCGGTGTCCGGCTCCGTGGGCCTCAAGCCCACCCTGGCCGCCATCGACGCGAGAAAGCGCATCGCCCTGGCCAACAAGGAGACCCTGGTCTGCGCCGGCGACCTGGTCATGGCCCGGGCCAAGGAGAAGCAGGCGGAGATCGTTCCCGTGGATTCGGAGCATTCGGCCATCTTCCAGTGCCTGACGGGCAGGGGAGAAGGCGAGCTGTACAAGATCCTCCTGACCGGTTCCGGCGGCCCCTTCCGGGGCAGACGCCGGGAGGAGCTGGAGGACGTGACGCCGGAGCAGGCGGTGAAGCACCCCAACTGGAGCATGGGCGCCAAGATCTCGGTGGACAGCTCCACGCTGATGAACAAGGGCCTGGAGTTCGTGGAGGCCATGCATCTCTTCGGCGTGACGCCGGATGACATCACTGTGGTCATCCATCCCCAGAGCGTGATCCACTCCATGGTGGAGCTCATTGACGGCACGGTGATCGCCCAGCTGGGCGTGCCGGACATGGGCCTGCCCATCCAGCTGGCTCTGACTTATCCGGAGCGCTGCCCCAGCATGTTCGAGCATCTGGATTTCTGGAAGCTGCGGGATCTGAGCTTTGAAGAGCCGGATCTGGAAAACTTCCCCTGCTTGGCGCTCGCCATGGACTGCGCCCGCCGCGGCGGCACGGCGCCCTGTGTGATGAGCGCGGCCAACGAGGTGGCGGTGCATCTGTTTTTGCAGCATAAGCTGGGCTATAACCGGATCTATGACGCGGCGGCCGGCGCTGTGGAAGCCGTGGGTGTGACGGCAGCCGACGATCTGGACACGATCCTGACGGCGGACGCCGCGGCCAGAGCCTGGGTGCGGGAGAACTTCGGCAATTAAAGCCTGACCCCTCGGATGGAGATTTTTCAGCTATGACCATTTTGTACGTACTTTTTGCCATATTGATTTTCGGCGTGCTCATCGCGGTGCATGAGTTCGGCCACTTCGCCACGGCCAAGGCCTGCGGCGTGCAGGTGGACGAATTCGCGGTGGGCATGGGCCCGGCCCTGTGGAAGAAGCAAAAGGGGGAGACCCTCTACGCCCTGCGGGTCATCCCCATCGGCGGCTACTGCGCCATGGCCGGGGAGGATGAGGCCTCCGAAAACCCCCGGGCCTTCACCAATCAGCCCCCCTGGAAGCGGATCATCATCCTGGTGGCGGGCGCGGCCATGAACTTTCTGCTGGGCCTGTTGGTGATCCTCTGTCTGTACGCAGGCGCGACGGCCTTCCGGGCCCCGATCCTGTCGGACTTTATGGAGGGCTGCCCCTATGAGCGCGCGGACGGCCTGCAGCAGGGGGACCGTTTCCATAAGATCGACGGTCACCGGATCTATCAGTATTACGATGTATCCGACTTCCTCAGCCAGGGCGGCAGCAGCCATGATCTGGTGATGGTCCGCAATGGCCAGAAGGTGAAGCTGGACGATTTCTACATGGTCCCTGTTGAGTATGAGGGCCAGGAGAACAAGATGTACGGCTTCTACTTCGGCTATGAGGAAGCCACGCTGGGCGTGAAGCTCCGCTATACCTGGGACACGGCCATGGAATTTGGCCGCATGGTATGGATGGGGCTGCGGCAGCTGGTCACCGGCCAGGTGGGCGTCAAGGACATGTCCGGCCCGGTGGGCATCGTGGATCTGATGGCGGAGACCGGGCAGAACGCCGCCTCCACAGCGGACGCGGTCTATAACATCCTGTATCTGGGGGCTTTTATCGCCGTGAACCTGGCGATCATGAACCTGCTGCCCATCCCCGCCCTGGACGGCGGACGGGTCTTCCTGCTGCTGGTCACCTGGCTGATCGAGAGCATGACCCGCAAAAAGCTCGACCCCAAGTACGAGGGCTACATTCACGGCGCGGGCATGATCTTGCTGCTTGGCTTGATGGCTGTTGTGATGTTTAACGATGTCATTCGCATTGTGACGGGCTGATTTACACAGCATGCATAAAGTGCTTTTTTGCCTCTTGACAAAATTCGATATTTGTGTTTTACTCTGATAAACCGTTGAAGAAGAGTGAGTAGCGTTTCTCCCTTCTCATACAGCGAGCCGTGGGCGGTGGGAGCACGGCGGAGAACAGAAAGGTGAATGGACTTCTGAGGGCGAACGGAAAAGAAAGGGCAGCCTTTCCGAGTATGTGAGACGGAGCGAGGATCTCCGTAATCAAAATCCGGCATATGATGGTATGCGTAAAAGTGGGCGCTGGTCACAGCGTCAAGCCGGGTGGCACCGCAGGAATGTTTGTACGTCCTGTCCCAGCATGATTGTTGGGACAGGATTTTTTCTTTGGAGGTACCGATATGAAGCTCTATACCAGACGATGGCGCCGATGGCGGCCGTTATGCAGAGACTGTAAAACCAATCAACATCCATAACATAGATAAAAAAAGAAAGGATATTTACCATGAAAAAGATCATTTCTGTTCTTCTTGCTCTGACCCTGGTTTTCGCGCTGGCCGCCTGCGGCAGCAGCGCCTCCGCCCCCGCAAGCACCGCCGCGCCCGCCGCCGAGGAAGCGAGCGCACCCGCCGCCGAAGAGGCTGTCAGCTTCAAGGTCGGCATCTGCAACTATGTGGACGACGCCTCCCTGAACCAGATCGTGGAAAACATCGAGAACCAGCTGGCCGCTCTGGGCACGGAAAAGGGCGTGCACTTTGAGGTCCTGGAGGACAACTGCAACGCCGACGCCAACGTCATGGCCCAGATCATCGCCAACTTCATCGCCGAAGATGTGGACCTGATGGTGGGAGTGGCCACCCCCGTGGCCATGGCCATGCAGTCCGCCACCGAGGAGAACCAGATCCCCGTGGTCTTCGCCGCCGTCTCCGATCCTCTGGGCGTGGGCCTGGTAGAGAGCCTGGAGGCCCCCGGCAGCAACGTCACCGGCACCTCTGACTATCTGGACACCAACGCCGTCATGAACCTGATCTTTGCCGCCGATCCCGACGCGGCCACCATCGGCCTGCTCTATGATGTGGGCCAGGACGCCTCCGCCGCTCCCATCGCCGACGCCAAGGCCTTCCTGGAAGCCAGGGGTGTCACCGTCATCGAGCGCACCGGCACCACTGTGGACGAAGTGACCCTGGCCGCCCAGGCCCTGGTCGCCGACAAGGTGGACGCCATCTTCACTCCCACCGACAACACCATCATGACCGCGGAGCTTTCCATCTATGAGATCCTGGCCCAGGCGGGCATCCCCCACTATACCGGGGCCGATTCCTTCGCCCTCAACGGTGCTTTCCTGGGCTACGGCGTGGACTATGCCAACCTGGGCGTGGAGACCGCCAACATGATCGCGGAGATCCTGGTGGATGGCGCGGACCCGGCTTCCACCGGCGTTATGACCTTCGATAACGGCACCGCCACCGTCAACACCGAGACCTGCGAGGCCCTGGGCCTGGACTACGACACCGTGGCTGCCGCCTTCGCCCCCTACTGCACCCAGGTGCAGAGCATCACCACCGCGGAGAGCTTTTCCGACCTGGGGTGATATAGTTTTCAATTCTCAGATTTTAGTTTTTAGAGCAGCGGGGAAGGGGGTCGACCCTTTCCCCGCCGCCATGGCGTAAGGAGTTGATGCGCATGAGCCTGAGCGCGGTCCTGACTTTGGGACAAACGGCTTTGGAGCTGGGGCTGATCAGTTCGCTGACGGTGCTGGCCCTGTTTCTGAGCTATTCCATGCTGAATGTTTGCGATCTTTCCACCGACGGCTGCTTCACCCTGGGGGCGACCGTCGGCGCTGTCGTCGCCATCGCCGGCCACCCCTGGCTGTCCATTCCGGCGGCGATGCTGGCCGGTATGCTCTCCGGTATGATCACCGCCCTGCTGCAGACCAGGATGGGCATTGACAGTCTGCTCTCCGGCATCATCGTCAACACGGGGCTGTACTCCATCAACATCGCCGTCATGGGCAACGCCTCCATCCTGAACATGAACAAGACCGAGACGGTCTTCACCAGGACCAAGGACTTCCTGGCGGGCACGGCCCTGTCGGGACAGTACAAGACCCTGGTGGCCCTGATCGCCGTGGCGCTGGTGATCCTGTTCCTGTCCCTGTTCCTGCGGACCCGGCTGGGCCTTGCCATCCGGGCCACCGGCAACAACCCGGACATGGTGCGCTCTTCTTCCATCAACCCCGCCTTCACCACCATCGTAGGCCTTTGCATTTCCAACGCCTTTACGGGGCTGTCCGGCTGCCTGCTGGCCCAGAGCCAGAAGTCGGTGAACATCGATATCGGCACCGGCATGGTAACCATCGCTCTGGCCTCGCTGCTGATCGGCAACGCCTTCCTGGGCAAAGGGAAGATCCCCGTCCGCGCTGTCGGCGCGGTGCTGGGCGCCTTCCTGTTCCGCTTGGTGTACACCATCGCCCTGCGCTTCAATATGCCGGCTTTCATGCTGAAGCTGGTGTCTTCGGTGATCGTCATCATCGCCATAGCCGGCCCCTATCTCAAGGGTCAAATGCCGCTGCTGAAGCGCCGGATGGCCCACCGGCGGGGAGAGGAGGAGTCGGAATGCTGAGGATCTCCCACATCTCCAAGACCTTCAACCCCGGTACGGTCAATGCCAAGAAGGCGCTGGACGATCTGTCCCTCACCGTGCAGGACGGGGAGTTCGTCACCATCATCGGCGCGAACGGCGCCGGGAAATCCACCCTGTTCAACGCCATCTCCGGCAGCTTCATCACCGACAGCGGGCGGATCCTGCTGGACGAGCTTGACATGACTCTGCTGCCTGAATATAAACGGGCCAAGCAGATCGGCCGCCTGTTCCAGGACCCCATGCGGGGCAGTGCGCCGGGCATGAGCATCGAGGAAAATCTGGCTCTGGCCGCCGGGCGCGGCGGCTGGCTGGGCCGTCTCTCCAAGGCGGACCGGGAGCAGTTCCGGGCACAGCTGGGCCTGCTGGGCATGGGGCTGGAGGATCGGATGCAGCAGCCGGTGGGCCTGCTCTCCGGCGGTCAGCGACAGGCGCTGACCCTGATGATGGCCACCATTAACCCGCCCAAGCTCCTGCTGCTGGATGAGCATACGGCGGCTTTGGACCCGGCCTCCGCGGAGAAGGTACTGGCCATCACCCGGCAGATCGTGGAGGAAAACAGGCTGACCTGCCTGATGGTCACCCACAACATGCAGTCTGCCCTGGACCTGGGCAGCCGCACCATCATGATGGACCGGGGACGGATCATCTTCGACGTGGCCGGAAAGGAGCGGGAGGGCCTGACCATCCAGGATCTGCTGGGGCAGTTCAAACTGGCCGCGGGCAAGGTCCTGGACAACGACCGGATGCTGCTGGGCGTAGAGTAAAAACTGGATACGGAAGACGGCAGGGACGCTCTCAGGCAAAGCGTCCCTGCCGTCCTGTTTTTTGCGCTGTACTTCTGCCATAGATTATGCTATAATAATAAATTGTTGAATTATGCGAACAGGCAGGGATTGCTATGAATACACGTGAAAATACCAGAAAGATCCGGGTGGGCGGCCTTTATATCGGCGGCGACGCGCCGGTGACGGTCCAGTCCATGTGCAACACCAAAACCTGGGACGTGGAGGCCACCGTGCAGCAGATCAAGGAGCTGCGGGCGGCGGGCTGCGAGATCGTGCGGCTGGCCATCCCCGATCTGCGGGCGGCGGAGGCCATCGACAAGATCAAGGCCCGGGTGGATCTGCCCCTGGTGGCGGACATCCATTTCGACTACAAGCTGGCCCTGGCTGTGGCCGAGCGGGGGATCGACAAGATCCGCATCAACCCCGGCAACATCGGCGCCGAGGAAAACGTGAAGGCCGTGGCGGAGGCCTGCAGGGCCCGGGGCATCCCCATCCGCATCGGCGTCAACGCGGGCAGCCTGGAAAAGCGCCTGCTGGAAAAATACGGCCACCCCTGCCCGGAGGCCATGGTGGAAAGCGCCGAGGGTCACGTGCGCCTGCTGGAGAAGTACGGCTTTGAGGATATCTGCCTGAGCCTCAAGTCCTCCACCGTGCCGCTGACCATCGCGGCCTACCGGCTGGCGGCGGAGCGCTTTGACTACCCCCTGCACCTGGGCGTCACGGAAACCGGTACCGAGTGGAACGGCACCATCCAATCCGCCGTGGGCATCGGCACCCTGCTCAGCGAGGGCATCGGCGGCACCATCCGCGTGTCCCTGACCGCGGATCCGGTAAAGGAGGTCATCGCCGGCGTCGCCATTTTGAAGGCGGCAGGCCTGCGCCGCGGCGGCGTGAAATTCGTCTCCTGCCCCACCTGCGGGCGCACGGAGATCGACCTGATCGGCCTGGCCAACCGGGTGGAGGGCCTGGTCCGGGATCTGGACCGGGACATCACCGTGGCTGTCATGGGCTGTGTGGTCAACGGCCCCGGGGAGGCCCGGGAGGCCGATTACGGCATCGCCGGCGGCAAAGACAAGGGCATCCTTTTTAAAAAGGGTCAGGTGCTGGGCACCTATCCCTATGAACGCCTGTGTGAGGCCTTGATGGATCTGATCGAAAAGGACAAGGACCAATGAGCGAACATACCCCATTTTTGACCATATTTCCCGGCTGCGCGCCCCTGACCCACGCGGCGGGCGGCCTGGACAAGGCCTACGTGACCCAGGTACGGATCTACGCCGGCGAGGGCCGCATGGCGGTGGACGCCTGGTTTGCGGCCATGCCCTCCCCGGTGGAGATCTCCGGCCTGGAGACGCGCCTGCGGGAGGACTACGAGCTGCAGAAGGTGGAACTGGAGGCGGACTATCCCCGGCCCAAGACGGCGGCGGCGGCCTCCTCCGGCGGCGCCGAGGGCAAGAGCGTGAACGCGGGCTCCGTACTCTTCGGCAAGGCCATCAAGCAGCATCCGGTCCCCATGGAGACCCTGACCCTGGAATCGGGCAAGGTGACTGTGGAGGGGGATGTGGTGGCCGTCACCAGCCGCAAGCTGCAGAAGCGGGGCGGTGCGGTGCTGTGCTTTGACATCACCGACCGCACAAATACCATCCGCGTGACCCGATATCTGCGTTCCGACGACGATCAGAGCGTCATCAACAAAATCGCGGAAAAGGACCATCTCATCGTCCAGGGGGAGATCACCTACAGCAAGTATGACGACGACATGGTGATGGAGCCCCGAAACATCATGAAGGGCAAGCGTACCGTGCGCCCGGACAAGGCTCCGGAAAAGCGCGTGGAGCTGCACGTGCATACCCGTTTTTCCGCTCTGGACGCGCTGACCGACCCGAACGCTATCGTCAAGCGGGCGGCGGACTGGGGCATGCCCGCCATCGCTGTCACGGACCACGGCGTGGTACAGGCCTTCCCGGATATGTGGAAGGCCGGCAAAAAGTACGGCGTGAAGATCATCTACGGCTGTGAGATCTACTTCGTCAATGACATGGACGGCAACAGCGCCGTGATCGGCAAGTCCAGGCTGCCCCTGGATACGGAGTTTGTCGCCTTCGATATCGAGACCACGGGCCTCAACGCCCAGAGCGACCGCATGACGGAGATCGGCGCGGTGATCTTCTCCGGCGGGGAGATCAAGGAGACCTTCAATACCTTCGTGGACCCCCAGATGCACATCCCGCCGGATATCACGGAGCTTACGGGTATCCGGGACCAGGACGTGGCGGGCGCCCCGCTGGAGAAGGAGGCTATGGAGAAGTTCATGGCCTTTGCCGGGGACCGGCCCTTGATCGCCCACAACGCCCATTTCGACGTGGGCTTTATGACCGCGGCGGCCCTGCGCCAGGGGCTGAAATTCAACCCCGTATTCCTGGACACCCTGGCTTTGAGCCAGGCCCTGCTGCCGGAGCTGAAGCGCTTCAAGCTGGACATCGTCTCCAACCATCTGGGCCTGCCCCAGTTCAATCACCACCGGGCTTCGGACGACGCCATGGTGGTGGCCCGGATGATGGATAAGTTCCTGCCCATGCTGGCCCAGCAGGGGGCCAGGACCGTGGACGATATCGAGACGGTGTACCACACCCTGCGCCGCACCGACGTGGCCAAGAGCCACCACATGATCCTGCTGGTGAAGAACCGCAAAGGACTGAAAAACCTCTACGAGATGGTGAGCCAGTCCTATCTGAAATATTTTCACCGCAGCCCCACGGTGCCCAAGAGCCTGCTGAATCAGCACCGGGAGGGCATCCTGGTGGGCTCCGCCTGCGGCATGGGCGAGCTTTACGGCGCGGTGATGCGCGGCGAGAGCGACAAGACCCTGGAAAAGATCGCCTCCTATTACGACTACCTGGAGATCCAGCCCATTTGCAACAACGGCTTTCTGGTGGAAAACGGACGTGTCAAGGACGAGACCGTGCTCCAGGACTACAACCGGCGGATCTATGAGCTGGGCAGGCGCATGGGCAAGCCGGTCGTCGCCGCCAGCGACGTGCATTTCCTGGACGCGGAGGATGAGCAGTACCGCAAGATCCTCCAGGCGGCCAAGAAGTTTTCCGACCCGGACCGTGACTGCCCCATTTTCTTCCGCACCACGGAGGAGATGCTGGCGGAATTTGCCTATCTGGGGGAGGAGACCGCCAGAGAGGTGGTCATCACCAACACTCGGGCAATCGCCGAGCAGGTGGAGCCTATCGAGCTGCTGCCCAAGGAGCTGTTCCCGCCCAAAATCGCCAACTCCGCCCGGGACCTGAAGCGGCTGGTCTATGACAAGATGCACCGGATCTACGGCGAAAACCCGCCGGAGCTGGTGCAGCGCCGGGTGGACACGGAGCTGAACACCATCCTGGATCACAACTACGACGTGATCTACATGTCCGCCCAGAAGCTGGTGCAGAACTCTCTGGAGCACGGCTACCTGGTGGGCAGCCGGGGCAGCGTGGGCTCCTCCATCGTGGCCTACATGTCCGGCATCACGGAGGTCAACTCCCTGCCGCCCCATTACGTCTGCCCCAAGTGCTGCCATACGGAATTCGTTACCGACGGCAGCTACGGCTGCGGCGCGGACATGCCGGAGAAGGAGTGCCCGGACTGCGGTACGCTCATGCGGCGGGACGGCTTCGACATCCCCTTCGAGACCTTCCTGGGCTACCCCGGCAACGAGAAGACCCCCGATATCGACCTGAACTTCTCCGGCGAGTACCAGGCCAAGGCCCACAAGTACACCGAGGTGCTCTTCGGCTCGGACCATGTGTTCCGCGCCGGGACCATCGGCACCCTGGCGGAAAAGACGGCCTACGGCTATGTGAAGAAATATCTGGAGGAGCGGGGGATCCGGGCCACCAAGGCCGAGGAGAACCGCCTGGCCCTGGGCCTGGTGGGCATCAAGCGCACCACCGGCCAGCACCCCGGCGGCCTGGTGGTCATCCCCCAGGACATGGACGTGACGGATTTCTGCCCGGTCCAGCACCCGGCAGACGATCCCAACAGCGACATTATCACCACCCATTTTGAATATCACTGCATGGAGGATAATCTGCTGAAGCTGGACGAGCTGGGTCACGATGATCCCACCATGATCCGCATGATGGAGGATATGACCGACGTCAACGCCCAGGAGATCTCCCTGTCCGACCCGGAGACCATGTCCATCTTCACAAGCCCCTCGGCTCTGGGCCTGCCGGACGACGACCCCATCATCGGCAAGACCGGATCCATCGGCGTGCCGGAATTCGGTACCCCCTTCACACGGCAGATGCTGGTGGACACCCAGCCCAAACAGTTCGACACCCTGGTGCGGCTGTCCGGCTTCAGCCACGGCACCGACGTGTGGGCGGGCAACATCCACGATCTGATCGTCAACGGCGTGGCCTCGGTCAACGAGACCATCGGCTGCCGCGACGATATCATGCTCTATCTGATCCAGAAGGGCATGGAGCCCTCCCTGGCCTTCAAGACCATGGAGGCGGTGCGCAAGGGCAAGGTGAAAAAGAGCGGCGAGTTCCCCGGCGACGGGGAAGCGCAGATGCGTGATATGGGCGTGCCAGACTGGTGGATCGAATCCGCCCGGAAGATCGCCTATCTGTTCCCCAAGGCCCACGCGGTGGCCTACGTGATGATGGCCTTCCGCATTGCCTGGTTCAAGGTCCACAGGCCCCTGGCCTTTTACAGCGCCTACTTCTATCGGCGCAGCCAGAAGGGCGGCTTTGACGCGGAGATGATGTGCGTGGGCACGGCGGGGGTGCGCCGGAAGATCAACGAGATGAAGCGCCGCACGGATCTGACCGCCAACGAGGAGGACCTGCTGGTGACGCTGGAGGCGGTGTACGAGTTCAACATGCGCGGCTTTGAATTCGCGCCCATCGACCTGTACCAGTCCCACGCCACCAGGTTCCTCATCACGGACGACGGCAGGCTGCGCCCGCCCTTCGTGTCCATTTCCGGCCTGGGTGAGACCGCGGCCTGGGATCTGGACCGCTGCCGGGAGAGCGGCGAGACCTTTATCTCCGTAGAGGATCTGGGCCGGGCCTGCCCCAAGGTGAGCCAGACCCACCTGGATACCCTGCGGCGGCTGGGAGCCCTGGGCGAACTGCCCGAGACCAGCCAGATCACACTTTTCGACGGATTCTGATTTGTTATGACAGGAGGCGGGGCCGGTGAAAACTGCATATCAGACGCTGACGGCCCTGGTCCTGGTTTTGGTGCTGCTCCTGTCCGCCTGCGGGGGAGTCCAAACAGAGACTGTACCGGAGGAGACAGCTGCGCCGGCCGAGACTGTGTCGCCGGCTCCGCAGATCGGGGAAGCGCTCTCCGCTGCGGCGGTATCTGTCTCCGAGGTGATGGCCTCCAACAAGGCTACTCTTTGCGATGGCACGGGGGATTTTCCCGACTGGCTGGAGCTGTATAACGGCGGCGCGGAGAGCGTGTCCCTGTCCGGCTGGACTCTGGAGCGGGACGGCAAGTCCTGGCCGCTGCCCGACGTGACGCTGGCGGCAGGGGAGTACCGGGTCTTCTTTGGGACGGAGCTGGAAGACATGACCTTCCCGAAGGAGGGCTGCGTCCTTCGTCTGCTGGACGGACGGGGCGCTCTGGCGGACAGTCTGGAGCTGCCCGCCCTGGCGGAGGATGAAAGCGCCTGCCGCCGGGAGGACGGCTCTGTGGAGCTGAGCATGTTCCCCAGTTGAAAACAGCGATACGGGCTACCGCCGCTTCCAGGAAACGCTGCTGCCCGCAAACGGTGAGCCTGTGATCGGCGAGGTCATGGTCTACAACGCCCGGCATCTGGGGATCGACGGGGTCTACTATGACTGGGTGGAGATCAGCAATCCCTGGGACACGCCCATCAGTCTGCAGGGCTATTATCTGTCGGACAAGGACAGCGACCGGCTGCAGTACCCTCTGCCGGGCAAGCTCCTGAATCCACGGGAAAGCCTGGTGTTGTACTGCTCCGCGGATCTGATCCTCTCAGGCCGGCCCAACAGCGGCTTCGGCCTGGACTCCGTCAAGGAGACGCTGTATCTGAGTCGGGCCGACGGCAGCCTGGCAGACTATGTGAGTTTACATAATATTCCCATCGACTGCAGCTTCGGCCGCAGAGGGACCGAGGGCGGCTTTTACTACTTCGATACGCCCAGCCCTGCAAAGCCCAACTCCGGCGGCGAGCGGCTGGTCGCCGCGCCGCCGGTGGCGCTGACGGCCGACGGCGTTTTTGACGAGGTGGATACCGTTGCGGTAGAGCTGCAGGGGGATGGGGAGATCCGCTACACCCTGGACGGCAGCACCCCGGATCGGAGCTCGGCGCTGTATGAAGGACCGCTGTCGGTGACGGAGACTGCGGTGCTGCGGGCTGTCTGCCTGCGGGACGGATATCTGCCCAGCGCCACGCTGGATCTGAGTTATATCCTCAATGAGGGGCATACCCTTCCGGTGGTCAGCCTGATCGGCGACCCGGAGGACATCACGGGCCCGACGGGACTGTACCAGCTGTATTCCTATGAATTGGAGCGCCCAGGCAGTTTCACGCTCTTTGCGGAAAACGGCGACAGGGTGCAGCTGCGCTGCGGCGTCAAGCTCCACGGCGCCACGTCCCGGACACGGGAGAAGAAGTCCTTCCGGCTGAAGTTCGAGGACCGCTACGAGGGGCCGCTGGACTACGATCTGTTTTCCAACGGCGTGACCCACTTCCGCAGCATCCTGCTGCGCATGCCCCAGGAGGGGCGGCCCACCAGCTACATCCGGGACACCCTGATGCATAAGCTGGCCATGGAAAATTTCCCGGAGCTGCCGGCCCAGGACCACCGCTACGCGGTGCTGTATCTCAACGGCGCATACTGGGGCATCTACAACCTGCGGGAGGCCCATTCGGAGACCCACTATGCCCAGCATTACGGGGTGGATGAGACCACCGTGACCGAGAGCAAGGGCAGCTGGGGCCACAACACCCCCGCCGAAGCGGTGGCCGATTTTATCCTCACCCACGACATGCGGGACGCGGAAAACTACGCATACGCCCAGGAGCATCTGGATCTGGAGAGCATCATCGGCTGGTGCATCCTGGAGGCTTACAGCGGCAACTTTGACGCCAACAGCCCCAACATGCGTTTTTATTGGACCGAAGCGGATCAGAAGCTCCACTACGCGCTGGTGGATCTGGATCTGGGGATGTTCTCCTACGGGGGCTTTGAGATCCCCTTCTCCAATGATTACGAGTATCAGCGCCTGGCCGCGGCCCTGATGGAGAACGAGGACTTTCGCGGCCGCCTTCTGGGCAGGCTGAAGGAATTGCTGCAGGGTCCCCTGTCAGAGCCAGAGATCCACAGGCAGATCGACGCCCTGGCCCAGGAGCTCCGGCCGGAGACCGCCCGCGATATGGAGCGTTGGCGCAACAGGCCGCACGATTGGGAGAGCATGGTGGAGACGCTGCATGAATTCGTGGATTACGGCGGCGGCCGCACCAAAATGCTGCTGAAAAGTCTCAAGTACCTGCGCACGGTCAACAGCAAGCTGCTGGAGGAGACCTTCGGCGATATGTTAAAGTAAGAGCTGCGGTGAACTGCTTTGCCGCAGCTCTTAACTTTTATGAAGAATTGTTGCGTACTTGCGCCGCTTGGTGTAAAATAAACGCAGTAACATAGGGTGATTCTGCACAGAATAAGAGGTGTGGTCATTGAAAATAACGTTTTTGGGCGCGACCCATGAGGTCACGGGCAGCTGTACCTATCTGGAAGTGGGAGACAAGCGCGGCCTTGTGGACTATGGCATGGAGCAGGGTAAGAACATCTACGTCAACGAGCCGCTGCCGGTGCCGCCGGAGGCATTGGATTTTGTGCTGCTGACCCACGCCCATGTGGACCACTCGGGTCTGCTGCCGCTGCTGTATAAGCAGGGGTTCCGCGGCCCGGTCTATGCCAGCGCGGCCACCTGCTCTCTATGCGATATCATGCTGCGTGACTGCGCCAACATCCAGATGTCCGAAGCGGAGTGGAAAAACCGGAAGAACCAGCGCAGCGGCGCTCCCGCGGTGGAGCCGCTGTATGACCTGGACGATGCGGCGGGACTGGTGTCGCTGCTGCGCCCCTGCGGCTATGGCAAGGAGATCCAGGTCAATGACTGCGTCACCATCCGCCTGACCGACGTGGGGCATCTGCTGGGTTCTGCGGCCATCGAGGTGTGGCTCACCGAGGACGGTGAGACCCGGAAGATCACCTTTTCCGGCGACCTGGGCAACGGCGGACAGGCCATTTTGCGCGACCCGCAGTTTGTGAAGGATACGGAGTATCTGGTGATCGAGTCCACCTACGGCGACAGGCTCCACAGCGAGGGGCGGGTGGACTATGTCAAGGAGTTGGCCAGCCGGATCCAGGCCACCATGGATCGGGGCGGCAACGTGATCATTCCGTCCTTTGCGGTGGGCCGCACGCAGGAGATGCTGTATTTCATCCGGGAGATCAAGGAGAAAAACCTGGTCACCGGCCATGGGGATTTCCCCGTCTATGTGGACAGCCCTCTGGCCATCGAGGCCACCTCCATCTTCCTGCAGTGTGATGCGGAGTATGTGGACGATGAGATGCAGCAGCTGATCCGTTCCGGCGTCAACCCCATCGTCTTTCCCGGCCTGGAGCTGACGGTCAGCCAGGAGGAGTCCCGGGCCATCAACGAGGACCGTACGCCCAAGGTCATCATTTCCGCCAGCGGCATGTGCGACGCGGGCCGCATCCGCCACCATCTGAAGCACAACCTGTGGCGGGAGGAGTGCATGATCCTGTTCGTGGGCTATCAGTCCGTGGGGACCCTGGGGCGCTTGCTGGTGGACGGCATCGACCACGTCAAGCTGTTTGATGAGGATATCGAGGTCAAGGCCCGGATCGACACGCTGCCCGGCATCAGCGGGCATGCGGACAAGGCGGGACTGCTGCACTGGCTGGGCGGCTTCGAGGAAAAGCCGAAACAGATTTTCGTAAACCACGGCGACCCGGACACGGCCGACAGTTTTACCGCCTGCCTCAATGCGGAGCTGGGTTACCGGGCCTACGCGCCCTACAGCGGCTGCCGCTTCGATCTGCTGGCCGGACAGTTTGAAAAGATGCCGGATGGCATACCCATCGCGAAGCCCGGCAGCGGCGGGAAGCAGCGCAAGGTCAGCGCCGCTTATACCCGAATGGTGGCCGCGGCGGAGCGCCTGCTGAAGATCGCAAAGAGCATCGAGGGGCGGGCCAATAAGGAACTGGCCGGCTATGCCGACGCCATCACCAGGCTGGCGGATAAAATGGAGAAATAGCCTTTGGTTTTCCGTTTAAGACTTTACGAAAACGCAGGCCTGTGGTAACATATATTAGTTAGTCAGATACAGAAACCACCTTGCAGGGGGATTTTATGAAAGACAGAGGATTCGATCCGGATAAAAAGCTTGGCGAAAAAATCGGAAAGATGAGCCGGCAGGAGCTGTGCGCTCTTGTGTCGGAGCTGTGCGACCGAATCCGCAGTGATGTGGGCACGGGCAACTACCGCGGCGGCATCTATCCCGACAATATCAGCCTGAACGAGGACGGCAGCGTCGCTATCGGTCCCGGCAAGATCCAGGACTGGGAAGACGAGGAACTGCAGTTTATCGCACCTGAGCTCTATTGGGGCGGCAAGCTGAGCCCGGCGTCCGACGTGTATTCCCTGGGCATGCTGCTGTATTACGGCGCTACCGGCGGGAAGCTGCCCTTTGACGGGGATACCCAGGCCCGTATGGACGGCAAGGCCTTTGAAGTGCCGGCGGAAGTGGGCCGCCAGCTGTATCAGATCATTTCCACCGCCACGGCTTTCAAGGCGTCGGACCGCTATCGCTCCGTGGGCGAGCTGCAGGCACGGGTGGATTCCTGCCTGCTGGGCCGCTATATCGGCAGCGAGGGCAGGGCACAGACCCTGTTCAACAAGGACAAGGGTGAGCTGAGCGATATCGAACGGATCATGGTCTCCATCATCGCCGAGGAAGACGCGGGGATGGACAGCGCCAGCCCCGACGAAGGCGGCTTCAAGGCGGCGGAAGAAGCGGAGCCCGAGGCGGGAGCACCCGAAGCGGAGCCTGCTGCAGAGGCGGCGCCCAGCGAGGAGGACGAAGAGATGGAGCGCATCCGCGCCTTGTTCAACGCCCCCTATGAGGAACCGCCCTTTGAAAACGAAAACGTGGCGCAGCTGCCGGAGGAGGGGCAGGCGGAAGAGATCCTGCAGCCCGTGCCCCTGGCCATGAGCGGCGAGGGAGAGGACGTGCGGGTCTACCAGCCCACACCTCACAGCCGCCGGGAGAAGGACAGCGCCGTCTCTCAGAAACAGCCCATCCCCATTTTGACTGTGGATGAAAACCCGGAGCTTGCGCCGGTGGTCCCCATGACCGCCGTCAGCAGCAAGCCCATGAGCCGGCAGGAGCAGATCCAGCAGGAGATCAGGCGCCGCCGGAGACGGCCCGTAGCCGCGGTTTTGATCCTCTGCGCCCTGCTGATCCTCTCCGCTATCGTGCTGAACTTCATGCTCCAGGGCGGCGTGGCTCTCCGGGGCGGCCGGCCCTCTGACGCCAACGGGGATGACGACGCCTCCGGTGTGGTGTCGATCCCCACGGCACGGCCTGTGGATCCCAACGACCCCGAGGCCGGGGACGCGCCCTTTGATTACGGCACCCTCCTTGAGGAAGGGGATCCTTCCGAGGCCAAGCCCATCGCCATGCCCCACAGCTACGAGGTCATCGCCTCCGATATGAGCTGGACCGAGGCGCGGCAGGCCTGTCTGGACGCGGGCGGCTACCTGGCGGTGGTCAGCGATGAGGAGGAATTCAACCGCATCGTGGAGCTGGTGATCGAAAGCGGACTGAGCCGGGTCTGGGTGGGCTGCCACCGGGAGGAGGACACCCTGGTCTGGGAGAAGCCCGATGAGGTGGTCTATTATCCCTGGGACTACAGCGAGCCCTCCTACTATGACGGCTATGACGGCAGCATTGAGGACTATCTGCTGCTGTGGCACAACAACCGCTGGGTCTATAACGACAGCCGTGATGATCCCGTTGCCGACTATCCCGAGCTTTACAGCGGGAGTTTGGGCTATGTGATCGAATACGATTCCTGAGAAAAAACGCAGGCGTTCGCGGAAGCGGGCGCCTGCACGGGTGAAAGCATGAAAAAAAGCGCGATTTGGAAAAAGACACTGGCCTTCCTGTTTATTCTGCTTCTGCTTCCGGTGTGGGGCGGCGCGGCCAATGCGGAGGAAGCCGGTCTGATCGATACGGAAAGGCTTGACCAATGGATGGCGGCTTATGTGGAAGAGCACGGATTGAACGCAAATTATGAGCGCTTCTCCGTGGGCTTCTGCTATACGGCAACGGGGGAAAGCTGGTACTACGACGCGGATCAGTGGATGTATTCCGCCAGCCTCTACAAGGTCCCGGTGGCCATGCTGATGGCGGAGAAAGAAGCGGCCGGGGAATTGAGCCAGGACAGCAACGTGCTGGGCATGCCTCTGCAGTACTGGGAATCCACGGCGCTGACCTACTCCAACAACGACAGCGGCCACGCCATGGTGGATTATCTGGGCGGTACATATATGGGCAAGTGCAGCGACATGACCATTCGCTTCACCGATCTGCCGGAAGACTACTTCGACGAGGACTTCTTTGTAAACAGCTACTACTCGGCCCGCTATATGACCCAGATCATGCGGACACTCTGCGAGGGCGGTGAGGAGCAGTTTCCCCACGTGATCGAATACCTGCTCCCGGCCCAGCCGGACAATTATCTGAATATCCGCCTGAAGGGCCGCTTCGAGGTGGCCCAGAAGTACGGCTCCTATGAGGAGCCCAACGGCAACAAGAACGACCATATCGCCGCTATCGTCTATACGCCGACGCCGATCATCGTTACGGTCATGACCCGCAACGTGGGCGAGTATCAGCTGCGGATGGCGGAGATCGGCGAATACCTGGCGGACTACGCCCTGGAGCTGGATGCCAAAGCGGCGCAGCTGGAAGCGGACAAGGTGGCTGCCGCCCAGGCGGAGCCTGCCCCCCTGGAAGAACCGGCGGCAGAGCCCGCTGAGCCTGCCGGGGAGCTGGCCGGCGCCGAAACCCCTGCGCCTGCGGAGCAGACCGTACCGGAGCCCATTCAGGCTTCAAAAACAGACGGTCCCCGCTGGCTGATCCCCGCGCTGATCGCGGCATTGGCCGTGCTGGTGCTGATCCTGCTCCTGATCGCCGTGCAGAGCCGTAAACGGAAAGCGGCCCGCCGCCGGGCCGCGGCCAGGGCCGCCGCTCGAAAAGCTGCCGCCCGGGAGACTGCCGACCGATCAAGGGACCGGGACTACAGTCCGCGACATTGAGAGAACCTGTGGTGATGGGATGAAGAAAATCATTGCAATATTGCTGGCCGTGTGCCTGTGCCTCAGCTGCGCGGCCTGCGGCGGAGGCAGCTCCTACCGGGTAAAAACCGTTCTGACCCTGGTGGAGCAGTCCTACTCCCTGGCCTTTCGTACCGGGGACCCCACGGCGGATTACGTGATCGCCGCCATCAAGACCCTGAACGCAGAGGGGCGGGTAGACGAGCTGTCTGTCAAATGGTTCGGCGACAGGATCATCCAGTTCGAGAGCGACAGCGCCGCGCTGGACAAGGTGCGGGACAACGGCTACGGCGAGCTGCAGGAGATCCCCAGCCGGGACCTGATCGTGGGGATCGATATCAACTCCTTCCCCATGGCCTATATCTCCGGCTCCGAATATTGGGGCTACGATGTGGAGATGGCCATCGCCGTGTGCGAGCGCCTGGGCTGGAATCTGAAGATGCAGCCCATTGAAAAGGAAAACGTGTACATCGAGCTGTCCTCGGGAAACATCGACGTGGCCTGGGGCGGCGTGGCGCTGAACCAGTCGGAGGTGGATCAGGGGCTGTACGCCCAGTATGGACCCTACGTGGAGAACGATATCGTCATCGCGGTCCGGGAGGGTACGCTGATCAACAACCGCCTGGGGCTGAACAACAAGAAGATGGCCATGTGTTCCACCACCGAAGCCATGGAGGCGCTCAATTCCGACGCGCGATTGGCCAAGCGGCTGGGGCAGGTGACCCGTGTGGCGGGCGGCACCACCGAGTGCTTCGACTTCCTCTATGCGGGTAAGTGCGACGCGGTCCTCACCGACACCACGGCCATGTACTATTTCAACAGTCATTAAAACAGAAAAAGCAAAAGCGATTGGGCTGCGGCTCAATCGCTTTTTTGTATGTGTGGGAGCAAAAAAACGCAAGCCACCCTGTCATAGACGATCGGACTTACGCGTTCGCAGCAGATTGTGGGCAAATTATAATACGCTGCTTCATACGCTGCTTCTGAAAACCGCAAGGCTTTTTCCCGGTGGAGCGGAAGTTGACACCCGGCAGATCAGGACCTATAATGGGAGCGATTTGATTTGGAGGCGGACTATGGCTGGACAGCGGACAAAGCGCATAAGCACCCATGGGGACCGCTGGGCTTTCTGGCTGATCCTGCTGCTGGGTCTGGCAGTGCGGCTGTGGCGCTTTGGCGCGCTGCCGGCGGGCTTCAATCAGGATGAGGCCTTCGCAGGTTATGAGGCCTGGTCCCTGCTGCGCAGCGGCACGGACAGCGCAGGTTATGCCTGGCCCGTGTATCTGACGGCCTGGGGCAGCGGCATGAACGCCCTGGAGACCTATCTGACGCTCCCGTTCCTGGCGCTCTTCGGGCGGCAGGTCTGGGCGGTACGGCTGCCCCAGCTGATCGTGGGCTGCCTGAGTCTGCCCGCTCTGTACGGCACGGTGCGCCGCTGTGCCGACCGGGGAACGGCCCACTGGGCCATGCTGCTGCTGGCCATCTGCCCCTGGCACATCCTGCTCAGCCGCTGGGCGCTGGAATCCAATCTGGTGCCGGGCCTGCTGCTGTTCGGGACGTATTTCTTCCTGCGGGGCCTGGAGGACAGCCGATACCTGATCCCCTCCGCCCTGCTTTACGGCCTGGCGCTCTACGCTTATGCCACCATCTGGCCGATCCTGCCTTTTGTGCTGCTTGCCCAAGGACTGTACTGTTACCGCCGCGGGCGGCTGAAGCCGGATCGCCGTCTGCCGGGCGCGCTGCTTCTTCTGTTTCTGCCGGCGCTGCCGCTGCTGCTGTTCCTGGCGGTGAACCTGGGCTGGATGGAGGAGATCCGCACGCCGTTTCTGTCCATCCCGAAGCTGCTGGTGCTGCGCAGCGGAGAGATCTCGCTTCGGCACATCCCCGAAAATCTGGAGAATCTGTTTGCCATCCTGTGGACGCAGTCGGATGGTCTGCCCTGGAACAGCGCCGGATCCGTCCAGGGGGCTGAGCGTATCCGGGAGGGCTTGGGCGACATCCTGCGCTTCGGCGGCCTTTACGGATTGTTTTATATCCTGACGCCGCCTTTCGTCCTCCTGGGCCTGCTTCGCTGCCTGCTCCGGCTGTGGGACGGGGAACGGGATTTCAAGCCCGCTGTACTGCTGCTGATCTGGCTGCTGGCGGGCTTGGTTCTGGGGGCGCTGGTGCATGTGAACATCAACCGGGTCAACATTCTGTTTCTGCCTCTGCTCATCCTGGCGGCGGTGGGGCTGCGCTGGTTTGGCAGCCTGTTTCACGGCAGGCTGACGCCGCTGCTGCTGGCGGCCTATCTGTTTCTGTTCGGCTCCTTCTGCGGCCTCTATTATTTCCGCGCAGATTCCGGCTATCAAACCCAGATGCGTTATGCCTTCGGCGACGGACTGGACCGGGCCCTGGAAGCGGCTATGGAGCAGGAGGGGACCGTGGTCCTGGACGGACATATCTATTATTCCACGGTGCTGTTTTACAGCGGCACGCCGGTGGAAGACTTCCGCGCAACTGTGGCCTACGAGCGTTACCCGGCGGCCTACTTAAGCCCCACAAGCTTTACCCGTTTCCGCTTCGGCTATGGAGGCGGCGTACCGGAGGAAGGGAGCTGCTGTTATATCCTCTCCCCCTGGACGGACGGCTCCGCCTTGAAAGCCGCGGGTTTCCGTGCGGAGGAATTTGGCATATATACACTTTGGACGAGGTAAGATCACAATGTACGTTTATCAGGAAAAGAGGATCGTCCCTCAGGAGGGGCTCAGCGCGCAGCATCTGTTCTGGCTGCTGCAGGAGGCCTCCGCCGCTCAAAGCACGGAACTGGGCTACGGCGAGGCGGACATGCGTGCCCTGGGCGTCATGTGGGTGGTGATCCGCTACCTGGTGCGCTCGGAGCGCTGGCCCGCGGCGGGGGAGGAACTGACGGTGGAGACCTGGCCCGGCCAGACCCGGCACGGCATGTGCCCGCGTTTTTACCGGGTGCTGGACGCGGACGGATCCGTGATCCTGACGGGCAGCTCCCTGTGGGCCGTGGTGGACAGGGAGACCCGGCAGATGGCGGCGCCCCATGAGCGGGGTGTGGACATCGAGCCGCTGACCAACGGGAACGAAGCGCCGCTGCCCGGCGTGATCCGCCGCCCGATCACCGATCGGGAGACTCTGTTTACCGTGCCGGAGGAATACCTGGACGGAAACGGCCACATGAACAACACCCGCTATTTTGATTTGGCGGAGCAGTGCACCGGCTTCTGTGCCGCCCGGCGCGGACTGCGGGAGGTCACGGCGGAGTATCTGAACGAGGCCCTATGCGGCGAGCAGATCCGGGTACACTGGGGTGTGGAGGACAGCACCTGCACCGTGGTAGGGGAGTCGGACGCAGGACATGTGTTCCGCATGAAGCTCGCTTACAGATAAAAATACCGTGTGCGAATTCGCACACGGTATTTTTATGTTTACACGAAGGCTCAGATGTTTTCGAACTCGGCTACGATCTCGGCCTCCGGCTCCTTGGTCGCGAGGCTGACCACCACGATGGCGATGCAGGCCACGATGAAGGCCGGGAGCAGCTCGTAGATGTTCCAGGCGCCGCCCAGAGGACGGACCAGGTACTTCCACACGAAGATCATCACGCCGCCGCTGACCATGCCGGCGATGGCGCCGTACTTGTTGCAGCGTTTCCAGAACAGGGAGAAGAGCATCAGCGGGCCGAAGCAGGCGCCGAAGCCGCCCCAGGCAAAGGACACGATGCGGAAGACATTGCTGTTGGGATCGCGTGCGAGGAGGATGCCCAGAATGGCCACGCCCAGAACCGAGATGCGGGCAATGGTCATTTCCTGCTTGTTGGAGAGCTCCTTATGGAATACACCGCGCAGGATGTTGTGGGAGATACCGGAGGCGGCAGCCAGCAGCTGCGCGTCGGCGGTGGACATGGTGGAAGCCAGAATGCCGGCCAGTACCACGCCGGCCAGCAGCGCCGGCAGGATACCGTTCTGACTCATGAGGGCTGCGATCTTGACCAGGATCGCCTCTGCGGCGGAGTTGCTTTCAAAGGTGGTGATGGCGCCGGCCCGGCTCATGGCAAAGCCTACCAGACCGATGACGATGGCGACGGTCATGGAAATCACGACCCAGATGCTGCCGATACGACGGGAGATCGTCAGCTTTTCCCCGTCCTCAATGGCCATGAAGTGATTGAGAATGTGGGGCATGCCGAAATAGCCAAAGCCCCAGGCCAGGGTGGAACAGATGGTAATGAAGCCGTACTTGCCGGGCGCGGTGGAAAAGATATCCGTGCTGGAGGTCAGGCTCAGGTAACCGGGGACGGTCTTGGCGTTGGCCACTACGGCATCCCAGCCGCCGGCCACATGAATGCCGAAGACCAAAATCACGATCAGCGCGATGGTCATCACGATGCTCTGGATCAGACTGGTGACGGAAGCTGCGGTAAAGCCGCCCATGGCACAGTAGGCTACGATGACGGCGGCGCTGATGATCATGGCCGTCATATAGTTGATATCAAAGAGGTTCGTGAACAGCTTGCCGCAGGCGGCAAAGCCGGAGGCGGTGTAGGGGACAAAGAAGATGATGATGATCAAACCGGCAATGCCCTCGATCAGACCGCTCTTGTCACGATAACGGTGGGAGAAGAAATCGGGGATCGTGATGGCGTCCAGCTTGGCGGAATAGCTGCGCAGCCGTTTGGCCACGATCAGCCAGTTCAGGTATGTACCGACGGCCAGACCGATGACGGTCCATGTTGCTTCGGCAAGACCGCAGAAATAGGCCAGGCCGGGGACACCCATCAGCAGCCAACTGCTCATGTCCGAGGCCTCGGTGCTCATGGCAACGACCACGGGTCCCAGCCTCCGGCCGCCCAGATAGAAGTCGCTGGAGGTCTTGTTGCGCTTGGAGTACACAGCGCCGATGGCCAGCATGCCGACCAGATAGATCACGATGGCGATGATGATGAATACGTTAGCACTTGTCATGGGGATTACCTCTCTTTTCGGGATTGACAATTCGCATTATAAAGGAAAATATTTACGGTACAAGGGGAAACTTTCGGCAAAATGCTTGAAATCCATGAAAAAATTTGTATAATAGAAACAAATATAATTTTGCTCATGTTTAGATGAAAACAATTCATATATAAAGGATGCGAAGAGATGAATCTGGCAAAATACGAGGCGCTGGTCACCGTAGTGGAGCTGGGGAGCCTGACCCGGGCGGCGCAGAGCCTGGGCTGCACGCAATCCGCCGTGAGCCACAGCATCGACAGTCTGGAAAAGGAGCTGGGTTTTCCGATCCTGAAAAGGGGGCGTGCGGGCGTACAGCTGACTGCGGAGGGGGAGCGGCTGCTGCCCGCGGTGAACGCGCTGTTGGGCAGTGCCGAGCAGCTGAACCAGACGGCGGCGGCGATCCGCGGCCTGGACGCGGGCACGGTGCGCATCGGCGCCTTTACTTCCGTCGCGGTGCATTGGCTGCCGGCGGTGCTGAAGGAGTTCCAGACCGATTATCCCAAGGTGGAATTCAAGCTGCTCAACGGCGACTATCACGATGTGGAGCAGTGGCTCTCCGACGGCAGCATTGATATCGGCTTCGTGACCGTGCCCTGCGCTTTGGACTGCGAGTGCATCCCGCTGGTGGAGGACCGGCTGCTGGCGATCCTGCCGGAGGACAGCCGTTTTGCCAGCTATCCCCGCTTCCCGCTGGTGGAGTGCGAGACCGAGCCCTTCATCAGTCTGCTGGAGAGCTCTGACCACGATGCCCGCCGGGCGCTGGAGGCGGCGGGCGTCCATCCCAACGTCCGCTTTTATACCAAGGACGACTATGCCATCATCGCCATGGTGGAGCAGGGCCTGGGCATGAGCATCATGCCCGAGCTGCTGCTGAAGGGGCGCCGGGACCGGCTGCTGGTGCTGCCCCTGGTGCCGGAGGCCAAACGCACCATCGGCATCGCCATCGCGGCAGGCAGTAAGGCGGGGCCTGCCACCCGGCGCTTCGCCGATTATGTGGTCCGCTATGTGACGAACATGAAATGACTGCCAGCGCCGATCCCACAGTGGATCACACCGCGAAACTGTCGAGTTTGATATATTTTCGTCAGAATGACGGGAAAGAAAAGGGACATATCGTTTGACTAAAATCCTCCTATCGGTTACAATATAAAAAGCCCGAAATAACAATTTTTATAGAGGTGTAGAGATGTACAAAGTAGTGACCAAGCGTTTTTTGAACGACGCCAGGACGATCTGTCTTTTTGAGATCGAGGCGCCGCTGGTGGCCCGGCACGCCCAGGCCGGCCAGTTTGTCATTTTCCGCCTGGATGAACAGGGTGAGCGTGTTCCCGTTTCCGTGGCCGGTTACGACCGGGAGAAGGGCACCGTCACCGTTATGGTGCAGGCCGCGGGCCGTACCACCAAGATGCTCCACACGGTGGCGGAAGGGGACTATATCTCCGACTTGGCCGGTCCTCTCGGCAAGGCTACCGAGATGGAGGGCCTGAAAAAAGTCTGCGTGGTCGGCGGCGGCGTAGGCTGCGCCATCGCCTATCCCATTGCCAAGGAGATGCATGAGAGAGGCATCGACGTGACCTTCATCGCGGGTTTCCGCAGCGCGGATATCGTGATCCTGAAGGAGGAGCTGGCGGCCGCCTCCAACAAGCTCATCATGTGCACCGACGACGGCTCCTACGGCGAAAAGGGCTTCACCACCGTGTTCCTGAAGAATGAGATCGAGGCCAACATCGCCGAGAATAAGCCGCAGTTTGACCGGGTCATCGCCATCGGCCCGGACATCATGATGAAGTTCCTGGCGGACGTGACCCGGCCCTACGGCATCAGCACCATCATCTCCCTGGACCCCATCATGGTGGACGGTACCGGCATGTGCGGCTGCTGCCGCGTGATCGTGGACGGCGAGACCAAGTTCGCCTGTGTGGACGGGCCGGACTTCGACGCCCACAAGGTGGACTTCGATTCTCTGCTCAAGCGCGCCGCGTTCTATAAGGACGAGCAGGACGAGGCCGCCCAGCATATCTGCAACATCACGGGAGGGAAGCGCAATGGCTAACATGAAAGTCAACATGAGCATGGAGAAAAACGAAATGCCCGAGCAGGACCCTGTGGTCCGCGCCGGCAATTTCGAGGAAGTGGCCCTGGGCTACACCGTGGAAGCCGCTGTCAACGAGGCCCAGCGCTGCCTGGACTGCAAGAATGCTCCCTGCCGCACCGGCTGCCCGGTCAGCGTGAAGATCCCCCGCTTCATTGAGAAGGTCCGGGAGAACGACTTTGAGGCCGCCTACGATATCATCACCTCCACCAACTCTCTGCCCGCGGTCTGCGGCCGTGTATGTCCCCAGGAAAAGCAGTGCGAATCCAAGTGCGTCCGGGGCATCAAGGGCCAGCCGGTGGCCATCGGCCGGCTGGAGCGCTTCGTGGCCGACACCCACATGGCGAAAGAGGACAAGCCCGAGCCCGCGGCTCCCGAATCCAACGGCCACAGGATCGCCGTCATCGGCTCCGGCCCTGCGGGCCTGACCTGCGCGGGCGACCTGCGCAAGCTGGGTTACGACGTGACCATCTTCGAGGCCTTCCACAAGTCCGGCGGCGTACTGGTCTACGGCATCCCCCAGTTCCGTCTGCCCAAGGAGATCGTGGCGGCGGAGATCGAGAACCTGAAGAAGATGGGCGTCAAGATCGTCAATAACGCCATCATCGGCAAGTCCGTGACTGTGGACGAGCTGTTCCAGGACGGCTTTGAGGCTGTGTTCATCGGCTCCGGCGCGGGCCTGCCCCAGTTCCTGCATGTACCCGGTGAGAACCTGCTGGGCGTATACAGCGCCAATGAGTTCCTGACCCGTGTGAACCTGATGAAGGCCTACCGGGACGACTACGACACGCCCATCAAGCACCCCAAGGTGGTGGCGGTCGTCGGCGGCGGCAATGTGGCCATGGACGCTGCCCGTGTGGCCAAGCGCCTGGGGGCCGAGCATGTGTATATCACCTACCGCCGCGGCATGGACGAGCTTCCCGCCCGTAAGGAAGAGGTGGAGCACGCCGAGGCCGAGGGCATCGAGTTCATGCTGCTGAATAACCCCGCCGCCATCCACGGCGACGAAGAGGGACGCGTGACCGGTATCGAGCTGATCAAGCAGGAGCTGGGCGAGCCGGACGCCAAGGGCCGCCGCAGCCCCGTGGCGGTGAAGGACTCCAACTGGATCCTCCCCTGCGACGCGGTGATCATCGCCATCGGCACCAGCCCCAACCCGCTGATCCGCTCCACCACGCCCAATCTGGAGACCACCAAGAAGGGCGGCATCCAGGCGGACGACAACGGCGTGACTTCCCGTGAGGGCGTCTTCGCCGGCGGCGACGCGGTCACCGGCGCGGCCACGGTCATCCTGGCCATGGGCGCGGGCAAGACCGGCGCCAAGAGCATCGACGCGTATATCAAGAGCAAAAAGTAAACCATGCATAGACAAAGGCGCCCGGGAGGTCCCGGGCGTCTTTGCGCTTTAAGAGGAAAGGGGAGTGGTGAGATACAGGTCTAAATTGGGGCTTGCGCAGAAATATGTATACACGTAGAGAAAGCCGTGCCGGTTGCAGAAGCTGACGTAGACGTCATCTCCCGGTTTTTGATGGGTCTGGATGACCACCTGGGGCTCCAGCACCCGCTCGCCCAGAAGAAGCCGCATGGCGGCCTGGGCGCTGACCCGGTTGGGCAGGGTCTCGGTCTGAAAAGCGGCGGTGGCGGTCTCAGGGTATTGCCCCTCCTGATAGACCACGGCCTCCAGATTGTCCGGGTATTCCGGGGAGGCCACCCGGTTGAGCACCACCTCGCCTACGCACATCCGCTGTGCGTCGCTGCAGCGCAGGTCTCCGGCTTCCGCATAGATGAGCCGCGCCAGAAGGAACAGCTCGTCAAAGGAGATCTTCACCTCCCCGGACTGCGTCTCGTCGATCTGATGGTTTCGGGCGTACTCCGCCAGATGTCCGGCCTCCGTGTCCCCGGACATGGCGGCGTCCTCCATCAGGGACAGATAGTTGGGCGTCGGCGGCTCCTCCCGGCTGGCACAGGCACTCAGCAGCAAAGCCAGCGCCAACAGACCCAGTGCCGTCAGCAAGCGTTTCATAGAATTCGCCTCCCTTTGCGTACCAGTATACGCGCGGGGAGGCGAAAAATTTGTCACAATGCGCGGGGAAATAGCAGAGGAATGGGGGAAATTTACAGGGTATTTCCCGTGACTGCGATGCAGCTGCCGGACAGGGAGACGGATCGGGCGTGAAGTCCCTCAGCCCAGCCGGGCCAGGACCTCATCATGGGCGGCCCGCTCCGCCGTGTCGTCCAGGGGCGCCAGCTCAGCGGTGCCGTATTTTCGCTCCAGAGCGGTCAACAGGATGTGGTCGCAAAACGCCGGATTTTTGGGCAGCAGGGGACCGTGACTGTAAGTACCGAATACGTTTTTATACCGGGCGCCCTCGCTGCCGTCCTCGCCGTTGTTGCCATAGCCGCTGAGCACCTTGCCCAGGGGCTGTACGCCGCTGCCCAGCCAGGTCTTGCCGCTGTGGTTTTCAAAGCCCACGACCACACTGCCGCCGGATTCCTCGCCGCACCGGAAGCTGTAGTTGCCGATCATGCGGACTTTGGAGCCCACCGTATACAGATCCAGCGCGCCGATGAAATCACAGCGCTGGCCGTCATAGGTCTCATAGTAGCTGCCCAGCATCTGATAGCCGCCGCAGATGGTCAGAAAGGGCAGGCCGTCCTCCACCGCCGCTCGGATCTCCCGGTCTTTGCCCCGGTGCAGATCCTCCAGCAGCACCTGCTGCTCAAAGTCCTGCCCGCCGCCGATGAAAACCAGGTCGTAACCGCTGAGGCTCGCCGGGGAGCCGATGGGCATGCGGGTGACCTCCGCGCCGATGCCGCGCCATTGGAGGCGCCGGGTGAGGCAGCGGATGTTGCCGCCGTCGCCGTAGAGATTCAGCACATCCGGGTACATATGACAGATCTTCAGTTCCATGGTTATTGTCCTTTCAAATCACAATTCCTCTTATTTCGCCATCAAAGCCCAAGGAAATGGGTTTGATGGCGGAAGGAAGAAGGAAGGAGCGGATATGGAGTTTTCGCGGTCATTTCGAAAACCGCGGAAACGGAATGGAGCGAGTTTCTTCTGACGTCATTCCCAAAACTCTGCGCCGCCGCAGTGGCGGATCACCACCTGCCGCAGGTCCAGCATGGCCGTATAGGTGGGCATGATAAAGATGGGCTTGTCCGTTTTTTCCAGCTTATCCACCAGTGCCTCATAGTCCCGTTCCTCCTGGATGAAAGCATCGGAGATCCCGGCGTATTTGATGCGCACGCGCATATCGCCGGCCCGGTCGCCGGAGACGATCACCTGCTCCAGCCGTCCGGTCATCCCCGCCAGCGCCTCAAAATCTGCGTCCCAGATCCAGGATACGTCGGTTCCGTCGGCGGGCCGGTCGTTGAGGCAGACCACCAGGATAAACTTTTCCTTGATGTTCTGCAAAAACTCCAGGACCTGATTACAGCCTGCGGGGTTTTTCACCAGCATGATCCGGGCGCCGCCGCCCAGGTCGAACTTCTCCATGCGGCCGAAGCCGCACTGGAAACGCCCAAGGGCCGAGATGGCCACCGGCAGGTCCACTCCCATTTCCACTGCGGCGGCCAGAGCGCCGGCGGCATTGTAGACATTGTACAGAGCCGGCAGATTGACCTCCACCAGCTGTTTCGTGCCGCGGATATCCATGACCAGCGAGCTGCCGTCGGCCCGCTGCTCCACCACGTCGGTGACGGCGTAGTCCGCTTCATGCCGTGCGTAGCCGCAATGGGGGCAGCGGAAGCCGCCCAGATGGCCGTAGCTGATATAGTCGTATTCATATTCGGTCTTGCAGCGGATGCAGTGGGTGGCGTCGGACAGCTCCGGCTTCTCCCGGGAGGGGACGGCGCCCTTGTCGATGCCGAAGAACACGCAGCGGTTGGGCAGGTCTTCCGCCAGAGAGGAGGTCAGAGAGCAGTCCGCGTTCAGACACAGCAGCGCCCCCGGCGCGCCCTGAACGGCCACACGGATGTTTTCCAGCGTATGGGTGACCTCCCCGTAGCGGTCCAGCTGATCCCGGAACAGATTGGTCACCACGATGACCCGGGGCTTGAGCTGCCCGAACACCGTGCGGGCCGCGGCCTCGTCGCATTCGATGACCGCGTATTCCTTCTTCATCCTTCCGCCCGGCGTGCAGTTCATTACGAATTCCGTGGTGATGCCGCTGATCAGATTGGCGCCGGAGCGGTTGGCAAAATAGCTGAGTCCCTGCTCGGCAAAAGCCTCCTCGATCATGCGGGAGCTGGTGGTCTTGCCGTTGGTGCCGGTGATGGCCACGGACCTCACGTCCCGGGCCAGGATCGCCAGCAGATCCGGGCAGACACGCAGGGCATAGCGGCCGGGCATGGCCGTGCCGCCCCGATGGACCAGACGGGAAAACAGGCGCAGGGCCTTGCACAGCAGGATGGCCAGAACAGCGCGAAACGTCATGGGAATACTCCTTTGCTCAGCTTCCCTATTCCTATGCGGAGCCGGAAGCGGATATGTACATCATGTGGTATTATAGCAGAAGCGGACCGCGCAGGCAAGGAGAAGAACGCATAAAAAACACCCCGCCGAATGGGCTGTGAAAACACCGGCCGGGGCTGTTTTCCGGAGAAAATCTTTAAATTTATTTCACAAAAATTCTTGACTTAAATTGTGTATTATGCTACAATTCACATTTGCGTGGGTCTGGTGCGCCCTTTTTGTGCCCACACCCCGCAAATATGGCAAAAAGCCCGGAATTCCGCGGTTTTTTTGACTACCATTTATCATTGAAGAAAGGAGGAAAACAATGCCCACTTTTAACCAGCTGGTGAGAAAAGGCAGAGAGAAGGTCACCTACAAGTCCACTTCCCCCGCCATGCAGAAGGGTCTGAACACCCTGAAGAACAAGGAG
>CACYXE010000026.1 GCA_902778275.1 Oscillospiraceae bacterium
AAGCCTTGCGGCTCTAAGGTTTGTCCGCCCGATATCTTTTTCGGGCGGACATGGTGGTTGCGGGGGAAGGATTTGAACCAACGACCTCCGGGTT
Source organism: Oscillospiraceae bacterium (assembly GCA_902778275.1). Classification (GTDB taxonomy): domain Bacteria; phylum Bacillota; class Clostridia; order Oscillospirales; family Oscillospiraceae; genus Limivicinus. The sequence continues at coordinate 95 of CACYXE010000026.1, forward strand.
ATGAGCCCGACGAGCTACCAGCTGCTCTACCCCGCGATATGCAATTCAGCTTAAGTATAATACCACACGAAGGTCCATCCGTCAAGTCCCCGGAGAAAGATTTTTCACCGGGGACTTTCGACAGGCCGCACCGCAGGGCAGCAATTATCCTTTCCCTCGTCCGGCAGAGGCGGCCGCTTTCACGACCGCCTCCTAAAAACGGAAAATTAATTTACCGCGATGGTCTCGCCGCAGACGGTGACGGAGACGATCTTGTCCACGTCGATGCTCCCGGCCCCCAGGGTGCCGATCAGCTTCACCACGCCGTCCTCATAGGGAGCGCGCAGGATGCCCGGCGCCTCCATGCTGCTGCCGTCGGCAAAGTTCAGCTTTGCGTCCCACACCGCCTGATCCTCCGCACGCAGCCAGGACAGCTGCAGCTCGAAGCGCGCCCGCTTCTCCGCCTCGGTCAGATCGTCCGCCGGGCGGCCGTGGACCGCATCCATGCCGTCGAAGGACACCAGCCAGGTGACGCCCTCGTAGCTGAGCTCCACGCCCAGCACCTGAGCCTCGTCCCCGGTCTCCTCATTGGTGAACACCGGGGGTGTGTCGAACATGACGGTCTTCACCCGGTGTTCGGTGGCGGAGATCGCCACGCTGCCGAAGTCCCGGTAGATCTCCGGATGGTCGAAGTCGCCGCCGCGCACTTCCAGGCAGACCACATGCAGCAGGGTGTCCCGTCCCTCCCGCAGCCTGTCCAACGGCACATGGCCCATAAGCGTCAGGGTCCGGCTCTCTGCGTCATAGCAGGAATCCATGAGCTTCCGGTGAATGGCCTCCGGGCTGGGCTTTTGCAGGGTCTCGCCGCCCTCCAGGGTCACGGTCTCCATCTCCTCCGGGGCAAAGTCCCAGTCCGTGGGCGTGAACTGCAGCCTGTTCCATTTTCCGTCTCCGTCCAGCTCGTAGACGTATTCCCGGTGGATTCCCTTGGCCTCCATCAGCTCCTGCTCGCCCGGGTCATAGACCTCCTCCGGCGACACGGGACTGATGTTTAAATACACTTCCTGGAACTCGCCGGTGTTCAGGGCCGACAGCAGGGTGACCCCGGCCGCGTCCTCCCCGGTCTCATACTCCACGTAGTCCGTCACGCTGTTGGCGTCCACCTCCCGGTAGTCGCGCAGCTGGGCCTGCCGCCGCTGGTGGACGCTCAGTCCCGCCGCCAGGGCGGTGACGGTGAAGAGGCTTGCAATAGCCGCTGCGATCAGCAGGGTGCGGGAGGCGCGGCGGACCGCCCGGACCCGTTTGGGAGCTCTGTGCTCCCCATGAATTTTCTGCATGGTCAACTCCTTGATTTCTCCCGGGTCAAAGGCGGGGGCCTCCCCGGGCGCGGCTATTTCATCGCCGTAATCAAAGAGCTGAGAGATCTTCACTTCCAATGAAATAGCCTCCTTCCATCAGCTCCTGCCGCAGCCGCTGCCGGCCCCGGCGGAGCTTTGTGCTTACGGTGTTGACGTTCATCCCCAGCTCCGCGCCGATCTCCCGGGCGCTCTGGTAATAATAATAGCGGCGGATAAAGATCGTCCGGTCCGGCTCCGGCAGGGCGTCCAGGCAGCGGCGCAGGGCCGCGTATTCCGCCTGCCGCAGGGTCTCGTCCTCCGGCCCGGGGCAGCTCAGCTCCAGCCGGTCATCCTCCAGCGGGATCTCCCGCCCCACCCTGCGCAGGGCGTTGAGGGCCTTGCTGCGGGCGATGCTGCTGAGATACGCCTTCAGCTTGTCCGGCTCCGCCTTGGCGGCGTTGCACCACAGGCTGTAGAACACCTCCGAAACGATGGCCCCGGCGTCGCTCTCATCCAGCTTTCCCCTGACGATATTCCACACGATGGTTCCCACATAGGCGGTATAGCGCTCGATCAGCCGGCCGAGGGCCTCCTCGTCACCGCGCTGGATCTCTTGCAGCAGCAGCGCATCCTGGGACATACGTCATCACCTTCCTTTCAGGGCGAGGGGCCTTGAACCCCTGCCGGTTTACGTGGGCAGCTTTTGGCCGATGCTTCGTTCCAGCCCTTGGAAATACAAGCAGTATTCCCTGCAGTCTGCGCCTCGCCTCAGCCAAAATCTGCTCCACGGAAACTGCGAAGCACTTGTGAGCTGGCAATTTTCGAGGGATTTTTGCGCCCAACGAGCGCAGCTGGGCCAACGCCCAGCAAGAGAGGCGGGACAAAAAGCACCGAAAAGGGACGCTCACAAGCGGTAGGTGTTCAAGGTCCCTCGCCCTAAGCCGCTTTCATCTATAAGAACACAGCCCGAAGCCTGTTTCGTTCAATCCCCGCAAAATTTTCCCGCATACGGCAAACGCCCGGAGTCCCCTGCAGACCGGCAGGGCTCCGGGCGTCTGTCTCGGCAGGGCGTGCCTGCCGGAGGCTTTTTACTTCTTGTACTCCATATACTGTTTTGCCGTCTGGAGATAGCCCTTTTCCAACAGCAGGGCGTACACGCAGTCCCGAACCTCGCCGGTGCTGATGATGGCGTCCCGCGCAGTGAGCCTGGTGAACACGTCTCCCGCCAGCGCGGCGGCCGCCTTCTCCGAGATCTCCTCCATGGCGATACCCGCGTTGGCTTTCAGAATACTGTTGACGACCTTTTCATCGTCATAGATCACAACATTGCCGTTTCGTTTCGTAATTTTCATGGCGCGACCTCCTTTGCCGCCAAGGATAAGTTTATTATACCACAGACGCAGCGCGGCTGCGGTATAATTTGTCATGTTTTTCGGTTGCCGCGTAAGCGGCGAGAAAAACGACTTGTAATCCTGTAATAACGGCGATTACGCCGTTATTATATCATAGCCGGCAGGGGACATTCAATCTGTTTCCCGTGTTTTATTCCACTTTTCCCAGGCAGCGCATGGCGTTGAGCACCGCCAGGATCAGCACGCCCACGTCGCCGAACACGGCAAACCACATGTTGGCGATGCCCAGGGCGCCCAGCAGCAGGATCACCGCCTTCACCGCCAGGGCGAACACGATGTTCTCGTTGACGATGCGCATGGTCCGGCGGCTCAGCTTCACCGCCAGAGGCAGCCGGGAGGGCTTGTCGTCCATGAGCACGATATCCGCCGACTCGATGGCCGCGTCGCTGCCCATGGCGCCCATGGCGATGCCCACGTCCGCCCGGGTCAGCACCGGCGCATCATTGATGCCGTCGCCCACGAAGGCCAGCTTCGCGCCGCTCTGCAGCATCCGCTCCACCTGCTCCACCTTCTGCCCCGGCAGCAGCTCCGCGTGGACCTCGTCCACACCCAGCTTCTCCGCCACGGCCCGGGCCACCTTCTGGATGTCCCCGGTGAGCATCACGGTCTTTCGCACGCCCAGGGCCTTCAGGTCCGCGATGGCCTGGGCCGCGTCGGGCTTGGGCTGATCGTTGATGACGATATGGCCCAGGTATTCCCGCTCCCTCGCCACGTGGATCACAGTGCCCACCAGGTGGCAGTCGTGGTAATCCGCGCCGATCTGCTCCATCAGGGCGCTGTTGCCCACATAGAAGGTCTGGCCGTCCACCTCCGCCCGCAGGCCCTTGCCCGCGATCTCGGTCACCTGGCCGATGCGGCTGTGGTCGATATCCCCGCCGTGGGCGGACACGATGGACTCGGCCACCGGGTGCTGGGAGTAGCTCTCCGCGGCGGCGGCGATGTCCAGCAGCGCCTCGGCGCCGATCTGCTTGGGGTGGATGGCGTCCACCGCGAAGCTGCCCTGGGTCAGGGTGCCGGTCTTGTCAAAAACCACCGTGTCCACCTTGGCCAGGGTCTCCAGATAGTTGGCGCCCTTGATCAGGATGCCCTCCCGGGAGGCGCCGCCGATGCCGCCGAAGAAGGACAGGGGCACCGAGACCACCAGCGCGCAGGGGCAGGACACCACCAGGAAGATCAGCGCCCGCTTGACCCAGACCGCCCAGGGCTGCCCCAGCAGCAGCGGCGGGATCAGGGCCAGCAGCAGCGCGCCGACGACCACACAGGGTGTGTACCAGCGGGCAAAGCGGGTGATGAAGCTCTCCACATGGGCCTTCTTCTCCTGGGAATTCTCCACCAGCTCCAGGATCTTCGCCACGGTGCTGTCCTCGTAGACGCTCTCGGTCCGGACCTTGATGGCGCCGGTCAGGTTGATGCTGCCGCTGATCACCCGCTCGCCCTCGGCCTTGTCCGCAGGCAGGCTCTCGCCGGTCAGGGCGGCGGTGTTCACCGTAGTGCGTCCCTCCAGGATCACCCCGTCCAGGGGGATCTTCTCCCCGGGCCGCACCAGGATGGTCTCCCCCACCCGGACCTCATCCGGCGAGACCTCTTCCTCCTGCCCGTCCCGCAGCACCACCGCGCTCTCCGGCGCGATGTCCATCAGCGCCGCGATGGAACGGCGGCTGCGGCCCACGGCGATGCCCTGGAACAGCTCGCCGATCTGGTAAAACAGCATGACCGCCGCGGCCTCCGGGTACTCCCGGATGGCGAAGGCCCCCAGGGTGGCGATGGCCATGAGGAACTTCTCGTCGAAGACCTGGCCGTGGAGGATGTTGCGGACAGCGGACCAGAGCACGTCATAGCCCACGATCAGATAGGGGACGGCAAACAGCAGCCCCCGCCACAGGCCCTCCACCGGCAGCAGCGCGATCACCACGCAAAGGACCGCTGCGGCGGCGATCCGCCACAGGGTCCGCTTCTGCTTCCTTGTCATCTTATTTCAGGATCACCCGGCAGTCCGGCTCCACCTTGGCGATGCACTTGACCGCCGCCTGCACCACGTCGTCAAATACGGCCTCGTCGGCCTCGATGGTCATCTTCTGGGTCATGAAGCTGACGGTGGCCTTCTGCACCCCCTCCAGCTTGTTGATGGCGGCCTCCATCTTGGCGGCGCAGTTGGCGCAGTCCAGATCCTCCAGCTTGAATGTCTTTTTCATGGCTCCTCGTTCCTTTCTCCGTTTTCGTTGTAGTCCTCGATCAAATGGTCGAAGCCCTGGGCGACGATGGTGCGTACATGGTCGTCGGACAGGAAATAATAGATGGTCTTGCCTTCCCGGCGGTTGCCCACCAGGTTCGCGTCCTTCAGGATCCGCAGCTGATGGGAGATGGCCGACTGGGTCATGCCCAGCAGGTCCGCGATGGCGCACACGCACATCTCCGATTCCATCAGCGCAAACAGGATCTTCATCCGGGTGGTGTCCCCGAACAGCTTGAACAGGTCCGCCAGATCGCACAGCAGCTCGTCGGTGGGCAGCTCGCTGCGGACCTTGCGCAGGATCGCGTCGTGGTTGTGCGCCGCGCCTCCCTGCCCCGGACCGCAGAGGACGGCGTTCTCGGTCGTGCTCAGATACATGCGCCTCCATTCATATGTTTCTTTGTTCATATGATAGCACGCTCATATGACCTTGTCAAGCGAAAAAACATCGCCCGCGACAAAATGTCGCGGGCGGTGAAGCTCGTCCGTCCTCATTCCACAGATTTCAGGGATTCGGCCATGTTGACCTTTTCCAGCTTGGGATGCATGGAGAGGTTTGTCAGCAGGGCAAACACGATGGTGATGGCAAAGGCCAGCACATAGCTCAAGGGCGCGATGCGGATTTCGAAGCTCATGTAGTCCACCACCACTGCCTGGATCACCACACGATGCAGCAGTTTTCCCAGCACCAGCCCCAAAGCCGCCCCCAGGACGGCCAGCAGCCGGTTCTCCCGCAGCACGTAGGAGGCGGTCTCTCCCGGGTAGAAGCCCAGCACCTTCACGGTGGCGATCTCACGCACCCGCTCCATGATGTTGATGTTGGTGAGATTGTACTGGGTGATGAAAGCCAGCGCCCCGGAGCAGAGGATCAGCACCAGCACCAACAGGTCGAGACTGGCCATGGACCGCTCCATGGTCTCCCGCTCCCGGTTGGAGAGACTCACATAGTCTACCCCCTCCGCCGCGCGGAGCCTTGCCCCCAGCCGGTCCACGTCCACGCCCTCCGCCGCGCGCAGCAGAGCCGTGTTATGCCGGGTTTCTTTTAAGGAAGCGCTGTTCAAAAACACATAGTGGTTCAGATAGTTCTGGCAGATCCCGCTGATCTGTACCGTCAGGCGCTCGCCGCCGTCGGTCTCCAGCGTCAGGCTGTCGCCCACCCGCAGATCCAGGCTCTCGGCGATCTTCTCCGTGACGACAGCCTGTCCCGGGCCCGGGAAGGGCAGCTCGCCCTGCCTGTCGTGGAGGCTGATCATGCCCTCCAGCGCCCCGTCCGCCGCCGCGATCAGGCGGCTGCTTTTCTCCTCGCGGTCCGTGAGGATGGTCACCGGTTCCTGCCAGGTCATGGCCCAGCGCTCCGCGTCCCCCGCCCACAGGGAGGCCGCCTGGGCGTCATCGGCAAAGTCGTCCGTGTCCAGGCTCACCGAAAGGTCATAGAGGAAGATCTCCCCGTACTGATAGTCCGAGATGCGGCCCACCGAGTCCTTCACGCCGAAGCCCGCCACCATCAGCGCCGTGCAGCCGCCGATGCCCAGCAGCAGCATCAGCACCCGCAGCGGGTGCCGGAAGGCGTTGCGCAGGCTGACCTTGCTCAGGAAGGGCAGGCGCCGCCACAGGGGGCCCAGATATTCCAGCAGGATCCGCCGCCCCGCCTTGGGGGCCTTGGGCCGGATCAGCTCCGCGGGCTTCTCCCGCAGCTCCTGCCGGCAGGCGAGCCAGGTGACCAGCAGCGTCCCCAGCACCGACGCCACCAGGCACAGCCCATACATGCGCGAGCCGAAATAGAAGTCCAGCTTCGCGTAGTCGTAAAGCATATTGTAGGCGGTCCATACCACATAGGGGATCGCCGTGGTCCCCAGGAAGAAGCCCGCCACGCAGCCCAGCAGGGCCGCCGAGCCGGAATAGAGCAGATACTTGCTCATCACCGCGCCGCCGGAATAGCCCAGGGCTTTCATGGTGCCGATCAGGGTCCGCTCCTCCCCCACCATGCGGGTCATGGTGGTCACGCAGACCAGCGCCGCCACCAGGGCGAAGAACACCGGGAAGGCGTTGGCCAGGCCGTCGATGATGCGAATATCGTTGCCGAAGGTCAGATGGCCCTGGTTGGTATCCCGGTTCAGCGTGTAGACCTCCAGCTGCAGGTCCTCCTCCACCTGGGCCTTGGCGTCGGCCAGTTCCTGTTCCGCGTCGCGGAGCTCCTGCTCCGCGTCCCGCAGCTTCTCCTCGGCCTCCCGCCTGCCGTCCTCATATTCCTCACGGCCCTTTTCCAGCTGCCACCAGCCGTCGTCGATCTTCCACTGGGCGTCGAAGATCTTGCTCCGGTTCGCCGGATAGCTGTCCTCGGCGGCCTTCAGCTCCGCCTCGGCGGCGTCCAGCTGCTTGCGGCCGTCGGCAATGGCCGCCCCCTTGGCCGCCAGCTCTGCCTCCTGCCCGTCCAGCTGCGCCAGCCCCCCGCGGATCGCCTGCGCGGCTGCCGCCAGCTCCGCTTCCTGCCCGGCGAACTGCCCCTCCGCTGCCGCAAGCCCCTCCTGGGCCGCGGTCAGACCGGCCTGGGCGGCGGCCAGGGCCTCGCTTAAGGCGGCAAGCTGCTGCTCGTCGCCCTCGTTTTCTCCGCTGATCTCCGCCATAGCCGCCTGAATCCCCTGGATCTGGGCCTGGAGCTGAGCGATCTGCTGCTGGATCGGCTCTGTGACCGCCGCCTTGGCGGCCGCCAGCTGCGCCTGTCCCGCGGCGACGGTCTGCGCCTGGGCCTCCAGCTCTGCCCGCGCGGCTGTCAGCTGCGCCCGTCCGTCGGCCAGCTGCGCCGCGCCCGCGTCCAGTTCCGCCCGCTTGGCCCGGATCTCCGCCCGTGCGGCCGGGATCTTCGCCATGCCCGCCTCCAGCTCCGCCGCCTGGGCGTCCAGTTCCTTCTGGGCCGCCAGCAGCTGGCCCTCGGTCTGGTTCAGCTTTTCCAGCGCCTCGTCCAGTTCCTCCCGGCTCTCGCGCCTGCCGTCCTCATAGTCCAGCCAGCCCTGGTCGATCTCCGCCTGGGCGTCGTCCAGCTCCGCCTGCGCCTCCGCACGCAGCTGCCCATAGCGCAGCTGCCCCCGGCGGTTCAGCAGGGTCTTGACCGAGGGCTCCAGCCGGTCCCGTGCGTCGGTGTAGGTCTCGGAATACAGCGGCGCGTCGATATCGCACCAGAGGCAGAGCTCATGGAAGGCCTCCGAATCGAAGGCCTCGTCTGTCAGATAGAGAAAGCCGTGGATCTTGCCGGAGCCCAGGGAGCTGTCCCCCCGCACGCTGCTGAGATAGCGGGGCGAGCGGGCCAGGCCCACGATGGTATAGGCCCCGTCCGGCAGCAGCTCCAGCGTGTCTTCATCGTTTGCCGGCGTCAGGGTGACGGTCTGCCCGATATCCTCCTCCCGGAAGGCGTGGCTGTCCGCCAGACACTCCCCGGAATCTTCGGGCAGACGGCCCGCTGTCAGCACCGGGAGGCTGACCCTCTCCGGCAGGCTCATCAGGCGGTAGACGTTTTCCTCCCCCGCGAAGCGCAGAAAGGCGTCGGTAAAATAGCCGCCCTCCGCGGCGGCCACGCCCTCCAGGGCGGCAAAGGCCTCCACGTCCTCCCCGGTGAAGCCGAGGGTGGACAGCAGCTGGAAGTCATACAGCCGCTGCTCATCCAGATAACGCTCCGCGGTCCCCCGCATGGCAGGGTAGGAGCTTTTCAGTCCCGCGAAGAAGCCCACGCCCAGGGCCACGATGGCCAGGATCGCCAGGTACCGGCCCAGGCTGCCCCGGATGCTTCGCAGGAGCATGCGCATGGTATAGCGGTTCATAGGCTCACCATTCGATCTCTTCCACAGGCGTTACGGTCTCGTTCACTTCCGCGGACAGTATCGTGCCGCTCTTGACCCGGATCACCCGGTCGGCCATGCCGCACAGGGCCTTGTTGTGGGTGATGATGATCACCGTCATGCCGCTGCTGCGGCAGGTGTCCTGCAGCAACTTCAAAATGGCCTTGCCGGTGTTGTAGTCCAGGGCACCGGTGGGCTCGTCACACAGCAGCAGCTTGGGGTTCTTGGCCAGGGCCCGGGCGATGGCCACCCGCTGCTGTTCCCCGCCGGAGAGCTGGGCCGGGAAATTTTTCATCCGGTCCTTCAGCCCCACCTGCTCCAGCACCGCCGCCGCGTCCAGGGCGTCGGCGGACAGCTTGGCCGCGATCTCCACGTTTTCCAGCGCCGTCAGGTTGGGGATCAGATTATAGAACTGGAACACAAAGCCCACGTCGCTGCGCCGGTAGCCAGTGAGCCGCCGCTTGTCGTATTGGGAGATATCCTCCCCGTCCACCAGGATGCGGCCCTCGGTCAGACTGTCCATGCCGCCCAGGATGTTCAGCAGCGTGGTCTTGCCCGCGCCGGACTCCCCCACGATCACGCAGATCTCGCCCCTCTCGATGGTGAAGCTCACGTCGTGCAGGGCGGTGACCTGGACCTGGCCCGCCTGGTAGATCTTTTTCACGTTTTCGAATCGGATGAAGCTGTTTTCCATGGCGGACCCCTCTCCCGGTTTGCGATACTTCTCTGATGATATTCTATACAGGCAGCCAGAAATTGTCAAACCGTAAAAAAGGAAAAGCCCGCGGAATGAATCCGCAGGCTTTCCTGAAAACTAAAATCTAAAAACTGAAACCTTTCCTCACACTTCGCCCCAGTCGGGAACCTTGACGGTGATCTGTTCCTCGGAGGACTTCTTGGCCGCCAGGGAGTAGATCAGTGCGGAGATGCCGTCGGACAGCGGGGTCTCGAATTCCCTGCCGTTCTTCAGGCTGTCCTGGAAGCTGCAGTGGGCATAGTAGATCACGTCGCCGGTGGCGTGGTCATAGGAGTCGTTGAAAGTCAGGGTCTCCACATAGGGCATATCCTCGGTCTTCCAGCTGAGCTTGGTGAATTCGAACATGCCTTCGCCGGTGAGGAAGATGGAGCCCTTGGTGCCGATGTACGCGCGGGAGCAGGTGGGCACGTCGCAGGCCCAGGAGGCGGCGATGGTGCCGATGGCGCCGTTGCGCAGACGGATGGTGATGCTGGTGTGGTTGTCGAACTTGGGCACGGAAGCGATGGTGCCGGTGTAGTTGCAGGCGATGGTGTCAAAGCCGCCCGCCATGGCGGTGATCAGCTTCCAGTCGTGGGACACGGACTCCACGGTCATGCCGCAGGCCAGGTTCGGGTCGGTACGCCAGGAGGCGCCCAGGTTCTTGGCGTGGAAGCCGAAGCCGGGGCTCAGGCGGGAGAAGGCGATGTCCACGGGCTCTCCGAACATGCCGGTCTTGACCAGCTCCAGCATCTTGCGGTAGGCCGGGCGATAGTAGTGGGCGAAGCCCACCATGATCTTGGCGTCGTACTTGTCCGCCATCTCCTTGATCTTCATGGCGTCCTCCATGGTGCAGGCCACGGGCTTCTCCATGTACAGGGGGATGTGGTGCTTGAGGACCATTTCCACATAGTCCAGGCGCTTGGTGGGCGGGGTGCTGATGACCACATAGTCGGACTTGACCACGTAATTCTCGATCTCCTCGTAGGTAGCGATGGGGCAATTGAACTCCTGGGCCACCAGGTTGGCGTTGTGCTCGCTGATGTCAAAGCCGCCGATCACCTGGCCGTCCAGACGGACGACAGCGCGGCCGTGATGACGGGCGATATCGCCGCAGCCGATCAAAAATACTTTCATGTATATCCTCCTTCTCTTCCGCTCAGAGCATAGCCTTCACGGTGACAACAATGTTCTCGGTGGTGATGCCGTTCATGGCCAGCAGCCGCTCATAGGGGGCGGACTGACCGAACTGGTCCTGGATGCCGATGCGCTTGACCTGGCCCTTGCCCAGATCGGCGGCCACGCAGGCCACGGCCGCGCCCAGACCGTTGATGATGTTGTGGTCCTCCACGGTGACGATCTTGCCGCAGTCCTCGATGGCGGCGGTCACGGCCTCCACGTCCAGGGGCTTGACGGTGTGCATATCCAGCACGCGGACCTTGACGCCCTCGGCCTCCAGAACCTCTGCGGCCTCGATGGCCAGGCGCACGGTGTCGCCGTTGGCGATGATGGCGGCGTCACTGCCGTCGCGAAGCTGCTTGGCCTTGCCGATCTCGAACTGCTCGTCCGGGCCGTAGATCTCGGGGATGGCGTCGCGGGTGAAGCGCAGGTACACGGGGCCGTATTTCCCGGCGGCGGCGCGCACCAGCTTGCGGGCGGAGTTGTAGTCGGCGGGCATGATGACGGTCATATTGGGGATGGTGGACAGGATGCCCATATCCTCGATGCACTGATGGCTGGCGCCGTCGTTGGCGGGGGTCACGCCGCCGTGGGAGCAGGCGATCTTCACGTTCAGGTTGGGATAGCAGGCCTCCTGGCGGATCATCTCCACCATGCGCATGGAGCCGAAGGCCGCGTAGGTCACCACGAAGGGGATGATCCCGCAGGTGGCCAGGCCCGCCGCCACGCCGGCGGCGCTCTGCTCGGCGATGCCCACGTTGATGTGCTGCTCCGGCAGGGCCTTCATGAAGGCGCCGGTCTTGCAGGACTTGCCGATGTCGGCGTCCACAACGAAAATGTTCTTGTTCTCCTTGCCCAGGGCGACGATCTCGTCGCCGAAGCCGTCACGGGTAGCGATCAAACTCATACGGCACCTCCGTTCAGTTCCAGCATGGCCTGTTTGTACTGTTCCTCATTGGGGGCGGTGCCGTGCCAGCCCACCTGGTTCTCCATGTAGCTGACGCCCTTGCCCTTGACGGTCTTGCCCACGATGCACTTGGGCTTGCCGTTTTTGCGCTCACGGATCTCGTCCAGCGCGTCCACCACCTGCTGCATGTCGTTGCCGTCGATGTTCCAGACCTCGAAGCCGAAGGATTCAAATTTGGCGCCGATGTCCAGCAGCGGCATGACCTGGTCGCAGGTGCCGTCCAGCTGCAGATTGTTCCAGTCCACGAAGACCACCACGTTGTCCAGCGCGTACTTGTTGCAGACGTTGGCGGCTTCCCAGATCTCGCCCTCGTCCAGCTCGCCGTCGCCCAGGACCACAAACACACGGTAGTCCCTGCCCTGGCGCTTGCCGGCCAGCGCCATGCCGGCGCCGCAGGCGAAGCCCTGGCCCAGGGAACCGGTGGAGATGTCGATGCCGGGGCACTTCTTCATGTCGGGGTGGCCCTGCAGGATGGAGCCCTCCTTGCGCAGGGTATCCAGCACGCTCTCCTCAAAGTAGCCCTTGGTGGCCAGCGCCGCGTACTGGATGGGGCACACGTGGCCCTTGGACAGGACGAAACGGTCCCGGTCCGGCCACTTGGGGTCGGCGGGGTCGATGTTCATTTCGCGGAAATAGGCGGCCGTCACGAACTCCGCGGCGGACAGGGAGCCGCCGGGATGGCCGGACTTGGCCTTATAGATCATGGTCACGACCTTCTTGCGCAGGTCGTTGGCGATGACCTTCAGTTCAGAAACAGAGATATCTTGCATAGGCGCGCACACTCCTTTCGCAGACATATGTTCCGGTATGGCTTACTCTTCGATCCAGGCGATGGCCCGGCCGGGAGCGCCGCTGGCGCCCTCGATCTTCAGGGGCAGGAAGGCAAAGTTCCAGCGCTCTTCCTCCAGCAGCTCCTTGGGGAGGTAAACCTCTTCGCCGTACCAGATGTTGTTGCGCAGAGCGATCTTATGGGTGGGGCCGCCGCCGTCCTCGGGCCGGGGGCCGCCGACGCTCAGGCCGTCGATGCAGACGCCCTTGACGCCGTGATCCACCATCCACTGGGCGCCTTCGGGGGTCAGGAAGGTCCAGTTGTCCACATAGTCCACACCCCAGTCGCGCTTCAGGCCCAGGCCGGTGCAGAGCAGGACGATGTCGCCGGGCTTGACCTTGTCGGCATAGCGGTCCAGCAGCTCGGGGCCGATGCCGCTGTGCACGGGCAGATCAAAGAAGTCCATGGGGACAGCCTCGCCCACCAGGTTCTCGATGGGATACTCGGCGGCGTCCATGCCGTCGATGAAGTGATGGCGGGGCGCGTCGAAGTGGGTGGAGGTGTGGGTGTTCATGTACATGCGCTCGGACTGGTAGCCGTCGCTGGCGATCTTGGTCTCGTAGTTGATCTCGCACAGCTCATAGGGCAGATAGCCCGGGTTGTTGTGGAAGAAAGTCTGGGAGCAGTCGATGAGTTTCTTGATCTTCATGGGTAGTTCCTCCTATTGATATATAATTATTTTAATTTACGGATAGCTGTGTTTTACTTTCTCTTCTTGCTGTTCTTGCCGGCCACCATGCCAACGTAGACGGACACGATGATGACGATGCCGGTGACGGTGCCGGTCCAGAAGGAGTTGATGCCCAGCAGGTTGATGCCGTTGTTGATGCCCTTCTGGAGCAGGGTGCCTATCAGGGCGCCGAAGGCCGTGCCCAGGCCGCCGGAGAGGCTGGCGCCGCCGATACAGGCCGCGGCGATGGCGTCCAGCTCCATGCCCACGCCGGAGGTGACCTCCACGTTCATCAGACGGGAGGCGCCCAGCAGGGCCGCCACGGAGGACAGGAAGCCGCTCATGGTGTAGCAGATGATCTTCACCCGGTCCACGGGGATACCGACCAGGCGGGAGGCCTCCTCATTGGAGCCGGTGGCATAGATCCAGCGGCCGAACAGGGTCTTGCGCAGCAGCAGGTACATGACGACGACGATGATGACCATGTAGACCATGTAGTTGCGCACGCCCGGGATCATCTCGCCGCGGTTGAAGGCCTTGAAGGCCTGAAGGGTAACGGTCTGGGAGTTGCCGCCGGCGATGATCTTGGTCAGGGAGGCGGCGGCGCCCTGCATGGCCAGGGTGACGATGAAGGGAGCCATCTTGACCTTGGCTACCAGCACGCCGTTGATGAGGCCGCACAGCACACCCACAGCCAGAGCGGTCAGCACACCGGCCGCGATGCTCTCGGTCCGGAGCATCACCAGCACGCCGCACATGCCGGACAGGGAGTAGAGGGAGCCGACGGACAGGTCGATGCCGCCGGTGATGACCACCACCAGCTGGCCCATGGTCATGATGAGCAGCGGCGCGCAGGCCTGAAGGACGTTGCGGATGTTGCTGCCCTTGAGGGCGGTGCCGGTGATGAAATGCAGGATAATGTACATGACGATCAGGATCGCGGCCATGCCCAGCTCCAGCTTATAGGCTCTGACCAGCTTCTTGAACCTGCTTTCAGACTGGATGGTGACGGGAGTATTCTCGCCCATAATGATTACACACCTTTCTTCTCAGCCGGCACTCCGCCGGTTGTTCTTATGTTTAACGGATGTATCGGGAATGCCTCACGTGCCCTCGGCATGGGCAATGTAACGCATCATGTTTTCTTCTGTGATCTCATCACCGGACAGGACGTTTTCGCCCCTGCCGTCCCGCATGACGATGACACGGTCGCACAGGATCTCCAGCTCGTTGAGTTCCGAGGACACCATCAGGACGCCGGCGTTGTTGTCTGCCGCCATCTTGCGGATGCGCTGATAGATCTCTTCTTTGGTACGAACGTCCACGCCGCGGGTGGGCTCGTCCAGCAGGATGAGCTTGGCTTCGTCGATAATCCAGCGGCCGAAGAGCAGCTTCTGCTGGTTGCCGCCGGACAGAGAACTGGGGGTGCAGTCTTCCGCGGGGATCTTGATCTGGATCTTGTCGATCACGTCCCGGAAGATCTTCTCCTCCTGGCTGTTGTTGACCATTTGCTTCTTGCTTAGATTCCGGTGACCCATGATAATGGTCTCCAGGATCGGCTGGCCGAAGAACAGGCCGCTGATGGCCCGGTCCTCGCCCACATAAGCCATCTTGCTGCGCAGGGCCTTGGAAGGCTTGGTCGGGGTGTAGCTCTCACCCATGTATTCAAAGTGCATGTCGTCACGCACCTTGCCGCCCCAGATGGCGCGGAGCACGGAGCTTCTTCCGGATCCGGCCAGACCGGCCAGGCCTATGATCTCACCTTCGTGGATCACATAGTCCTGCTCGCTGCCGTCAAAGCCGAAGCGGAGCAGCTCCCGGCGCTTGTCGATCTCGTCCAGAGCTGTCTTTTCGACCATCTCGCTCTCCAGCTTTTCGCCCAGCATCTCGGTAACGATATCGTCATCGGAGATCTGGCTCATGGGTCTGCCGTCCACCACCAGGATACCGTCCCGCAGGATGGAGATGCGGTCGCAGATCTCGCGGATCTCGTTCATGCGGTGGGAGACGAAGATGATTGCAATGTCCTGCTTGACCAGTTCACGGATGACCGTGAACAGGTTTTCGGTCTCTTCAAAGTTCAGGGAGGATGTGGGCTCATCCAGCAGGATGATGGATGCGTCCTGTCCGATGGCGCGGGCGATCTCGATCATCTGCATCTGATCGGCGCGCAGGTCGCCAACCTTATCGCGGACACCGATGCCCTCGCCGCCTTTACCCAGACGCTTCAGCGCCGCCTCGGCGACTCGGTCGGATTCCGCCCAGTCATAGCGGCCCTTCTTGTTGACGCTGTCTACGCCCATGGCGATGTTCTCCGACACAGTCAGGTGCGGCACCAGGGAAAGCTCCTGGTACACCACAGCCACGCCCTTGCGTAGCGCGTCCTTGGGGTTGTTGAAGCTGACTTCTTCCCCGTTGAGGATGATCTGACCCTCGTTGGGTTTGTGGGCGCCCGCTATGATCTTGATCATGGTGGATTTGCCGGCGCCGTTGGCGCCCATCAGGGCGTGGATCTCGCCCGGAAGCACGGTCAGTCCGGCATTTTTCAGCGCGACGTTGGCGTCGTACGCCTTCATTATGTTTTTCAGTTCCAGAATTGGAGCTTTCGTTTCAGTCATAACATTTCTCCGCCTAAAATCAGTTTTTCCCAAGAGAGAGGACCCGAGGGTCCTCTCTCCATATTTACGCTATTTACAGATCAATAATCGCCGGCAGAAGCGGGATAGGTGAGCTTCAGAACTTCCTGGATGGCGGGATCGTCGATGTTGTCGCCGGTGACCAGGGGTTCGGGAGTCTGGATGACCTTCGCGTCAGCCTCGAGCCCGCTGATGGCCTTGAAGGCTTCGACAGCAGCCCAGTAGCCCTGGCCGACAGCTTCCTGCACGACCTGGCCGGCCATGAGGCCTTCACGCATGTACTTGGTGGACTGGGGGGAACCGTCGGAGGACACGATGGCAATCTTACCGGTCAGGCCAGCGATATCCAGGCAGTCGACAGCGGCGAGGCCGGCCTGCTCATACATGCAGTAGATGCCGGTGGCTTCGGGGTGAGCGGTCAGCAGGTCGTTGCAGATGTTGGTGGAGTCGGACACGGTCAGGTCCTTGGTCTGGGAAACCTGGGCGATGGTCACGCCGTTCTCCTGGCAGGCCAGTTCCAGGCCGGCCATCTTGGCCTTGGCATTGTCACGGTCCAGAGGCAGGGAGATGACAACGATGGAGTCGCCGCCCAGAGCCTTGGCCTGCTGGCACAGATAGGTGCCGGCGTCGTAACCGGAGCTGTAGTCGTCAGCAGAGATGAAGCAGAAGTAGTTGTCGGTGGTGGAGCCGATGGCGGCGATGGTCACAGGGATGCCCTCATCCTCGCAGGGATCCAAAACGGAAGCGCAGGAGGTGGAGGACACGGGGCTCAGGACCACGGCGTCGACGCCCATGGTAACGGCGGTCTCGGCGTTGTTGGCCTGCTTGGCGTCGCTGTTCTCAGCGACCAGGGTGGTGTAGGTGGCGCCGAACTCTTCGCAAGCCATGCGCACGCCGTCCTCAACCCACTGCCAATACTCGATGTCCAGGGAGGGGGCCAGGTAAACGATCTTCTTGCCTTCCACGCTGATGCCATCCTTGGAGATGTCGTCGGTGTAGAACAGCTCGGCCTCTTCGGCGGGAGCGGCTTCCTCAGCGGGGGCAGCTTCCTCAGCAGGGGCGGCCTCTTCGGCGGGAGCAGCTTCCTCGGCGGGAGCGGCGGCGGGAGCCTCAGTGGCGGCAGGAGCAGCGGTGGTGCTGGAGCCGCAGGCGGCCAGAGCCAGGACCATGATGAGAGCCAGTGCAAGTGCAATGATTTTCTTCATTTTCTTCCTCCTAAAATATTTGTTTGTGAAATTTGCTCAATGTTGAACATTGAACTTTACGCTTCTACTAATACCATAGAATCCTTATACAGTCAAGCGTTTTTGTCTATTTCGTGCAAAATTTGGTTACTCGCATAAAATGCAGGCCGGTTTTTGTTGATTTTATATAATGTTATTCGTTTGACAAGCATTTTCTCCCGAATTTTTTTGTTGATTCGTCCAAACTTCCAGCGCTTGACAGCCGTATACTTTCTTGTTAAGATGCTTACGGACGAGAGAGAGGACGAGAGAGAGTATGTTTTTTAGGAGTATCTGATGGATATCGTGAAACTCAGCAACGACACCGTAAAGCAGATCATCGACGCTTTTACACAGCAGCTGCTGGACGGCCGCCTGAAGCCCGGCGACCGGATCCCCACCGAGGTGGAGCTGAGCGAGCAGTTCGGCGTGGCCCGGAACACGGTCCGGGAGGCCATCAAGATCCTGGTGGCCATGGGCGTGCTGGAGATCCGGCGGCCGGTGGGCACCTTTGTGCGCGACGGCTTCAGCGAGCCGATGATCAATCCCCTGCTCTACGGGGTGATCCTCAGCCGGGGCGACAGCTACGATGAATTGATGGATCTGCGGGAGATCATGGAGACCGGCACCATGCTGACCGTCATCCGCAACGCCAGCGACGAAGAGATCCGGTCGCTGGAGGCGCCTCTGCACGCCCTGCGGGACGCCTGTCTTGCGCCGAAGCCCCAGGTGCGGGACGTGTTCCTCCTTGACAATACGTTCCACGAATGCATGATGGCGCTGGCCCACAACCGGATGGTGGAGAAGATCGCCGAGACCGTGCGCACCATGACCCACAGCATGCGGCTGGAGAGTGTGGAGCTGATGCTGCAGGCCGGCCGGGGCGAGGAACTGTACCTGGTTCACGAGAAGCTGTATCGTCTCTTGGCCACGCGGGACGTGGCCGGCGTATACGGCGAGATCCGCGGCACCTACTTTGTCCCCGACGAGGAGCAGCGCGTGGTCTCCCTGGCCCAGCAGTAACACTGCCGGGCGGGAACGCCCTTTCATAAACAAAAAGCGTGGACACCCGACAGACTCGGGTGTCCACGCTTTTTCTATGCTTTTATATGTCCGCGCTGCGCCTATGCCTCCAGAGCTTCCAGATCTTCTGTCTCTGCCCGCCGGATACGACCTCTGCCGCTGTCGCCGCCCACGATCAGCGGCACGTATTCCAGGATCAGCGAAGAGGTGTCCAGACCGTACCATTTGACCTTGGACCCCGCCGCCTTGCGGATGGAATACTTGGCGTTCAAGATAAATTCATCCAGGGAGGAGAGCTCCGTCTTGGTGTTGACATTCTTGTGGATGATACAGAACTTGAAAGTGCCCACAGTGGACCCGCCGTAGATGGAATACTTCTTGTCCTGCCTGGGCAGCTCGCCCCGGGCCTGCAGATCCTGTACGATCTGCCGCAGATAGACGTTGATGCGCTGGGAGCACCGGAAACCCAGATTCAGCCGGATGCGGTAGATGAAGTCCGTGTCGTAGGTCTCCAGCTGATAGTTCATGGTGTCCGGATCGTTGAGCACGTTCACACTGACGAACCAGTAGGCCTGGGCCCGTTTACTATCCTTGTCCAAAATGGAATAGAGGATGTCCCGGTCCATGACCTCCGGGTCGGCGCCGCCTTCCAGATAGACCAGGTTGTGGGCCAGCAGGGGGATCTCGGTATCCTCGTGCAGGGCCTTCAGGCTGGGGATATGCTCCCGGATCGGCAGCCGCGTACTGTACTTCTTCTCCAGCTGGGTGCCCCGGTACCAGATGATCATGAGGATCAGCAGCAGCAGGGTAACGATCACAGTCACATAGCCGCCGTGGGTGAACTTGCTGAGGCTGGAGATGAAAAACACCGCCTCGATCATCCCGAAGACCAGCAGCACCACAAAAGACAGCAGCGTGCGATGCCGGCATTTGCGCAGATAGACGGAAATCAGCAGCGTGGTCATCAGCATGGTGACCGTGATGGCCAGACCATAGGCCGCCTCGATCCGCGCGCCGGAGCGGAAATAGAGCACGATGGCGCTGCAGCCGATCCACAGCACTGTGTTGACCACGCCGATGTACAGCTGGCCCTTGGTGTCCGCCGGATAGCGGATCTCCAGATGGGGCAGCAGGTCCAGCCGGATGGCCTCCGACACCAGGGTGTAGGAGCCGGTGATCAGCGCCTGGGAGGCGATGATCGCGGCGGCCGCGCTCAGGACGACGGCGAAGGGCCGCAGCAGCCCCGGCAGCATCAGGAAGAAGGGGTTCATATCCTCAAGGGCGAGCAGGGCGGTGTTGGCCTGGTTCCGGATGATCCAGGCGCCCTGCCCCATATAGTTGGCAATCAGGCAGAGCTTGACAAAGGGCCAGCTGAAATACACGTTCTCCCGGCCCACATGGCCCATGTCCGAATACAGCGCCTCCGCGCCGGTGGTGGCCAGAAAGACGCTGCCCAGGATCATGAAGCCCAGCTTATTATAGGGGCTGAGCAGGATCTGCACGGCGTAGATGGGATTGAAGGCCTTGAGCACCACCGGCAGCTCGAGCACGTGGACCAGACCCGTGACGCCCAGAAACGAGAACCACAGGAGCATGACCGGGCCGAAGGCCTTGCCGATGCGGCTGGTCCCCGCGTGCTGCACGGAAAAGAGCAGGGTGATGATCAGCAGCGTGATGGCCACGACCTTCCACTGTCCGCTGCCCAGAAAGCGGTTCATGCTCTCAATGCTGCGCAGGCCTTCCACCGCCGTGGTGACCGTGACCGCCGGTGTCAGCACACCGTCGGCCAGCAGCGCCGCGCCTCCCAGCATGGCGGGCAGGATCAGCCACTTGCCGAAGTCCTTTACCAGCGCGTACAGGGAGAAGATGCCGCCCTCGCCGTGGTTGTCCGCCTTCATGGCGATGAGCACGTATTTGATGGTGGTCAGCAGGGTGATGGTCCATATCACCAGCGACAGGGAGCCGATGATGAACTGCTCATTGATCTGGTTGATGCCGCCGTTGCCCTCCACGATCGACTTCATGACGTACAGCGGAGACGTGCCGATGTCGCCGTAGACGATGCCGATGGTCACCAGAAACATGCCGAAACGAAAGCCCTGTTTTTGCTTCATATAGATCCCTGCCCTTTCCTTACAGCTTGAGCATACGGTAGCCTACACCGATCTGGGTCTGGATATACTGGGGCGCGTCCGGCTGGGACTCCAGCTTTTTGCGCAGCGTGGCCATAAAGACCCGCAGTGAAGCGATATTGCTTTCGCCGCCGCCGCCCCATACGTTCTGGATGATATAGTTATGGGTCAGCACCTTGCCCGCATTCCGGGACAGCAGGCACAGGAGCTTGTACTCCATGGGCGTCAGCTTCAGCTCCTCATCGTCCAGATAGGCGCAGCCCGCCGCGTAGTCGATGCGCAGCTTCCCATTTCGGAACACCGCGTCCGCTCCTGGCTCTAAGGCCGCCTGGCTCAGCCGCCGCTGGGTCACCCGCAGCCTGGCCAGCAGCTCCGCCACGGAGAAGGGCTTGGTCAGATAGTCGTCCGCCCCGGCGTCCAGGGCCTCGATCTTGTCCGTGTCCTCGCTGCGGGCGCTGATGACGATGATGGGCGTATTGGTCCAGGAGCGGATGCGCCGGATCACCTCGATGCCGTCCATATCCGGCAGCCCCAAATCCAGCAGGATGATGTCCGGATTGTGGCAGGCGGCCTCCATGAGAGCGGTCTGCCCGTTCATGGCGGTCAGATAGCGGTAATCGTTGGCCTTCAGCGTGACGGTGATCAGATTGCGCACCGGCGCGTCGTCCTCCACGATCTCGATTAACAGTTTATCCATGCAAAGGTACCTCCTCCGTCGGGAGCGTAAAGGAAAACACCGCGCCCCGGGGCTCATTGTCGCTGACCCAGATCCGCCCGCCGTGGGCGGTGACGATGGCCTTGCACAGGGCAAGGCCCAGGCCGATGCTCCGTCGGCCGTCCGAAGGCTTGCTGTCGCCTACGTAAAACATGTCGAAGATCTTTTCCTGCTCTCCGGCGGGGATGCCGTAGCCGTCGTCCGCCACAGTGACCAGGGCCATGTCCCCCTGCCGCGAGGCGGCAATGCGGATGGTGGAATCCGGGGGCGAATATTTGATGGCGTTGTCGATCAGGTTCACCAGAACCTGCACGACAAGCCGCGCGTCGCAGTGCACCAGCAGCAGCTCCGGCACCGGGTCCAGCAGGATGGTCTGCTTCTGCTCGGCGGGGCGGATATGCTGCACCGCCTCGGTGAGGATATCCTCCAGCAGCTCCGTGCTCAGCTTCAGATTCGTCTTGTCGTTTTCCAGCCGGGTGCTGGCCAGCAGGTTCTCCACCAGATTGATCAGCCACATGGCGTCCTCATAGATATCCCGGTAAAGTCCCTTCCGGGTCTCCTCGTCGAAGCACCCGCCCTCGGTGAGCAGATTGCTGGCGTTGCCGGAGATGGAGGTCAGGGGCGTGCGCAGATCGTGGGAGATGGTGCGCAGCATGGTGGAGCGCAATCGCTCATTTTCCACCAGCACCGCGGCCTCTTCCTTTTCCCGGGCGTTCTTTTCGTTCTCAAGAGCCAGAGCGCATTCGCCCAGCACCGACAGCAGGATACTGTGCTCCGCGGCCTCCAGCGCCTGCCGGCGGATGTCCACGCCCACGATGGCGTACGTATTTTCCCCTACGTGCATGGGGAAATACCGCCAGTCCGCCGAGGCTGCGCTTTCGTTGCGCTCCAGCACCCTGTCCAGGGTCTCCCGCTGGGTATCCGCATCAAAGCCTTCGCAGGATTCGGACAGCAGCACCGTCCGATATGCGCCCGCCTCCGCCTCCAGGATGGCGAAGGGCTGGCTCAGCAGCTTCCCCAGCTGCTCGCCGCACACGGCCAGGATCTCCTCCCGCGTCTTGCCCTTGGCCAGCATCTGGTCGGTGTCGGAGATGATCTTGGTGCGATAGGCGGTCCGGGCCGCCTGGGCGGCGGTGCTTTTCAGCCGGATGGCCAGAGTGCCCGTGATCCAGGCGGTCAGGAACATGACCACGAAGGTCACCGGGTAGCCCACCTCATAGGCGTTGAGGGTAAAGCGGGGCTGCACAAAGAAGTAGTTGAACAGGAACACAGACGCGATGGCCGCCGCCAGACTGTAGCTCCGGTGAGAGGTCAGTGTGGAGATCAGCAGCACTCCCAGCAGATAGGCCATCATGATGTTGGAGTTGGTAAAGCCCAGACGGTCGAACAAGGTGCCCAGCAGCGTAGCCGCCGCCAGCACCGCCAGGGTCACCGCTACGTCGATCCCCACCTGGCGCAGGCCGGGGATGCTGCCCGCCGGCCGCCGGTAGGCCGCGCGGCGCTTGCCGTCCGGGATCACGTGGACCTCAGCGTCCGGGATGTAACGGACGAGCGTGTCGGTCAGACTGGGCTTGGGAAAGAACTTCCTGCCGGGGAAATCGCTCTGCCCGATGACGATCCGGCCGATGCCGCTGAGCCGGGCATACTCCGCGATCTGAAAGGGCACGTCGTCCCCGCTGACCGTTTCGATCTGGGCGCCCAGCCGGGCCGCCGCCTCCATATTTTCCTGCAGGCGCGCCTTGTCCGCCGCGCCGAGGCTGCTGTGCTCCGGCGTCTCCACGAACAGGGCCAGCAGCTCGCTGCCGTCCCCGGCGGCCATACGCGCCGCGGTGCGGATGATCCGCTCGTTGGACGGCGCGCTGGACAGGCAAACCAGAATCTTTTCTTTCTTCTCCTCCATGTTGTCTCCTTCCGTCAAGGTCCTCCCGACCTTCTTACCGGAAGCGATCCTATGCCATACCTCTTTATTTTGGCATATGGACTTTTAACACGGGATAAAGAGTCTTGCCGAAACATTAAAATTGCATTAAGACCGGCGCCCCACGGTATAAAGCACGCCCCCCATCCGCGGCTTCTGCCGCGGATGGGGGGCGTGGTTTCTCAGCCGGGGCGTATCGCCGTCCCGGCCATCCGGGCAATGGATATCAGATATCGTGGCAGACCTTGCCGGGGTTGAGGATGCCGTCCGGGTCGAAGACCTTCTTGATGGCAGCCATCAGACCGAAGGCCGTGTCGC
>CACYXE010000027.1 GCA_902778275.1 Oscillospiraceae bacterium
CTTTTGTGTTATTGTATTAATTGCTTAGTACAACAACACAAAAAAGGAGGACCCGGATGGATTGGAAATTCCGTAACGATCTGCCCATCTATTCCCAGCTGGTGGAGCGGATCCAGCAGGCCATCGTCTCCGGCGCCATGCCTCCCGGCGCGCGGCTCAACTCCGTGCGGGAGCTGGCCACGGAGGCCGGAGTCAACCCCAACACCATGCAGCGGGCGCTGCAGGAGCTGGAGCGGGAGGGCCTGGTCTACGCCAACCGCACCGCCGGCCGTTTTGTGACGGAGGATATTGCCCGCATCCAGGAGGCCCGCAAGGCCCTGGCGGCGGTCCAGGTGCGCAGCTTCCTGGAGGCAATGGAAAAGCTGGGATGCGATCATGAGGAGATCCTCGCATTGCTTGCGGGGGAGAAGGAGGAGAAACAAGATGCCGATCTTTGAATGCAGAGGGCTTTGCAAGCGCTTCGGCAATGTGCAGGCCCTGGACAATGTGGATCTGCGGGTGGAGCCGGGCCGGGTTGTGGGCCTGCTGGGGCCCAACGGCAGCGGCAAGACCACGCTGATCAAGCTGGCCAACGGCCTGCTGACCCCCTCGTCCGGCGAACTGCTGATCTACGGCGAGAAGCCGGGGCCGGAGACCAAGGCGCTGGTGTCCTATCTGCCGGACCGGGAGACCCTGGCCGAGTGGATGAGCGCCAAGCAGCTGATGGATTTCTTTGCGGACTTCTATGAGGACTTTGACCGGGACCGGGCCATGGAGATGCTGCTGCGGCTGAACATCGATCCGGCCATGCGCGTCAAGCAGATGTCCAAGGGCACCCGGGAGAAGGTACAGCTCATTATGGTCATGAGCCGCAAGGCGGGCCTGTACCTGCTGGATGAGCCCATCGGCGGTGTGGACCCGGCCACCCGGGACTACATCCTGGATACCATCATCCGCAACTACAACCCGGAGGCCGCGGTGATCATCTCCACCCATCTGATCGCGGATGTGGAACAGGTGCTGGACGATGTGATCTTTATCAACGGCGGGCGCGTGGTGCTCCAGTCCTCGGTGGATGAGATCCGCGAGGAGAAGGGCATGAGCGTGGACGCATATTTCCGGGAGGTGTTCAGATGTTAGGCAAACTTTTGAAGCATGAATTTCGCGCTACCGGGCGTCTGATGCTGCCCGCGCTGGGCGCGGTGCTGGTCCTGGCGGTGCTGGCCAATTTCTCCATCCGCTTTATCCAGGTGACGGACAGCACCTTCCTGACCATCCTGTTCGGCCTGGTGATCGGCGCCTTCGGCATCGGCATGATCGCCGCGGCGGTGATGACCCTGGTGCTGATGATCCTGCGCTTTTACCGGAATCTCCTGCGGGACGAGGGCTATCTGATGCACACCCTGCCGGTTTCGGTGCACGAGCTGGTTTGGTCCAAACTGATCGTGTCCCTGGTGTGGTTTGCGGTTACCGGTCTGGTGATCTGCCTGGTCGTCATCCTGACGGCGCTGATCCAGACGGGGACCGATCTGGGCGAGCTCTTCGCCGGTTTCCCCAGCTGGGCGGAGATCCGGGACTTCCTGCATGAGGCCGGACTGAGCGGCGGCGATCTGTGGCTGATGGGCGGCGAGATGCTGCTGGCGGCCATCCTCAGCGGCCTGGTCACCTGCCTGCATTTCTACGCGGCCATGTCTCTGGGGCACATCTTCTCCAAGGACAAGGTGCTGATGTCGATCCTGTTCTTCGTGGGACTGAGCATCGTGTTCAGCATCTTCCAGACCGGCGCCAGCCTGACGATGTCCACACAGATGGAAAACCTGGTCGAGGGGATAGATACTGCGCGTCAAGGCGTGCGGCTTGTCCAGGGGCTGTTTGCCCGGGGACTGGTATCGGAACTGATCCAGGCGGTGGTGCTGTATCTCATTACCGCCTTTGGCCTGCAGAAAAAACTGAACCTGGCCTGAACTCAAAGAAAACACGCAACGCGCCCTGCCATACGGCAGGGCGCGTTTGTTATCCCCAGAGGATGCGGCAGATCCAGGCCGAGGAGAGGAAGCAGGCCAGGTCCGCGCACAGAGCGGCGGGGACGGCCCAGCGGCTGCGGCGCACCCCGGCGGCGGCAAAGTAGACCGCCGCCACGTAGAGCGTGGTCTCGCTGGAGCCGATCATCACCGCCGCCGTGCGCCCGGTCAGCGAGTCGGGTCCGCATTGCCGGATGATCTCCGAGGCGGCGGCCAGGGCGGCGCTGCCGGAGATGGGGCGCAGCAGCATGAGCAGCGCCGTGTCCGGCGGGACGCCCAGCGTGTCCAGCAGCGGGGAGAGCAGACGGCCCAGCAGCTCCGGCAGGCCGGAGGCGCGGAGCAGCCGGATGGCGGGGAACAGCACCAGCAGCGCCGGGAGGATGTCTGCCATGACCCGCAGCCCCTTCCGGGTGCCGGCCAGCATGGCTTCATACAGATTCACCCCCCGCAGCGCCGCGCCGAGCATGACCGCGCCGATCAGCAGCGGCGCCGTCAGATCCAGCAGACTCCTCATGGCCACAGCCGCCGGAGCACGGCGGCGATCAGCAGACCCGCGGCCACGGAGCACAGGGAAGAGACCCACACCGCGGGGAGGATATCAAAGGCGGAGCACGCCCCCGCCGCCGCCCGGACGGAGGCGATGGTACTGGGCAGCAGCTGGAGGGAGGCGGTGTTCAGCACCACCAGGGTACACAGCTCGTCCGAGGGCCGGCCGCCGCTCTGCCGCGCCATGCCCCGGGCGGCGCGGATGCCCGCCGGGGTGGCGGCGTTGCCCAGGCCCAGCAGGTTGGCGCTGAGGTTTTCCGTCAGGGCGGAGAGGATCTCCCCGTCGCCCGCGGCCCGGGGAAAGAGCCGCCGCAGCAGCGGCTGCAGCAGCCGGGCCAGGCCTGCCGCCGCGCCGGAGCGCTCCAGCAGTTCCATGACGCCGCTCCAGAGGCATACGCTTCCGGTCAGGACCAGACAGAAGCTGACGGCCTCCTGTGTCCCCTCCAGCACCGCGGCGCCCGCGGCGGAAGCGGTACCGAGCGCGGGAGAGCATAAGCTACAGAGAAGGTAAACAGCCAGGAGAATGTACGAGATCAGGATACGGATCACGCCTCCTTTCGGGAAAATGCCGCGCATGACATAAAAAGAACATAAAAATTTAAGAAAATAAACATTGACCCATTTCGTGATTATGGTATAATAATTAGCATCATATGATAAATTATGCCGCTGCAGATAGAGGCCTGCCGGCGTATTCTATGGAGGAGGAAGTATGAAATCTACAGGTATCGTCCGTAAGGTCGATGAGCTTGGCAGGATCGTTCTGCCGATCGAGATGCGCCGCACGCTGGATATCGTGGAAAAGGATCCGGTGGAAATATATGTGGAAGGGGACAGTGTTATTCTTCGCAAGTACCAGGCGTCCTGTGTGTTCTGCGACAGCGTGAAGGAGATCAGCAGCTTCAAGGGGCGCAACGTGTGCGCCGCCTGCATCGCGAAGCTCAAGGAACTGTAAGATGCTTTCATGCGCCCGGGACGACCGGGCGCATTTTTTTGCGATTTATATCCCCCCGGGGGGCTTGTGGGGCGGGAAAAACCATGGTACTCTGCAGACAGATGCATCCAATTCGATCAAGAATGAGGTGTTTGTATGCATATGGCAGACGCGCTGCTGGCCCCGGCCGTGGCAGCGACCATGTATGTAGCCTCCGGCGCCGCCGCGGGCGTTTCGATCCATAAACTGAAAAAGGACGACGAGCCCCAGAAGCTGCCCACCATGGCGGTTACGGCCGCCCTGGTCTTCGCCGGACAGATGATCAACTATACCATCCCCGGCACCGGCTCCTCCGGCCACATGTGCGGCGGCATGCTGCTGTCCGCCCTGCTGGGGCCCCAGGCGGGATTTTTGTCCATGATCGTGATCCTGGCGATCCAATGTCTTTTCTTTGCCGATGGCGGCCTGATGGCCTTGGGGGCCAACGTGTGGAACATGGCCTTCTACGGCTGCTTTGTCGGCTACTATCTGATCTGGCGGCCCATCATGCGCAGCCGCTGGTTTGGTGAGGGCAAGGGGGCGCAGCGGGCGCGGATCATTGCCGCCTCCATCATCGGCTGCGTGGTGACCCTGCAGCTGGGCGCCTTCTCCGTGGTTTTGGAGACCAGCCTTTCCGGCATCACCGAGCTGCCCTTCGGCGCGTTTGTGGCGCTGATGCAGCCCATCCATCTGGCCATCGGCCTGGTGGAGGGTCTGATCACTTCCGCGGTGCTGGTGTTCGTGTTCGAGTCCCGGCCTGAGCTGTTGCGGGAAGTGGACGCCTCCGAGGGCCAGGGCAAGCGCTCCCTGAAGGCCACCATCGCCATCCTGGCCGTGGTCGCCCTGATCGTGGGCGGCGGGCTGAGCCTGCTGGCAAGCGGCAATCCCGACGGTCTGGAGTGGGCGCTCTTCGGCAACGCCGAGGAGGGCTACGCGGAGAACATGGGTCTGGATGAGGAGGATTTCGGCCTGTCCAGCGCCGCGGCGGACACCGCGGGCAGCATCCAGGAGAGCACCTCCTTCCTGCCGGATTATGCCTTCCCCGGCAGCGACAGCGCCGCGGGCACCACGGTATCCGGCATCGTCGGCTCCGCCATGGTGGCGGGGGCGGCCCTGCTGATCTGTCTGGCAGGCGGCTTTTTCCGGAAAAAGAAAACAGCCAAGTAAACGAAAGATAAGAAGACTATAAAAGCAAATGAGAAAAGGGGCATCAAAAGATGCCCCTTCTCGGCATGTCGGGAAGATACCATGAACAAGATGGAAAAGGCGCTGTACGAGTTGTCCGAGATGGACGATCTGGCAGCGCAGCGCTCGCCGGTGCACGGGCTGTGTCCCATGGCGAAGCTGCTCAGTACAATTGCATATATCATCGTGGCGGTGTCCTTCCACAAGTACGATCTCAGCGGCCTGGTGCCCATGGTGCTGTGGCCGGTGTTCCTGTTTCAGCTCAGCGGCATCCCCGTGCGCACCTGCTTTTACAAGCTGCGGATCGTATTGCCCCTGGTGATGGCCGTGGGATTGTTCAACCCCTTTTTTGATCGGGCGGCCATGCTGCGGATCGGGACTGTGGCGGTGTCCGGCGGCGTCATCTCCATGCTGACGCTGATGCTCAAGGGCGTACTGTGCCTGATGGCCTCCTTCCTGCTGATGGCCACCACGCCCATCGACCACCTGTGCGCGGCCCTGCGCAAGCTCCACGTGCCCGGCATGCTGGTGACCCTGCTGCTGCTGACCTACCGCTACGTGGGCGTGATGACCGAGGAGCTGGCCATAATGACCGAGGCCTATCATCTGCGCTCGCCCGGGCAGAAGGGCATCCACATCTCCGCTTGGGGCTCCTTCCTGGGGCAGCTGCTGCTGCGCAGCATGGACCGGGCGGAGGAGCTGTACAGCAGCATGCAGCTGCGGGGCTATCATGAGCATTTCCATTACGCGGACATCAAGCCCTGCACCGTTCGGGACGGAATCTACACCATCTGCTGCGTGGGACTGTTCCTGCTGCTGCGGCTGGTGAACGTGGCCCAGCTGCTGGGCAGCCTGTTTGTGAGGTGATCAAGATGATCGAGCTGAAAAACGTATCATTTTCCTATGAGAAAGACCGGCCGGTGATCCGGGATCTGAGTTTTCGGATCGCCGACGGGGAGTCCGTGGGGCTCATCGGCGCCAACGGCGCGGGCAAGTCCACGGTGCTGAAGCTGATCCTGGGGCTCTGCAGCGGGCAGGGCCAGGTGCTGATCGACGGGGAGGAGCTGACCCGGGAGAACCTGTACCGGATCCGGGGCAAGCTGGGCTTCGTGCTGCAGAACTCCGACAATCAGATGTTCATGCCCACGGTATACGAGGACATGATCTTCGGGCCGCTCAACTACGGGGCCACCCGGGAGGAGGCGGACCGGCGGGTGGACGCGGTGCTGGACAGGCTGGGCCTGCAGGACCTGAAGCACCGGCACAACCACCGGATCTCCGGCGGCGAAAAGCGCATGGCCGCCATCGCCACCATCCTGGCCATGGAGCCGAAGGCCATTTTGATGGACGAGCCCAGCTCCGCTCTGGACCCCTACAACCGGCGGATCGTCATCAACACCATCCGGGAGCTGCCCCAGACCAAACTGATCACCTCCCACGACCTGGACATGATCCTGGACACCTGCGAGCGGGTGATCCTGCTGGACGGCGGGCAGATCGTTGCCGATGGCCCGGCCGAAGTGATCCTGCGGGACAAGGCTCTGCTGGAGGGGCACCGCATGGAGCTGCCCCTGCGTCTGGCAAGATAAAAAGCAAGAGATGTGAACAACTCACATCTCTTGCTTTTTTGTATGCGGGGCCGGTCTTATCTGTGATAGATCCTCCGGTATTCCGCGCTTTCCCGGCCTTCGGCGTCGGCGAGGATCAGCGGCGGCTCCACGGTGAGCCCCGGGCGGCCGCCCCGGCGGCCCTCCACCAATACCAGACTGGGTGCGCGCTCCGCAAGGTACGTGACCAGGCGCAGGCGCTTGGGCTCCAGTCCCCGGGCCGTCATGGCGCAAAACAGCTCCGACAGCCGCTCAGGCTTGTGCACCAGACAGAAGCGCCCGCCGCTGGGCAGCAGCCAGGCCGCGGCGGCGCAGAGCTCCTCCAGGGAACAGCAGGATTCCCCCCGGGCGGCGGCCCGCGCCGGGTCCGGCGAGACCACTCCGCTGCCTCGGGCATAGTAGGGCGGGTTGGCGGCGACCAGGTCGAAGCTGCCCGGCCGGAACAGCTCCCGATGCTGCCGGATGTCCCCGGTGAAGACCTGGCCGCGCGCTCCAAGTCCGTTGCGCTCCAGGTTCTCCGCCGCCAGGGCCGCGGCCTCGCGATCCAGCTCCAGCCCGGTCATGTGCAGCTTCTCCGTGCGCCAAAGCAGCAGCAGGGCCAGGATGCCGGAGCCGCAGCCCAGGTCGATGCCCCGCGCCGCGCCGCCTGTATGGATAAAATCGGCCAGCAGCACCGAGTCCGTGCTCAGGCGGAAATTCGCCGCCTGGGCGAAGACCGGCCCGCCCGGCCAAAGCTCCCGAAAATCAGACATAAGGGCCTCCATAAAAAAGATGACCCGGGCGATTGGATCGCCCGGGTCTCCATCAGACCATCACTCGGAGATGATAGCCTCAGCAGGACACTGTGCAGCGCAGGAGCCGCATTCAAGACACTTTTCAGCGTCGATCTCATAGTGCAGTTCGCCCATTTCGATCGCCTCGGCAGGGCACTGCGCAGCGCAGGAACCGCAGGACAGGCACTCGTCAGTAATAACAAAAGCCATTGATGTTACCTCCTTATGTATTTTGCCTTTTGGACAGCACCATTGTAGCACAGTTATCGCAAAATGCAAATGAATTTTTAGGGGCCCTCGTTAAAAGCGAAGCTTTGTGGCAATAATTTTTCGGACAGGCCCGGTTTCGCCCCAATCGGCGGCGGGCCTGGGCGATAATGATCATCAGAATGAAAGACAAGGCCTCGCGGGGAGGAAGTTTCATGAAAAGCAATGAGAAATTTACGCAGCGGGCGGAGGTGGCCATCGAGAAGGCGCGGCTTTCGGCGGGGGCCCTGGGCCACAGCTATGTGGGCACGGAGCACCTGCTGCTGGGCATCCTGGTCGAGCAGGAGGGCCTGGGCGCCCGGATCCTGCGGCAGCGGGGGCTGGAGGAGGACGCGCTGCGCCGCCGGATCGCGGATCGCTGCGGCAAGGGCGCGCCCGGCGTGCCGCCCCAGGGACTCAGCAGCCACGCCCGCTTCGCCGTGGAGCGTGCCGCCGCGGAAGCGGCTGCCCTGTGCCGGGGCTATATCGGCACGGAGCATCTGCTGCTGGGCATCCTGCGCCAACCAGACTGCGGCGGGGCCGTGCTGCTGCGGCAGTCCGGCCTGGATCTGAACGACCTCTATACCGACGTGCTGGCGGTGTTCGGGCATCCCGCCCCTGACAGCCGGCCCCAGACGGGTACGGCCCGGGGCGTTCTGCGCCGGACGGAGACCCGGGTGCTGGATCAGTACAGCCGGGATCTCACGGAACTGGCCGCCGCCGGCGGCATCGACCCGGTGGTCAGCCGGGGCGACGAGATCGGCCGGGCGGTGCAGATCCTGTCCCGCCGCACCAAGAACAACCCCGTCCTGGTGGGGGAGCCGGGCGTGGGCAAGACCGCCGTGGCCGAAGGACTGGCTCTGCGCTTTGCCCGGGGCGAGGCCCCGGAGGACCTGCGCCGGAAGCGCATCGTCTCCCTGGATATCCCGGCCATGCTGGCGGGGACCAAGTACCGGGGCGATTTTGAGGAGCGGGTCAAGTCTGTCCTCAAGGACGTAAAGCGGGCCGGGGACGTGATCTTGTTCATTGACGAGCTGCACACCATCATCGGCGCGGGCAGCGCCGAGGGCGCCATCGACGCGGCCAATATCCTCAAGCCCGCCCTGGGCCGGGGTGAGATCCAGATCATCGGCGCCACCACGCCGGAGGAGTACCGGCGTCATATCGAAAAGGACGCGGCCCTGGAGCGGCGCTTCCAGCCGGTGAAGGTGGAGGAGCCGGACCGGGCGCAGACCATGGAAATGCTGCAGAGTCTGCGGGGCGGATTGGAAAGACACCATCGGGTGCGCATCGGCGAGGACGCCATGCGCTCCGCCTATGAGCTGTCCGTGCGCTACATTCCGGACCGCTATCTGCCGGACAAGGCCATCGACCTGCTGGACGAGGCCGCGGCCGCCCTGCATGTGCAGGGGGAGACCGGGACCCTGGGTGCCGCGGAGGTGGCCAGGGTGGTGTCCCAGTGGACCAACATTCCGGTGACGGCGCTGGACGAGGATGAAAAGCAGCGCCTGCAGGATCTGGAGGCGGAACTGAAAAAGCGGGTGGTGGGTCAGGACGAGGCGGTGTCCGCCGTGGCCAGGGCCATCCGCCGCAGCCGGGTGGGCCTGCGGGATCCGGGCCGCCCGGTGGGCAGCTTCCTGTTCCTGGGCCCCACCGGCGTGGGCAAGACGGAGCTGTGCCGCGCCCTGGCGGCCGCGGTGTTCTCCGATGAGCAGGCCCTGATCCGGCTGGACATGTCGGAGTATATGGAGAAGCACAGCGTCAGCCGTCTGATCGGCTCGCCCCCGGGCTATGTGGGTTACGAGGACGGGGGACAGCTGACCGAAAAGGTGCGGCGCAAGCCCTGGTCGGTGGTGCTCTTCGACGAGATCGAAAAGGCCCACGAGGACGTGTGGGGCATCCTGCTGCAGATCATGGACGACGGGCATCTGACCGACGCCGCCGGGCGGCGGGTGGACTTTCGCAACACCGTCATCGTCATGACCTCCAACATCGGCGCCAAGACCATCACCGAAAACCGCAGCCCCCTGGGCTTTGCCGGCGGTGAGGACGCGGATGAGCAGGCCCGGAAGCGGCAGGTACGGGAGGAGCTGCGCGCCACGTTCCGGCCGGAATTTCTCAACCGCATCGACGAGACCATCATTTTCCGCCGCCTGGACGGGGAGGACATGCTGCGCATCACCCGCATGCTGCTGCACGCCATCCAGGCGCGCTTCGCGGCGCTGGGCCTGACCCTGGAGGTGCCGGAGGAGACGGCCCGCTTTCTGGCCCGAACCGGGACGGACCTGCGCTTCGGGGCCCGGCCCCTGCGCCGGACGGTGCAGCACAGTCTCGAGGACGCGGCGGCGGAGCTGCTGCTGGACGGCCGGGCACGGGCCGGAGACCGGATCCGCGCCCGGGTGGAAAACGAGCGCCTGACCCTGGAGGTAGAAGCGGGTCAGAACGGTTTCTCCTGCGGGGCGCACACGACGCACTGAAAGAAGGAGCAAAATTTTATTGGGCAATTCGCTTGACATAACGCCGCGGAAAGGCTAAAATGAATTGGATATATTATAGGGGTCTTGGGGAGACCCCTGCTGATATATTTCTTTTCAACTTCGACGATTTCGCTTGATGGATCGTCTTGCTTTAGATCAAAACAGAATCTTAGGCAATAAACCACCGCAAAATTCTAAAGGAATGGAGGTGTGTTTACTTACGATGCCAACTGTTTTATGGATTGTTATTTTAGCCGTCTGTGCCGTTGTGGGCTTTTTCCTGGGCTTCACCTATCGCAAGAAGGTGGCCGAGCGGGAGATCGCCAGCGCAGAGGAAGAAGCCAAGCGTATCATTAATGAATCTATAAAGAGCGCGGAGAGCAAGAAGAGAGAAGCTCTCTTGGAGGCAAAGGAAGAAATACACAAAAACCGCTCGGAGTTCGAGCGGGAGGAAAAGGCGCGCCGGGCCGAGGTGCAGAAGCAGGAGCGCCGCCTTCAGCAGAAGGAGGAATCCCTCGACCGCAAGACCGACGCTATCGAGAAGAAGAGCGAGACGCTCAACAACAAGATAGCCGCCGTGGAAGCCCAGCAGCAGGAAGTCGCGCTCATCAAGAAGAGCCAGCTTGAGATGCTGGAAAAGATCTCCGGCTTCTCCGTGGATGAAGCCAAGGCCTACATCATCGAGAGCGTCAAGGATGACGTGACCCACGAGATGGCCATGAAGGTCAAGGAGATCGAGGCGCAGGCCAAGGAGGAGGCCGATGACCGGGCCCGCCGGATCATCACCACCGCCATCCAGCGCTGTGCCGCAGACCACACCAGCGAGATCACCGTCTCCGTCGTCCCTCTCCCCAACGACGAGATGAAGGGCCGCATCATCGGCCGCGAGGGCCGCAACATCCGCAGCATCGAGACCCTCACCGGCTGCGACCTGATCATAGACGATACCCCCGAGGCCATCACCGTTTCCAGCTTCGACCCGGTCCGCCGGGAAGTGGCGCGGCTGGCGCTGGAAAAGCTCATCGCCGATGGGCGCATCCATCCCGCCCGCATCGAGGAAATGGTGGCCAAGGCCCAGAAGGAAGTCAACGCCACCATCAAGGCCGAAGGCGAGCGCGCCGTGTTTGAGACCAACATCCACGGCCTGCACCCGGAGCTGGTCAAGCTCCTGGGCCGCATGAAGTACCGCACCAGCTACGGCCAGAACGTGCTCAACCACTCCATCGAGGTCTCCCACATCGCGGGCCTGCTTGCCAGCGAGCTGGGCGTGGATGTGGCTACCGCCAAGCGGGCGGGCCTGCTGCACGATATCGGCAAGGCCATCGACCATGAGGTGGAGGGCAGCCACGTGACCATCGGTGTGGACCTGGCCCGCAAGTACAAGGAGTCCGAGGCGGTCATCCACGCCATCGAGGCCCACCACGGCGACGTGGAGCCCCGCACCGTGGTCGCCTGCCTGGTCCAGGCGGCGGACGCCATTTCCGCCTCCCGTCCCGGCGCCCGGCGCGAGAACATCGAGAACTACGTCAAGCGTCTGGAAAAGCTGGAGGAGGTCTCCAAGAGCTTCCCCGGCATCTCCAGCTCCTATGCCATCCAGGCGGGCCGCGAGATCCGCATCATGGTGGAGCCCGAGAAGGTCAGCGAGGATCAGATGGTGCTGCTGGCCAGGGACATCGCCAAGAAGATCGAGGAGGAGCTGACCTATCCCGGTCAGATCAAGGTCCATCTTCTCCGCGAGACCAAGGCCGTCGATTACGCAAAGTAAATATACAGACCATAACAGCCACAGGCTTTTCCCTGTGGCTGTTTTTGTTGGGGTCCTGTGGGGGGCGGTTATTGTATGCGCTTGGCGGTGTCAAGAGTAAGCGCCTCCGTCAATTCGTCCGCGAATATCTTCACGGCCTTGGTCATTTTCTCCTGCCTGCGGTGCGTGACCCAACAGAAACAGAGAGGCGGCGGATCCAGGGGGATGATACGCATTTTCTGCAGGTGTGGATAGGCCATAATGTTATCATATATCATGCAGCGATTGAAAATGCATACGCCCTTGTTCAGTATCGTATAATCGAGCAAAAGCCCGATCTGTGAGCTCTCATAGGCGATATTCGGCTCAAAGCCTGCTCTGTGGCAGTTGCTGATGATCTGATTGTAATTGTTGTGCCCGCTCGTGACGATGTTGAATACCGCGTCTTTCAAATCGGCAAAGGTAAGGCTGCTTGCGTGATAATAGGGACTGTCTTCTCCGACGGCGACAGAGACGACGTCTTCAAACCCGGAATAGGTGATCAGATACGGAGAGATCAGCATGTTTTCCGTCATTCCGATATCCAGCTCTCCGCTAATCAATTGGTGCTGGATGGTCTCCTCATCCAGTTCATGGATCTGAACGCTGATATAAGGATATTTCTTGCGAAAGGCATATAGAAAGGCGGAGGTAAAGGGTGTTTGATATAGAGGGATGACGCCATATTTGACTGTGGCGCGTTCCGTCTTCCCAATAAAGGAGAGGTTTTCTTCAAAGTGTGTGTAGGCTTCCAAAACCGGTTTTGCCAGAGAAAGGAATTCGTGGCCCTGTTTGGTAAGGACGTTCTTTCGCCCCGCTTTCTCAAATAGCTTGATGCCCAGTTCGTCCTCCAGCTTGTGGATCGCCTTTGTCAGCGAGGGCTGTGTGATAAAAAGCTGATTGGCAGCCTGCTCCAGAGACTGGCTCTGTGTGATCTCATAAAAATATTTGATTTCCCGGATATCCATCATGCCTCTCCTTATTTATATAGCTTGCGGCTATATTATATATACAAAGGAAACATTTGTAAACCCGCGAAATATGCGATATAATCAAGGCGGAATGAATGAAACGCGTGAAATTCATATGATCCGGAATCTTATTATTAATTCTCAGGAGGTATGAAATGGCGTATTTTGCAACGGAAGACAATACCAGACTATACTATCAGGTCGAAGGATCCGGACAGCCGGTCGTCTTCATCCACGGCTGGTCCTGCTCCCATTTGAATTGGGTCGATGTGATCAAGCAGTTGAAGGGCTCTTATCAGTGCATCAGCTATGACCATCGCGGCCACAACGCATCCGAGTGCGCCGACCAGGGCTATACCACAACGCAGCTCGGGCGAGATCTACGTGCCTTGATCGAGTATCTGGATCTGAACGATGTGATCCTGGTGGGGCACTCTATGGGCGGCCACGTGATCTTCAGCTATGTTTCCCAATTTGGGTGCGACAGGATCTCAAAGATCGCGATTCTTGATATGAGTCCGAAGCTCATTACAGACGATGTTTGGGAATCCGGTGCTTTTGGCAACTACACTGTGGATGACTTCCACAATGACATGGAGATGCTCGCGCAGCAGCCGACCGATTTCATGTGGAAATTCTGGCGCTTGCTGCTGCCGGACTTCGCTGCACTCCCTGAGACGATGAAGGACCTTGTGGCGCCCGGACTGAAGGGCACGAATCACTCTCTGCCGCTGTTGGCCCTGTGGCAGTCCATGTTCACCAGGGACTATCGAGAGACCGTGAAGCAGATCACGGTGCCGACGCTGTACATCATCCCGGAAAAGCCGATCTATCCCATGAGCGCTGCCGAGTATGTTGCCAAAAACGTTTCGGCTCCCGCGGAGATCTCTATTTTTGAGGGATGCACGCATATGAGCCTGAACGAAAAGCCGGTTGAAACGGCCGATGTGCTGAAGTCGTTTTTCGCAAAGTGTGTTTTTTCGCAAAGTTGAGAAAGCAAAGGATTGATCGCTGTCGATTACGCAAAGTAAATGTGAAAAGCCGCCCGTTTGGGCGGCTTTTTCGCTGCTCGTGAGCAACGTGTCAGAATAAGCCCCGCGGCGGTTTGCTTTGAGTACCTGCCGCGGGCGGCTTCAAAAGGGCCTGCGTTTTTGCCGCTTGCGGCGGCAGAAGTCCTCCTTCACGTCCACCAGGATGATGTCGCTGCCCAGGCGCACGATGCAGGGCCAGGGCAGGATGTAGTCGTCCTCCCGGCCCAGGAGCCCGAAGAATCTGGCCCGGCCCGGTGTGATGAGGGACAGCAGCCGCCCCTCCTTTTCGTCGAATTCCGCGTCGCAGACGTAGCCCAGGCGGAAACCGCTGTGGATATCAATGACTTCCTTATAGCGCAGAGACGAAAAATAACTGATCATGACTTGACCCCCGTAAACTGGCTTACTGCCAGTATACGGGGGTCGGGCTCGTTTTATGTCGTTTGCCGGGCCTTGGGGATGGAGATGGTCAGGATCAGTGCC
Organism: Oscillospiraceae bacterium; assembly: GCA_902778275.1. Classification (GTDB taxonomy): domain Bacteria; phylum Bacillota; class Clostridia; order Oscillospirales; family Oscillospiraceae; genus Limivicinus. The sequence goes on from CACYXE010000027.1 coordinate 14,076, forward strand.
TCGTCCGTCTCCTCCCGGCGCATCCCTGCGTCGATGCCGCCCTGCTTCATCAGGTCGATGCTGCGGCTGAGGGTGTTGAGGAAGATGCGCACGTCCTTGAGCACGAAGGTCCGGTGGGGCTTCTCACGCTCTGCCACCGCCTCCGGCGCGCTGAGCAGAGCGTCGATGTAGGCGTCCGCCGCGGCCACGGTCATGCCCCGTTCCAGGATCACCGACAGGGCGGCGCGCTGGCTGTCCGCGTCCGGCAGGCGCAGCAGGGCTCTGCCGTGCCGCTCGGTCAGGCCGTTGTCCCGCAGCGCCTCCAGGATATCCCCGGGCAGCCGCAGCAGGCGCAGCTTGTTGGCCACCGCCGACTGAGACTTGCCGATGCGCCGGGCCGCGTCCTCCTGACTGAGCCCGAAGCGGTCGATCAGTTGGCGCAGGCCCTCCGCCTCCTCCAGAAAATCCAGATCCTTCCGCTGCAGGTTCTCCACCAGGGCGATCAGCCCCGCGTCCTCCAGGTCGACGTCCAGCAGGATACAGGGCAGCTCCCGCAGCCCGGCCATACGGGCCGCCCGCAGGCGGCGTTCCCCGGCCACCAGCTCGTAGCGCCCGCCCCGCTGGCGGACCGTCAGCGGGTTGAGGATCCCGTAGCTGCGGATGCTCTCGCTCAGCTCCGCCAGCGCCTCCTGATCAAAATGCCGCCGGGGCTGCACCGGGTTGGGGGAAATGTCCTCCGGGCGCAGGTAAAGGACGGCACCCCGGCGAAGGCCCGGCCGTGTACGCAGACTTTGCATCCCATGACCTCCTTATGTAGTGGTTCTATACCGGGAGCATACACCATATCTTGTGCAAAAGCGGGCGAACAGGGGCGGAAAACAAAACGGTTTGCCCACATGCTGTTGACTTTTTTTGCCATATACGGTATCATGGCAACACTTTATCCGGGAGAGACGATATGAACGGCAAGCGGCAACAATTTATCCGGGGCATGAAGGCGGGGACGCCCATCGTCATGGGCTTTCTGCCGGTGGCGATCTCCTACGCCATCATCGCACGGCAGGCGGGCATGGACACCTTTCAGATCGCCCTCATGTGCCTGATGGTCTTTGCCGGCGCCAGCCAGATCATGGCCGCGGGCATGCTGATCCAGGGGGCGCAGCTGGCGGCCATCATCATCGCCACCTTCCTGCTGAATCTGCGGCACATCATCATGAGCACCTGCGTGTTCGAGAAGATGGAGCCTTCGGCCAGGGCGCCTCGCCTGCTGGGGGCCTATTGGGTCACGGATGAGAGCTTTGCCATGTTTACTACCGGCACGGCGAAAAAGGATCTCACAGTGTGGTTTTTCCTGGGCCTGGGGTTGATCACCTACCTGGCCTGGTTCGTGGGGTCCCTGCTGGGGGCGGTTTTGACCAATTTCCTGCCGGCGATCCTGTCGGCCAGCCTGGGGGTGGCGCTGTACGCTCTGTTTATCGCCCTGCTGGTGCCCGGGCTCAAGGGCAACGGCCGCCTGTCCGCGCTGGCGGTGCTGACCGCGGTGTGCAACACCCTGCTGTGCCGCGTCATGGCCTCCAGCTGGGCGTTGATCGTGTCCACCCTGCTGTGCGCCTTCCTGGGCGTGTTCTTTGTGGATCTGGGAGAGGAGGCGGCCCATGAGCAATAAGACGGCGCTGCTCCTGTTTCTGGGCATGACGGTGGTGACCTACATCCCCCGCATGCTGCCGGTGCTGCTGCTGGGCAAGGTGAAGCTGGGCCCGCGGACGGAGAAGTTTTTGAAGCTGATCCCCTATACCGCCATGTCGGCGCTGGTGTTCCCCGGGGTGTTCAGCATGGACGCCGCCCGGCCCTGGATCGGCCTGACGGGCGTGGCGGTGTCGGGGCTGCTGGCCTGGAGGAAATGCCCCATGGTGCTCTGCGTGCTGGCGGGCATCGCCGCGGTGTTCCTCCTGCTGCTGATCTGAATGCAGCTGATCAAAAACGGGAAGTCCCGGCTGTGTGCCGGGACTTCCCGTTTTCCGCCCGATGGGGGGCTCAGCTGTTTTTCCTGTGTAGGGCTTTGACGATCCCGAAAACCGCGCCGTAGGCCACGGCGGTCACCGGCCAGATGATCCAGGTCCGCTCCCAGGCGTTGGTGATGAAGCTGATGCACAGGTAGACCGCGGTCACGAGCCCCCAGTAGATGCCGCCCAGGGAGCCGTAGCGGCGGCGATCCGCCTTGGCCTCCGGGCTGTAGTCTCCCTCCTCCAGCAGCATCTGGAAGCCGGACCAGAGGATAGAAGAACGGACGATCAGCAGTACACCCACAGCGATGATGGCCAGCATGCAGCAGGTACCCACGATCACAGGGAAATCCTCTTCCCCGAAAAAGAGCATCGCCACGAAAATCGGCACCACGGCGACTACACACAGCACGATGCCCAGCGTCAGCTGCAGGGCGTGCGTAGACTGGAACCGGGCTTTCCGCTCGCGCACCATGCCGCTGACTCCGTAGAGCGTGTCGATGGTCTCATTTTCCAGATACGCGAAACCGCGGCTGCGCAGGCCGCTGATGACGAACAGCGCCACCGCGCCGCCGATCATGGCAAAAAGCGCCACAAGCCCCAGGCCTGTGGCCTGTACTTCCGTTACGGGGAAGCGCCCGGCCTCCATCCCGCCGGTGAGCAGGATCACCAGAATGGGGGAGGCAATACACAGCAGCACACCTACGGCGATCTGGCCGGCATTGCGCTCGCGCACCTGCAGGAAGGCGTTGGCCTCCTCCATGCTCACGCTGCGCCGCAGGGTACCGGGCTGCTCGACGGCCGGCAAGTCCTCTGTTATTGCAATACTGTCCTTGAGCAGATAGTCGGTGCTGACGCCGAAGACTTCCGACAGGCGGATGATCCGCTCCATGTCGGGCACGGACTGGGCGCTCTCCCATTTGGAAACGGACTGCCGACTGACGCCAAGCTGCTCGGCCAGCTCCTCCTGGGACCAGCCGTTCTTTTTCCTTAGTTCGATCATTTTATCTGCCAATATCATAATTCGCGTTCCTCCTGAACGTTATTTTGCTTTGCGAAGAACATCGCCGTTTTTGTTTTGCGGCTTCAGTATAGCAAAATTACCCATTACAGGCAAGAAAGCCCACTTGGAACTTGCGCAACCGCCGGTTGCAAACGTAGGCAACCGGGCGCAGATCACGGAATGACGCAGAAATCAGCGCCGCACCCGATGGGATGCGGCGCCGGTTTTATTCCGTTTACAGAGAAAAGTCCCCGGTCTCCACCATACAGGTGGGGCCGGTCAGCAGGAGATCGCAGATCCGTCCCCCCTCCCGGCGAAAGGCTACAAACAGAGTGCCGCCGGGCATATGGATCGTCAGTGTGTTCCCCGTCATCCGTCCCGCCGCGGCCAGGCTCACCGCCGAGGCCCCGCAGCCGGTGCCGCAGGCCAGGGTGAAATCCTCCACGCCCCGCTCAAAGGTGACGGCCCGGACGCTGGCTGGCCCGTCAAAGCACAGGAAGGTCACGTTGGCGCCCTTGGGAAAGACCGGGCTGCGGCGCAGGATCCGGCCCAGAGGCCGCAGCGCGTCCAGGTCCTCCAGGTCCTCCGGCGAAACCTCCGTGACCGCGTGGGGGATACCGGGGTCGCCCAACTCCACATAGGTACAGGCAATGGTCCTGTCCGCCAGGGGCACGTCCCGATGCTCGATCACGCTGGGATCGTTGAGCCGGATCTGATACTGCTCCTCGCTGATCCGGCGGCCCAGCACGAGGCCGGCGGTGCTTCGGATGCGGATATGCTCCGGATCGGCGGCCAGGCCGCGCTCCGCGCAGTAGCGGGCCAGGCAGCGGGCGCCGTTGCCGCACATTTCTCCGAGACTGCCGTCGGCGTTATAGAACAGCATGCTCACATCGGCGTCGTCGGCACCTTCCAGGACGATGAGACCGTCCGCGCCGGGACCGGTTTTTTCATCGCAAAGCCGCCGGGCGAGGACCGACAGGTCCTCGCCCCGAAGCTCGCCGCGCAGATCCTCCGTCAGCAGGAAGGAGTTGCCTGCGCCGTGCATCTTGGTATAGCGCATCTCAGGTCCCGGAATCCGCGCGCAGCTTCTTCTGCAGCCAATCCTTGCCGTCGTTGAAGCGGGAGACCACGTAGGAGGCCACGTAGTCGCCGGCGGCGTTGACCATGGTGGCGGGGGGGTCTACCAGATCGCCGATGGCCTGGGCGATGGGGAAGGCCACGGCCAGCTGCTCCGGGAAGAACAGGGAGCAGAGTACCAGCTCGCCGGTACCGCCGCCGCCGGGGATGCCGCTCATGGCCACGGAGGAGACCGTGGCGATCACGATGGCCAGCAGCGCGTCGGTGGTGGCGAAGTCCTTGCCGAACATGCCGAAGAGGAAGGCCACCTTGATGATGGCGCTCATGCCGGAGCCGTCCATGTTCATGGTGGCGCCCATGGGCAGCACGATGTCCGTCACGTCCTTGGAAATGCCGGTGTCCTCGGAGACCTCCATATTGGTGGGGATGGTCGCCACACTGGAGCAGGTGCCGAAGGCCACGGCCGCCGGGCGGAACAGGTGCTTGAACATGACCCGGACCGCGCCCTTGCCGCCGCCGAAGCGGGCGTAGAGCGGGAAGCACAGGAACATGTAGGCGAAGGCCACCATGTAGTAGAGGATGATCGCCCGGGCGTAGCTGGACACGAAGTCCGCGCCGTGGGCGGCCACCAGCGCCGCGAAGAAGCCGAAGAAGCCGATGGGCGCGTAGTAGCTGATGAGCTTGATGACCTTCATCAGCACATTGGTGATCTCGCTCAGCAGCTTTGCCACCTGGGTCTCGGGCCCGCCGCACATCTGCACGCCGAAGCCGAAGAAGATGCCGGCGATGATCAGCTGCAGGATAGAGCGGCGGCTCCACAGCTCGGGAAAGTCGGGCTTGGTGAAGAAGCCGACGATCATCTCCCCGGCGCTCATGGGTTCGGAGGCGCCCGCCTCAAAGGCCGGGTCGCCCATGTAGATGGGAACGAAGCGCACGATGACGTACATGATCACCGAGGCGATGATGGTGGTGCACATAAAGGTCAGCACCGTGGTGCCCATCAGCTTGCCGGCGCGGCGTGCGCTCTTCATATTGGCGATGGACGAGGAGATGGAGAAAAAGACCATCGGAACGACCACGCAGAACATCATGTTGATGAACAGTGTGCCCAGAGGCTCCAGCGCGCCGGCGCCGGGCCAGGCGAAACCGACGATGATGCCTAGGACGATGCCCAGGATCATGGTAAAGAAGAACCAGTTGTTCTGCAGGAAACTGCCCTTCCGGATGTTGTTGTCTGCCATAGAGATACCCTCCCTGCTTTATAATCCGCTCCCATTATATTTGCAATGCCAGGACATGTAAATTGTGATGAATGCTTGAAACCTTGCAAAAAGTGCTGTATAGTATATGCGGAGAGGGGTGAGCATATGCGGCAGGAGCGAAAGCATTACAGCCGGGAGGGCTATTTGCTGGAGCATTATCATTATTTCCACCTGCGGGACACCGCCGGGCAGGAGCGGGACTTTCATTTCCACGAGTTTGACAAGTTCGTGCTGCTGATCCAGGGGAAGGTGGACTACGCGGTGGAGGACAGTCTCTATACCCTGCGGCCCTGGACGGTGCTGCTGGTAAAGCACCACGCCATCCACCGGGCCGACATCGACCGCAGTGTGCCCTATGAGCGGATCATCCTCTATCTGGACCGGCAGTACTTTGACCGCTGCCTGCCGGAGGCCCGGCTGATGGACTGCTTCGAGACGGCGGACCGGACCGGCCAGTATCTGCTGGTGCCGGACGCGCAGCAGCGGCAGACCCTGGCGGACATCATCGCCGCCTATGAGCGGACCGCTTCCGAGGAGGACTACGGCGCCCAGGCCATGCGGGACACCCTGGTGATGCAGATGCTCATTCAGATCGGCCGTATGGGGGCCGCCGGTACGGAGGGGGAGCGGCAGTACGACCCCAAGATCCGCCGCACCCTCAGTTACATCAATGAGAATCTCAGCCGGGAACTGACGGTGGACAGTCTGGCGGAGCAGGCCTATCTGAGCCGCTACCATTTCATGCGCCTGTTCAAGGCCCAGACCGGCAGCACGGTCCACGCCTACATCCGCCAGAAGCGCCTGCTGACGGCGGCCCGCCTCATACGGGAGGGCGTCCCCGCCAACCAGGCGGCGGCGGAGAGCGGCTTTGCGGACTATTCCGCCTTCCACCGGGCCTTCAAGGCCAGCTTTGGCGTGAGCCCGGGCCAGCTGAAGAAATGAGGAAACAAGATGCAGAAGCAAGCGTATGAAAAAGAATGGGCGAGACTCCAACGTCAGGAACGGCAGCTGCTGCAGCGGCGCGCCAGGCGGCGGGAGAAAAAGCTGGACAACTGGCTGTCCGACAAGGTGCCGGAGAAGCTGGAGGCCACGCTGAACGCCGCCTTTGCCAAGGCCTTCGCGCTGATTTTTGATAAGGGGACGGCGTTGATCGAAAAGACCTATAAGCTGCCGGAGCTGGCCGAGCAGTATCTGCTGGACAGCTACGCCCTGCAGCAGCGGGGCGAGGAAAAGGATCTGCGCACCTTTTCCCGCCGGGCGGGCGGCACGGCGGCGCTGCACACGGCGGTCTCCGGTGCGGCGGGCATCGGTCTGGGCGTGCTGGGCATCGGCCTTGCGGATGTGGCGGTGTTCAGCGCCCTGCTGCTGCGGAACGTCTACGAGATCGCCATGCGCTACGGGTATGACTATGAGGGGGACCGGGAGCGGGCCTTTCTGCTTCGTGTGATCGCGGCTTCTCTCCAATGGGGAGAAGAACTGTACCGGGCGGACGCGGAGCTCAACACCTTCATTTCCACCGGGGGCTGGCCGGAGGCAAAGAGCCTGACAGAGCTGACGGAGGAGGCGGCCCAGGCGCTGAGCCGGGAGCTGCTGACCATGAAGTTCCTGCAGGGGATCCCGGTGCTGGGCGTCGTCGGCGGCGCGGCGGATCTGCTGTACATGGGGCGGATCAGCGAATACGCGGAGCTGAAATACCGCCGCCGCTTCCTGACGGACCGGAAAGCCGACTCGCGCTGAAACAAAAGGTCCGCTGCAAAACATCCGAATCTGTCATTGCGAGGGCCGCTTGCGGCCCGCGGCAATCCGTTTTTTCTGGATAAGAGACGGATTCCCACGCAAAAAAGGCCGCAGCAGCGGCCTTTTTTTCTCGGAATGACAGGGCGATTCTTGTTTTGCGGCGGGCCCTGGTTTTTACCCGATATTATTTATGGAACAGCTTCTTGGCCTGGTACTTGGGCTCAAAGGAGATGTTCACGCCCAGTTTCTTGAACAGATCCGCGTCTACATGGGAGAGGATGACGGAGGAGTGGGCCTCACAGCCCCGCAGCTTATCCAGCTGGTCGATGGCGTAGCCCGCCATGGGGTTGGTCACCGCGCAGATGGACAGGGCGATCAGCAGCTCGTCGGTATGCAGCCGGGGATTGTGGTTGCCCAGATGCTCCACCTTCAGGTGCTGGATGGGCTGGATGATGCCCGGCGCGATCAGCAGCAGCTTTTTGTCGATGCCGGCCAGATGCTTGAGGGCGTTGAGCAGGCAGGCGGAGGAGGCGCCCAGCAGGGAAGAGGTCTTGCCGGTGATGATGGTCCCGTCGGCAAGCTCGATAGCCACGGCGGGGCCGCCGGTCTCCTCGGCCCGCTTCAGGGCGGCGCCCACCACGGGACGGTCCGCTGCGCTTGCTCCCATGGAGTTCATGATCAGTTCGATCTTGCGCTGCTCCGCCGGGGCGGAAAGACCCTGACGCACCGAGCAGGCGGCGGTGTAGTAGCGGCGGATGATCTCCTGCTTGGAGGCTTCCCGGCAGGCCTCGTCGTCCACGATGCAGTAGCCCGCCATGTTGACGCCCATATCCGTGGGACTCTTATAAGGGCTTTCCCCGTAGATGGTTTTGAACATGGCCTCCAGCACGGGGAAGATCTCCACGTCCCGGTTGTAGTTGACGGTGGTCTCGCCGTAGGCTTCCAGGTGGAAGGGGTCGATCATATTCACATCGTCCAGATCCGCCGTGGCCGCCTCATAGGCCAGGTTGACCGGGTGCTTCAGAGGCAGGTTCCAAATGGGGAAGGTCTCGAACTTGGCGTAGCCCGCATTGACGCCCCGCTTGTGCTCGTGGTACAGCTGGCTCAGGCAGGTGGCCATCTTGCCGCTGCCGGGGCCGGGCGCCGTGACCACCACCAGGCCGCGGGAGGTCTCGATATATTCGTTGCGGCCGAAGCCCTCGTCGGAGACGATCAGGGAGATGTTGGACGGGTAATCGGGGATGATGTAGTGCTTGTAGGAGCGTATGCCCAGGGCGTCCAGCCGGGCGATGAACTTGTCGGCGATGGCCTGGCCCCTGTAGTGGGTGATGACCACGCTGCCCACGTAAAGGCCGATGCTCCGAAAGGCGTCGATCAGGCGCAGAGTATCGTCGTCATAGGTGATGTCCAGATCGCCCCGGCGCTTGCTGCGCTCGATATCGTCCGCCGAGATAGCGATGACGATCTCCGCCTCGTCCTTCATCTCCAGCAGCATCTTTACCTTGCTGTCCGGCTGGAAGCCGGGCAGGACCCGGGAGGCGTGGTAATCGTCAAAGAGCTTTCCGCCGAATTCCAGATACAGCTTTCCGCCGAACTTGGAGATCCGGTCCCGGATGTTCTGGGACTGCAGCTTAACGTATTTGTCGTTGTCAAAGCCGATTCGGTTCATACGCATTTCCCCCGCTGTTTCTTTCTGTTCCAAGTCGGTATTGTACCACAGTTTCCGGTGCTGGACAAGATTCTTTTCTCACTCTGAAACGGAAATGCACTTTTGGTTGCAGTATGGGCGGGGAGTATGGTATAATAAGAACATAAATACGGTATCAAGGGATCCTCTCCGGATTTCCGGCGCGATAATGATTATCGGATGGCGAAATCAATCGAAAGTTCGATTGATTTCGCTGCCAAACGACTAGTTTGGCAGCGAATGATTCTTTGAATCATTCGCCCGACGAAAAGCGTTTTGGCTTTTCGCCATCATATAGTCATTATGAGAAAGGAAGAGCAGACGATGAAACGCCTTGAAAAAGTTCTTGTATTTGTCCTTGTGCTTGCTATGATGGCGGCCCTTTCGGTGCCCGCCTTTGCCGCGGGGAACGGCCCCAGCGCGGATGATATCGTCGCCACCGGCGACGATAAGAAGATCACCCTGCCCGAGGAAGGCAGCTATCTGTCAGACTACGTATATAAATACGTAAGCTGCAAGAAGCTGTTCAGCCTCTACGGCTATTCCGAGCCCCGGGAGGGCATGCAGCGGCCCCGGGCCGTGGTGTTCCACGGCAGCCGCGTCCGGGTCCTGGCGGAGCAGAACGGTTATTCCTGCATCCAGTATCATACCGCGTGTCAGGTCCTGGTCTCGGCATGGATCCCCAGCAGCTTCCTGGTGGATGAATACCCGGGCCGCGTGGTGGAGCTGGGCACGCCGGGCGGCAGCCTGAAGCAGGAGATCAGCTCGGCTGTCTGGTCCTGGGGGCGTTGGCCCGGAACCGCCGGCCGCTATCTGTATTTTGAGGAGCCCGTGGAAAACTGCACCGGCTTCACCCTGGATTATCAGGTGATCTCCGTAGCGGATAAGGTGGAGCACGCCAAGGTCTTCGGTACCCGCACCATCTATGTTTACAACGGAGAAAAGTGGGTCTCTGTGGGTAGCTTCCCGTACAAGGAGATGGGGCCGGTCCACGTGACCGTTGCCCTGGACGAGCCGATGACGGTGATGGCGGCCCGGGCGGTACCCAGCTGTGAGGAGCCCGACAAGTTCGCGGACCGGCAGGACGTGCTGGAAATCTACACCAAATAAAGAAAGATAACAAATATGCGTAACGGCGGGAACTGCGGTATCTGACGGCAGTTCCCGCCGCTTTTCGCCAGCATATAGTCATTATGATTGACAAGAGAATGAAAGTGACATATTCTGAAATCTAAGGATAGCTGCGGCTTGGCAAGCGGATGAAAAAGAACGGGAAAGGCAGACGGCAGCATGAAACGAATTGTGTGCATCGCGCTTTGCGCGCTGATGATCATCAGCCTCGCCGGCTGCGGGTGGGCGAAGAAGGTACCGGATAAGACGATCGAACGGCTGATCGAAAATTTTGTGAATTATAATCCCTACTACGGAGAGTATGAGTATTCCTACTCGGTCTCGCATGATCCCGAGACAAGTACGAACAGCGATACGATACAGATAGATCTCAAAGTAACATATCCCCATGCGGCGGCGAGTTCTCAATATAAGGGAACATATCAATATGATAAAGCAAGCGGTGTATGGAATGAAATGCCGGGCGGCCAGTGGGAGCCGCTGCAAATCAATTCATACAGGATCCCCGATTCACCCGATTTGTGGCTTGAAGCTGTCCGCGAGACCAGGATGGAAGCGACGATCATAGGACAGGGCAGGGAATTTGGAGCAGAGTATGTTGAAGACATAACGCAAGGGCGGGATCTGGCGGAATCGGCCGTCGACGGATGGGAGATCTATGGCGCATCAGAAGACGGGTGGACGTCCATCGAACTGTTTGCCGCCGCGTTATCGGATGAACAAAGCGCGCAGCTCGTTTATGCGGAAGCCGTTTACAGCGTGTATTATGGTCAGGCAGACAGCACAGGGGACCAGGCCGCTTACTCTCCTTATAATACCGGAGCGGGAGACCATTATGCCTATTGCTATTTCAGAGAAAATACCGGAGACCCTGCCTTTACCAGGACTTGCTGGGCAATACTGCGTATAGACAATATGGTGTATACGCTCTCCGTGAGTGATGAGGATTCACAGTCACCGTATTTTATCAACATGGTGCTGCATCAGATCGGGTTCGATCCCCCACAAGCGGCACACACATAAAAAACGGATCACAGCGCGTCGGCGCCCGGCCTGTCCGGACGCCGACGGTTTTTCATTCCGCGAAAAACAACGCCAATAAAACCCTTTTTTTGTTCACAAATGTGTGCTATACTCTATTCTGTATCACTATGGACAAAGCAAAGGAAGCATACTATGGGACTTTTTACCAAGCTGTTCGGGAGCTATTCCGACAGAGAGCTGAAACGCATATATCCGATCGCCGATGCCATCGAGAAGCTGGAGCCGGAATATGAGGCCATGAGCGACGCCGAGCTTCGTGCCAAGACCGACGAGTTCAAGGCGCGCCTGGCCCAGGGCGAGACCCTGGACGACATCCTGCCCGAGGCCTTCGCCGCCGCGCGGGAGGCCGCCTGGCGCGTGCTGGGCATGAAGCCCTTCCGGGTGCAGCTGATCGGCGGCATTGTGCTGCATCAGGGCCGTATCGCCGAGATGAAGACCGGCGAGGGCAAGACCCTGGTGGCCGTGCTGCCCGCCTATCTGAACGCCCTCAACGGCGCGGGCGTGCACATCGTCACCGTCAACGACTACCTGGCCCGCCGCGACAGCGAGTGGATGGGCAAGGTGCACCGCTTCCTGGGGCTGAGCGTGGGTCTGATCGTCCACGGCCTGGATTCCGACGAGCGCCGCGCCGCCTACAACTGCGACATCACCTACGGCACCAACAACGAGATGGGCTTCGACTATCTGCGGGACAACATGGCCATCTACAAGGAGACCATGGTCCAGCGGGGCCACCCCTTCGCCATCGTGGACGAGGTGGACTCCATCCTCATCGACGAGGCCCGTACCCCCCTGATCATCTCCGGCCAGGGCGATGAGAGCACCGACCTCTACCGCCAGGCGGACGATTTCGTCAGCCGGCTGAAGAAGGTGGTCTACGCGTCCGTGGATGAAAAGGAGGAGGAGAGCGAGGACCTGGACGCGGACTATGTGGTGGACGAAAAGGCCAGAACCGCCACCCTGACCGCCCGGGGCATCAGCAAGGCGGAGCGGGCCTTCGGCCTGGAGAACCTGGCGGATATCGAGAACGCCACCCTGAGCCACCACATCAACCAGGCCCTGCGGGCCCACGGCGTCATGAAGCGGGATATCGACTACATTGTCAAGGACGGGGAGATCATCATCGTCGATGAGTTCACCGGCCGCCTGATGCTGGGCCGCCGCTATTCCGAAGGGCTCCACCAGGCCATCGAGGCCAAG
>CACYXE010000028.1:0-26794 GCA_902778275.1 Oscillospiraceae bacterium
CCCGCATGGCGATCCGCTGCCGGTCTTCATTCTGATCCCGCGACGAAACCCGTATATAGCCATAGGTGTACATGTTTCGATCTCCTCCCATCTGTTTGAAACTATTATGCCCGATGGAGGAAACCCTGATGTCTGTATTCAGTTGTCAGAGAAATAGGGCTGTGTCAGCCTTGCCCGTCCTTCACGATCTCGTCCCGCAGCTCCAGGTGCTGCCGCTCCAGCGCTTTCCACTGCTGTTCCAACTCTTTGAAGTCCTGGTAGGCCAACTTCATCTCGTCAGAATCATAGGGAACGCCCTGCTCCACCAGCTCTTTGAGCTTGGCCCGCGCCGTATCCAGATCCACGCCCATGCTATACAGCCGCGCCGCCGAACCCAGCAGCAGATCTTTTCTGTAGTCCATACCCTCGCCCCTTTTATGTAAGTTAGGCTATGTATAGCCTAAATAGTAGCATGGATAGCCTACTTTTGCAAGTCAGATTCTATATGCTTGCAAGAGAAAGGACGGCGATGATATGGATACGATTACGGCCATCAAGAACCGGATTCTGCGGCTCTGCGCGGAACGGAATATCTCCATCAATAAACTTGCGACAATGTGCGCCCTGCCGCCGTCATCCGTGAAAAACATCCTGTACGGCAGAAGTGTTGATCCCAAGATCCTGACAATAAAAAAGATCTGCGACGGTCTGGATATCACCCTCGCAGAATTCTTCTCCACCCCGGAGTTTGATGCCCTGGAGCAAGAGATAAAGTAAAAGATAGTTTCTTCCTAATCGAATATACTTGAGACAATAGATAGAGGGTGTTTTCATGGAAGAGTTTAATATGGATGAGTTTAATAATCTGAGCGCTGATGACCAGTGGTTGTTTCTAACCATGTTATTATTGTTGTCAGAAGCTGATAAAAAGACGGATGCTCAGATACAGCAGTTTGAGAATGACTTAATATACAAAAACAGATTTTCTTCAAAGAGTGCAGTTGTCGATGAAATACATAGCCACAAGAAAGAATCAACTATAATCGTCCCAACCGGGAAAACTTATTATCGTGCTAGAGTATTCAAAGACTTCAGCATAGACAAGTTGGTAAAATACTATCTTCAGGAGCTTGGAAAAACAGATGAGCAGATAAAAGAAATATTGAAAACGTGGAATAAGCCCCAAAAAGTAAACGCTCTCTCAAATGCTCAATTCTTCGCGAGCAATGATGGTCAACGGAAGTATAGCACCGAGCAAATAGCTATAAGAAATGCTCAGCTAAAGTGGCGGAAAAGCGTCAAGTATAAGGGGTATGGTGCCCGCGATTCAACAGCTCCTGAACCGGACCAAGTAAAAAATGGACGCGCAAATCCCGACCATATTCGATACTTATATGTTTGTGAAGATCAAGACACTCCGGTATATGAAGTTCGTCCGATTATCGGAGACAAAGTAAGCGTTGCGCGGTTTAGATTGGTTAAGGATGTCAAATTATACGACCTTACATTGCCAAAGCAATCGCTTGAGAATCAATCGTTTGAATCTGTCGAGCAGTATGCTTCGTCCAAATTGTTTGGAGCTATTGGCGCAATGTTTTCTAGACCATTCAATGGAGATCCTGCTAAATATATCGCTACACAATTTCTAGCCGAGGAAGTCAAAAACATGGGATTTGATGGCCTGCGGTTTAACAGTTCTCTTAATACAGGCGGGATTAATGTCGTTTTATTTGATCCAGATGTTTGTAAAGCCGTTTCTTCAGAATTGGTAGAAATACACGGAATTCATATTGAAATGGATGCAGCTCAGATCTATAAAATTGGATCAAGCGATCAGAAAACCTAACAACTGAATCGGCGGGATACTGTATCAAGTACAGTATCCCGCCAGCCTTATTCATCTTGCAATAAATCTATTGAGTTTTTCAAATACGCCTCCACATCCCCGCACAGGACCAACTCCGCGTATTCCAGCGGGGCATCGTAGACCAAATAGTCCAGCGCGGAGCGATGCCGGATGGTTTTAGTGTACTCGTCCTCAACGGCGTCGCAGTCGATGGCCAGCATGGAGCCGTCGGAATACTTCAGTTCCACGCGGGCCGTGTCGATGTTGAACTCACAACTGAGCAAAAACTTCATTACAAATCCTCCTTATCGCCTTCTCTTCTGCTTTCTCGGCTTCCGGTTGGCGGGAGGAAATTGCCCGAAAATATAGCAAAATCCGAACCCATCTCCAACCTGGAAGATATGGTTCGGATTTGTTTGCTTTGGTGACCCGTACGGGACTCGAACCCATGTTACCGCCGTGAAAGAAGGCGCAGTATATTTGCTGCGCCCTTTTTCTGGTAGCGGCACCTGGATTCGAACCGGGGACACTGCGGGTATGAACCGCATGCTCTAGCCAACTGAGCTATGCCGCCATCTGTTGCTTGAACAGCATATCGAATTTTAACAGACAGTAACCAAAATGTCAACCTCTTTTTCAATGGGTTTTTGCTTTTTTTTTGGAAAACTGAAAAATAGTTCTTGAAATCTGAAAAGGCATGTGCTATCATATAAAAGCTTCGGAGGGTTAGCTCAGCTGGTTAGAGCGTCCGCCTCACACGCGGAAGGTCGACGGTTCGAGTCCGCCACTCTCCACCAAATACAAGAGCCACTGCTTTGTGCGGTGGCTCTTGTGTTTTATATGGTAAGTCTGGCTGATCGCGCCAGACTATTTTGTTTTCGGTTCAGCGAAGGGTTTGTATGCTTTTGCCGCTTTGTGCGGAACCCGGTCAGAACCGCGCAAATGTTCTGCTTTTGGAAAAACGGGGCTTTCTTTTACGGCAAAAAAGGTGTAGTATATTTATTAACAAATCAAATGAAGCGAAACGTCAAACACGATCCGTTTCCAATTCACAGATTGGGGTGATCCTATGGAAGAGACCGCAAAAGTGCTGTTCAGTATCGGGCCGCTGGAAGTGACGGGAACCGTCACCACCATGTGGGGCATCATCCTGGTGCTGACGCTGCTGTCCTGGCTCGCCACCCGCAAGCTGAAGGAGGTTCCGGGACCGCTGCAGAACCTGGCGGAGATGGCGGTGAGTAAGCTGCAGAACTATTATGCCGGGACGCTGGGCAAGAAATATGCCGAGAAGTACTTCCCGATCTTTGCCACCTTTTTCATCTTCATCATCGTCAGCAACTACTCCGGGCTGCTGCCCGGCGCGGGACACCTGGATGGCTTCCATGTGCCCACCGCCAGCCTGTCGGTGACCGCGGGCCTGGCTGTCATCGCCTTCTTCACCATTCACGTGATCGGCTTGCGGGAGAAGGGCGCCGGCAAGTACTTCAAGCATGTGTTCAAGGCTATGCCGCTGCCGCTGTTCTTCCTGGTGATCATCGAGCAGTTCGTGCGCCCCTTCTCCCTGGCGCTGCGTCTGTTCGGCAACCTGTACGGGGAAGAGTCGGTGACGGAGAACCTGTATAATATCTTTCCCATTCTGGTGCCCCTGGTCATGCAGGTGCTGAGTCTGCTGTTTTGTCTGATCCAGGCACTGGTGTTTACCATGCTGCTTTCGATCTATGTATCGGAAGCGGTGGAAGAAGAATAAAATACGATCCGTAAAAACATATCTTTAGGAGGAAACCATCATGACATCTTCTGGAATCATCGCCATCGCGGCTGCGCTCGCCATCGCGCTGAGCACCATCGCCCCGGCCATCGCCCAGGGGCTTACCGCTTCCAAGGCCATGGACGCCATCGCCCGTCAGCCTGAGGCAGCCGGTGATATCCGCTCCACGCTGATCCTCTCCCTGGGCCTGATGGAGGCTCTGACGATCTACGGCCTGCTGATCGCCTTTATGCTGGTGTCGAAGATCTGAACGAGAGAGAAACGGGAGGAGACTGTCCATGATCAGCATCAATCTTTCAGAGCTCATATGGACGATCATCAATTTCTTCCTGCTGATGTTCCTGCTCAAGCGCTTCCTCTATACGCCGATCCTCCGCTTTATGGCGGCGCGGCAGGCTCGTGTGGACGCGGGACTGGAGGCCGAGCGCAGCGCCCAGGCGCAGGTGCAGGAAAATGACCAGCGGCTTGCCGATGAAAAGGCGGCCAGCCGCGAGGAGGCAAAGCGCATCCTGAACACCGCCGGGGAGGCTGCCCGGCAACGCCGGGAAGAGACGCTGTCCCAGGCCCGGGAGGCCGCTGGAAAGGCGCGGCAACAGGCTCAGGCGGAGCTGACGGCCAGCTGTGAGGACGAGCGGGATCGGCTCAGTCAGGCGCGGCCGGAGCTTGCGGAACTGCTGGCCGAGCGGCTGCTTGGCGACGAGTGAGGGATGACAGTATGCTGCAGGAAGGAGGGATGACCGGGATATGAGCGGATGGAATATCTTTTATGGACTGCTGAACTTTGCCATTTTGGCAGCTGTGTTGTTCTTCATCGGCAAGAAGCTCGTTCCGAAGATGCTGGGCGGCCGGCAGGACCAGATCAAAGGCGATCTGGAACGGTCCGCTGCCGCGTCGGAAAACGCGGGCAAGCTGCTGGATGGGATCCCGGACGCCAATGCCGCAGGCGATCGGGAACGCGCGGAGATCCTTGAAGCTGCCCGGACGGCGGCGGAGGCCGGCGACCGCAGTGCGGCCGAGACAGACCGGCGTTCTGCGGACCATATTGCCGGTGAGACCGAAAAAGAAACCCAGCTGCTGCGCCGCGCGGCGCGCAGTGAGATGAACCATACAGCCGCTTCGGAGATCGTGACCGGCGCGGCGGAGCTGATCGCGCGGCCCGAGTATGCCGCGGCCCGTGTCGCCTTGACCGAAAAGCTGATCGCCCGGGCGGAGCGGGAGCTGCGCATCACCAAGGGTGATTTGGCTGCTTTCCGGGAGAAGGGAAGTGTGGCGGTGGAGCTGCGCGCGGCGGAAGCCCCGGGCGAGGAAAGTCTGGCGCGTGTCCGCGGCGCCGTGAGCCGTGCGCTTCGGGATGCCGGGGAAGAACCGGGCGCGGAACAGATTACAGTGAAGGCCGTGCAGGATGAAAGCCTGATCGGCGGCGCCTGCCTGAAGGTGGGCGATACCGTATATGACGGCAGTGTCGCGGGCTTGCTGCGCCGCACGCAGCAGAATGTGGCCGCGGCGGACAACGTGGACCAGGATCTGATCGAGGCCCTGCGGCAGCAGCTGCGGACCGTGAGCCGGGATCCGGACGTGTATCAGACCGGCACCGTCATCAGCGTGTCCGACGGCATTTGCCGGATCTCCGGCGTGTCTGACGCCATGGCCGGGGAGCTGATCGAATTCGAGGGCGGCGTGCGCGGCATGGTCATGGACCTGGAGAAGGACAACGCGGGCGTGGTCATGCTGGGCAATTATGAGCGGGTGCAGGAGGGCCAGCCGGTCCGCCGCACCGGGCGCATCATCGAAGTGCCGGTGGGCGAGGAGCTGATCGGCCGCGTGGTGGACGCCCTGGGCCAGCCTCTGGACGGGGAAGGCGAGCTGCATGCTATCCACACCCGGGCCATCGAGAGCCCGGCCCCCGGCGTCATCGACCGAAAAAGCGTGTCCGTGCCCATGCAGACCGGCATCAAGGCCATCGACGCCCTGGTGCCCATAGGACGCGGTCAGCGTGAGCTGATCATCGGCGACCGGCAGACCGGCAAGACCGCCATTGCCCTGGACACCATCATCAACCAAAAGGGCAAGGATATGATCTGCATCTACGTGGCCATCGGACAGAAGGAGTCCACGGTGGCCGCCGTGGTGAACAAGCTGCGGCAGCATGACGCCATGGACTACACCATCGTGGTCTGCGCCAGCGCTTCCGAGTCCGCGCCCATGCTGTATATCGCACCCTACGCGGGCTGCGCCATGGGCGAATACTTCATGTACCAGGGCAAAGACGTGCTCATCATCTATGACGATCTGAGCAAGCAGGCGGTGGCCTACCGTGAAATCTCCCTGCTGCTGCACCGCCCGCCCGGACGGGAGGCCTATCCCGGCGACGTGTTTTATCTGCACTCCCGGCTGCTGGAGCGGGCCGCGCGGCTCAGCGAGGAGGCCGGCGGCGGCAGCATGACCGCTTTGCCCATCATCGAGACCCAGGCCGGCGACATTTCGGCCTACATCCCCACCAACGTGATCTCCATCACCGACGGCCAGATCTTCCTGGAAACGGACCTGTTCAACTCCGGCGTGCGTCCGGCGGTGAACGTGGGCCTGTCGGTGTCCCGTGTGGGCGGCTCCGCCCAGCTGGGAGCCATGAAGCAGGTGGCGGGCCGGCTGCGTATGGATCTGGCCCAGTACCGGGAACTGGCGGCTTTCGCCCAGTTCGGCTCCGATCTGGATAAGGCCACCCAGGCCACGCTCCATCGGGGCGATCGGATGACGGAGCTGCTCAAGCAGGGCCAGTACGTGCCCATGACGGCCGCCGATCAGGTGATCGCCATCTTCGCGGTGAACGAGGGCTTTGCCGATTCCGTGGCCCAGAAGGACATCGGCCGCTTTGAGGAAGAACTGCTGCCCTATGTGAACGAGCGCTATCCCCAGCTGCGCGGGGCGATCCTGTCCGGCGCCAAGCTGAGCGGGGAGCAGCTGGACAGGCTGCGCGGGCTGATCGGAGATTTCAAGGAGAGCTTTGAATAAGCCCGCTGAGAAGCAGGTGATTGAATGGCAAATCTGCGCAAGATCCATAAGCGGATCAAAAGTGTCGAAAATACACGGCAGATCACCAAATCCATGAAAATGGTGGCGGCCTCCAAGCTGCGCCGGACCCAGTCGGCCTTCGGCGCTCAGGGAGAATTTGCCGGGCGCTGTGAAAAGATGCTGGCCGAGGTGTGTTCCGGCGCGCAGGAGCTGGAGCATCCGCTGCTGCGCCCCCATAAGGAGAAGAGGACAGTATGCTATGTGCTGATCCTGGGAAACCGGGGGCTCTGCGGCGCCTATAACCACACCCTGCTGCGCTATCAGGAGGAGCTGGCCCACAGCGACGGACGGGACTGCTTCCTGGTGGTCTGCGGCCGTTGGGGGAAGGATCTGCTGCTCGGCACCGGCCTGTCCGTGGAGCGGACGGTGGAGATCAGCGACACGCCCACGGCGGCGGAGGCCCAGCAGCTGGCCGCCGGTCTGCGGGAGATCTATCTCAGCGGCAAGGCCGACGAGATCCGTCTGGTGTATCAGCAGTACAAATCCGTCTTGCAGCAGGTCCCCTGCAGCAAGCAGCTGCTGCCCATTTCCCTGGAAAAGGGGAGAGGGGAGGGCAGCCGCTATCTGTTCGAACCGGACCGGGATTCCCTGCTGGAAAAGCTGCTGCAGATGTATCTGGACAATACGGTGTACTCCGTGCTGCTGGAGGCCCGCGCGGGCGAGCACTCCGCCCGCATGACGGCTATGAGCGCCGCGGCGGACAACACGGAGGAACTGATCGAAGAACTGACCCTGGAGCTGAATCACGCCCGCCAGTCCGCCATCACCACGGAGATCTCCGAGATCGTAGGCGGGGCGGCGGCGCTGAACGACGCCCGGTAGCTCCACAGGAGGAAAGATCATGGAAAAAGCGATCGTTAAACGCGTGATCGGCCCGGTGGTGGACATCCACTTTCCCGAGGGTGCCCTGCCGGAGCTGTATAACGCCATAGAGATCCAGCTGGAGGATCGAAAGGTGGTCCTGGAGGTGGTGCAGCAGATCGGCGGAGGCGACGTTCGCTGCATCGCGCTGTCCTCCACCGACGGCATCTCCCGGGGCTGCGAGGCCCGGGATACCGGCGGCTCCATCACCATGCCCGTTGGTGAGGCCACCCTGGGCCGCATGTTCAACGTGATCGGAGAACCCATCGACGGCAAGGGCCCGGTGGAGGCGGCGCGGCTGCCCATCCACCGCAAGGCTCCCGGCTTTACGGAGATCCTGCCCGCTACGGAGCTGCTGGAGACCGGCATCAAGGTGGTGGACCTGCTGGCCCCCTATTCCCGGGGCGGCAAGATCGGCCTGTTCGGCGGCGCCGGCGTGGGGAAGACGGTGCTGATCATGGAGCTGATCCGCAACATCGCCTACGAGCACGGCGGTTACTCCGTGTTCGCCGGCGTGGGGGAGCGCAGCCGTGAGGGCAACGACCTCTGGAACGAGATGAATGAGAGCGGCGTCATCAACAAGACGGCGCTGGTCTTCGGACAGATGAACGAGCCCCCCGGCGCCCGTCTGCGGGTCCCTCTGTCCGGCCTGACCATCGCGGAAAATTTCCGCGACGCCGGCGGCCAGGACGTGCTGTTGTTTATCGACAACATCTTCCGCTTCACCCAGGCGGGTTCCGAGGTCTCCGCTCTGTTGGGGCGCATGCCTTCGGCAGTGGGCTATCAGCCCACGCTGGCCACTGAGATGGGTGATCTGCAGGAGCGCATCACCTCTACGAGAAACGGCTCGGTCACCTCGGTGCAGGCCATCTATGTGCCCGCCGACGACCTGACCGACCCGGCCCCGGCCACGGCCTTCGCCCACCTGGACGCCACTACCGTGCTGTCCCGCTCGATCGCGGAGCTGGGCATCTATCCGGCGGTGGACCCGCTGGAGTCCACCTCCCGCATCCTGGAGCCGGCCACCCTGGGCAAGGACCACTATGAGACCGCCCGGGCCGTGCAGGCCGTGCTGGAAAAGTACCGGCAGCTGCAGGACATCATCGCGGTACTGGGCATGGACGAACTGGGGGCGGAGGACCGCACCACGGTCAACCGGGCCCGGAAGATCCAGCGCTTCCTGTCCCAGCCCTTCCACGTGGCGGAAAACTTCACTGGCATGGAGGGACGCTATGTGCCCCTGCAGGAGACCATCAAAGGCTTCCAGGCGATCCTAGGCGGCGACGTGGACGATCTGCCCGAGCAGGCTTTCCTGATGTGCGGCGGCATCGATGAGGTGATCGCCAAGCGCGGCAGCTACTGAGGGGTGCGGTTATGAAGTCTGTGTTTCGGCTCAGCGTGGTCACGGCAGAGGAGACCGTGTTCGATGAGCAAGTAAGTTATGTAAACCTACCGACGCCCTTCGGCTCCGTGGGTATCCTGGCGCGGCACGCGCCCATGCTCTGCGCGGTGGAGAAGGGAGTCCTGCGCTGCACGCTGGAAAACGGCGAGACTGCCCGTGTCCTGGTGGGCGGCGGCGTGGCCTCCGTGGCGGATAACGAGTGTACCGTGCTGGTCGCCAACGGCAAAATATCAGAAGAATGAATCGAGGGCAGCCCACTCAAGGCGGGCTGCCCTTTTCCTATCATGTCAATAGGGAATTAAAATGTGCATAATTGCTGAGAATCACGAAATTCTGCACTTAATCAAAAACACTAATTTGAAAGCGCCGTCATTTTGCTGCTAAAGGAAAGAAAAATATATGCAACTTGTTCATTGACGCAAAACAGACACAATGATAAAATGATATACGGAGCAGATTGGACTCTGCAAATCTACATCAGGGGCTTTCTTATGAAAAAAGTTTACGTCTTGATCGGCAACTACGGCAGCGGCAAAAGTGAGCTGGCGCTGAATTTCGCGTTCAAAGCGGCCGAGCGCGGCGAGCGCACGGAGCTGCTGGACCTGGATATGGTCAACACCTATTTCCGCGTGACCGAGCGGGGGAACATGACCCGCATGAAGGAGATTCGTCTGGTCTCTCCCAACTTCGCCAATTCCGGCATCGAGACTCTGTCCCTGCCCGCCGAGGTGGCTTCCGCCTTCGCCATGGACTGGGAGACGGTCATCTTCGATGTGGGCGGCGATTCCACCGGTTCCACGGCCCTGGGCCGCTATCACCAGGATTTCGTAGAACTGGAGCCCGGCTCTCTGGAGGTCCTGAACGTAGTGAATATCCGCAGGCCCCTGTCCGGCACGGTGGAGAAGATCATCCACCTGCAGGAGGAGATGGAGATCCACTCCCGCCTGAAGCTCACCGGCATGATCAACAACACGAACCTGGCGGAAATGACCGGCCCGGACGAGCTGCGGGACGGCTATGAGATGATCAAGGAGGTTTCCCAGCGCACCGGCGTCCCGGTGAAATTCACTTCCGGCAAGGCCGCGCTCTTGGAGCAGTTTCTGGCCGAGGGGCACGACCCCAAGTACATCGGTCAGCCCCTGCCCATCGACATCTACATGAAGCGCGACTGGAACAGCTGGATCAACAGCCTGGGCGAGAAGCGGCCCCAGCAGCTGGAATATCTGTAAGTCCCCGCGGTAAGCGGTTTGTTAATTAGAGCAATATTAGAAAACTATAACAGAAAAGAGGTAGAAACATGGCAAAGGTGACAATCAATGAGCTTGTCTGCAAGGGCTGCGGCTTGTGCGTCAGAGCATGTCCCAAGGACGTACTCGCCCTTTCCAAGACCAAGCTCAACGCAAAGGGCTACCACCCCGCGGAGGTAGTCGTACCGGAGGCGTGCATCGCCTGCGCGTCCTGCGCACGGACCTGCCCTGACGTGGCGATCACGGTAGAAAGATAAGGAGGAATTGAAAAATGGCACTGACTCTTATGAAGGGTAGCGAAGCGATCGCGGAGGCTGCGATTCGTGCCGGCGCTCGTTTCTTCTTTGGCTATCCGATTACCCCGCAGACTGAGATCCCCGAATACATGTCCGCCCGTATGCCCGAGGTCGGAGGCTGCTTCCTCCAGGCCGAGAGCGAGGTCGCGGCCATCAACATGGTGTACGGCGCGGCCGGTACCGGCGCCCGTGTCATCACCTCTTCTTCCAGCCCCGGCGTCAGCCTGAAGCAGGAGGGCATTTCCTACTGCGCCGGCGCGCAGCTGCCCTGCGTGATCCTGAACGTCATGCGCGGCGGCCCCGGTCTGGGCAACATCCAGGCCTCTCAGGCCGACTATTTCCAGGGCGTTAAGGGCGGCGGCAACGGTGACTATCACCTGCTGACCTATGCTCCCTCCTCTGTCCAGGAAGCCATCGACATCATGATGTTCGCCTTTGAGAAGGCGGAGAAGTACCGCATGCCCGTGCTGTTCCTGGCCGACGGCATCATCGCCCAGATGATGGAGCCCGTGGAGATGCCCGAGATGGTGGAGTACAAGGTCGACCCGGAGAAGAAGCCCTGGGCCTGCACCGGCTGGAAGCCCGGCGATGATCCCGCCAAGCGCGGCGTCATCAACTCCATCTACATCGACACCAAGCGCGGCGTCATCAACTCCATCTACATCGACACCGAGTCCCTGTCCATCCACAACGAGCACCTGCAGGCCATCTACAAAGAGGCCAAGGCCAACGAGCAGATCTGGGAGAACTACAAGACCGAGGACGCCGAGTTCATCATCACCGCTTTCGGCACGGTCGCCCGTATCGCCAAGACCGCCATTGACGAGCTGCGTGAGCAGGGCGTGAAGGTGGGTCTGTTCCGCCCCATCTCCGTGTGGCCCTTCCCCTATGACGCCATGCGTGAGACCATCTGCCGCGACCAGGTCAAGGGTGTTCTGGACGTTGAGGTCAACGAAGGCCAGATGCTGGAAGACGTAAAACTGGGTCTGGAAGGCGCCAAGCCTGTCCGCTTCTTCGGCCACCTTGGCAGCCAGTTCCCCACCACCGACGAGATCAAGAGCGAGATCCTCGCTATGAAGGAGGGCAAGTAAATGTCTGTCGTATTTGAAAGAACCAAACTGCTGACTGACAAGCAGTTCCATTATTGCCCCGGCTGCAACCACGGCATCATCCACCGCCTGGTGGCGGAATCCATCGACGAGCTGATCCAGGAGGGCAAGCTGGAAGCCGGCAACGTCATGGGCGTCGCCCCTGTCGGCTGCTCCGTTTTCGCTTACGATTACTTCAACTGTGATATGTACGAGGCTGCCCATGGCCGCGCTCCCGCAGTGGCCACCGGTGCCAAGCGCGCCCGCCCCGGCACCCTGGTCTTCACCTATCAGGGCGACGGCGACCTGGCCTCCATCGGCACCGCGGAGATCGTGCACGCCGCCCATCGCGGCGAGAAGTTCGTCACCATCTTCGTCAACAACGCCATCTACGGCATGACCGGCGGTCAGATGGCCCCCACCACTCTGGTCGGCCAGAAGACCACCACCTCTCCCAACGGCCGTGACGAGGCTTGGTGCGGCGCGCCCATCAAGATCTCCGAGATGCTGTCCGAGATCCCCGGCGCCTACTACATCGAGCGCTGCGCGGTCAACACCAACGCCAACATCCTCAAGACCAAAAAGGCTATCAAAAAGGCATTCCAGTATCAGCTGGATGGTAAGGGCTTCTGCCTGATCGAAGTTCTGTCCACCTGCCCCACCAACTGGGGTCTGAGCCCTGTGGAAGCCATGACCTGGCTGGAAGAGAACATGATCCCCTACTATCCTCTGGGTGTGAAGAAAGATAAGGGGGCTGAATAATCATGATGAAACAGTACATTTTTGCCGGCTTCGGCGGCCAGGGTATGCTGCTGATCGGCAAGTTCGTTGCCATGGCCTATATGCTGGAAGGCAAGCATGTTTCCTGGCTGCCCTCCTACGGCCCTGAGATGCGCGGCGGCACCGCCAACTGCTCCGTCACCGTCAGCGATGAAGAGGTCGGCTCCCCCCTGGTGGACCAGGCCGACGTGATCGTCGCCATGAACCTGCCCTCTATGGACAAGTTCGAGCCCAGGGTGAAGCCGGGCGGACTGCTGGTCGTCAACAGCTCCATCATCGACCGCAAGGCCGTGCGTGACGACATCCGCGTGGTCTACTGTGACGCCAACAAGATCGCCGAGGAAGTCAAGAACCCCAAGGGCGCCAACGTTGCGATCCTGGGCTCCATGATGGGTGCGGACGTGGACGGCGTGGAGACCGACAAGATGATCGACGCCATCAAGCTGGAGCTTGGCCCGAAGAAGATGAAGTTCCTGGACGGCAACAAGGCCGCCCTGTACGCCGGCATGGAAGCCGCGAAGGCCTGAGCATAACCCCATACAAAACAGCGCACGAAAAAATCGTGCGCTGTTTTCTTGCCAGACGACTATGGTATTGGGTATAATAATATAACAGTATCATAGATTCTATCTCGGAGGCCCTTATGGAGAAACTGAATGTTTGCCTGATCAATGATTCCTTCCCGCCGGCCATCGACGGCGTGGCCAACGCCGTCACCAATTACGCGGATATCATCAGCCGCGAGCTGGGCCAGGCCACGGTGATCACGCCCTATTACCCGGAGGCGGACGACAGCGTCTTTGCCTTTCCGGTGCTGCGCTATCCCAGCGTGGACATGACCAGGCTGGTGGGCTACCGGGCGGGCCTGCCCTTTTCCCCGGAGCTGATGCGCCGGGCGGAGAGCGCGGGCTTCGATATCATCCACAGCCATTGTCCCATTACCTCCACCATGGTCGCCCGCGCGCTGCGGGATCGGATCAAGGCGCCGGTGGTATTCACCTATCACACCAAGTTCGACATCGACATCGCCAACGCCGTCCGCAGCAAGCTCCTGCAGGAGGAGGCGGCAAAGCTCCTGGTGGAGAACATTTCCGCCTGCGACGAGGTGTGGACCGTCAGTAACGGCGCGGGGGAGAACCTGCGCAAGCTGGGCTACACCGGACCCTACAGCGTTATGCCCAACGGGGTGGACTTCCCCCAGGGCCGGGTGGACCAGGCGCTGATCGATGAGGTGACGGCGGACTTCGACCTGCCCGCCGGGCTGCCGGTGTTCCTGTTCGTGGGCCGCATGATGTGGTACAAGGGCCTGCGCATCATCCTGGACGCCCTGGCGGAGCTGGACCGGGAGGGCCGGGATTTCCGCATGGTCTTTGTGGGCGGCGGCAACGATAAGGACGAGGTGGTAGCCTATGCCGAGTCCCTTGGGCTGTCAGGCAAGGTCCTGTTTTCCGAGCCCATCCATGACCGCAGCCGGATCCGAGCCTGGTACTGCCGGGCGGACCTGTTCCTGTTCCCCTCCACCTTCGATACCAACGGCCTGGTGGTCCGGGAGGCGGCGGCCTGCGCCCTGGCCAGCGTCCTGGTGGAGGGCAGCTGCGCGGCGGAGGATGTGACCGACGGGGAAAGCGGCTTCCTCATCGAGGAAAACGGGGCCTCCATGGCGGCAAAGCTCCGGGAACTGATGGCCGCGCCGGAGGCCATGCGACGGGTGGGGGACTGCGCCCAGCAGAGCATCTATATCTCCTGGGAGAACGCGGTCAGGCACGCCTATGAGCGCTACGGCGCCGTGATCGACAATTACCGCCGGGGCTATTATCCCGAGCATGACAAGCTGACCGATAAATACTTCCGCCGGATCTCGGCTCTCATGGATCTGCGGGCCCGTCAGCGGGAGACCGGGGAGGCTATCCGAAATGAGCTGCGCGAGGAGTTGCGGGGCAACTACGAGGAGATGTACAACAATTACCAGGAGCTCTGGGCCGATCTGCGGGGCGAGCGCCGCAAGCTGGAGCAGCGCCTGGAAGATGTTTACCGCCGGATGGACCGGTTCCTCTGAACGGGAACAACAAAAATGCAGGGAGAGGACTCCCTGCATTTTATTCTCCTTTGTATTTTCGCCGGGTGGCGAGACCACCGCGGATATGCCGTTCCGCCTTGTTCAGGTCCAGCAGCTGCCGGACCTGCCGGTACAGTCCCTGGTTCAGCCTGGGCAGCCGCTCGGTCAAGTCCTTATGGACCGTGCTTTTGGAGACGCCGAACTGATTGGCGGCGGCCCGGACGGTAGCTTGGTTTTCGATGATGTAGACGGCCAGATCGCAGGCCCGTTGGTCGATATCGGTACGCACTCACACCACTCCCCGCACTCTCTTTGCTCCATGTATATGAGTGGGGGAGAGGGGATATGAACATGGATTCTGATTTGACAGGTCGATCCGTGTCAAGTTTTCGCTCCGGTTCGGCCTGCGGCTCTTGATTTGCGCGGTCGCATTTCGTATAATGATATACAAGATCACAGGAGATTGCGGGGGCTGACCAATGGACAAGAGGACGTGGGACGAGGTGTTCCGCCGGCGTTTTGAGCGCCATGAGGAAGAACTGCGCTGGCTGTATATGGAACTCTACCGGGGTGATGAGGCGGCTTACGCCTATTTTACGGAGATGCTTTTTCGCATGTGGCGGGAGCGGGGCGAAAGCCTCCGGGCCCTGGATCTGCAGCGGGAGCAGGAACCGGACTGGTACAAGGGCCATGACCTGACGGGCATGCTCATGTATGTCAGCTCCTTTGCCGGGACCCTCCGCGGAGTATCTGAGAAGCTGGATTATATCCAGGAATGCGGGGTCAATTACCTGCACCTGATGCCCCTGTTGGAGAGCCCGGAGGGGCGCAGCGACGGAGGATATGCGGTGTCGGATTTCCGCAAGGTGCAGCCGGAGCTGGGCACCATGGAGGATCTGGCCGCCCTGGCAGCGGACTGCCATGAGCGGGGGATCGCCCTGTGCCTGGACTTTGTGATGAACCACACCAGTGAGGACCACGAGTGGGCCCGCCGCGCCCGGGCCGGAGAGCGGGAATATCAGGAGAGGTTCTTCTTCTTTGACGACTGGACTGTGCCCCGGGAATATGAGCGCACCGTGCCCCAGGTGTTTCCCACCACCGCACCGGGCAATTTTACCTGGTGCCCGGAGGCGGGCAAGGTGGTCATGACCACCTTCTACCCCTACCAGTGGGATTTGAACTATGCCAATCCCGTCGTTTTTAACGACATGACCGAGAACATGCTCTATCTCTGCAACCAGGGCGTGGACGTGATCCGACTGGACGCGGTGCCGTACATCTGGAAAGAGCTGGGCACCAACTGCCGCAACCTGCCCCAGGTGCACAGCCTGGTGCGCATGATGCGCATGGTGTGTGAGATCGTATGCCCCGGCGCCCTGCTGCTGGGGGAAGTGGTCATGGAGCCCTCCAAGGTGGCGCCCTACTTCGGCACCGTGGAAAAACCGGAATGCCATCTGCTGTATAACGTGACCACCATGGCCAGCACCTGGCATACCGTGGCGACCAAAGATGTGCGGCTGCTGCAGCATCAGCTGTGCCAGGTCTTTGCCCTGCCCAGAGAATACAGCTTCCTCAATTATCTGCGCTGCCATGACGACATCGGCTGGGGCCTGGACTATGCCTTTTTGGGCGACTTCGGTATGGGCGAGGTGTCCCATAAGAAATTCCTCAACGAGTATCTCACCGGAAAGTGGCCCGGCAGCCCCGCCCGGGGCGAGCTGTACAACGACGATCCCCGTCTGGGGGACGCCCGCCTGTGCGGCACTACCGCCTCCCTCTGCGGCGTGGAGAGCGCCCGCTATGAGCAGGATGCGGAAAAACTCAAATGGGCCGTGCGCCTGGACGTCATGCTGCACGCCTACATGTTCACCATCAGCGGCATCCCTGTACTCTACAGTGGGGACGAGATCGCCCAGGAGAACGATTACAGTTACCACAGCGATCCCCTCAAGGCGGACGACAGCCGCTGGCTCCATCGGGGCGATATGAACTGGCAGGCCGCTGAAAAGCGCGGCGACCCGAACACACCCGAGGGCCAGCTGTTCGCGTCCATTCGCAGGATGGAGCAGCTGTGGCGCTCCTACCGGGTCTTCGACGCCGCGGCCAATACCTGGCTGGTCAATACCGGCAACAACGGCGTGCTGGGCATTGGGCGCTATTACCGGGGGGAGAAACTGGTGGCCCTGTTCAATTTCGGCGAGTGGGAATGCTGGATCACCATCGATGAACCTGGACAGTTCCACGATTTGTGGACCGGCGAGACGCTGCCCAGGAAGGCGTTTCCCATCCCCAGCGGCGGCTTTCGCTGGCTGCTTTGCGAGATGGAAAACGAGGGCTGAACAACAGAATAGAAGCAGACGGGCGAGAGCTTTTGACTCTCGTCCGTCTTTTCTTTTTGGCGCATTTAAGCCACTCGAAAGAGGGATTATATTCACCAAAAATGAGGTATATTCACGGTGGTGGAGCGCCAGTGGGACAATAATGTTGCAATTTACAAGGAAATGTGGTAAGATTGGGGACAACACGCGCTTGCGGAGCGCCTGGAAATGAATATAACTTGTGTCGGCCTGCGGTTTTTCACACCAGGAGAAGAGGCTCTGCATACGCTGTATGAGCAGGTACCGGCACGGGGATCCGGGGTTTGGCATCCGGCTTTCCGGTCCCTTGACAGCCCTTCCAGGGCGGGAGATCGTTATGAACAAACAAGATATTAAAATCTGCATCACATTGCTTCTGCTGGTCGTAGTAGTGTTTTCCAGCGCCTGCGCGGCTCCGGCAGATGTAGAAACCGCGGCCGAAACGGAACCGGAGGAGCTCCCGGATCCCGTGCCGCAAGATGGAAAAGAAGACACTGAAACATCGGAGAAGGCGGCGAAAAATAAAAAAGAGAGCCCTGAGGCAGCGGAAGCTGCGTCTTCGGAAGAAAAGGACTTCGTAGTGACAGAGTATAAGAGCGAGGAATCCGAACAGTATCTGTGGGATACGATCGGCAAATACTCCCCCTCGGATACCATCACAGCGGGGATCCTGGCCATGTTCTGGCGGGAGAGCTTTTACCGTTCCGACGCCACCGCCCACTGGGCGACAGTCCTCAAGAATTCCTGGTATGACCAGGCGGCAGACTTTACCGCCACCATCGACGCGGGTCTGGCTGACGGCTCCACCAAGGAGCTGTTCATCGAAAAGGTCCATTATGTTATCGGCGGATACGGGCTCGGCATGTGGTACAGCGCCACTCTCCTGGATCAGTTTTATGATTTTGCCCAGGAGTGGGGCACCTCGATCTCCGATGCGGAGATGCAGTGTGCGTTCGCGGTTGAGAGCATGAAGGGTTATGAGGACCTGTGGGAGGAACTGCAGACCATCAAGGACCCGGCTCTTGCCGGGGCACGGATCGGCCTGCTGTATGACGGCTCCAGCAGCGGCTACGGCTACATCGGTTCCCAGGCAAAGATCCTCTACGAAAAGTACAGCGAGAACGCCAAAACGAAAAAGGCCGTATAAGCAGGCACAAAGGATCGGGCGGTAAGTATCAGCACTTAGCGCCCGATCATTTTACATAATTCGGTTTACATAATATACACGTAAGGGATCAACTGTATTTCTGTTCCATCTCCGTATGCACGCCTTCCTCATGGGCGTTGGTGCGCACGTCGATGTACTGGGCCTTCAGCTTGTCGTAGAGAATGCGCTGGCTGGAATAGATCCCGCTGTAACCGGAGAGCACATAGCTGAGCCCACAGGCCAGGGCAAAATACAGCAGGCCGCCCGCGCCGAACAGCTCAACGGAAAGAAATATGGAAGCGATGGGGCAGTTCACCGCGCCGCAGAATACGGACACCAGGCCTATGGCGGCGGCAAAGCCGGCGGGGATCCCCAGCAGGGGGCCCAGCACACAGCCGAAGGCGGCGCCCACAAAGAAGGAGGGCACGACCTCGCCGCCCTTGAAGCCGGCGCCCAGGGTGATAGCGGTGAACAGGATCTTCAGCAGAAAAGCCAGGGGCTTTGCCTGCCCCTCCTCCACAGCGGCGGTGATCAGGGCCATGCCGGCGCCGTTATAGTCTGTGGTGCGCAGCAGCAGCGTCAGCACCAGCAGCAGCGCGCCGCCGCAGAAGGCCCGCAGCCACGGATTGCGGAGAAAGCGCCGGAACAGGTGCTCGACCGTGTGCAGCGTGGCGCAGAACAGAACGGAGACCATGGCAGCCAGCGCCGCCAGAACCGCCACGCTCAGCAGCATCCTCACACTGACCGCCGGGGCCATTACCGCGAAACGGGTGGGAGCCACCCCCAGCAGCAGGGAAATGCCATAGGCTGTCAGGGAGGCGACGAAGCAGGGGATGAAAGCCGCGTGGTACAGCAGTCCAACGCTGACTACCGCCATGGCGAAGACGGTAGCCGCCAGGGGCGTGCCGAACAGAGCAGAGAAGAAGGCCGCCATGCCGGTCAGCGTGGCTGTGCGCAGATCCTTGTCATCCAGCCGCAGCAGCCGCCCGGTGTGGAAGCCGATGGCTCCGCCCATCTGCAGGGCGGCGCCCTCGCGTCCCGCCGAGCCGCCGGCCAGGTGGGTCACGATGGTGGAAAAGAAGATCGCGGGCAGCAAGGCCAGTGAGATCCCCTGGCCGGACTGCACCTCGTCGATAATGTTGTTGGTGCTCTGCCCCTCGGCGCGGGTGAACTTATAGATGGCCACCACCAGCAGCCCCGCCGCGGGCAGCGTGTACAGCACCCAGGGATGGGCCATGCGGTAGACCGTAGCTTCCTCCACGCCCACATGGAAGGCGGAACCCAGTACGCCGCAGAGAAGACCGGTGATCCCGGAGACCACGAGCCACTTGCCAAGGCCCTTGCAGTAGAGGCCCCAGAGGCGCAGATAATGATGCAGATTGTTCAGCAAAAGCTTCATATTGCATGTCCTTTCGCCCTTTTGCGGGCTCCGTGGAGATTATAGGCAGTTTTCCGACAAATTGCAAGAGACGGCCTTACCGAATGTGCCTTGCCCGAGCGTTGACATTTTGCGCAATTATGCTAAAGTAAAAGCACAGGATCCCATGAAGGAGAGATATCATGATCGAAAACGTTGAAAAATTTTTTGAGCTGTACCGGGCGGACGAACAGCTTCGGCAGCGGGTACTGGCGGAGGAATCCATGTATCCCGGCAGTCTGGAGATCCGGGAAGCCGTGGCCGAGGCGGTGCTGCTGCCTATCGCGGCGGAGCTTGGCCTGCCCTTCACCGTGAAGGAGCTGCGCGCCTATGAGACGAGGATCAAGATCCGCAATCTCAAGCCCGACGTGCCCATCGAGGAGGGCGAGCCGATCGACGACGACCCTGTGACCTACTGGCTGCTGGACCGCGGCTGGGAGATCAGCGAAGACGCCATGGAGAAGGGCAAACTGTGGTAAGCACACAGCTTAAAGCAGAGCCGCCGGTTCCGAAGGGACCGACGGCTTCTCATATGTTTGCTCAGTTTTTCAGGCTGTGCAGCGGGGCGGGGATGCGTCCGCCGCGTTCCACGAATTCCGCGGCCGAGCCCTGATGCAGGGGCATCACCGGAGCGCTGCCCAGCAGGCCGCCGAAGTCGATCCGCTCGCCCACGCCCTTCCCGGCGGCGGGGATCACACGCACGGCGGTGGTCTTGTTGTTGACCATGCCGATGGCCGCCTCGTCCGCGATCATGGCGGAAATGGTCTCGGCCGGGGTGTCGCCGGGCACGGCGATCATGTCCAGACCCACGGAGCAGACACAGGTCATGGCCTCCAGCTTGTCGATGGACAGGGAGCCCGCCTCCACGGCGGCGATCATACCTGCGTCCTCGGACACCGGGATGAAGGCGCCGGACAGGCCGCCCACATGGGAAGACGCCATGACGCCGCCCTTTTTCACCGCGTCGTTTAGCAGGGCCAGAGCGGCAGTGGTGCCGTGGGTACCGCACTGCTCCAGGCCCATGATCTCCAAAATCTCCGCTACGCTGTCGCCGATGGCAGGGGTAGGGGCCAGAGACAGATCCACCACACCGAAGGGGATGCCCAGACGGTGCGAGGCCTCCTGGGCCACCAACTGACCCATGCGGGTGATCTTGAAGGCGGTGCGTTTGATGGTCTCGGCCACCACGTCGAAGGACTGACCCTTACAGGCTTTCAGGGCATTTGCCACCACGCCGGGGCCGGAGACGCCCACATTGATGACGCATTCCGGCTCGCCTGTTCCGTGGAAGGCGCCGGCCATGAATGGGTTGTCCTCCACGGCGTTGGCAAAGACCACAAGCTTTGCACAGCCCATGGGATCAATATCCGCCGTCTGGCGGATGATCCGGCCCATGAGGGCCACCGCGTCCATGTTGATGCCCGCCCTGGTGGAGGCCACGTTCACGCTGCCGCAGACCAGCTTGGTCTCCGTCAGCGCCCGGGGCAGAGAGTGGATCAGGCGCAGGTCGCTCTCGGTAAAGCCCTTGTGGGCCAGGGCGGAGAAGCCGCCGATGAAGTTGACGCCCACGGTCTTGGCCGCCTTGTCCAGAGTCAGGGCCAGAGGGGCGTAATCCTCCGCCTGACAGCTGGCCGCCACCAGGGAGATGGGGCTGACCGAGACCCGCTTGTTGACAATGGGGATACCAAACTCCCGCTCGATGGCACATCCGGTTTCCACCAGCTTCTCCGCCTTGCGGCAGATCTTTTCATAGATCCTTTCGGCGCAGGCCCGAATATCCCGGTCGGCGCAGTCCAGCAGGCTGATGCCCATGGTCACGGTGCGCACGTCCAGATGCTGCTGGTCGATCATCTCGATGGTCTGCAGGATCTCACTGCTGTTGATCAGATAACTCATAGCCGCTCCTCAGATCCTGTGCATGGCTTCAAAGATATCCTGCCGCTGGATGTGGATATCCAGCGCGCGCTCCGCGCCCTTGGCCTTCAGTTCCTGGGCGAGCTGATCGAAGGAGAGGGGGCAGTCTGCCAGATCCACCAGCATGATCATGGCAAAGTATTCCTGCATCAGGGTCTGGCTGATATCCAGAATGTTGATCTCACGTTCCGCAAGCAGGGCGGTCACATAGGCGGTGATGCCCTTGGCGTCCCGGGCAAACACACTGACAATGGCTTTCATAGGCGTCTCCTTTGATTCAAGTAGAAGATTGCTTTTTATTATACTGGAAAAAGAAGAAAATTCAATAGTCCTGTCGGGATTGCAGAAATCCAGAGATTGTATTATAATAACATTTAATCATCTGCAGTGCCTTCTGACTTCCTTTTTTCAAGGGACGGCACGATGCAAGACGTGACCCCGGATCGGAGGAATACCATGCAGGACCGCTATGGCAGGACCATCACCTATCTGCGCATGTCTGTTACGGAGCTTTGCAATCTGCGCTGCCGTTACTGCATGCCGGTGGAGGGCATAGAGAAAAAGTGTCATGAGAACATGCTCAGCGAGGAGGAGATGATCCTCGCTGTGAAAGCGGCGGCCTCTCTGGGGATCCGCAAGCTGCGCGTCACCGGCGGCGAGCCGCTGGTGAAAAAGAACATCGTATCCATCTGTGAGCAGGCCGCGGCGGTGGAGGGCATCAGCGAGCTGTGTATCACTACCAACGGCATCCTGCTGCCCCAACTGGCAAAGCCCCTGCGGCAGGCGGGGATCAGCAGGATCAATATGAGCCTGGACACTTTGAATGCGAAGAAATACGCCTACATCTCCCGCCTGGGTGACCTGGACCAGGCTCTGGCCGGACTGGAGGCCGCCCTGGACGCGGGCTTTGAAAAGATCAAGCTCAACGCGGTGCTGATCGGCGGCTTCAACGACGATGAGATCCCCGCCCTGGCGGAGCTGACACGGCGCTACCCGGTGGATCTGCGCTTCATCGAGCTGATGCCCATGTATGACAGCGGCGATTTCGGGCCGGAGGCTTTCATCCCCTATACCGCGGCGCTGGACAAGCTGCCGGAGGCGGAGAAGGTGGAGCAGGACGGCGGCGTGGCGCGTCTTTACCGTCTGCCAGGCGCTCAGGGCAATATCGGGCTCATCAGCCCGGTGAGCGCCCACTTCTGTGCGGAGTGCAACCGACTGCGCCTGACGGCGGACGGCAAGCTGAAGCCCTGTCTGCACGCCTCGGAGGAATATGATATCAAGGGCCTGGACTACGAGGGGATGCGGCGGCAGTTCGAAGCCGCGATCCTGGGCAAGCCCAAGTGGCACGGGGAGTTGTCGGCTACCAGCCGCAGCCACGCGGGGCGGAACATGAACCAGATCGGAGGCTGAGGCAATGGCGGAAGATTTTACCCATTTCAATGAACAGGGCCGGGCCAAAATGGTGGACGTGGGCGAAAAGCCCGAGACCGTCCGCACGGCTGTGGCGGCGGGCCGGGTGCTGGTCAGCCGCAAGACCTTTGACCTGATCCGCAGCGGCGGCATGAAAAAGGGCGACGTACTCACGGTGGCCCAGGTGGCCGGCGTCATGGGCGCCAAACGCACGCCGGATCTGATCCCCATGTGCCATCCCATTCTGATCCAGGGGATCGACCTGGAGTTGTCGCTGTGTGAGGAGCGGCTTTCGGTGGAGATCCGGGCGGAAGTCCGCTGCGACGGGCGCACCGGCGTGGAGATGGAAGCGCTGACGGCGGTTAGCACCGCGGCGCTGACGGTATACGATATGTGCAAAGCGGTACAGAAGGATATGGTCATCAGCGATATCCGGCTGCTGTCCAAGTCGGGCGGCGTACACGGAGATTTTCAGAGAGGAGAAGAGACATGAATCAGTCCGGCGTGATCAAGGCTGTTTGCATCAGTGAGAAAAAGGGCCAGCAGAAGCACCCTGTGGAGGAGATCCGTCTGGTGCCCCACCAGGGCATCCCGGGCGACGCCCACGCGGGGGACTGGCACCGGCAGGTGAGCCTGCTGGGACAGGACAGCGTAGACCGTCTGCAGGAAAAGATCACCATCAAGCTGTTCCCCGGCGCCTTTGCCGAGAACGTTCTGGTGGAGGGTCTGCAGGTCTTTAAGCTGCCGGTAGGGACCAAGCTGAAGGTAGGCTCCGCCCTGTGTCAGGTTACCCAGATCGGCAAGGAATGTCATGCCGACTGCGCCATCCGCCAGCAGGCGGGGGACTGTGTCATGCCCCGGGAGGGGATCTTCGTGATCGTCTTGGAGGAGGGCAGCGCCAAAGCCGGTGACGAGGTCCGCGTAGTGGAGGAAGTCGATGGATAAACAGGGAATTACCGCCCTGCTCCAGCAGGTGGCCAATGGTGAGACCAGCGTCGAGGATGCGGTGCTGAAGCTGAAGATGCAGCCCATCCAGGAAGTGGACGAGTATGCCAAGGTGGACATGCACCGGGGCTTGCGCCAGGGCGTGCCGGAGGTCATCTACGGCGCCGGCAAGACAAAGGAGCATATCCTGGGCATTGCCAGGACCATGCTCGCAAGCGGGCAGGAGACAGTACTGGTGACCCGCATCGACGCGGATATCGCTGCCTTTTTGGGGGGAGAGCTGCCGCTGCAGTATAACGAGCTGGCGCACACCGGCATCATCGGCAGTCTGCCCACGCCCAGCGGCAAGGGCAAGGTGGTGGTGGCTACCGGCGGCACCAGCGATATCCCCGTGGCCGAGGAGGCGGCGATCACCGCCGAGGCTCTTGGCAATCAGGTAGTGCGGCTTTACGACGTGGGCGTCTCCGGCATCCATCGGCTCCTCAGCCATATGGAGGAGATCATGAGCGCCCGGGTCATCGTGGCCGTGGCCGGGATGGAAGGGGCCCTGCCCAGCGTCATCGGCGGCCTCGCCGACTGCCCCGTGATCGCCGTGCCCACCAGCGTGGGCTATGGCGCGTCCCTGGGCGGCGTGGCGGCCCTGCTGAGCATGCTCAATTCCTGCGCCAGCGGCGTTTCTGTGGTGAACATCGACAACGGTTTTGGCGCGGGCTATATGGCCAGCATGATCAATCATTTGGACTGAGATGACGTTGAAAGATTTTTTCGCGCGGCATCCCAAGGCCGCGCTTGCTTTTTCCGGCGGCGTGGATTCCGCTTATCTGCTGTACGCGGGTCTGCAGTGCGGGGCAGAGATCCGGCCCTACTACGTGAAGACCCAGTTCCAGCCGGAGTTTGAATTCCGGGATGCCCTGCGCCTGTGCGAACAGCTGGGGGTGGAGCCCCGGGTGCTGCGCCTGGACGCCCTGTGCGCAGAGGCGGTGCGGTGCAACGGCCCGGACCGTTGCTACCACTGCAAGAACAATATTATGTCAACCATAATCGCCGCTGCGGAGGCGGACGGTTTCTCCCTGCTGCTGGACGGCACCAACGCCAGCGATGAGGCCGGGGACCGGCCCGGCATGCGGGCGCTGGCGGAGCTGGGCATCCAATCGCCGCTTCGGATCTGCGGCCTGACCAAGCCGGAGATCCGCCGTCTGTCCCGGGAGGCGGGGCTGTTCACCTGGGACAAGCCCGCCTATGCCTGCCTGGCAACCCGGGTGCGTACGGGTGAGGAGATCACGGAAGAGCGCCTGGGGAAGATCGAGGCGGCGGAGGGCTGCCTGTTCCGCTTGGGCTTTTCCGATTTCCGTGTGCGCACGGTGGGAGACATGGCCCTTCTGCAGTTTACGGCGGAGCAGCTGCCGGCGGTGCAGGAGGCGCAGGAGCGGATCCTGGAACAGCTGTCGGTCTGGTTCGACCAGATCCGGATCGACCCGGAGGGGAGAGTGAAGAGCCTGTGAGAACGATCTATATCGACTGCAGCATGGGCGCCGCTGGCGACATGCTGATGGCGGCCCTGCTGGAGCTGCATCCGGACCCGGAAGCTTTCCTCCAACGGCTCAATACCGCCCTGCCGGAGAACGTGACGGTCACGGCGGAGCAGGGGGTCAAACGGGGCATCAGCGGGACCCGTGTGCATGTGGTCATCGATGGGGAAGAGGAAGGCCATGAACACGGCTGCCATCATCCCCAGACCAATATTCAGCAGATCTACGCGAAGATCGGCGCGCTGCCGGTATCGGAAGCGGTGCGGCGGAACACAACGGCGATCTATGAGCGCATCGCCCGGGCCGAAAGCCAGGTCCATGGCCGCCCCATGGAGAACATCCATCTCCACGAGCTGGGCAGTCTGGACGCGCTGGCGGACGTACTGGGCGTTTGCCTGCTGATGGAGGAGCTGGCGCCGGAGAAGGTGCTGGCCTCCCCGGTGCATGTGGGCAGCGGGACGGTGCGCTGCGCCCACGGGCTGTTGCCGGTCCCGGCTCCGGCCACGGAGCTGCTGCTGCACGGCATCCCCATGTACAGCGGTCAGATCCAGGGCGAGCTGTGTACGCCTACGGGCGCGGCGCTGCTGGCTCACTTTGTGCAGGACTTCGGCCCCATGCCGGCCCTGCGGGTGGAAAAGAGCGGCTATGGCCTGGGCACCAAGGATTTTGAAACCGCCAACGTCCTTCGCGTGCTGCTGGGCGAGACCGGACAGCGGCAGGACCGTGTCCTGGAGCTGGTGTGCAATCTGGACGATATGACGCCGGAGGCCCTGGGCTTTGTGCAGGAAGAGCTGATGGCCCGGGGGGCCCTGGACGCCTACACCACCCACATCGGCATGAAGAAGAACCGCCCCGGAATCATGTTAACCTGTATGTGCAGGGAAGCCCAGCGGGAGGACATGCTTCAGTGCCTGTTTCACAATACCAGCACCCTGGGGGTGCGGGAATATGTCTGCGACCGCTACACCCTGCAGCGCAGTCAGCGGACGGTGGAGACTGCCTATGGTCCCGTGCGCGTCAAGCGGGCCGAGGGCTGGGGCGTGTGCCGGGAAAAGCCCGAGTATGAGGATCTGGCACGGATCGCCCGGGAGCAGGGGATCAGCCTGAAAGAGGCAGAGGCTCTGGTCAAAAAGGTCGATGACGAAAACGCCTGAGCCTTTTCTAAAGGACGCTGCGGCTGCTTCTCATATTGAAACATATAATGGACCCTCTCCTATGGAGAGGGTCCATTATATTATGTAAATTAAATTATGTAATCCATATTATGTAAATCGGCTACATTGCGTTCACCGCATCTACGAAGCGCAGGAAGGCAGCCTGGCCGACGGCATCCCGCTTGTAGACGCCGGCGTCCTCCAGTACCCGCAGGAAGACCGCGCCAACTTCCTGTCGCAGCACCTCCTCGGCATTCTCTGCGCAGAAGTCCCGCCGACGCAGGATCCCCTCGGCCCAGTCGGCATGGGCGGCCAGCTGCTCGCTGCTGCGCAGATCTGTCCCGGAGAGCATAGCTTCTTTCAGTTCCGCCAGCTCCGTCTTCAGCCGGGCGGGGAGCACCGCCAGACCCATGACCTCGATCAGACCGATGTTCTCCTTCTTGATGTGATGCAGCTCCTGATGGGGATGGAACAGGCCCAGGGGGTATTGCTCTGTGGTCAGATTGTTGCGCAGCACCAGATCCAGCTG
>CACYXE010000028.1:26813-47550 GCA_902778275.1 Oscillospiraceae bacterium
TCCGTATAGCCCCGCCAACAAGCCAGGATCTTGTCTGCCAAATCCACGATGCGCTCACTGTCCGGCCCGGTCAGCCGGATGACGGACATGGGCCACTTGACGATGGCGGCGTCGATATCCTCATAGCCGGTAAAGCACAGCGGAGTCTCCGCCGGGGCCTTGGCCATGGCAAATTCGTAGTGCCCGCCCTGGAAGTGGTCGTGGCTGAGGATGGAGCCGCCCACGATGGGCAGATCCGCGTTGGAGCCCACGAAGTAGTGGGGATACTGGCTCACAAAATCAAAGAGCTTGCGGAAGGCGCTGCGGTCGATCTTCATGGGGGTGTGCCGGGCATTGAAGACGATGCAGTGCTCGTTATAATACACATAGGGGGAGTACTGCCAGAACCAGGGACTGCCCGCGATGGTCAGGGGCAGGATGCGATGATTCTGCCGGGCCGGGTGATTCATATGCCCGGCATAGCCCTCGTTCTCCGCACAGAGCTGACATTTCGGGTAACCCGCCTGGGGTGACAGCCGTGCCGCCGCGATGGCCCGGGGATCCTTTTCCGGTTTGGACAGGTTGATGGTGATGTCCAGCTCGCCGTATTCACAGCTGTAGACCCATTTGACGTCTTTGGCGATCCGGTCACGCCGGATGTAATTGGTGTCGCAGCTGAAGCGGTAATACCAGTCCGTAGCGGCTGCAGGATCCTGCTTCCGCAGTTCTTCAAAATGCCGCCGCACCTCGTGGGGCCAGGGGGTCAGCGCCCCCATGAGCCTGGTGTCAAACAGATCCCGGGCGGTGATGTTGTCATCCAGCAGGCTGCGGCGCACTGCGTCGTCAGTCAGCGCGTCCAGAAGCTCAGCCAGCGTCCGATCGGAGGGCACAGCTGCGTCTTCGTCTGCTTCATTTAACTGCAGGATCTCCAGCAGGCGGTTGAACACATAGGTTTCATCACCGGACTGGATCAGGCCTTTTTCCAGGCCGTAGCCGATCAAAGCGTCAAGCGTTGCTTTCATAGTTCCTCCACCAAAATACCGCCTTCGGGACGGATGCTCAAAACATGACAGTTGCCCGGACCGAAGACATGTTCGATCCCGGCGCGAAAGCCCTCCAGCATGTCCAGGGGCACAAAGGCCTGGATGGTGCCGGCAAAGCCGCCGCCCTGAACCCGGAAGGCGCCACGGCCGTCCAGCAGTTTTTCCGCCAAAGCCAGCGCCACGGCCAGATCCTGATGCTCTTTATAGCCTGCCGGGACCACGTTCTGGAGATACATCCAGGAGGAGCGGCCGGAGGCCTTGGCCAGTTCCAGAAAACGGGAGAAGTTCCCTTCCTTCAAGGCCCGCACCTGCTGTGTGACCCGGCGGTTGTCCTCAAAAATGTGGATGGCCCGGAGCACAGCCCGGTCGCCGGCAGTCTTGCGGACTTCCGGCAGGCGGCGGTAGAACTCCGCCTCGTCCACCTGGCGCAGATACTCCTGCCCGAAGACCCGGGACACAGCGGCCAGTTCCCCGGGGATGGCCGCATACTCGGCGGTCAGGTCCGCATGATCCGCGCCGCTGTCGATGATGCACAGGGCGTGGCCGAAAGCCACCAGATCCAGATCCATGTGCTCCACCCGGGGCGCGTCCTTGTCCGCGAAGTCGATGGTGATGACGCCGCCGACGGCGCAGGCCGCCTGATCCATCAGTCCGCAGGGCTTGTCAAAATATACGTTCTCCGCATACTGGCCCAACTGGGCGATCTGCAGAGGGGTCAGGCCGCAGGCAGACAGGTGATTGGCGATGGTGCCGATCAGCACCTCAAAGGCCGCCGAGGAGGAAAGCCCGCTGCCCGGCAGCACCCGGGAAGTTACATAGGCGTCAAAGCCGGGGACGCTGCCGCCCCGTTCGGTAATGCCGGAGAGAATGCCGCGGATCAGCGCGGCGGTGGACCCGGTCTCCTCCGGGTGCCTGGCCAGATCGTCCAGAGCAATGGCGCAAAGGGGATAGCCCTCGCTGAGGACCCGGACCATGCCGCTGCCATTCAATGCCACGGCGGCGGTGGTGTCCACATTGACGGCCGCAGCCAGGACCCGTCCCAGCTGATGATCCGTGTGATTGCCGCCCAGTTCCGTGCGGCCGGGGGCGGAAAAGAGATAGGCAGCGTCTGCTCCAAACGCCTGCCGAAAGCCTTGTTTCAACTGTTCAACCATGACAGGGTCCTCCCTGATGTCATACAAGATCTTGCGGAAATCTGCACTTACTATATCATCCTTTTGTTGGACGGTCAACCGGGGACGGGCCGGGAAACGGCCTTCGATTTGGTGGAAATGTACATTGACAAAGAACGCGGGGCGCGGCTATAATATTTACAATCTTTAAGACGATTCAGAGAGATCGGCAAGATGCAACAATGGCAGGTCCCTGCCGCGGAAGCGGATGGGGGCTGTATACCTGTGTATGTTCCGCTTTGCCGATGGCAGGGCGTTTTTTGTTGGGAGGCGGCGCATATGACGGTATTCGATAAGATCCAGAAGCTCGGCAGCGGGGCGGACGTGTTTTCTGTTCAGAACGCGGACGCGATCGCCGCTTTTTTCAACTCCGAACGATATATGCTTTTTCCCGGCTTTTGCGATGTGCATGTGCATTTTCGTGAGCCGGGTTTTTCTTATAAGGAGACCATTGCCAGCGGCTGCCTGGCGGCCGCTCACGGCGGCTATACGGCGGTCTGCCCCATGCCGAATCTGAACCCGGTGCCGGACAGCCCGGAGACCCTGGAGCCGCAGCTGGAGATCATCCGGCGGGACGCCTGCATCGGCGTCTATCCCTATGCGGCCATCACCAGGGAGGAGAAAGGCGAGGCCCTCTCGGACATGGAGGCGCTGGCCGGGCAGGTGGTCGCTTTCTCCGACGACGGCCACGGGGTGCAGTCGGCGGAGCAGATGCGCGAGGCCATGCTGCGGGCAAAAGAGCTGGGCAAGCTGATCGTGGCCCACTGTGAGGATAACTCCCTGCTCCGGGGCGGCTACATCCACGACGGGGCCTATGCCGCGGCCCACGGGCATAAGGGCATCTGCAGCGAGAGCGAGTGGCGGCAGATCGAGCGGGATCTGAAGCTGGCGGAGGAGACCGGCTGCGGATACCATGTTTGCCACATCTCCGCCAAAGAGAGCGTGGCCCTGATCCGGGACGCAAAAAAAAGCGGTGTGGACGTGAGCTGCGAGACCGGCCCCCACTACCTGCTGTTGGATGAAAACGACCTGCGGGAGGACGGCTGGTTCAAAATGAACCCGCCCCTGCGCGCGCGGCAGGACCGGGAGGCCCTGCTGGAGGGCGTCTGCGACGGGACCATCGACATGATCGCCACAGACCACGCGCCCCACAGCGCGGAGGAAAAAGCAAAGGGGCTGGCGGGGAGCGCTTTCGGGATCGTGGGCCTGGAAACTGC
This sequence comes from Oscillospiraceae bacterium, assembly GCA_902778275.1. GTDB lineage: Bacteria > Bacillota > Clostridia > Oscillospirales > Oscillospiraceae > Limivicinus. The sequence continues at coordinate 30,225 of CACYXE010000028.1, forward strand.
CTTTCCGCTGCTGTACACCGAACTGGTGAAAAAGGGCGTGCTGCGTTTGGAGCAGTTGGTCGGGCTGCTGACCACGAAGCCCAGAGCGCGCTTCCGGATCCCCCTGGGCAACGACTTCTCTGTCTGGGATCTGGACGCGGAATATGCAATCGACCCTGCGGACTTCATGTCCAGGGGGAAAGCGACGCCCTTTGCCGGGCGGCGGGTGAGCGGCAAATGCCTGCTCACCGTATACAAGGGAAACATCGTCTATCAAGCTGCAATGGAGGAATAAGACATGGCAAAGCGCACAGATATCAAGAAGGTACTCATCATCGGATCCGGCCCCATCGTCATTGGGCAGGCGGCGGAATTCGACTACGCGGGCACCCAGGCGTGCCTGGCCCTGAAGGAAGAGGGCTACGAGGTGGTGCTGGTGAACTCCAACCCCGCCACCATCATGACGGACACCTCCATCGCAGACAAGGTCTACATGGAGCCGCTGACCCTGGAATACATCGCCAAGATCCTCCGCTATGAGCGGCCGGACGCCATCGTCCCCGGCATCGGCGGACAGACAGGCCTGAACATGGCCATGCTGCTGGAGCGCAAGGGCATCCTGCGCGAGTGCGGCGTGGAGCTGCTGGGCACCAGCAGCCGCAGCATCGAGCGGGCTGAGGACCGGGAGCTCTTCAAGGAGATGTGCCAGTCCATCGGCGAGCCGGTGATCCCCTCGGAGATTACCTATGACCTGGAGCAGGCCAAGAGGGCGGCGGCGGAGATCGGCTACCCCGTGGTGCTGCGCCCGGCCTTCACCCTGGGCGGCACCGGCGGCGGCTTTGCCAACGACGAGGACGAGCTGGTGGAGATCGGCATCAATGCTTTCAAGCTCTCTCCCGTGCACCAGGTGTTGGTGGAGAAAAGTGTCAAGGGCTACAAGGAGATAGAATTCGAGGTCATGCGCGACTCCAACGACCATGCCATCACCATCTGCGGTATGGAAAACGTGGACCCGGTGGGCGTGCACACCGGCGATTCCATCGTGGTGGCGCCCATCCTGTCTCTGAACGACCACGACCTGAAGATGCTCAACGACAGCGCCATCAAGATCATCAAGGAGCTGCAGATCGAGGGCGGCTGCAACGTGCAGTTTGCGCTCAATCCCAACAGCAGTGAATACTATCTGATCGAGGTCAATCCACGGGTCTCCCGGTCCTCGGCCCTGGCCTCCAAGGCCAGCGGCTATCCCATCGCCCGGGTCACGGCCAAGATCGCCCTGGGCATGGCCCTGGAGGAGATCCCGGTGGCCGGCGGCACTGCGGCCATCGAGCCCAGCCTGGACTACATCGTGGCCAAGTTCCCCCGCTTCCCCTTTGACAAGTTCGCCGGCGCGCCCAATACCCTGGGCACACAGATGAAGGCCACCGGCGAGGTCATGGGCATCGGCGCCAATCTGGAGGAGTGTATCCTCAAATCCGTGCGGTCCCTGGAGATCGGCGTGTGCCATCTGCACATGGCCAAGTTCGACGACAAGAGCGATGAGGAACTGCTGGACTACATCAGCGAGTTTCGGGACGACAATGTATTTGCCATCGTAGAGCTGCTGCGCCGGGGCGTGTCCGTCGAAAAGCTCCATGAAGTGACCATGATCACCGAGCTGTTCCTGGAGTCCTATAAGAAGATCGTGGATATGGAAAACCAGCTGAAGGCCAAGGTCAACGATGTGGAGACCCTGCGTCAGGCCAAGAAAATGGGCTTTTCCGATCCCTATATCGCCCGGCTCTGGAACCTGCAGGAGATCGAGGTCTACAACAAGCGGAAGATGGCAGGCATCCTGCCCATCTTCCGCATGGTGGACACTCTGCACACCGGCGCCTATATTGCCTATCTGTATTCCTCCTACTCCGGGGAGAACGAATCCCGCCTGACAGGCAAGAAAAAGATCCTGGTCCTTGGCGCCGGCCCCATCCGCATCGGCCAGGGCGTGGAGTTCGACTACTCCACGGTCCACGCGGTGCAGACCATCAAGCGCAACGGCTATGAGGCCATCATCATCAACAACAACCCCGAGACCGTCTCCACCGACTACACCACCGGCGACAAGCTGTACTTCGAGCCCCTGACGCCGGAGGACGTGATGGCCGTGGTGGACTTCGAGCAGCCCGAGGGCGTCATCGCCTCTCTGGGCGGCCAGACCGCCATCAACCTGGCCCAGCCGCTGATGGACCGGGGTGTGAAGATCATCGGCACCGACTGCGCCGCCATTGAGCGGGCGGAGAACCGGGACAGCTTTGAGAAGATCCTGCTGGATCTGGACATCCCTCAGCCCCGGGGCACGGCTGTCACCAACATCGAAGACGGCGTCAAGGCCGCGGAGGAGATCGGCTATCCCGTTCTGGTGCGTCCCAGCTTCGTGCTGGGCGGCCGGGCCATGGAGATCGTGGCTAACGAGGACATGCTGCGCCACTATCTGAAGACCGCCGTGGAGATCGACGCGGACAAGCCGGTCCTGGTGGACAAGTACATCATGGGCAAGGAAGTAGAGGTAGACGCCATCTGCGACGGCCGGGACGTGTTCGTCCCCGGCATCATGGAACTGGTAGAGCGTACCGGCGTCCACTCCGGCGACTCCATCAGCGTCTATCCGGCCTTCTCCATATCCGACAAGGTCAAGGGCATCATCCTCCAATACGCCAAGAAGCTGGGCCTGGGCATCGGCATCATCGGCCTGTACAACATCCAGTTTATCGTGGATAAGGACGACAACGTCTTCATCATCGAGGTCAACCCCCGCTCCTCCCGCACAGTACCCTTCCTGTCCAAGTCCACCGGCTACTCCCTGGCGGATATCGCCACGGAGGTCATCCTGGGCAAGAGCCTGAAGGAGCAGGGCATTTTCGATCTGTATCCGCCGGAGAAGAAGCGCCACTATGTGAAGGTCCCGGTGTTCTCCTTCAACAAGATCAAGGGCCTGGACGCCTATCTGAGCCCGGAGATGAAATCCACCGGCGAGGCCATCGGCTATGACGATAAGCTCAGCCGCGCCATGTACAAGGCCCTCCAGGCCTCGGGCATGCGGCTGCAGAACTACGGCACCCTGTTCGTCACAGTGGCGCGGGAGGATCGGGAGGAGGCGCTGCCGCTGGTACGCCGCTTCTATGACATGGGCTTTAACATCGAGGCCACCTCCGGAACGGCAAACTTCCTGAAAGAGCACGGCATCCGTACCCGTATCCGCAAAAAGATCAGCGAGGGCAGCGAGGAGATCCTGGACTCCATCCGGGCCGGCTATGTCAGCTACATCATCAACACCCGCGCCATCCACTCTCCCGTCCACCTGGAGGACGGCGCCGTGATCCGCCGCTGCGCCACCGAGAACAACGTGAACATCTTCACCTCTCTGGACACAGTTCGGGTCCTTCTGGACGTGCTGGAGGAGACCACCATTACCGTCTCCACCATCGACTCTTGAGCATCATGAAGCAGGAACTGTTTACCATCATAGAGAATACGCCCCTGACGGCGAAGGTCTCCCGCCTTCGCCTGCGGGGGGACAGCTCCGCCATCGAGGGGCCCGGTCAATTCGTGGATCTGAAGCTGGAGGGCCTGTTTCTGCGCCGCCCCCTTTCGGTCTGCGACGTGGAGGGGGACTGCCTGACCCTGCTGTACGAGACGGCTGGCCGGGGTACCGAGCAGATGCGTGAGCTGCCCGCGGGCACGCAGCTGGATCTGCTGACGGGCCTGGGCAACAGCTTTGACCTGACGCCTGCCGGGGACGCGCCCCTGCTGATCGCGGGCGGCACCGGGGCTTCGCCCATGTACGGCCTGGCCAAAAGGCTGCGGGCCCGGGGCGTGGCGGTCTCGGTGATCCTGGGCTTTGCCGCCGCGGCAGATGTGTTTTACGAAGAAGAATTCCGCGCCCTGGGCGCGGAGGTCACCGTCTGCACGGAGGACGGCTCTTACGGCCTGCCGGGCTTCGTGACCGCTGCCATGGACCGCCCCTTCAGCTATTTCTATACCTGCGGTCCCAAAGCCATGATGCATGCCGTATGCGAGCGCGCCAAGACCGGCGGGCAGCTGAGTCTGGCGGTGCGCATGGGCTGCGGCTTCGGCGCCTGCATGGGCTGCCGGGTGGAGACCGTCTCCGGCGGCAAGCGGGTCTGCAAGGACGGACCGGTATTCCGAAAGGAGGAGCTGCTGTGGAAAGACTTGCTGTAAGCCTCTGCGGCATCGAGCTGGACAACCCGGTGATCGCCGCCTCCGGTACCTTCGGTTACGGCTATGAGTTTGCCGAAATCTACGATATCAACTGCCTCGGGACCTTCTCATTTAAAGGAACGACCTTACAGGCCAGGGAGGGCAATCCCTTGCCCCGGATCGCGGACTGCCTGGGCGGCATGCTCAACGCGGTGGGCCTGCAGAACCCAGGCGTGGACGAGGTCATTTCCCGGGAATTGCCCCGGTTGAAGCAGGTGTTTCACAAGCCGGTCATGGCCAATGTCAGCGGTTTCTCCGTGGTGGAATACGCGGAGGTCTGCCGCAGGCTGGATGAGCAGGAGCAGGTGGGCTGGCTGGAGGTCAATGTCAGCTGCCCCAATGTGCATGGCGGCGGCATGAGCTTCGGCACCGACCCCTGCGCCGCGGCGGAGGTGACCCGGGCTGTCAAGGCTGTTACCCATAAGCCCGTGATCCTGAAGCTGTCTCCCAACGTGACGGATATCGTGTCTGTGGCCAGGGCCTGCGAGGACGCGGGGGCGGACGGCATCAGCCTCATCAACACGCTCATGGCCATGCGCATCGATTTGAAAGAGCGCAAGCCTGTCCTGGCCAACACCACCGGCGGCCTGTCCGGCCCGGCGGTGTTCCCGGTGGCCCTGCGGATGGTGTGGCAGGTGTCCCGGGCGGTAAAGATCCCGGTGATCGGCCTGGGCGGCGTCAGCTGCGCGGAGGACGTGATCGAGATGATGCTGGCCGGCGCTGCGGCGGTCCAGGTGGGCGCGGCCAATCTGGTGCGGCCCACAGCCTGCCGGGATATCATCACGGACCTGCCCCGGGTCATGGACAAATACGGGATCGAGAATCTGAGAGACATCATTGGAGGTGCCCATGGCTAAAGATGTGATCGTCGCCTGTGACTTCAACAGCGCGGCAGAGACCTTTACCTTCCTGGATCGCTTCACAGAGGAGAAGCCCTTCGTGAAGATCGGCATGGAGCTGTATTACGCCGAGGGGCCGGAGATCGTCCGGCAGATCAAGGCGAGAGGGCATAAGATCTTTCTGGATCTGAAGCTGCACGACATCCCCAACACGGTGGAAAAGGCCATGCGGGTGCTGTCCGCTCTGGATGTGGACCTGGTGAATGTCCACGCGGCGGGCACCAGACGCATGATGGAGGCGGCCCTCCGGGGCCTGACCCGGCCGGACGGCAGCCGTCCGCTGCTGTTGGCGGTGACCCAGCTGACCTCCACCGATGAAGAGACCATGCAGCGGGAACTGCTGATCGGCGAGCGCCTGGAGGAGACGGTGCTCTCCTATGCGGCCAACGCCGCCGCCGCGGGCCTGGACGGCGTGGTTTGCTCCCCCCTGGAGGCGGGCAAGGTCCACGCGCGCTGCGGCGTCGGCTTCCTGACCGTGACGCCGGGGGTACGCTTCGCCGACGGCGAAGTGGGGGACCAGAAACGGGTCACCACGCCGGCGCGGGCCCGGGAGCTGGGATCGGATTATATCGTGGTGGGGCGGCCCATCACCCAGGCGGCGGACCCGGCGGCCGCCTACAGAAGATGTGTAAAGGAGTTTTTGGGATGAACAGTACCATCATTGCGAAGGATCTTCTGGCCATCCAGGCGGTGTTCTTCCGCCCGGACGAGCCCTTCACCTGGGCCAGCGGCATCAAAAGTCCTGTGTATTGCGACAACCGCCTGACCCTGACCGCGCCCCAGGTGCGTCTGGATGTGGAGACGGGGCTTGCCAACCTGGTACGGGAGTATTACCCGGAAGCGGAAGTGCTCATGGGCACCTCCACCGCGGGCATCGCCCACGCGGCCATCACGGCCCATATGCTGAATCTGCCCATGGGCTATGTGCGCTCCGGCGCCAAGGACCACGGCCGCAAGAATCAGATCGAGGGCCGGCTGGAGCCGGGCCAGAAGGTGGTGGTCGTAGAGGACCTGATCTCCACTGGCGGCAGTGTCATCGAGGTGGTGAACGTGCTGCGGGAGGCCGGAGCCCGGGTCCTGGGCGTGGTCAGCATCTTCACCTACGGCATGCAGAAGGGACTGGATCGCCTGGCGGAGGCCGGGGTGGAGAACCACTCCCTGACGGATTTTGACGTGATCGCCAGGGTGGCCGCGGAAGAGGGCTATATCCGGCCCGAGGATGTGGAGCGGCTGCTGGCCTTCCGGGCTGATCCCTCGGATGAGAGCTGGATCGGGGAGGGCAAAGCATGAGAAGCATGATCGACGTGCTGGACTTCTCCGTGGAGGAACTGCAGGAGCTGATCGACACCGCCAACGACATCATCGAGCACCCTGCCGCCTACAGTGAGCGCTGCCACGGCAAGAAGTTGGCCACCCTGTTTTTTGAACCCTCCACCCGCACCCGCCTCAGCTTTGAGGCTGCCATGTACGAGCTGGGCGGCAACGTGATCGGTTTTTCCGAGGCCGCCAGCTCCTCCGCTGCCAAGGGGGAGAGCGTGGCCGACACGGCAAAGGTCATCAGCTGCTACGCGGATATCATCGCCATGCGCCACCCCAAGGAGGGCGCGCCGCTGGTGGCGGCCATGAACGCCTCGATCCCGGTGATCAACGCCGGCGACGGCGGGCACAACCACCCCACCCAGACGCTGGCGGATCTGCTGACCATATACCGGGAAAAGGGCGGCTTTGAGAATCTGACCCTGGGCTTTTGCGGCGACTTGAAATTCGGCCGCACGGTCCACTCCCTTATCAACGCCATGTCCCGCTATCCGGGGACAAAAGTGGTGCTCATCTCCCCGGAGGAGCTGAAGCTGCCCAGCTACGTGAAGAAGGACGTGCTGGCCGCCAAGGGCGTCCCCTACGTGCAGACCACGGACCTGGAGGGCGCTATGCCTGAGCTGGATATCCTGTACATGACCCGCGTACAGCGGGAGCGCTTCTTTAACGAGGAGGATTATCTGCGGTTGAAGGACAGTTATATCCTCACCCCTGAGAAGCTGAAAAACGCAAGGAAGGACCTGAGCATCATGCACCCGCTGCCCCGCGTCAACGAGATCAGCGTGGCGGTGGACGATGATCCGCGGGCCTGCTACTTCAAGCAGGTGCTCTACGGCAAGTACATGCGTATGGCCCTGATCCTGAAGCTCTTGAAGGAGGCCGGAAGACTATGAACATAGACGCTATCCAAAACGGTATCGTGCTGGACCACATCACCGCCGGCAAGGGCATGCAGCTTTATGACCTGCTGGGCCTGGAAAAGCTGGACTGCTCCGTGGCCATCATCAAGAACGTGGTCAGCAAGAAGCAGGGCCGCAAAGACATCATCAAGATCGACGAGGACATCCCGGTGAACTTCGACGTGATCGGCTATGTGGACCCGGGGGTCATCGTGAACGTGATCCGGGATGGGAAGCTGGTGGAAAAGCGCAGCATCGACATGCCGCTGCTGCTGACCAACGTGATCTTCTGCAAAAACCCCCGCTGCATCACCACAGTGGAGCAGGAGCTCAAGCACGTGTTCAAGCTGACAGACCGGGAGAACAAGGTCTACCGCTGCATCTACTGCGAGACCAAAGCCAACTGAACCGCAAAAAAAGGCCGCATTCGCGGCCTTTTTTTGCGTTAAGCGGACATCAGAATTCCACATGTCTATTAACGAAAAAACAGTTTCCTGTATTATATGACATCATAATGTATAGATCATGGCATGAAACAGGCTGTAGTTGACACCATAGAAAAGAGAGGCCCGCGAAGATCGGAGCATTGGAACTGCTGACCATTTTTGTGGTGGCCCTTCTGGTCATTGGACCGGATAAGTTGCCCCGGTATGCCCGAAAGTTCGGCAACGCCATGCGGAAATTCCGCAAAGCCTCTTCGGACGTGACCCGGGAGATCCGGGAGAGTATGATCGACCCGATGGAGGAGGCGCAGAAGCCCCTGCGGGAGGCGCTGGAGCCCCTGGAGGAGATGGACAAGGACCTGCGGCAGAACATCAAGGGCGTGGGGAGCTTCAAGGACGGCACTCCCATCGAGGGTCTGTACGCCACCGGCGACTGCACGGGAGGCTTCTTCGCCAACAAGTATCCCAACCTGTTCACCGGTCTGGCCTGCGGCCGCACCATGACCTTCGGCCGCCGCGCGGCGAAGATCGTCTCCAAGCTGTAAGGTACGAAATAAAAGCAGCTGCCAGATCAAAAAGATATGAAATCGGCGTGACCGCAGCGGTCACGCCGATTTTTATCTCTTGGGTTGAAATAAACGATACTTGCCATGTATGTGGACAGAGAGAAGTATCGCCTGGTCAGGATCGGAAAACACATGCGCCTTTTCAACGGAGCAAAAAGGTGTTATTCAATACAGCGTTGTATCCATCCGCCGCATGTAATAGCCGTCGTGGCCGTTTTGCTCAACGGGTGTTGCCTCAGCCCAGCCATAGCCGACCCGTGTGATACGTCCGGACGCCTCGGCGGACTGAGCCTGGGCAGACGTCATGTGATAAAGCGCGCTGTCCATGCCGTTTTTCCAGTAAGCATCCAGATCGAGATCATACACGTCGTAACCCAGGATCACGTTCCCGCCCGGCAGGATCAGATAAGACGTGACGACCGCAAAGCGGTTGTAACTCTCGCCGTCTCCCGACGGGAAGCGGAACTTGCCGTTTTCATAGGTCCACTGCAGGCCCCATTGGTTTTCGTACAGCACGCCATCGGCCGGATGGATCCGGCGTCCGAAGAAGCGCATGCACAGTTCGTTGACCGTGTCCAGCGAGAAGGTATCATAATTGCCGTCAAAACGGAGCGCGTCGTGCCTGTTGATTTTGCAGAACAGGTGCGCGAAGCTTGCCAGCTCAAAATCCGAACCGTTATCGGTCGGATACTTGCTCTTGTACTGCTCGACGAAATCGCTGATGAAGATGTTGGCCCAGTACTGGCGCGCTGCGTCTATATCGTCGAAGCCGAATTCGTAGGAGATGGAGAAATCGGTCAGGTCCACATAGTAGGGCAGAGCCATTTCCAGCCCCGCGCCGCCCATCCAGTAAATCACCAGCTTGTCGGGTCCATACCAGGCCATGTCGGATGGCCAGAAGAATTCGCCTCCCGATGCGGATGCAAACGAGTTCAGCGTATCGCCGTCCTTGCTGCAGGCGAAGAAGTCCGGCCCATACCAGCCGCAGAGGTAGACGCTGCCGCTGCGCTGATCGATGAGACTTGAGATGCTTGCTCCGCCGAACTCTTTGTTCTCCCACAGCAAGGAGCCGTCGGAAAGCCGCAGGCAGCAGACGGCGCCCTGGCGGGTGTAGTAATAGCGGTCGTTCCAGGGACCGATTTCCTCGATCAGCGTCAACTCTGTACGGTGTTCGGTCGTCTCCCTGCGCTGCCAGACGACGAGGCCGTTTTCATCCAGCCCTTCAAAGCGTACATTCTCGCCCTCGCCGTCGTTGCGTGTCATGCGCACACGTACCGCATCGGCAGAGACAGCTTCGGGCACAGGCGTACCCGCTTCCGGATGTATGTTGGTCGGAGCGGGCGTCCCCTGCTGGGGCGCAGGTGTCTGCTGTACGGCTGGCGCATCGGTTTCCGGTAATGCTCCACCGGGATTCGCGCAGCCGGCCAACAGAACGATGCAAAGCAAAAGGACAGTGAAACGCGGATAATACTTCATGAACAGACCTCCGTATGCCTGGGGAAACTCCGTGCTGTTGGTTTGATGATACCATCCCTGTCCGGGGGGTCAAGTGCCGCTGAATATGGTTTTCACACGCAGTACCGCGGGACAGCCGCGGCCTTGCCCGGTTACGGGGCAGGGTGGAGGCTCCGCTTTCCCCCATAGAGGGCGTGACCGGAAGCCTCGGCAGGGGAACAGGTAATACGGATCTCATCCTCGGGAAAAACCGATCTGACCTGCCGGAAGAGAAGTGCCTCGTCCATGGGGTGGAGCGTCAGAGCCAGAATGTCCAGGACGCCGTCTTGCCGCGCGGCCCGGCAGTCGACCAGACCCTTCACGGAAAAGAGCGCGTCATCCAGGGCCACGATGCCGCTTGCTTCTTTGCGCTGCAGCCGGTCCAACCGGATGGCCGCGCAGCCGCAGGGGCAGGGCGCGGGCAGAATGCGGGTATAGTCCCCGGTGCGGTAGCGGATCAGAGGCAGGGCCTCCATACCGATGGTGGTGATGACCAGCTCCCCAAGCGCACCGTGGGGCAGGACCCGGCCGTCAGAGTCAATGATCTCGGCGATGACAGCATGCTCCCGCAGATGCATACCCTCGTGAGCGGGGCAGGTGATGGCGCCCGCCATACCCATCTCCCGGGAACCGTAGTGGGGGAACAGTTTTGCGCCCAGGATCTCCTCGCAGCCGCGGATCACGCTGTCCGGACAGGCGTCGCCGCTGACCAGGGCCCGCCGCAGGCTGCCCCAGCCGCAAAAGCGCAGGATCGACAGCAGCTGTACCGGCATGCCCACAAAGGTATCCGGCTGTTCTCGTTCCATGGCCTGTCGGTATTCGCCATAGCTGAGCCCCGGGCCCAGCTTCAGGGGCTTCGCACCTAGGCGGGTGACGGCTTCGGCAATAAGCTCCCCCAGCCCAAAGGGGCCGGAGAAAGGAAAGCAGATCATGGTGATGCTGCCCGGAAAGATCAGCTCACCCAGTCCGGCCATGTAAAGCCGGACGGTGTTTTCCAGATCCCCCTCGGTGTAAAATACCCGCTTGGCGGCGCCGGTAGTGCCGGAGGTGGCGTCGGACAGCACTCGCTGAACTTCGCTCTGGGAGGTCAGCAGCATAGCGGGAGCGTGATGGGCCAGATCCTCGTCAGTGGTAAAAGGGAGACTGGCCAACTGGGAAAGGGAAGACAGCGATCCCGGCAGATCCCGATAGAAACCGCCGCGCTCCTTTTCCCGCGCAAGAAGGCGATTCAGCTTTTTCAGCTGAATCGCTTCTATGCGCTCGCGGTCAAGCGTATCCACTTGTTCCTGCTCCCGGATGAGAGCGTCCAGTCGGGAAGGATTCATGTTCGGTACAGCGATCTCCCTTCGGTGTCGGTCAGGTTGTAGGCACAGAATGGTACCATGCCGCGGCGGCTGTCCATCTCACAGATGTAGCAGCGGCGCAGACGGTCCAGATCCAGATTCCAGGCGTCTTGGAACACCATGCCGGACACGGCAAAGGTGTTGAGGCGGGCGTGCTCCAGAAAGGTGTCCAGGGATGAAGTGTCCAGCAGATCCCCATCCAGGGCGAATTCCTCTGCCTCGCCGGACCACTGGCTGGCCACGGACTGGCGGGAATCATCGGAGCTGACACAGCAGCAGCCGCCCTCCGCCCTGCGCTTGAGGGGCTTTAAGCTCCCGTCGCTCCGGCGCAGGTAGCTGGCATGGAAGGAACAGTAGGGGTTTTCCGCCCCGCCGCCGCCAAAGTCGGAGGCGTGGAGCAGACCGGCCGTCTGATCCTCCAGCAGGCGCAGCATCTTCGGGATGGTCACGGGCCTGTCCGGACGGCTGAGGGCGCAGCGGCCGAAGTAGCTCAGCGGCTGGAAATGGATGCCGCGCACGGCGGGCATATGCTCCAGCCCATAGCGCAGGATGGCGCCTACCTGATCCTCGTTGACGCCCGCCGCGATCACCGGCACCAGCACGATACCCAGACCCGCGGCGGCGCAGTTGACAATGGCCTGTTCCTTTTCTGCCAGCAGGGGACGGCCTCGCAGCGTCTCGAAAACGGCGTCGGTCACGCCGTCGAATTGGAGAAAAACGGTGTTCAGCCCGGCGGCCTTCAGCTCCTCCGCATACCCCGCTTCCATTGCCAGGCGCAGGCCGTTGGTGTTCAGTTGGAAAAAGGGGAAGCCCTTTTCCCGGCCCAGGCGGATGATGGCTGGCAGATCGTCCCGGACGGTGGGTTCCCCGCCGGAGAGCTGGATGTTGAAGGGACCGCCGTGGGCCATCAGGTAATCGTACTGCGTTTCGATCTCCGCCAGGCTCAGGTCACTTTCCGCTCCGGCGCCCGCCGAGGCGAAGCAGACCGGACAGTGCAGGTTGCAGCGCCTGGTCAGCTCCAACAGTACGCAGCAGCCCTTGGTCCGGTGCTCCCGGCACAGGCCGCAGTCATAGGGGCAGCCCCTGTCCCGTGCCTTGCCGTCCACAGGCGCCTCCGCCGCCGTGTTCTTTACGGGCCAGGTCAGATAAGAGCGCAGATCACCCTCCCAGATCAGGGAGGAAAAATCCCCGTGCTCCGGGCAGGTCTTGTCCATATAGATGCCGTCCGGCTCCGAGCGCTTTCGCGCGGGCAGAACGCGAAGGCAGACCGGGCAGACGCTTTCAGCCCTGGCAAAGATCATGGGAGCAGGCCCCGCTCCTCCAGGATCTCCATGCACTTTTCAAAGGTGGCGGCGATGATCTGGGGGCAGTACTCCACCCGCTTGGCAGGATTGCCCTGGGTGATGTCCCGGCAGTCGATCCCGCCATACTCGGCGGTCATCTCCTCCTCGAACCATTGAGTGAGCTCAGCCATAGCCGGCTTGTGCTGGGCGTCTTCGTAGCCGGTATCCTCACCCTTACCGGTGAAATAGGAGATCAGGCAGACACCGCCGGTCAAACAGCCGCAGCAGCCCTGGGAGAAGCCCACACCGCCGTTGAGGCCGCCCATGGCCTTGACCAGACCGGGATTCTCCTCCCCGGTGACCTCCAGCATCAGCAGCGCCAGGATCTGGGAGCAGAAGTAGCCATAGCGCGACAGCTCCATTACGCGGTCAAAAAGATCCATTGTCAAACCTTCTTTCCGATCAGCAGCCAATAGCTGCATTTGCCCCGAGGCAGGTCGCAGCAGAGCGCGTCTCCCCGCCACAGGGCGTCAATATAATACTCCTTCCACTGGGGCGTCATGTCCTCAGCGGCCAGCAGAACAAAGCCCGCCGCTGTCAGCAATGGCTCCGGCGGCGAAAAAAACACGTCGGACCACAAGAGCAGCCCGCCGGTGCGCAGTAGCCGACAGCTTTCCCGCAGGGCGCCGGGCATATCGCCTGAGACGAAAAAGGCGCACTGGCTCAGGACCGCGTCAAAGCTGCCGTCGGGGTATCCTGTGCGCAGCAGATCACCTTGCTCCACCAGAGGGGACCGGGGCGCCAGATCCAGGCCGTCGGCCCCGTAGCCCAGGTCCCGCAGCAATTCCACGGACTCGCCGGCCCCGGCGCCCAGATCCAGGATCCGCGCGCCGGGACGCAGGCCGGACAGCTCCAGCATGCGGCGGGTATGCGCCGCGCCGCCGGGATGGCTGTTCATTTATCCTCCAGGGCCCGCTCTACCGAGGCGACCTTGCCCAGAGCCAGTTCCTCCGGTACATAGACGAAGCCGCAGATGGGGCAGACCGGCAGCTCCACGGGAAAGCCGTTGGCCAGATACATGAATTTGGCCTTGCCCTTTTCCAGGGGCACGCCGCACTTGACACACTGCAGCTTGCCCTGGGGGTCGATGGTATAGTAAGTTCTCTCGATCGCCATATGCTCAGCCCTGTCCTTTCACCACGTTCATTCGATGGCTGTATGCCCGGTGTACCAGATAATGATCCTCGGCTTCCCGGGTAAAGGCCACCCAAAAGGTAGCGTTGCCGATACGCCGCCGGGCGATCATCAGGCCGCTGTCCGAATCGAAGATGGCCTCGCCGCTCTCCCGGAAACCGTCCAGTACGCCGATCACGTCGTCTGTCAGGATCATCCGGTCGTCCATCATGCGCCGGGCTTCGTCCGTATAGTCCAGTTGATAAGGCAAGTTCATTTCCTTCGGCTCCTCCCGCCACAAATCGCGCAGCAGTTCGTTTTTCAATGTCAGCCGGTTCCAGCGCTTCTGGCTGATGTCCGGCGGAGCGCCCGCATCAGTCCCGTAGACCAGCTCCAGGATGTGGCGGGACTCCCGCCCCTGGCGGGCAAAGCGGTCCCGGCAGGCCATACAGTAGGAGATGTAAGGCGCGTCGCTGCGCTCCAGACACTTGTCCGTCATCTCCGCGGCCACCTCCCGGTTGGCGTAGGCGGTGAGACCGCCGTAGCCGCAGCAGGGGGAGCGGTCGCCGCTGTAGGGGGTGTCGATCAGCTGGCAGCCCAGCTGCTCAGCCAGGGCGCGGATGGCAGCTTGCGTATGCGCGTCCCCGCGGGCGCCGCAGGAATCGTGCAGGGCCACCGGGCGGCTCAGCTTCGCAGCACCCTCCGGCAGACCGATCTGCCCCAGGATATCCCAGATCCCCACCAGCTCCAGTCCGTCGTGACTGCTGAGCTCTTTTCTGCAGCTGGGGCAGCCGGCGATGACGATGGGGTCGCCCAGCTTGGCGAATTCCCGGTCCAGGAATTCCCTCGTCTGCTCCTCCATCTCATAGCGCCCGGCCCAGTCGCAGATGGCGCCGCAGCAGCCCAGCATCAGGGCTACGCCGCCGTCCAGCCGCTCGCACAGGTCAAGATAGGCGGCCTTCACCGTCTCCGGCGCGATGGCAATGGCCTGACAGCCGGGGAAGAAAACGTATTTGCAGGTCTCATACCCAGGTTGGGGGCGGCACAGGAAGGCGTCCCCATTGGAAAAGAGCATGTCCAGCAGGGCAAACTCGTGGGGGGCCAGCGGCATCTTGTCGGTGGACACCATGTTCCGCCGGGCCACGGCGCAGACGTGGGCCATGTCGAAGCCGTTGGGACAGATCACACTGCACTGCCCGCAGAGGGAGCAGCTGTTCATGGGCTTGTTCAGCTGATGGTCGCCCATGATGATCTGGGTGTTATTGTAGATCTCCTTGCCCAGAAGGCCGGGATGTTTTTTGTAATGTTTCAAAAAGGCGCAGCTTTTAAGGCATTCTTCACAGTGGCACTGGATGCAGCGCTTGGCCTCTTGGATGGCCTGCTCCTTGCTGTAGCCCTCCGCGGGGCGCTCCACCCGCCGCAGCGCCGTCGCCTCGCTGAGATCGGTGTACAGGCTGCTGTCGCAGGCGCCCTCGCTGCCGCGGGTATTGCGCGGGTCCAGCTTCTGGGCCAGACGGTCCACGGTCAGAGCAGCCTTTTTCGCGCCGAAGGCAGCGTCCATGACGCCCTCGCCGCAGCCCATGACCAGGTCTTCCTCCTCACAATACATGAGCTCGGGGATGCACACAGCCTGGGGGAACAGGGACCTGGCTACAGCTTCCGAGGCGCAGAGCACGTTGAAATCCCCGCGCTTTTCCGAATAGAGGGCTGGACCGATCTCACTGCCGAAGCAGAAGCGGATATCCTTGCGCCGGAGGCGCTTGAGCTCCAGGGAAAAAGCCTCCTCATCCAGGAAGGGGGCGGCGGCGCGCAGGTAGGCCTCCTCGTCCGCCTCCGCACAAAAAACGGTGATGGGATATGCTTTCTTCTCCAGTTCGCCCGCCAGGAAAAGCGTAAACAGGCCGGAGCCGAAGATGGCCACGCTCTGCTTCTTGGTGGTTTTGAAGATGCCGCCCAGGCGGGACAGCTCGCCAAAGCGCGCCACAGCCGCCTCTATATCCCGGATGGCGATCCCTTCGCCCACTTCACAGACGCGGCATTTCTGCTCACAGGGCGCCTCACAGCCGTGGGACAGGATCAGCGGGAAGGGAGCGATCTTCTCATACAGCTGCAGCGCCTTCTTGAAATCACCGGCGGCCGCCGCTTTGAGCATGGCTCTGGTATCCAGCTTCAAGGGGCAGGCGGCGTTGCAGAAGGGCGGCTGCTCGTAGACGCACAGCGCCACCATGCTGTCGATCTCCTCCTTGGAGATGCGGTTGACTTTATAAACGTGGGTGGAACCCCGTTCCTGTATTTGTGACATGACAGATCCCTTCCTCCGCGGCGATGCGGCATCGCCGGTCTGTGATGGATTGCAGATATCAATAGAGAGGCCCGATTGGGCCTCTCTATTATAACATGGGTTGTGCTTCTTGCAAAGACTTAGCCAAGCTCTTTCAGAGCAGCCAGCACCTTGTCCGGAGTGGCCGGGATGCGGGTAACGCGGGCGCCGGTGGCGTTGAAGATGGCATTGAGGACGGCCGGGTGCGGAGCATCCAGCGGGGCCTCGCCGCAGCCGGCAGCACCGTAGGGGCCGGAGGGACGATAGGTCTCGTTGTAGTGCAGCTCGATGTCATCGGGGATATCCTTGATGTAGGGGATGCCGCACTTGAGCAGGCTGGTGTGCTTGGAGAGATCCTCAAAGTCCTCGGTCAGCGCAAGGCCGATGCCCTGAGCCAGGCCGCCGTAGAAGTTGCCGTCGACCAGGAGCTTGTTCATGATGGTGCCAACGTCGGCAACAGCGGTGAACTTCTCCACCTTGACCTTGCCGGTCTGGGTGTCTACGCAGACTTCCGGCAGGAAGATGGTGTACATGTAGGTGGCGAAGGGATCGCCCTGGGCGGTATCCTGGTCGATCGGGTGATCGGCGCAGAAGGTGGTGACCCAGTTGCCTTCGACCTTCAGCTTCTTGCCGTCGGCGACCATCTCATCATAGGTGCGATAGGTGCCGTCGTCCTTCTTCATCTCGGCTACCAGAGCCTCAGCGGCCAGGCGGCAGGCGTTGCCGGACATGACCTGAGAGCGGGAGCCGCCGGCAGGGCCGGAGTTGGGGGTAATCTTGGTGTCGTTCATGACCAGGCGGATCTGCTCGGGCTTGATGCCGGCCTGACGCAGGGTCTCGTGGGAGGAAACCAGGATGCCCATATCGGCGCCCTGACCGTGATCTTCCCAAGAGGCATACATGGTGACGGTGCCGTCCGGGTTCAGCTCGGCGAAGGCGGAGGAGGTGTCAACACCGTCCAGGCCGCAGCCGTAGACGCCCAGGGACACGCCGATGCCATACTTGTAGCGGCCGTCGGAGGCGGCGTTCTTCTCGGCGACTCTCTTCTTGCCGGCCTCATACAGCGGGCGGGCCTTGTCGAACAGGGCCTCTTCGCAGTAGACCTCGGGAGGATAGCCGGTGGGAATGGTGGTGCCTTCGGATTCCTTGTAGCAGTTCATGGCGCGCATCTCGAAGGGATCGATGCCCATCTTGGCGGCCAGGCAGTCGATGGCGATCTCGGAGCCCATGTAGGACTGGGGAGAGCCATAGGCACGGAACGCGGAGCCCCAGGCGTGGTTGGTGAACACGGTCTGGCTCTTGTTGCGGATGGAGTTGATGCCGTAGCCGGCGCCGGTGAACTGGCTCAGACGC
>CACYXE010000029.1 GCA_902778275.1 Oscillospiraceae bacterium
TTGTTCTTGACCGTGTTGTAGTTTCTCTGCTTGCATTCATCGCATCTGAGTGTGATTTTTACTCTTGCGCCTGCAGCCATAGTTTCGGCACCTCCTATTTTATTTACCCGCGGATGCGGGCATTGCCTCCCTGTGTGAGACGCAGCGGACCGCCCTGTGCGCGTAAAAAAGCGCGCAAAAAGAGACCTCTCGTCCGACAGGTAATGCCAAGTATAGCACACAGCAAACGCGAGGTCAATGCTTTTTTTCTTTGATTTTTCCGCTTTTTTCAGCGTCTTTCCGCGAAAACCATATCTTGTGGCCGCGATCGGCCGTTGCCACAAGACCGCCGCTATACCATGCCCAGGTTTTTAAAAATCAGGCACCACAGAAACAGGGTGAAGGAGCACAGCGCGCTGGTGGCGACCACCGCGTCGCCCGCCAGCTCCGCGTCCCCGCCCATCTGCTGTGCCATGGGGAAGGAGGTGGCCGCCGTGGCCGAGGCAAAGACCCCGATCAGCGCCGCCAGCTCCACTCCGCGAAAGCCCAGGGCCGCGCCCAGGCTCAAAAAGATCCCCGGCACCACGATCAGACGGCCCGCTACGATCATGGCCAGCTCCCGCGGGTGGCCGCGCAGACCGTCAAAGCGGAAGAAGGCCCCCAGCAGCACCAGCATGAAAGCGCTGGCCGTCTGGCTGATCTGCCGGGCCGCCGACAGCACCGGCTGGGGCAGGCGCAGCTTTATGAGCAGCGACAGGATCGCCGCGGCGGAGCCCAGGATCAGAGGATTCTTCAGGATCTCCAGCAGCATCTTTTTCAGCTCGGGCCTTTTGCCGTTATAGTACTCCAGGATGATCACCGCCAGTACGTTGTACAGGGGGACCACCACCGCAAGCAGGATCGCCACCGGCCCCAGATCCACGTCGCCCATCAGGCTGCTGACGATGGGTATGCCGATGATCACGAAGTTGGAGCGGTAGATGCCCTGGATCACCACGCTGCGCTTGCTCCGGTCCCTGACGGCGACACGGGCGAAGCCCGCGCTCAGGAAGAAGGCGGCCAGCACCGCCGCCACCGCATACAGCAGCAGACGGGGCCTGATCGCCGAGGCCAGGTCCGAGTTGTAGATGTTATAATACATCAGCACCGGCATGAACATCCTGAACATGAGCTTGTTCAGCTTTTCCACGTCCTCCCGGTCCAGAAAGCCCAGGCACTTGGCCCCATAGCCCAGGGCGATCAGGAATAAGATGGGGAGCACGGCATTCAGACAAACCAGAAAATTCTCCATTTTGCCACCCGTTTCAGCGGCCGCAGGCTCTGTGCGGTCCGGATCTCTCTGTAAAGAAGTGTAATGCATTACCGCCTGTCAAGTCAAGAGACTTCCCCTTGCAGGAGCGTATGATTGATGGTATGATTGGAGCAGGAAGAAGGAATGCCTATGGACTATAAGGAAGCGCTGGCCTACATCGACGGCGTCCGCTGGCTGGGCTCCAAGCCGGGGCTGGGCCGCATCGCCACGCTGCTGGAAAAACTGGGCGAACCCCAGAAAGATTTGAAATACGTCCACGTGGCCGGCACCAACGGCAAGGGCAGCTGCGCGGCCATGACCGCCTCCGTGCTCAAGGCCGCGGGATACCGCACGGGGCTTTTCACCTCCCCGTATCTGTTCCGCTTTACCGAGCGCATGCAGATCGACGGCAAGGAGATCCCGGAGGCCGTCCTGGCCGACCTGGTGACGGAGATCCAGCCTCTGGCCGACGCCATGGAGGACCACCCCACGGAGTTCGAGCTGATGACCGCCGCCGCCCTGCTGTGGTACAAGCGGGAGCGCTGCGATATCGTGGTGCTGGAGGTGGGTCTGGGCGGCCGCTTTGACGCCACCAATGTGATCGAGGCGCCGGAGGCCGCAGTGATCATGAACATCGGTCTGGACCATACCGCCATCCTGGGCGACACGGTGGAACAGATCGCCGGGGAGAAGGCCGGTATCATCAAGCCCGGCTGCCCGGTGGTGCTGTATCAGCAGCAGGAGAGCGTGCAGGACGTGATCCGGGAGCGGTGCCGGACCCTGGGCGCGCCGCTGACCATCGCGGACTTTGCGCAGATCGCGCCGGAGTTCGACAGTCTGGAGGGGCAGGTCTTCTCCTACAAGGGCGAGGCCTACGCCATCCCCCTGCTGGGCGAGCACCAACTGCGAAACGCCGCCGTGGTCATCGAGCTGGCCCAGGTGCTGCGCGGCCGGGGCTGGCGGATCGAACAGGACGCCCTGGAACACGGACTCTATTCCGTCTCCTGGCCGGCAAGATTCGAGCCGGTCCACGAGGACCCCTGTGTTATTGTAGACGGCGGTCACAACCCCCAATGCGCCCGGGCCGTTGCCGACGGGCTGCTCCGTTACTTCCCCGAAAGCCGCCGCATCCTTGTGGCGGGCGTACTTGCGGACAAGGACTACGAGAGCCTCTTCCAGATCCTCGACGAGGCGGCGGACGCCTATGTGTGTGTGACGCCCAACAGCGAGCGGGCCCTGAGCGCCGAGGACCTGGCCGCCTATCTGGCCCGTTTCGGCAAGCCGGTCACCGCCTGCGGCGGTATCCGCCAGGGGATCGAGACCGCCCTGGGCCAGGCAGGCCAGGATGCCATGGTGTGTATCGTGGGCTCCCTGTACATGGCGGGCGAAGCCCGGGATTATTTTCTGCTGAATTGAGGTGAGGCCTATGCGGATCATGGCCATCGATTACGGCGATAAGCGCATCGGACTCGCCGTCTCCGACCTGCTGGGGATGCTGGCGGGCGAGGCCTGGACCATGGAGGAATGGGACATGGAGCGGGCCGCCCGGCGCATCAGCGCCGAGGCCGCCGCCCGGGAGGTGGGCACGCTGGTGCTGGGCCTGCCGAAGAACATGGACGGCACGGAGGGTCCCCGGGCGGAGAAGAGCCGCCGCTTCCGGGAGCTGCTGATGGCCGAGAGCGGCCTGCCGGTGGTCCTGTGGGACGAGCGGCGCAGCAGCATCGAGGCCCACGCCATCCTCCACGCCGGAGGCAAAAAAGAAAAAAAGCACCGCAAGACTGTGGATGCGGTGGCTGCCAGCCTGATTTTGGAGGGCTATCTGGGCAGCCTTTCCTGAGTACATATTTTTTAATTATATTTCAATACTATTAGAAAAGAGGGTTTATCATGTTTGCCTTGAACCTGGGCTCTGCTGCCCTGACCAACGTGATCTCGGCAGTCGTGATCTTTGTGATCTGCCTGATCGTGATCAAGATCCTGTCCTCCGTATCGGAGAAAATGCTGAGCAAATCCACCAAGCTGGACGGCACGCTGCGGGGCTTCGTCCAGTCCGCCATCAAGATCGTCCTGTGGATCCTGGCCGCCATCATCGTGGCCAACGCCCTGGGCATCAACACCTCCTCGCTGGTCGCTCTGGTCAGTGTCGTCGGTCTGGCGCTGTCCCTGTCGGTGCAGAACATCCTGTCCAATCTGTTTTCCGGCCTGACCCTTCTGGTCACCAAGCCCTTCGCCGCCGGCGATTTCGTGGAATTGGCCGGCAAGACCGGCATCGTCAAGACCGTAGGCCTGTTCTACACCCAGCTGGACACTCTGGACAACGTGGCTGTCAGCCTGCCCAACAGCGACGTGACCGCCTCCTCCGTGTACAACTACACCCGGGAGCCCAGGCGCCGCGTGGACATGTACTTCTCCGCCGCCTATGACGAGCCCACCGAGAAGGTCAAGGCCGCTATCATGGACGCCATCCAACAGGATGCCCGCATCCTCAGCGACCCCGCCCCCTTTGTCCGCCTGTTCGAGTACAAGGGCAGCGCCATCTCCTATGTGGTCCGCGTCTGGTGCAGCAACGCCGATTACTGGGACGTGTACTTCGACCTGAACGAGAACGTGCGCGAGAGCTTCCAGCGCAACGGCGTAGCCATGAGCTACGAGCATGTGAACGTCCACCTTGTGGAAAAATAAAATTTTTCGCAAATCGTCCGCATTTTCACGCTCTGCAATAAAGTCCCAACTTTAATTTCTCCCGAACCGCACATACTGACTCATGCGGCATTTTGAATCAGTATGTGCGGGAGGGAGTTTTTTTATGAGAAAAGCAGTGATGACAACGCTTTCCTGCCTTTTTCTGGCTGCGGCGTTTCCGACGGCGGCTTACGCGCAGACGCTGGTGGCGGGCGGCCAGGTGGTGGGGATCCAGATCAAAACCGACGGCGTCATGGTGGCGGGCGTGGCGCCGGTAGAGACCGCGGAGGGCAGCCGCTCCCCGGCCGGGGACGCGGGGCTGCGCCAGGGCGACTTTATCATGGAGATCGACGGCCGGGCCGTGGACGGCGCAGGCGATCTGATCTCCGCCGTGGGCCGGCTGGCGGGCAAGGCCGCCACGCTGACGGTGCTGCGCCAGGGGCAGACTCTGAGCGTCACCGTGCAGCCGGTCCTGTCCCGGGAGGATCAATGGATGCTGGGCATGTGGCTGCGGGACGGCATCTCCGGTATCGGGACCGTCACCTTTTATGACCCGGCCACGGGCCTGTTCGGCGCCCTGGGCCACAGCATCAGCGACTTTGACACCGGCGTGGTGGTCCCGCTGGGCAAAGGCAGCATCAGCGAGGCGGAGATCGTGGGCGTCACCCCCGGCAGCCCCGGCGCCCCCGGCGAGCTCAACGGCTGTGCCGACATGGGCAGGGTGCTGGGCAGCGTGGACGCCAACACCGGCCACGGCATCTTCGGCCACAGCGACACGCCTCTGCCCGGCAGACCCCTGGAGACCGGCCAGGTGGCGGCGGGTCCCGCCAGCATCCTCGCCACCGTGGACGGGCGAACCGTGCGCCAGTACGAGGTGGAGATCAACCGTCTGTACCGGGACAGCGACGGACAGCATCTGATGCTTACCGTCACCGATCCGGAGCTGCTGGGCCGGACCGGCGGCATCGTACAGGGTATGAGCGGCAGCCCGATCCTGCAAAACGGCAAGCTGGTGGCCGCCGTCACCCATGTGTTCGTCAATCAGCCGGACAAGGGCTACGGCATCAGCATCCAGGATATGCTCCGCTCCGCCCCGGCGGCGCAGGAGCAGGCGGCGTAATACGAAAACCCAATAAGATGAAAACAAAGATTGTCTGATTTCTATTGGGTTTTCGTATAAAAAAGCTGAGAGGAAACTCCTCTCAGCTTTTTTGTCTGTATAGGGCTTATCCGTTGATGTAATCCAGCAGGTTCGGCTTTTCAAAGCCCTCGGCGTATTCCACCTCCAGGCCGTCCATATAGGCCTGCAGCCGCTGGCCGTATTCGGCATTGGCCGCGGTAGCCCGGGCCGTGATCGGATCGGCGCTGCTGTTGAAGAGCAGCGCGTCCGGATCCGGGGGCAGCCGCATGATGATGTGATAGCCGTAGCTGGACTGGACCGGATCGGACACCTCATAGGGCTCCAGCGCGTTGCAGGCGTCCTCAAACTCCGTCACCATGGTGCGGTGGGTGAAGGTATAGCCCGCGGGGTACACGGTCTTGCCGGTGTCCTCGCAATACTCCTCCTTGAGCTGACGGAAGCGCTCCAGCAGCTCCTGGGGGTCTTTGATGGCCTGCAGCTCCTCAGCCAGGCGCCGGGCGGTGGCGGCCTTTTCTTCGACGGCCGCGTCATCCAGCTTCTCGCCTGTGGCCGGGTCGACGGTCATCAGCAGGATGTGGCTTGCGGAGATATAGCCGTTGTCCTCCAGATACTGCAGGGCGGCCTCATCCTCCAGGACTTCGCCGTTCTCTCCGTAGAGCTTGCGGAAACCCTCCTGGTACAGGGCGTTGACAGTGTTGATGCGGTCATACATCTCCCGGCTCATATAGCGGTCGGCCAGATAGGCTTCAAAATCCGCCTCCGTGGCGTCCGGGCCGCAGTAGGTGGCCATATCCAGAGCTTCCTGCTGGGCTATAGCCTCTCGGTTATCTTCCGTGAGCTCGATGCCGTTGTCTTTGGCAAAGCCCTCAACGGTGGCAAACTGCCGGATCGCGTCCGCCGCGCCGTCCACCGCCAGATCCGCGTAGGTGGTGCCGTCTTCCTCGGCCACGTCAGACCAGAGCAGCTCCGCCCCATAGTTGGCGTAGATCCGGACAAGGTAATTCTCCACATAGTCCACCTGCGTGGCCAGGAAATAGAAATAATCCCGCCAGGTCTCCGCCTGCCCGTTGACGCGCAGGACGATCTCCTCCGGATCATGGGTGGCATAGAGCCGGTCCAGATCCATCGTCTGATAATCCAGGTCTTCCATCTGCATTTCGCCGGACGTCACCGCGTCGGTCCCCGGCTCCTGCACGTCGGCTTCCGCAGGCGCGGGCGTCTCCGTATCCGCCGTTGTTTCCGTGGCATCGGGCGCCGCTTCCTCCGGGGCCGCCGTCTCCGCCGGGCTGACAGGCGCGCCGCCGGTCCGATATCCCCAATACCCCATGGCGCCGCCCAGAGCAAGGCAGACGACCAGCAGGATCGCAATCATCTTTTTCATTGGCTTCGTTCCTTTCTCGTTTTGCTGCAAAGCACTATATCATTCCCCCGCGCCGATCACAAGAGCGGGCGTGAGAAATTTACCGATTATTCACCGTTTTCACCGGGGAAAGCGCCCCAGTCCGCGGTGAAGCGGCGGGCCTCCTCGATGACCCTGCCTTTGGCCTTGATCTTCAGGCTCAGACAGGGCTTGGATCCGGCCTCCACCCGAAGCCGTCCCTTGTACTCCGGTCTGGCGTACAGGGCCGAGACCTTGGCCATGTCGAAGTCCTTCACCGTAAAGCGCAGACTCCCCTGCTTCTGGGAGATGTCCGTGATGCCGGCCCGGCCCGCCTCGCCCCGCAGCAGAGCCACGTGGATCAGGGCGTTGACCCCCGGCGGCGGATCGCCGAAACGGTCGATCAGTTCATCGGTCAGATCGTCCGCCTCCTCCTCGCTGCGGATGCTGGCGATGCGGCGGTAGATGTCCATGCGCTGCTCGGAGGAGGGGATGTAGCGGTCCGGGATATTGGCGGCCACCGCCAGATCGGCGGAGCATTCCGCCCGGACGGGCACCTCCATGCCCCGGGCCTCCAGCACCGCTTCGTTCAGCAGCTTCATGTACATATCGTAGCCCACGTCCACCATATGGCCGGACTGCTCGGCGCCCAGCAGATTGCCCGCGCCGCGGATCTCCAGATCCCGCATGGCGATCTTGATGCCGGAGCCGAACTGGGCGAAGTCCCGGATGGCGGTCAGGCGCTTCTCCGCGATCTCGGTCAGCACCTTGTCCCGACGGAAGGTCAGATAGGTGGAGGCCCGGCGGGTGGAGCGGCCCACGCGGCCCCGGATCTGGTGCAGCTGGGCCAGGCCCAGCTTGTCCGCGTCCTCGATGATCAGGGTGTTCACGTTGGGGATGTCGATGCCCGTCTCGATGATGGTGGTGCAGACCAGTACCTGCACCTGTCCGCTGACCACGTTTTCCATGACGGAGGCCAGCATGCCCTTGTCCATCTGCCCGTGGGCCACCGCCACATTGACCTCCGGCAGCATAGCCATGATCCGCGCCGCCGTGCGGTCGATGTCCTCTATGCGGTTGTGCAGGTAGTAGACCTGCCCGCCCCGCTGCAGCTCCCGGCGGATGGCGTCGGTGAGGATGCCCCAGTCGTGCTCCAGCACGAAGGTCTGCACCGGCAGCCGATCCTCCGGCGGCTCCTCGATGGTGGACATGTCCCGGATGCCGGACATGGCCATGTTCAGGGTACGGGGGATGGGGGTCGCCGACAGGGTCAGCACGTCCACGCCCCGGCTCATCTCCTTGATGTGCTCCTTGTGGGTCACGCCGAAGCGCTGCTCCTCATCCACCACCAGCAGCCCCAGGTCCTTGAACTTCACGTCCCTGGACAGGAGGCGGTGGGTGCCGATGACCAGGTCCGTCTTGCCGCTGGCGATGTCCGCCAGGGTCTGGTTCGCCTGGGCGCCGGTCCGGAAGCGGCTGAGCACCGCGATGTTCACGGGAAAGCCGAAGAAGCGCTGCAGCGCCGTCTGATAATGCTGCTGGGCCAGCACGGTGGTGGGCACCAGAAAAGCGGCCTGCTTGCCGTCCAGCACGCACTTCATCACCGCCCGCAGGGCCACCTCCGTCTTGCCGAAGCCCACGTCCCCGCACAGGAGCCGGTCCATGGGAACGGCCGTCTCCATATCCCGCTTGATCTCCGCCGTGCAGCGCAGCTGGTCGTCGGTCTCGGTGTAGCCGAAGTTGTCCTCAAACTCCCGCTGCCACTCGCTGTCCGGGGAAAAGGCATAGCCGGGCAGCCGCTGCCGCTCCGCGTACAGGGCGATGAGTTTGGCGGCCATCTCTTTGGCGGCGCTCTTGGCCCGGGAGCGGGTGCGTGCCCATTCCGCGCCGCCCATCTTGGACAGGCGCACCGGCTTTTCCTCGCCGCCGCCGGTGTATTTGGTCACCAGATCCAGCTGGGTCGCCGGCACATAGAGGCTGTCGGTCCCAGCGTAGCTGATCTTCACATAGTCCTTTTCAAAGCCGTCCACCTGCATTTTGACAATGCCGGCAAAGCGGCCGATGCCGTGCTTCTCGTGCACCACATAGTCCCCCACCGACAGGTCGGCGCAGGACTCGATCCGCTGCTGCTTGGGGGGCAGCTTCTTCCGGGCTGCCTTCCGCTTCCCGGCGCGCAGCAGCTGGGCGTCGGTGAGGATCACCAGCTTCAGCCCCGGGTACTCCACGCCCGCGGAGATGGCGCCCACGCTGATGCAGCAGCTGCCGTTTCGGGGCAGCTTTTCCAGCTTCTCATAGAGCAGCGCGGGGATATCGTGCTCCTTGAAATACTCCTGCAGCACCTTGGCCCGGCGCAGGTCCCCTGCCAGGACCACCACCCGGCAGTCCTGCTTCAGGTAGACCTTCACGTCCTCCGCCGCGGCCTGGGCGCTGCCCGCATAGGAGGGCAGCTGTTTGGCCGGGATGCTGCACAGCGTCCTGGGCGGCAGGGGGCTGCTGCCCACGGTGAAAGCGTCCGCCATGTAGACGGGATAGTCCGCCAGGCGTCTGACCAGCGTATCCCAGCTCTCAAAGTAGCCCTCCGCCGGCATGGCGATCTGGGCCTTTTTCTGCAGCTCGCGGATATCCTCGCCCAGCTGCCTGGCATAGTCCCGGGCCCGCTCCCCGCAGCGCTTGGGCTGGTCCAGGAGCACCAGGGCGTCTCCGGGGATATAGTCCAGGGCGCTTGCCGGTGGGTACACCAGCGGCAGATAGCGGTCCGCGTCGGACAGGATCACCCCCGCGCGCATCCGCTCCGCGTCCCCCCGCAGGGTCGCGGCCAGGGCGGCGGCGCTGTCGCTGCCGCGGCGCTTGGCATAGCGGTCGGCAACGCTCTCGATCTGGCGGCACAGAGCGTCCGCGCCGCCCACGCTCAGCCCCGGCAGGGTCTCCGCCGCGGGCAGGATAACGCAGCGGTCGATCTGCTCTGTGCGCCGCTGGGTGGACACGTCAAAGCGGCCCATGGAGTCGATCTCATCTCCCCAGAACTCGATGCGCACAGGCTCCTCGTCCGCGGGGGAAAAGAAATCCAGGATGCCGCCCCGGCGGGCGAACTGGCCGGGCCCCTCCACCTGGACGGTCCGGTTATAGCCGCAGCGCAGCAGGGCGTCCTCCACGTCCTCGATGGGATAGCTGCCCCCGGCGTCGATGGTAAAGGCCGCCTTCTCCAGGGTCTCCGGCGGCAGGGTGCGCTGGATCAGGCCGGAGACCGAGGCGGTCAGCACCTGCACCGCGCCGGTCCGCAGGGCGTAGAGGGCGGCGATGCGCCGCTGCTCCGCCTGGCGGGAGGCCGCCTCCGTGGGGTAAAAGGTGAAGTCCCGCATGCCGAGGCAGGCGACTTCTTCCCCCAGCATGGCGCGCAGATCGTTGGCAAAGTTCTCCGCCGCGGTGTCGTCCGGGCAGATCACGAACAGCGGCAGGCCGCTGCGGCCCCGCAGTGCCGCGGCCAGATTGGCCCGATGCACCGCGGAAAGCCCGGAAACGAGCGCAGGAAGCCCTCCGCTCTCCAACAGACCCGGGAGGGCGGCGGCTTCCTTATTCTCCAATATCTGGTCGAACAGAATGTTCATTGCCCGCTCATTATAGCACTGCGCCCTGCCGGAAGCAAAGCTTTTTTGGCAGAGCGCACACAGAAAAAACAGGCGGCAGATACCGCCTGTTTTCATCATGCGGGCTCCCGGACCTCATTCCTCCGCGGGCCGGATCTTCACCATCCGGTCCATGGAAGCGGGGCTCAGCACCCGGGAATAGAAATCGCAAACGATCCGGTGGACCACCGGGCCGATCTCTTCGGTGCCCTGAATGGGCTTGACCATCAGGTCCACCGGCGCGCCGCCCAAGCGGTACTCACAGGGCACGTCCACATAGCCGAAGCGGGCGAAGAAGCGCCGCAGCTTCCGCAGGGTGTCGGTCTGCTCATCCTCGAACACCGTCAGCTCCGCCAGGATGCCCTGCCGCTCCGCGTAACGGCGGTTGAGCAGGCGCATGGCCTCCACGCCCACGTTGTGCTCCCGGTACCAGGGCAGTACGCCGAAGTACTTGAGCAGCACATAGCCGTAAAGGCTCCTGGTGCAGACCAGCGCGTAGGCCAGGGTCAGCTGGCTCTCGTCGTCCACAAAGAGCAGCAGCTCCTGGTCCCCCCGGCTGATTGCCCGGTGGATGGCCAGCTTGGGCAGCAGCTCCTTCTGGTCAAAGTCGATCTCAAACATGCTGTAATAGCGTTCCAGATCCCGGTGTCCGCCCTTTTTCACAGTCAGCATAGCAGTTCCTTTCAGCCCAGGTCCTGGGCGCGGCACAGTCCGGCATAGACGCCGTCCCTGTTCATCAGTTCTTCATGGCTCCCCATCTCGATGATCCGCTCCCCTTCCACCACGGCGATGCAGTCCGCGCTGCGGACCGTGGACAGACGGTGGGCGATGACGATGGTGGTGCGGCCCCGGCTCAGCGCGTCCAGGGCGTGCTGGATCCGCTGCTCGGTCACGGTATCCAGGGCGGAAGTGGCCTCGTCCAGGATCAGCACCTTGGGGTTTTTCAGAAATACACGGGCGATGGAGATCCGCTGCTTCTGGCCGCCGGAGAGCATCACGCCCCGCTCCCCGATATAGCTGTCATAGCCGTCGGGCATGGCCAGGATCTCCTCATGGATCTCCGCCAGCTTCGCCGCCTCCTCGATCTCCTCGTCGGTGGCGTCCGGCCGGCCGTAGCGGATATTCTCCCGCACGGTACCGGCGAACATGAACACGTCCTGCTGCAGGATGCCCACGTTCCGCCGCAGGCTCTCCTGGGTCACGCTGCGCACGTCGATCCCGTCCACGCAGACGCTGCCTTCGCTCACGTCGTAGAAACGGGGGATCAACTGGCACAGGGTGGTCTTGCCGCCGCCGGAGGGGCCCACGATGGCGAAATGCTCCCCGGGGCGCACGTGCAGGTCGATATGGCTGAGCACCGGCACGCCGTTATCGTAATGAAAGCTCACGTCGTTGAAATCCACCCGGCCCTCGACCTGCTCCAGGACCCGGGCGCCGGGCGCGTCGGTGATCTCCGGCTCGGTGCGCATGATCTCCAGAAAGCGGAGATAGCCCGCGCTGCCCTGCATATACTGCTCGGCGAACTGGTACAGCCGCCGGATGGGCGCGGTAAAGGTGGAGACGTAGAGGGTAAAAGTGATCAGGTCTATGTAGTTCATTTTCCCGGCCATGATCAGGCCGCCGCCCACGGCGATGACCAGCACCTGCATAAAGCCGGTGGTGAACTCCATGCCGCTCATGTACAGGCCCATGCTCTTATAATACTCCACCTTGGCGCCCTTGAACAGGTCGTTGGCCCGGTCGAATTTCTCCAGCTCCTGATGCTCGTTGGCAAAGGCCTTGGCGGTACGCACGCCGGAGAGACTGCTCTCGATGGCGGCGGTGATGACGCCGGTCTTGCGCTTGACCTCGATGTTGGCGTCCCGCATGCGCACCCGCTGGCTCAGGGTGAACCATAGGCACAGGGGCAGGGCCACCGTCAGCACCAGGGCCAGCTGCCACTGGACGAAGGCCATCAGGATCAGCGCGCCCACCAGAGTCAGGGCGCAGATGACCACGTTCTCCGGGCCGTGGTGGGCAAGCTCCGTGACCTCGAACAGATCGCTGGTCACCCGGCTGAGCAGCACGCCGGTGCGGTTGTGGTCATAAAAGCCGCAGGACAGCTCCTGCATATGGGCAAAGAGGTCCCGCCGCATATCCGCCTCGGTGAGCACGCCCATGCGGTGGCCCAGCACGGTGATCACATAGTACAGGGCGGATTTCAGAAAAAAGGCCAGAATCAGGATCCCCATCACCACAAAAAACGCAGCATACAGCCGCTGCGGCAGCAGCGTGTTCATGCTGCGGCGTGACACAAAGGGGAAGACCAGGTCGATGGCCGCCACCGCCAGGGCGCAGGCCATGTCGGTCCAGAACAGCCCCCTGTGCCCGGCGATGTAGGCGATGAAGATCTTCAGCGGCTTGTCGTGATAATTGATATTGCGCTCCATAGGCTCAGGTAAATTTTTCCCGCTCGCTGACGGCCAGCCGGTCGCAGCGGTTGTTGTATTCGTTGTCCGCGTGGCCTTTGACCCAGTGGTAGTGCATCTCGTGCCGGGCCGTCAGGTCCAGCAGCGTCTCCCACAGGTCCGGGTTCAGAGCCGGTTTCTTGTCGGATTTGATCCAGTTCTTTTTGCGCCAGGCCTGGGCCCAGCCCTTGTCCAGCGCGTCGATCACATATTTGGAATCGGAATAGAGCTCCACCACACAGGGCTCCTTGAGGGCCTGCAGGGCGGCGATCACGCCGCTCAGCTCCATGCGGTTGTTGGTGGTCAGCGCCTCGCCGCCGGAGAGCACTTTCTCCACGCCCTGGTAGCGCAGGATGGCCCCCCAGCCGCCGGGGCCGGGGTTGCCGCTGCAGGCGCCGTCGGTATAGATGCTTACGGTCTTCATTGCTCCCCTTCGTAACGGTCCTTCAGCCGCTGGTATTCTTCCCTGTCGATGGTGCCGTTTGCCAGCCATTCGTCCAGCTGCCGGAGCCGCTGCTCCTTCTCCCGGGCAAAGGGATCCGTCCCGGCGTTTTCGTCGCCCGCCTGGTATGCCTCCGGCAGGGCCGTCCCGTCCGCCGCGTTCTCCTGCGCCGCGGGCGGGGCGGAAGTTTCCTCCGCCCCTTTCTTTTTGTTGAGGTACTTGGACACGCCCTTATAGACCACGTAGACGACGGCGCCGATCATCAGCGCAGTGAACAGAAGGGTCACCATTGCCGTATCCCCAGCCTCCGACAGCGTCAGCAGCAACAGCGCCACCACCGCCAGAGGAGAGATGGAATTCTCGCTTTTTTTCTCTTTCTTTTCGTTCTGTCCGTTTTGCTCGTTCATGCCTCGCGCCCCCTAAGCCCGATCCGGAGATCTGCGTTTATTCTTCCTCGGGAGATTGTTCGGTCTCTTCGCCTTCCGCTGTTTCGGCCTCGTTCTCCTCCGCCGGCTCCCGCTCGGTCTTCTCGATGGAGATGACCCGGTTTTCGCCGCCCAAGCGCATCACGCGCACGCCCTGGGTGGCGCGGCCCAGCAGAGAGATGCCCTCCACCGCCATGCGGATGATGGTGCCGTCGTCGGTGATGATGAGGATGTCTTCGCCGGGATTGACCATCTTCACGTCGGCGATCAGGCCGGTCTTCTCGGTCACGTTATAGTTGCGGATGCCAAGGCCGCCGCGTCCATGGACGGAATAGTCCTCCACGGCGGTGCGCTTGCCGTAGCCCTTCTCGGTGATGGTCAGCAGGGCCTCGCCCGTGCTGGTGCTGCCGGCGCCCACCACATAGTCGCCGCCCCGCAGGCGGATGCCGCGCACGCCCACGGCCACACGGCCCATGGGCCGCACGGCGCTCTCCTTAAAGCAGATGGCCATGCCCTTGTGGGTGGCGATGAAGATATTCTCGCTGCCGTCGGTGGGCAGCACGGCAATCAGCTCGTCCCCCTCGTCCAGGGTCAGGGCCCGGATGCCGTTGGCGCGGATGTTGCGCAGAGCGGACTGGGCCATGCGCTTGACCGTGCCCTTGCGGGTGACAAAGACCAGGTACTTGTCCTCCTCCAGATTGCGGCCGCGGATCATGGCGCTGACCTTCTCCGGGTTCTCGCCGTTCTCGATCTGGATGATGTTCACCAGGTTGGTGCCCCGGGCGCCGCGCCCGGCCTCGGGGATCATATAGCCCTTCTTGATAAAGACCCGCCCCTTGCTGGTGAAGAACAGGATGTTGTCATGGGTAGAGGCTGTAAACACCGTCTCCACATAATCCTCTTCCTTGGTGGCCATAGCGCGGATGCCCTTGCCGCCGCGGCCCTGTGCCCGATATTCGCTGACCGGCAGACGCTTGATGTAGCCGCCGTGGGTCAGGGTGTAGACGCACTGCTCCTCCTCGATCAGATCCTCGATGTCGATCTCGTCGGCCACGTCCTGGATCTCGGTCCTGCGCGCGTCGCCGTACTTGTCACGGATGGAGATCAGCTCGTCCTTCAGCACGCCCTTGATCTTCTCCGGATCCGCCAGCAGATCCTTGAAATAGGCGATCTTCTCCTCCAGTTCCTTGTACTCGTTCTCCAGCTTCTCCCGGTTGAGACCCTGGAGGGAGATCAGGCGCATGTCGCAGATGGCCTGGGCCTGGACCTCACTGAGGCCGAAGCGGGCCATCAGGTTCTGCTTGGCGTCGTCGTAGCTGTTGCGGATGATGTGGATGACCTCGTCGATATTGTCCTGGGCGATGAGCAGACCCTCCAACAGGTGCGCCCGCTCCTCCGCCTTGCGCAGATCGTAACGGGTGCGCCGGACGATCAGATCCTCCTGGAAGTTCAGATACTCGTCCAGGATATGCCGCAGAGACAGGATCTTCGGCTGGGTCTGGTTGTTGACCAGAGCCAGCATATTGATGGAAAAGCTGGACTGCAGGGAGGTCTGGGCAAAGAGCCGGTTGAGCACCACCTGGGGATTGGCGTCCCGCTTGAGCTCGATGACGATGCGCATACCGTTGCGGTCCGTCTCATCCCGCAGGTCGGAGATCCCTTCCAGCCGCTTGTCGTGGACCTGGTCTGCGATGTTGCGGATCAGCTGCCGCTTGTTGACCTGATAGGGCAGCTCCGTGACGATGATGCGGGTGCGGTTCTGCCCGTGCTCCTCAAATTCCGTACGGGCCCGGACCACCACCTTGCCCCGGCCGGTGGCGTAGGCCTGGCGGATGCCGCTACGGCCCATGATGATGCCCCTGGTGGGGAAGTCCGGCCCGGTGATATGCTGCATCAGATCCAGAAGAGTGGCCTCGGGATTCTCCAGTACGCAGATGCAGGCGTTGATGACCTCGGTCAGATTGTGGGGCGGGATGTTGGTGGCCATGCCAACGGCGATGCCGCTGGAGCCGTTGACCAGCAGGTTGGGGAAACGGGAGGGCAGGACCCTGGGTTCCCTGCGGCTTTCGTCAAAGTTGGGATCCCAATCCACGGTCTCCTTGTCGATATCCCGCAGCATCTCGTTGGAGATCCTGGAAAGACGCGCCTCGGTATAACGGTAGGCGGCCGGGGGGTCGCCGTCCACGGAGCCGAAGTTGCCGTGGCCGTCCACCAGCATGTAGCGCATGGAGAAGTCCTGGGCCAGACGCACCATGGCGTCGTACACGGAGGCGTCGCCGTGGGGATGGTAGTGACCCAGCACGTCGCCCACGCAGGTGGCGGACTTTTTGAAGGGCTTGTCGCTGGTCAGGCCGCCCTCGTACATGGTGTAGAGGATGCGGCGGTGCACCGGCTTGAGACCGTCGCGCACGTCCGGCAGGGCACGGCCCACGATAACGGACATGGCATAGTCGATGTAGCTGGTCTGCATCTCGCTGACAAGCTCCGACTCGGTGATGATCTGATCGGGAAACAGGATATCTTCCGGTTTGTAATCTCTTTTATGTGCCATTTACTCGACCTCTCAAATATCCAGATTCACAACGTATCTGGCGTTTTGCTCGATCCACTCCCGCCGGGGCTCCACGTCCTCGCCCATGAGCACCGTGAAGACCTGGTCGGCCTGGATGGCGTCGTTGAGGGTGATGCGGCGCAGCGAGCGCTTCTCCGGATCCATGGTGGTCTCCCACAGCTCGTGGGGGTCCATTTCGCCCAGACCCTTGAAGCGGCTGATGTCCACCTTGGCGTTGGGATTGTCCGCGCGCATCTCGCCGCTGATCTGATCCCGCTGCTCGTCGGAATAGGCCACCCGCTGCTGCTTGCCGCGGGTAAGCTTGTAGAGCGGCGGCACCGCGGAATACACGTAGCCGTTTTCGATCAGCGGCCGCATATAGCGGAAGAAGAAGGTCAGCAGCAGGGTCCGTATATGAGAGCCGTCCACGTCCGCATCGGCCATGATGATGATCTTGTGATAGCGGAGCTTCTCGATGTTGAACTCATCCCCGATGCCGGCGCCCAGCGCCACGATCAGCGGATAGAGCTTGTCGTTGCCGTAGATCTTGTCGGCCCGGGCCTTTTCCACGTTGAGCATCTTGCCCCACATGGCCAGGATCGCCTGGAAGCGGCTGTCCCGTCCCTGGATGGCGGAGCCCGCGGCGGAGTCGCCCTCGACGATGTAGATCTCGCACAGGGCGGGGTCCCGTTCGTTGCAGTCCTGCAGCTTGTCCGGCATCTGTCCGCTCTCCAGCCCCGTCTTGCGGCGCACGGACTCTCTGGCCTTGCGGGCCGCCTCCCGCGCGCGATTGGCCATTATGGCCTTGTCAAGGATCTGCCTTGCTGCGGAGGGATGTTCCTCAAAGTATTCCGCCAGCTGCTCGGACACGATGTTGTCCACCAGGGTGCGGATATAGGCGTTGCCCAGCTTCTGCTTGGTCTGGCCCTCAAACTGGGCCTCGGGCAGCTTTACGGAGATGACTGCGGAGAGCCCCTCGCGCACGTCATCGCCGGAGACCTTGTCGTCTCCTTTGAGAATATTGTTCTTTGTGCCGTAAGCGTTGATGACCCGGGTCAGCGCGGTCTTGAAGCCGGTCTCATGCATGCCGCCCTCGGGGGTGCGGATGTCGTTGGCAAAGGAGAACAGGTTGTCTTTGAAATCATCGTTGTACTGGAGCGCGATCTCGGCCATCGCGTCGTCCTTGGCGCCGCTGAGGTAGATTACCTCGCTGTGAATGGGCTTTTTGTTCTGATTGATGTAGCTCACATATTCCCGAATGCCGCCCTCGTAGCACATGGTGTCAATCTGTTCCCGTCCGTTGCGCCTGTCCTCGATAGTAATGGTCAGGCCGCCGTTGAGGAAGGCCTGCTCCTGCATGCGGGTATGGAGGATCTTATAGTCGTAGACCGTATCGTCGAACATCTCCGGGTCGGGCTTGAAGCGCACGGTGGTGCCGGTGCGCTCCGTTGTGCCCACAACGGTGATCGGCTCCGTGATATCGCCCCGGGAGAACTTCATCTGATAGATCCTGCCGTCCTTGTGGACCTGGACCTCCAGCCACTCGGACAGGGCGTTGACCACGGAGGCGCCTACGCCGTGCAGGCCGCCGGAGACCTTATAGCCCCCACCGCCAAACTTGCCGCCGGCGTGCAGCACCGTGAAAACCACCTCCAGGGCGGACTTGCCCGTCTGCTCCTGGATGTCCACGGGGATGCCGCGGCCGTTGTCGCTGACGCAGATGATGTCCCCCTCTTCGATGCTTACCTCGATATGGGTGCAGTAGCCCGCCAGCGCCTCGTCGATGGAGTTGTCCACGATCTCATAGACCAGATGGTGCAGGCCGGAGGACGAGGTAGACCCGATGTACATGCCCGGGCGTTTTCTCACCGCTTCCAGCCCCTCCAGGACCTGAATCTGTGACGCATCATATTCCTGTGTTACTTTTTCTGTGATATCCGACATAGGTTCCTCCGAAAAAATAGTATCAAACCAAACCGGCTTCACACCGGCGCAGCAGGGTAGCCGTCGCCATCTGGCTCAGGTACACGCTGCTTTTCTCCCCGTCCCGACAGACCACAAAGGATTTTGGAATATCCTCCGCGGCGTTGATCACCTGTCCGGCCTTTTCGGCCATACTCAGGTATTTGCGCGTCAGATGGGACTGAGAGGTAATATCCAGGTCGAAGATGCCGACGATGCTGTCGGTACTGACGACCGTTCCTTTTCCCAAATGCAGATACATCAGCGGATCCTGCCTTTTTCTACAAAAAGCACCCGCCCGCCGGTACGGCTGGAGATCTCCGCATCCTCACAGCAGGTGATCAGCGTCTGTCCGCCGCCGATGCGGTTGAGCACGAATTCCTGCCGCTTGCTGTCCAGCTCCGAGAGCACGTCGTCCAGCAGCAGGATGGGATATTCCCCCGTCTCCGCCAGAAAGATCTCCCGCTCCGCCAGCTTCAGGGAGAGGGCCGCGGTGCGGGTCTGCCCCTGGGAGGCAAAGCTGCGTGCCGGGCGGCCGTTGATCTCGATTTCCAGATCGTCCTTATGGGCGCCGGTCAGGCACTGGCCGCTTTCCAGCTCCGCCTGCCGGTGCGCTTCCTGGTGCTCGCAGATATCGTAATAGATCTCCCGGGCCTGGGCGTATACGTCCCTCACTGTGCTGACCGTCTTATATGCGAGGCTCAGTTCCTCGCCCTCTCCGGAAAACTCCCGTTGGATGGGAGGCGCCGCTTCATTGAGACGGGCGGCGAAGGAAGCCCGATAGCGGATCAGCTGAGCCGAGGCCCGGCACATCCCGTCGGAAAACTCATCCAGCGTATCCAGCAGGGACGGCTTTTCCCGCCAGTCCTTCAGGATACGGGTCTTGTGCTCATACAGACGATTGAACTGGGAAAGGATCTCCCCGTAGCGGGGACGGATCTGGCTGATAGCGTTGTCCATCAGCCGCCGACGGACCGCGGCCCCCTCCTTGATCAGGTTCAGATCATCCGGGCAGAAGAGCACCACATTGACCGTCTCCGCCAATTCGGCGCCGGTTTTCTTGACGCCGTTGACCAGGATCCGCTTGGTCATGCCCGGGCGCATGCGCATGTCGATGGTCTGCGCGCGGTCATGGCTGTAGACGTCCGCCAGGATCTGCGCTTCGCTATAGCCAAAGCCCACCAGCTCCCTGTCAAAGCGGGTTCGGAAGCTGCGTCCGCAGGAGAGCATGTATACAGCCTCCAGCAGATTGGTCTTCCCCTGGGCGTTCTGGCCGGAGATCACATTGGTGCCGGGCGCAAATTCCGCGGTATCCCATTCATAATTGCGAAAGCCGTTGAGCGCGATCTTTTCGATTCTCATCGCTTTTCCACTTTCAGGACGTTAGCGGCAAATTCCACCGTATCCCCCGGGCAGATCTTTTTGCCGCGCATGGTGCATACCTCGCCGTTCACCTTCACCATGCCCTCCTGGATCGCATATTTGGCCTCTCCGCCGGTACCCACCAGGGCGGCAAATTTCAGCAGGGAATCCAGCTTAATGAATTCGGTCTCTATCTGTATTGTTTCCATAGCTTCTCAGGCCCCGGCGCGCAGACGCACCGGCAGGATCATATAGGTAAATTCCTCGCTGCCGTCGGCAGCCTTGATCACGCAGGGAGAAGAAGCGGTGTTCAGGCAGAGGAACAACTCATCCTTTCCGGCGGCCTTCAGCGCGTCCATCAGATACCGGTCGTTGAAGCCGATCTCCAGATCCTCACCGCTGCCCTCGCAGCCGCAGATATCCTCCGCCTTGCCGAGGGGCGTCACACACAGGCAGTCGATGGTGCTGTCCCCGAAGATCATGCGCACGGGATTGCTGTTTTTCTCACTGATAATCAGAGCCACACGGTCGATGACGGACATAATCTCATTCCGGTCCACCTTGATCTGATACCGGAAGTTTTCAGGAATGGAACGTTTATAGTTCAAAAATTCGCCTTCCAGACGGCGGGTGATCACCGTGGTCTCTCCGATCACAAAAGAGATGTGCTTGGCGCCGACGGAGATCCTTACCGGGTCATCCACATCGCCGCAGATGCGTTCGATATCGGAAAGGGCGGAGCCGGGCACCACAAAGCTGCAGTTTTCCAGCTGATCGCTCTCCAGCTTCTCACAGCGCTTGGCCAGGCGGTAACCGTCCACGGATACCAGAGTCAGCTCATTTTCCTCTACCTCAAACAGAGTACCGGTATAGATGGGGCGCACATCGCTGTCGGAGACGGCGAATATGGTCTGATTGATCATGCTGCGCAGGATCTTCTGCGGCAGGGAGACGGAATTCAGACCGTCTACATTGGGCATCTCGGGATAATCGTCCGCTTCCATGCCGATGATATGATATTCGCTCTTTCCGCATTTTACATTGACGTTGTTATTATCGTCCGCGGTGACGGTCACCATCCCGTCCGGGAGCTTGCGGATCATTTCCCCAAAAAGACGCGCATTGAGAACGATAGCGCCGGGCTGCGCGATGTCCGCGGCGGCCAGGGTGAATATCCCCTCTTTCAGATCATAACCGGTGATCTTCAGATCCGCGCCCGCTTCCAGGAGCAAACCTTCCAGTGCGGGGATCGGGCTTTTGGATGCGGCAGCGCGGGAGGCGATGGCGCAGGCATTCTGCAGGATATATTTTTCGCATATGAATTTCATGACGTTTCCTCCTGAAAAAATCTTTTTGTAAAGAAAGATAGAAGTTTGTTTTCGTAGTGATCGTAGTAGAAGAAAAAAAAAAAAGCTTGGGATCACAGGGTTTTATATGTTGTTATTTTTGTGGAAAAGAAAAGGGTTTTAAACAGTCTTTTCTAAAAATGAGTTTTCAAAAAAGGCTTTTTTCTTTTCCACGTTGAAAAGTTGAAAAACAGTGGAAGTTTTACAGAGCACTCATGTTGTTGGACGTGATGTTGGATGTAATATCCCGCACTATTCCAGCCATTTTAGAGTCCTTCTGCATCAGATCCTCCACTTTACGGATAGAGCTGAGCACTGTGGCATGATTGCGCCCCTCATATTGATCACCGATCTCATTGAGTGTCATTCCGGTAAGAGAGCGCATAAGATACATGGATACCTGTCTGGCCATGGCCACATTCTTTGCGCGGTTCTGACCACGAAGATCCTCTTCTTTGAGATTGTAGTATTTTGCAGTTTCTCGGATGATTCTTTCCGGTGTGGGAATATAGTCTCCTTCTCTTATTACGTCAGCAATGGCTATTTTTGCAGTTTCAATCGTGGGAGTACCCCCCATGAGGTCTATATATGCCGTGAGACGCTTGATCACGCCCTCCAATTGGCGAACATTGGAAGTAATGTCTTTGGCAATATAGCTGACTACATCATCCGGAAGGAAAAGCCCCAGCTGTGCCGCCTTGTTGCGGATGATGGCCATACGGGTCTCCAGATCGGGGGGCTGGATGTCCGCCATCAGACCTCCCTCGAAACGGGTGCGG
>CACYXE010000030.1 GCA_902778275.1 Oscillospiraceae bacterium
GCAGCACGCCGAAGTCTTCACCCCGCTGTGGGTCGTGAAAAAGATGAACGACTTTGCAGATGAGCAGTGGTTCGGCCGCAAAGACGGCATTTACAAATACACGGGCGATGGCAAAATCTTCTTCTCCACCAAGAAGCACTGGAAACTGTACGTGGACGCGCGGCGGCTGGAGATCACCTGCGGCGAGGCGCCGTTTCTGGCAACGCGTTATGACGTGGAGACCGGCGAGGCCATCCCGGTGGAGGAGCGGATCGGGCTGCTGGACCGGAAACTGCGGGCGGTATCGGAAAACGCGCAGGATGCAGAAGAATGGAAACGCTGGGCGCTGCGGGCGGTGCAGGCCATCTACGGCTATGAGCTGCAGGGCGATAACCTGCTGATCGCTCGGGTCAACATCCTGTGTACTGTGGAAGAACATCTGTTCCACCGCTGGCGGCAGAAGGCGGACAGGCCGTGGTTGGAAAAGTTGTGCAATGTGATTGCCTGGAACCTGTGGCAGATGGACGGGATCCACGGCTGTGTCCCCGTTCCACCGGCACCGACAGAAGAGCAGCTTTCCCTGTTCCCGCCCATGCCGGAGCAGACAAATCTCTTTGGGGAAATAGAAAAGCATGACATTCCCTGCCGCTTGTATGACTGGCGCGGGGATCGGAGCATCAGCTATACAACGCTGCGAGAGAAAGGAACGAAGGTTATGAAATTTGATTTCATCATTGGGAATCCGCCATATCAAGAAGCCTATGAAGGTCAGTCTTCTGGTGCGAATTCCGTATATGATAAATTTATGGAGGGTGTTTTTGATATCTCCAATCGTGTTGAACTTATCACTCCGGGGCGCTTCTTATTTAATGCAGGATCAACACCCAAAGCGTGGAATGCGAAAATGCTTTCCGATCCGCACTTTAAAGTTATTCATTATGAAAGCGTTGCTTCAAACTTTTTCCCAAATGTGATAATAACCGGTGGGGTTGTAATCTCTTATCGTGACACTACCAAAAACTTTGGCCCTATCGAAACATTTACAGCATTTGATCAACTGAACTCAATCATGCACAAGGTAAGATCATCAAAAGGTTTTTCTTCATTAGGTGAAATTGCAGTTACAAGCTTTGCGTATCATTTCACAGAAGATATGCACAAGGATCATCCAGAAGCAGCAGGCTTAATGAGTAAAGGACACGCCTTTGATTTGAAATCGAACTGTTTTGAAACACTTTCACATATTTTTACGGTTGAAAAAGTGAACGAGAACGATGCCTGTATTCTTGGGCGGGACAAAAATGGCCGTACAAAGCGATATATAAAAAGAGAGTATATTAATAACGTTGTCAATTTTGAAAAGTATAAATTATTCCTCTCTAAAGCCGATGGTGCGTCAGGTACCATTGGCAATCCTATCCCTGCTAGAATCGTAGGGACTTCGGCTCTTGGATATCCACATATGGGGTCTACTGAATCGTTTCTTAGCATAGGAGCATTTGACACGTTAGTTGAAGCAGAAAACCTATCCACATATATAAAAACCAAATTTGCGCGAATAATGTTGGGAATTCTAAAAGTTACTCAGGATATTACACCAACGAAGTGGAAGTACGTCCCCCTCCAAGACTTCACCCCCGCTTCCGACATTGACTGGTCGAAGTCCATTCCGGAGATTGACCGGCAGCTCTATGCCAAGTACGGCCTGGACGCAGCCGAGATCGAATTCATCGAAACCCATGTAAAGGAGATGAGCTGAAATGAGCGCACCCAACATTCGCTCCTTTGAGCCCGTCGTCCCGATGATCTACGCCTACTCCCACCCGGATTACACGCCGCACCTGGGCTGGACAAAGATCGGTTACACCGAAAAGCAGAGCGTGGAGGAGCGGGTCAAGCAGCAGCACCACACCTCGGACATTGCCTACAAGATCCTCTGGCGGGACAACGCCATTTACAAGGACGGCAGTGGCCTGCCCTTTACCGACCATGAGTTTCACCATTACCTGAGCACCGTCGCCCATGTAAAGCGCAAGCCGAAAACCGAGTGGTTCCAGGTGGATGGGCCGGAAGCGCGGGCGTACTTCGATGAATTTGCCGCCCGCCGTCCTACTGCCGAGGAAAGCGGCCTGAGCTATACGCTGCGCGAAGAGCAGGAGCGCGCCGTCTCCCAGACGGCGGACTGGTTCTCCCACGGCGGGAAGCAGTTTCTGTGGAACGCCAAGCCCCGCTTCGGCAAGACGCTGAGCACCTACGATCTGATCGTGCGGATGGGCTTCCAGCGGGTGCTGATCGTCACCAACCGCCCCAGCATCGCCAACTCCTGGGCGGAGGATTTCAACAAGTTCATCGGCTGGCAGCACGATCTCTGCTTTGTCAGCGATACGGATTCTCTGCGCGGCAAGCCCGGTGTGCTGACCCGAGACGAGTACATCAAGGGCCGCTTCGACAAGGGTATGGTGGCTTTCGTCTCTCTGCAGGATCTGAAGGGCTCCATCTATTTCGGCGGCAACCACGAAAAGCTGGGCTGGATGGCCAGGGAGTATGTGGACCGCGCTACAGGCGAGAAGAAAAAGGGCCTGGCCTTCGATCTGCTGGTGGTAGACGAGGCGCAGGAGGGCGTGGAGACCTACAAGACCGAAAAAGCCTTCGACAACATCCAGCGCGCCCACACGCTGTATCTGTCCGGCACACCCTTCAAGCAGTTGGCCGGGGATCAGTTCTCTGACCGGGAGATCTTCAACTGGTCCTATGCTGACGAGCAGGACGCCAAGACTCGCTGGGAGGGAGAAGAATACAACCCCTACGAGAGCCTGCCGCAGCTCTTGATGTACACCTATCAGCTGGGCCCCATGATCTACGACACGCTCAGCCGCGGGATCGTGCTGGAAGATGAGGACGAGGCCGTTGATCCGGCCTTCGATCTGAATGAGTTCTTCCTGACCGACGACAACGGGAAGTTCTTGCACCGGGACGATATCAAAAAGTTCCTGCTGATGCTTTTCAAGGGCGAGAAGTATCCCTTCTCCACACCGGAGCTGCGCAAGGAACTGAGCCATACCATGTGGTACTTGAACCGCGTGGCCTCCGCCAAAGCGCTGCACAAGCTGATGCGGGAGGACGAGGACTTAAAGCCGCTGTTTGATGAGTATGAGATCGTATTGGCAGCAGGCGACGGGCGGCTCACCGAGGAAGAGGAGACCAAGCGCTCCTATGACAAGGTGAAGGAGGCCATCGCTTCCCATGAGAAAACCATTACGCTCACGGTCGGGCAGCTGACGGTCGGCGTCACGATCCCGGAGTGGAGCGGGGTATTCATGCTCTGCAACATGCAGAGCCCCTCATCTTATATGCAAGCGGCGTTCCGGGCGCAGAATCCCTACCGCTTCCAAGGCGCGGACGGGCGCCGTTACCGCAAGGAGCGGGCTTATCTCTTTGACTTCGACCCGGCCCGGACGCTGATCATCTACGATCAGTTTGCCAATAACTTGATCCGCGAGACGGCCACCGGTGGCACGACGGAGGATCGGGAAAAGAACATCAAGCGGCTTCTGAATTTTTTCCCCGTGCTGGGTGAAGACGATGAAGGCCGCATGGTGGAACTGGACGCCGCCCAGGTGCTGACCATCCCGCGCAAACTGAAAAGCGCGGAGGTCGTGCGCCACGGCTTCATGTCCAATTTCCTCTTTGCCAATATCAGCGGCATTTTCGGTGCAGCCGGCTTCGTGCGGGAGATCATCGAAAAACTCACGCCCGCTCACGAGGAGGGCGGCAAGTCCGACAAGGACAAGCTGGACGCCATCAGCACCGTCAAAGTCGATGGCGAGGGTAACGCCGTCCCGGATGAAGGCATCGTGATCGGCAAGACCCAGGAACTTTTTGGGGATAAGATCTATGAGACGATTTCCGCCGATGTGGAGAAGGCTGTTTCCACCGTGGCCGAGAGTAAGCCGGACGAGGTGGAACGCCACGTCAAGGCGCTGACGGATTCGGTCAAGGGCAAGGTGGCACAGGAGATCATCGCGCCTATCGCGGACAGCTACGGTATGACCCAAAAGGCGAAGAAGCGCATGGAGGAGCAGGCCGGCAAGGAGATCGAAGTTGCTATGTCCCGCGCCAAGGACGATTTCGATCAACAAAAACGGATTGCTCAGGCTGCGCTGGACGCCAAGCG
This sequence comes from Oscillospiraceae bacterium, assembly GCA_902778275.1. Lineage (GTDB taxonomy): Bacteria > Bacillota > Clostridia > Oscillospirales > Oscillospiraceae > Limivicinus. Next base: position 4,154 of record CACYXE010000030.1, read on the forward strand.
CAAGAGCGCCGAGACCGAGCAGGAAGTGAAAAAGGCGGAGAGCGAGTTTGCCGCCGACATGCAGGATGCGCTGAAAGCACTCACGCAAACGGTCACGGAAACGGTTCAGAAAACGCTGCAGGAGAAGCCGAAGGAGCTCGTGGAGCGGCTGGAGCAGAAGAAGGAAGAGGACAAGAAAAAGTCTGTGGAAGATGAGATCCGCGCCCATCTGCGCGGCTTTGCCCGGACGATCCCGTCCTTCATCATGGCCTACGGCGACGAGAATCTGACCCTTGCCAATTTCGACGATTACACCGAGGACGCGGTTTTCCTGGAGGTCACCGGGATCAGCGAGGAGGAGTTCCGCTTCCTGCGGTTCCGCTTCCTGCGGAACGGCGGCAGCAAGATCAATCCCGAAACCGGGCTGATCGAGCATTTCGACGGGCATCTGTTCGACGAGGGCGTGTTCAACGACTCCATCCGGGAGTTTCTGCGAAAGCGGACGGAGCTGGCAGATTACTTCGACGAGAGCAAGACCGAGGACATCTTCGACTACATCCCGCCGCAGAAGACCAATCAGATTTTCACACCTAAGCGGATCGTAAAGATGATGGTGGACAAGCTGGAAGAGGAAAATCTCGGCTGCTTCGATGATCCAAACAAGACCTTTGCGGATCTGTACATGAAGTCCGGCTTATACATCACGGAGATCGTCAAGCGCCTCTATCGCAGCGAGGCCATCAAGGCAGTCTTCCCGGACGACAAGGCGCGTATCCGGCACATCCTGCAGCATCAGGTCTACGGCATGGCGCCCACGCGGATCATCTATCTCATCGCCACCAATTACATCCTAGGCTTCGACGAGGAGCTGAAGGCTGAGACGCACCATTTCGTCCAGGCCGACGCCGCGGAAGCTTCCAAGAATGGAACGCTGAAAGAGCTGGTCGATCGGTGCTTTGGATAAGTGAATAGACATATGAAAAGGCAAGAGCAGCGAATTGTTGCTCTTGCTGTTTTGGCTTAATAATCTAGTTTAAGTTTTGCGCGGTCTTTACAGCTTGTCTCCGAGATCCAATCTTTGGCGACATGATCGCCTGCGTAACGAAGTAATCAGCCTTCGAAAAGAAACCAGATTTGTTTCCCAAACAATGGAGCAAATCTGGTTTCCTTTCTCAACTATAGGTTTTGTCAGTCGAAGAAATCGTTGAGCCAAAAAGGTTTTGAAAAAAGCAGGCATATGATGCACTCATCTTCCCGCCTACTTCAAATAGTATCGCGGAGCTGTTAACTTGCGATTCTATGCTTTTGACGCCTGAACTTTGTTGTTTCGAGCATCAATTACCACAATTCCTGCTTTCCCTTGTAAGCCTAGATCATTGAGTATTTTATTGACTTTTTTCATTTCATCATCCGAGAAGAAAAGGATTACGGTTATTGCTGGGGGCTGTTCATCTGCAGCTTGGTAAACAGCAACCTGCTTCTCAAGATTCCTTTTTAGCGTTCTCGCAAGCTTGAACTCAATTAAGACTTTATCTTTTCGTCCACGAGAATACTTGAAGTCTACAGCTCCTCTACCGTTGTTTACCTCCGAGTTTACATCAGAAATAGTGTCATAAGAAACCAATCTATACATGATGTGAAGATCGGACTCGCGATGGATAGGTGTTTCTCCATCATAAAAATAACGATATCCATCACAGTCTTCAATAACATGTTTTAAGTACTTCACCCTTTCCAAGGCTTCATCAAATGCGTTGGTCGCGCGAACCTGATAGAAAGCAGTTTTTTCCTTCAACTCATCTACAAGTTGGATTACCTGCTTGATAAAGACCTGTTCGACACCGGTTACTTCTGAAATGCTTTGGGCCAGTGCTTCAGCATCATGATCCTCCCGATAGCGAATATAGTAATCTATGAGTTCTGGAAATTCTCGAATGGTGAGTTCTGCTGCCTTCTCACGGTCTTTTTGCATCGACTCTCGTGCAAGAACTTGATTAAAATATGCGTTAACACGATCGCGTAGGACCTCATCTGGAATCGATTCAGCAAATATGTTGAAGTCATGAATCATATTAGCCCTATTAATCCAAATATCATCTCTTACTAGAAGATTGGTCGGGGTCAAAAGAACATAGTCATCATTGTGCTTTGGCAAATAGTATGGTTCAGACCGCCATACTTCATAATCATAATCAAATCTTGCACGACTAATGTTAAATGTTGCGCACTGCTCTTTTCTCAAGTATCTCTTTGCAAATTGTTCTGTATAGGACAGCAAAAAGGGCTTGATTAGATTGGTGATGAAATCACTAATGTTGTCTTTTCCAACGCCTTCCTTGAGTAGACAAACCTTTTCAATGTGATGTCCTTTTGTGATTTGCTCCTCACCAAAGTCTTGAAATATGTCCTTTAGCCCATAATACAAGGCACGACCGAAATCTGTACCAAGACCACTACCAGAATTGCCGTGCTGACAGAAACCAAGGTAGTTCTGCTTAACTTCCGGAAAACAAAATAAGTATTTCAATTCTGCTTTAGAGGGTGTTTCCTTTCTTTTTGCACGGTCTCTTAAATAAACAAGGTATTTGATAATCTCGTCATGCATTGCTCGACATGTGGGATCTTGACTGCAAAAAATCAAAAACGGATCAATGAAGAGAGGCAAGTCATTCAGAAGAGAAATATCCAAGGCACCGTAACCTTTGACAATGGACGTGTCAATTTCAAAATAATCACTAAAGTATATTTTATTCTGATTCAAAGAAGTCAGCTCCTTTTCTAATAAACTGATTGAAATTGACACCGGTTACTTCAATGCTTTTTTCTATTATGAGTTCATTGTGGATATCTCGAACAACAGCACCTCAACGAAACGATATACTGAAGAATATGGGTTCATCTTTTTGATGTCCGAATCGATCTTGAGGTTCGCATCCATGTAAAATCGCTCTAATTTCTTCGCATTGTCTATTGCCTTTTCGATATTTCCGTTTTGCAAAATTTCCCTTATAATACCCTTGTTTGCTTTTTCATACGGTGAAGTTAAGTGATTAGATAGCTGCTCAAAAGTTTTCTTCTTCCCCAATTTTATTGTTGGTTCTAAGTCTTCGAAATGCATCAAGAGCCAGGTTTCAAAAAAGTGATTTGACACCAACAGTTCATATTCTTTAGCGTTTTGAATAACTCTTTGAATCGTTGGCGGAGCATCGCAATCGAAGACTAAATACTGAGCATATCTACCATATTTAAGTTGATTGTCATCATCTGCCATATAGTCATGAGCATAATTCAGCACTTGCTGAGCATTTCCCTCAGCGCTTTCTGTCACGACTCTCAAGTCATTGTACTTTTTGCTGTTCAGTATCTCAGCAAAATAATCAAAGTAGTGCTTTTCTGTGGGGCCCTCGCAGAACAGAATAACATGACCAATGTTGAGCGGAACCATTTCTGAACAGCGTTGGGGGGACAATATTGTCCTAGCCATTCAAATCACCGCCATTCATGATTTCAAAATTGAAAATCGGAATAGCCCCGTATTTGCCCTGAAGATAATCTTTGCTGAAGGAAGCATCTTCTCTTACTCTCAAATCAGACAGAGCATAGAGCTTAGACTCTCCTCGATTGTCCTTGTCGATAAACACGACTTCGTCTCGCCTAAACTGATCTTTGTTGAGCAGAGAGACATCATGTGTTGTAAAGATAAGCTGAGCCTTCGTATTCTCTTTTGAACTAAAGATGTCAACAATCATTTTTGTCAGCAAAGGATGAAGACGTGCCGACAACTCGTCAACGATAAACACCCCTCCATGAGAGGTCATTTCTATAACATTCTGAATAAAGGCAAAAAATCTGAGCGTTCCGGATGACTCCTGCGGAAGGTCAAATGTCTGCTCACCAACAACATTTCCAGCGTCATCATAAACATCGTGTACGGTACGAATCACTTTTGTCTTTTTCTTCTTTCCCGTACGTTCATTTGTAGTGGTTTCAGTTTGGATATCCAAGCGCTTAATTCCAATATCAATAGCCCTCAAATACAGTTCAACTTTTTCTCTAAACTTCCGATTGCTTATAATTCTAGGAGAATACCCAACTATGCCAGCGACACCCTTGACTGTTGATTCAAAAAGGATTTCTGAGTAGACGTTATACTCTTGCTGGAAAAAGTCAACAAAGTCACCCAGAATAGCTTTCTTAGCTTCATCCTCAAGGAAATACTCAAGAACAGAAATGTACAGTCGTTCCGAAGGAATCTTATTATATGACGAAAGAAGGCCAGTATATTTCGCCCCATACGTAACCGTACTTCCTGTCCGTTCGTACACTTTCTTATCGTCAATATAATACCATTCGTTCACTACTGCTTCGTTAGTGCACTCAAAACCGTATTGAAACTGCTTTTTATTCCTGACGAATATGATGTCAAATTCAGACACCTTGTTTTTTTCTTTTGACAGTGCAAAAGGCTCAAGATCATACCTCAGTTGTTTGGCTTGCTCCAAAGGGTCGGATTCTTTGTTGCCAATGAACTGCGAGAAAATATATTTCTCGAAGAAGTACATTGCAGAAATAAAGTTGGATTTGCCTGAAGCATTTGCGCCGTAAAGAGCTACGGTTTTAAGAAGATTGTATTTCTCATTACCACGAAGAAGATGTGAAGGGTGCTGCACATACGAAGTGGCACGGAGATCTAGAATAGCTTCATCTTTAAAAGACATGAAGTTCTTTACTTTAAACATTACAAGCATACTTTTATCTCCTTTTTTGATTTGATACTGTTATAGTATAACCTTCAGCCGCTCATGTCAACACATATTTACGATATTTTCGTAAATTTAATCTAATAAGCCTTTGCTAAATGGCGTTTACAATAAAATTTTACGAAAAAATCAAATTCAGATCACAGAAAATAAGGGCTCCCTACCATGTAGTCATTAAAAGAAACAGGATAGCAATGCTGCATTATAAGAGGTATCCACTATTTGTTTTTTCGTTTAACTTATTGAATTGGTGACATATGCGCACTTTACCCACTCTGTACTGCATGATATAATTCGTACGGTCCTTGCCTTGGAAAGATTGCTCGCATCGGGAAAAACAATGCGGGAAAATTTCTTCTAAAAACTTTGAATCACATGGAACATTTTGCCCGTTCTCGTGCCATGGTTAAGTGGAAGGGTAGAAAACGGGTAAAAAGTGAGGTGATAAAACATGATAGATAACAAGAAACAACCCGGCCCGAAAGGGTTCATCCTGGTAGATCTGGTCGACAGAGGGAACGTCGTAGAGATTCCGCTGACGAGCAACAAAGCCTGGCTGACGCTCTTCTACGCGCTGCCGGAAGAGCTGGTGTCCAAAGCAAAAGCCTATTTGGATTTCCCGCGCTGTCCTTATGAGGTCCTGCGCACCGACAAGTATGACAAGCTCATCAACGACGACATTTTTCTGGAACTTGTCTGGGACTGCACCGCGTGGGCGGTGTGGCAATACTTCGAGGTGCCGGACAAGAAAAAGGGCGGCTACCGCGAAATTCCTGGAACGGATATGAACTACTCCGGCGACTTCCCAATCTGGCGACTGGCTTATGTGATGCTGCCGTATCTGCGTCAAAAGTTTGAGACAAACGGACTCTCTTTCCAATCGCTCTTCAACATGACGCCGGATATGGAGGTGCCCTACTTCAGCTATAAACAGTTCGGAAATCTGATCGGCAACCTGGTGCCGATCATCGTCAAAGAGCAAAACTGGCAGCCGATGATCGATGAAGCCTGGAACAACCGCACTCCGGAAGATTACTCGGAATACTACAGTCAGGCAAAGGCGGATTTCACACGAACCTGGGATCACAGTCGGGCAAAAGTCGGCACGATGCTTTCGATCGAAGAGCTGGCAGAGAAAGCGGAAGAGGCCGATTCAATCTTTGACATTCCCGATCCACGCTCGCAGTTTGAGACGAGAATCCTCGACAATTTAGCCATCTCCGAGTTCACGTCCACGCTTTCCGAGAGGGATATGAAGATCCTGGAACTGAAAAACTGCGGCTACTCGGTAGTGGAGATTGCTCCGCTTGTCGGCTACCAATCGCACAGCGCGGTCGTCAAGAGGCTGAAGAAGATTTCAGATCTCTACGACGATTTCGTCTCGAAGAAATACCAAAACTACCTGGAGACCTTTTGAAAAACAGAATCACCCTTCCTGCAAACAGTCATCGCTTATGCGGTGGCTGTTTTTCTTTGCTCAAAAATTAGATGTAAGGAGGTTTTGACAATGAGTAAAGAGTTATTTGAACAGCTTCCCGATGTGCTGGATGCAAAGCACTTGTCGGAGGCACTGTCTATTTCCAAATCCGGCGCGTACGCCTTGATTAATCAAAAAGGATTTCCTGTTTTGATAATCGGCGGACGCAAGCTGGTAACCAAACCGGATCTGATCGTTTGGATCAGAGATCACACCGGACGGGAGGTGAAGCTATGAGCATGGAAGCCTTGGAAAAGGTCAAGCAGGAGATTACAAAGGCAGAAGATCGGATTCGTTACTATGAGCATCAGGACAAAATCATGCGAAGCGAGATTCAGCGATTGACGAGAAAAGAGAGAACGCATCGACTGTGCACGCGCGGTGGATTAGTCGAGCACTTCATTCTTGAACCGGATCTGCTGACGGATGGCGATGTTTACATCCTCCTATCGTCTCTGTTTGAAAGCGAAGAAACGCAAGAAAAGTTGAAAGTTCTGATCGAACATCGAAAAGAAGTCAACAAAAGGAAAGCGAACAAAAAACCTTGACGGAGACAAGGGCGCAATTATACACCACGTCGCCGCAAACTCCATATTTTTCGCTTCCCTGTGGTGACAGGAAAGCTCATTCATTCCGTTGCGGCTCCTTCTCCCCACAAAGTCTTGATGACTTTATGGGGGCCCTAGGCCGGTGTTCTTGCGCTCTTCGAGGACTCTTGCAGAGGCTCGATGGAGAAATAATCTCCATCACAGGGGAGGCTTCGCTTCCCCTGCGCCGCTGCGCGGCTACCTCATTTACGAAGAAAGGAGGCTTGAGAAGTGCCATGTCCACACTTCAAAATTACGATCACCCAGCGCAGCCGCGGGCAGTCCGCCGTGGCAGGTGCTGCGTATCAAAGCGGAGAAAAGCTGTATTCCGAGTATGACCGCAAAACGAAATCCTACTCCGAAAAGAAAGGCATCGTTTACACCGAGATCATGCTTCCGCCTAACGCTCCGCCGGAGTATTCCGATCGGAATACACTCTGGAATGCTGCAGAGAAAATCGAAAAGCAGTGGAACGCGCAGCTTGCTCGCCGCATCGTTCTGGCGCTCCCGCGTGAAGTCCCGGCTGACCAATTTCCGGCAATGCTGCAAGACTTCTGCCAGGAGCATTTTGTTTCCCATGGGATGTGCGTGGACTTTGCCATTCACGACAAGGGCGACGGGAATCCCCATGCGCACATCATGCTGACCATGCACGCGATGGACGAGCATGGGAACTGGCTTCCAAAGAGCAGAAAGGTTTATGACCTTGATGAAAACGGGAACCGTATTCGTCTCCCGTCCGGTTATTGGAAGAGCCATAAGGAGGACACCGTTGACTGGAACGAACAGAGCAAAGCAGAGATCTGGCGGCACGGCTGGGAGGTCGTTACGAATCGATACTTAGAGCAAAACGGAAAGCCTGAGCGTGTCGATCTCCGTTCCTTTGAGCGACAAGGCATTGACCTTGCTCCAACGATTCATCTTGGCCCCGCTGTGACACAAATGGAGAAACGCGGGATCGAGACGAACATGGGAAACCTCAATCGGGACATCAAACGAACAAACCGCGCACTGCTTGCGATCCGAAAACTGATCGCCGAGCTGCAGAGCTGGCTTGCGGAGTTGATTGAAAAACGAGACAAGCTCGTTAAAGAAATGCGCGAGCCGACGATTCCGGAATTGCTGACACAGTATCTTGATTCTCGCCGCGACGAGCGCAGCGACTGGTCTGTTTCCGGTCAGCGCATAGGCACGAACATGGATCTGAAAAAGGTCTCTCATGCGATCGCTTTCTTACAGGAACATGAGATCGCCACGATGGAAGATCTGCAAAGCCATTTGAATGAAAAAGAAGCGGCGTTCTCTGATCTTGACAATACCATCCGCGGAAAGGAAAAGCGGCTGTGGGATGTTCAGGCGTTGGTCAAGGCGAGTGACTCTGCTGAACGTCTGCTTCCCATCCACCACCAGTATGCTGCGATCGGCTGGAAGAGCAAGAAGGAAAAGTTCTATCAAGAACACAAGGCGGAGATCGATGAGTACAACAAAGCGCTGCGTCTGCTCTACAAGTATTATCCCGATAAGAAGATCCCCAACCGCACACTGAAGGCTGAGTTGAAAGAATTGGCAGATGATCTAGAAGCGCTCAACAAGGAGCTGGCGGCAATAAAGGCAGACCTTGATGAACTGAAGTTTGTTCGGAACTGCATCACGCCAAGAGAGGACATCAACGAAGAAGAAAACCCAACGATCGAAGCAAAGCAAGCGCCAAAAGAAAAAGCCTCTCTCATCGACAGGCTGCACGGCAAGCAGCAGATCGTCGATGCACAGAAGCAGAAAGGGAAATCTCACAGCCACGGCCATGAGAACGATTATGAAAGGTGAATCACAAAAATGCTGAAATGCGGAAAAAGAAGAAAACAAAAATACCAAAACGATAAAGGGAAGAAGGGAGAAACATGCCCAGGAAAAAGAAACTGATCAACAACAGCGACCTTCCTGATCATGAGATCGAAGCGATTGCCCGATGTATCTATCCGGATATTCTGGAACTCTATGAGAGTGAGGAAGGACAAAAAGCGTTTGCCGAATGGAAGGCGCAAAAAGAAAGGGAGGAGAAATCCAATGAGCAAAAATAAAAATCAAAGAAAGTGCTTGCAAGTTCCTAAAAGTTATGTTAATTTGACATTAGAGAAAATGCGATGCCAAAGGAGATGCAGGCAAATGAAAATCCTTGGGGAACGTTTGAAGCAGCTGCGGGAGGAAAACGGATTCTCGCAAAACAAGTTGGCCAAGCTGATCGGCGTGCCGCAGTCCAGCGTCAATCGCTATGAAACCGGCTTTACCAATCCCGCTCCGGAAACCCTGCTGTGGTATGCGGATTACTTCGATGTGTCCATGGACTTCATCTTCGGACGCACCGATAAGCCGCAGGGGAAGAATTACAAATACAAGCCGAAGCTTGATCCGGAGATGGCGCGTTTCGTGGAGATGTGCTTTGAGCCCGGCACAAAGATGAACAAAGAACTGCGGCTGCAAGTGGTGAAAATGCTTTCGGAGGAGAAGAAATGAAGGCTGTGATCTATGCCCGCTATTCCTCCGATAACCAGCGGGAAGAGAGCATAGAGGGGCAGCTCCGCGAGTGTACGGCCTTTGCCGAGAAGAACGGCTTCACGATCCTGCGACATTACATTGACCGTGCGGTATCCGCTAAGACCGACAATCGCCCGGAGTTCCAGAACATGATCAAGGACAGCGGTAAAAAGCAGTTTGAAGCGATCATCGTCTGGAAGCTGGATCGTTTTGCACGAAACCGCTATGACAGCACGCACTACAAAGCGATTCTGAAAAGGAACGACGTGAAAGTGATTTCCGCCACAGAAAAGATCTCCGACAGCCCGGAAGGGATTTTGATGGAATCCATCCTGGAGGGATTTGCCGAGTATTACTCGGCGGATCTCTCCGAGAAGATCGTGCGCGGCATGACGGAAAATGCGCTGAAAGGCAAGTTCAACGGCGGAAGGGTCCCGATCGGCTATGTGGTGGACGAAGAGCAGCGCCTGCAAATCGACACTCTGACAGCGCCATTTATTCAGGAAGCGTTCAAAAGATATGCCGAAGGCCAGGACATGAAGGTGATCCGGGACTGGCTCAACGAGAAGGGCGTCACGACCTCCAAAGGGAAACCGATGACCTATAACATCGTCCACAACATGCTCAAAAACCGCCGCTATCTCGGCGAGTATGTCTTTCGCGACATGCTCATCCCGGACGGAATCCCGGCCATCGTCCCTGTAGAGTTGTTCGACAAGGTGCAGGCCCGCATGGAGTTAAACGCGAAAGCGCCCGCACGCAAGAAAGCCAAAGAAGAGTACTTGCTTTCAACAAAGCTGTTCTGCGGATACTGCGGGGCGACGATCTGCGGCGAGAGCGGTACGGGGCGAAACGGGGAATCCCACCACTACTACAAATGCGCAACGGCCAAAAAGAAGCGGATGGAGTGCGATTTGAAACCGGCCAAGAAGGCGTGGCTGGAGGATCTGGTCGTAAACGAGACTGTAAAGCTCCTGCAGGACGATAAGATCATTGACGCTGTGGTATTCCGCGTCATGGAAATGCAGGCGAGGGAAAGCGAAGAAATGCCGCTTCTGGAAGCGCGGCTGAAGGAAACCGAGGAGAGCATCGACAATCTCCTGAAAGCCATCGAGATGGGCGTGATCACGAAATCCACCAAGGAACGGCTGGAAGCGCTGGAAACGGAAAAAGCCGAGCTGGAAAGCCAGATCGCCCTGGAAAAGCTCAAGCAGCCGACTTTGACTGAAGAATTCATCCGCTACTGGCTGGAGCGCTTCCGCGGGATCGACACCGCGAATATAGCCCATCGGAAGCTCCTGATCGACGTGTTCCTGAACACGGTATACCTCTACAACGACAAGGTCGTGATCACCTTCAATTACAAGGAGGACGCTGAAACTGTAAATTTTAGTGATATAGAGGCCGCGCTCGATTCGTGTGCCTGTGGTTCGGATTTCAAATTCACTTCTTCACCAAAAAAAGAGAGCGTCCGAACAGGACGCTCTCTTTTTTGATGCCGCGCCTTCGGCGCGGGATGATCCGCTTCGCTCAAACGCGAAAGGGGATTCCCATCCCCTCTCGCGCTCACCTCATGCTAACTTGTCAGTTGCTTCGGATTCCAAATTCCCTTCTTCACCAAAAAGAAGCAGTTCGCCGCAAGGTAGGCTGCTTCTTTTTAACATCTCCTTCGTCGGGACTCGAACGGCGCAGTGGTGAATGACATGCCGGTGGCATGTCAGAGCCGCGCCGCGGCCCGCCCGCAGGCGGGGTGTCCCGTACGGGTCACCAAAAAACATATGAAACGGACCCACGGCCCTTCGGCCGCGGGTCCGTTTTCGTCTGTCGTCATGGGAGCGGTCTCTGCCGCCTGTCTCTCCGCTCTACGGAAGCTGCGTGTCGGCCTCCTCCGTCTCGTAAAGCTCCACCAATCTGCCGATCACCATATACCTGGCATTATCGAAAACATAAGCGCAGGTGCACAAAGAGATCAGCCTGTCCCCCGGCTTGACGACCACGTCGCTCTGGAATGTGGAACGAGCGCGGAAGGAATCGACGTATTGCAGAAATTCCTCATCGCTTTCGAATTCAAACGACATAAAACCATCATCGTAGCCGTTCTCATGCGTTCCGCTGATCAGTTCGACCAGATAGTCGCCCTCGGGCGTGTAAAGCATCATAGTCGGTACCGTCTCATAGAAATCCTGATCGCGGTAAAGCTCAAGCGACCCGAACATGGCTCCGTTGGCCATGTGATGCCCGTAAATTACAGTATTCCGGTCGGAAAAGTCGCCGCGGTTTCTGAAGTCCGCAAAAAGGGAACCGTTGGCGTTGACCTCCCCATTGTACAGATGCTCGAGATAGTAATCGTTGTCCTCCGCACGCAGCACGGGGTAGTCGATATTGGTTCCCTCCCCATAGAGCCAGCCGATGATGTCACCGTTGACCTGCTGAAGCTCGGAGAAATCCATGGAGATCTGTCTGTCAAGCGGCGGCTGCACGTCTCCGTCAGAAACATCTTCCCCTTCGGATAAAGCCGCGTCTGCTCCGGCCATCGTCTCCCCGCTGTCGACGCTGCTTTTTCTTGCAAGGTCCCTCAGCTCCTGGATCGCCACGTCTGCTTTGTGGTGAGAGAGCAGCACCCACGCTGTGACGCCGGTGCTGGCCAGGAAGATCAGTCCGAAGAGGCATAGGAGGAAGCCCCGCCAGCCAAATCGGCGTTTCTTTTGTTCCTGTTTCATGTTTGCAGCATTCCTCCTCCGTGTATGCATCTATGGATCGTCATTTAAAAAACGGGGCAAAGGCTTGCTTTGCCCCGTTCTCTTTTTTCGGGACTCCGCCCGAATCATGGGTTATTTAGTTTTCTTTTCCCTGCGTTTTCTTCCGGAGAAGAGGGTCAGGATCATAGCCAGCCCGGACAGCAGCATCGCGGGAACGGTCACCGGCAGCAGGTTGTTCTCACCCGTGGGCGGGGTATGGCCCTTGTAGTTGATGAACGATACCGTTTTGGTCCTGTTGGCCGAGATGTTTCCGACCGAACCGGTGCTGCTCACACGATAGCCGTTGGGTTTCGTCTCCGTCACCTTATAGGAGCTGCCGGCCGGCAGACCCGTAATGATGGCGTACTGACCATGCTTGAGCTTGATCTTTCCGCCGCTCTTGATGAAGCCTTCATCCAGCACGGAGTCGTCGGAGTCGAAGATCGTGTAGGGATACGATCCGCTGGCGCCCAGTTCGATCTTGAAGACGAACTGTTTGTCCTTGTCGCCGCGGCTACCGGTAACGGTCTTCATAATCATCAGCGAGCCGGGTACGAATTCGTTGGTCAGCGACACGCTCACCTTCGAAGCCCCCATGATCTTGCCTGTGAGGTTGGTGGACTCGGCCAGGTTCCAGCATTCGCCGGGATCCGCCTCCTCCACAGTATACACCGCGCCGAAGGGCAGCGCCTGGATCAGCCAGGTCTCGTCGCCCTTGATGGCGAAGGTGGCCACACCGTTCGTAAAGCTTACGGTTTCGGTTCTCGTCGAGCCGTTTCTGGTCACGACCGCGTCAAAGCTGCCGTTGATAGCCGGCTCTCCGGGTTTCGTCAGCGTGAGCTTCACTGTGAATTCGGTGTCTTCCAAGCCGGCGCTCTCGACCGCCGCGATGCTCGACTCGGAAATCAGCTTCGTGATCTCCAGATCGCCGGGCTCCAGGGTGTTCGTGATGGTGTAGGTACCGTCGTCGTTCTCCACGATCGTCGTCGTGTACTTGGGAACGGCACTTTCATCCACCGTGTATACGATCTCCCGCTTGTTGACGGCCAGGCCGGTATCTTCGTCGAAGATATACTCGTACTTCGGCAGATCCGTGAAGCTCCAGGCCCAGTTGCTGGCCGCCGTCGCCTCGGTGGTCCTGTCAGCCGAACCGTCGTCCGCCGACAGGATGACCGTCACGCTGTCGGGACGGTTGTCATCGTCGACCCATTCCTTGATGCCGTTTTTGACGATCCTTTCGGGCGTGTGGCTGTTCGTGATGATGAATCCTGTGGTCGCGTCTCCTTCGACCACCTTTTCGTAGTCGTAGGGGATGCTGACCTCGTCGACGGTGTACTCGATCGGTTGGCCGCCGCTGTTCTCATCAAGCTCCTCCCAGGTGTACTTCCACTCGTTGCTGGCGTCCAGGGTGACCGGGTTCGTGACGCCGTCAATTGTCACGGGAGCCGCGCTCTCCATGGTGGCGGTCTTATACATCAGCTGAACCTGGATGCTCGGGGGCTGGATCTCGTCGGCGTCCTGGGAATCGTTCCAGATCTTCTCCACATGGACTGCCACCTTGTTGAGCTCGTGGTAGTTCGTCAGCGTGGTGGTAATCGTGGCGCCTTCTACGCTTTCCGTGCTGTCGCTCAGACTGTAGTCAGACGGCAGATTCACTTCTACCCAGCGGTACGTAATCTCCGTCTTGGTGACGACACGCACCCCATTTTCTTCCGTGATCGTAAAGTCGTACTTCGGCAGGTTGGTGATCGTCTGCTGTGCCCATCCGTCATCCTTCGTCAGGGTCTTGGTCTGCACGGGATCCAGGGACACCAGAGACGTTCCGCTCAGCTTCTTCAGTTCCACGGTCAGGGTGGCCGGGCGCAGATTATCCTGGTTCTCGTTGTCGTCCCAGACCTTGACCACGCTGGCGTTCACCTTTTCGGGGTTGTGGGTATTGGTGATGGTATACGTGCCGTCGTCGTTCTTCACGATGGTCTTCTCATACTCGGGGATGGCGCTTTCATCCACCGTATACGTGATCTCCGTCGCCGTGACGGTACCGTCTTCGGCAACCTCGATCTTGTACTTCGGCAGATTCGTGAAGCTCCAGGCCCAGTTGCTGGCCGCCGTCGCCTCGGTGGTCCTGTCAGCCGAACCGTCGTCCGCCGACAGGATGACCGTCACGCTGTCGGGACGCCGCGTCGGCCCAATCCTTGATGCCGCTGATATTAACGACCTCCAGCGGGTTGGTCACCGTCACCCTGTCAGGCTCTTCGAGTCTCTGGGTACCGGGCACCATCAGCGTGAACACACCGCCGCCCTGATCGATAATCTCGGTGTTGGAATCGCCTTCCGCCGTCGCGTTGTCGACAATGTAGCCGGGCGCGGGCTTGGTCTCCTTGATCTCGTATTCCTTCCACCAGTTGAGGCCGCTGACGTGGATCTGGCCGTCCTTATCCGTGACCAGCACGGTCTCCTCGCCGTCGGGATCGAGGACGTAGACTACCTTACCGTCCACAGTGGTCTTGCTGAACTTCAGCAGGCCGTCGCCGCTGTAGCCATAAGCAGGCGTACGAGCCGGGAAAAGCTCATCGGTTTCGGGATCCTTGATCGTGGTATCCTCGTACGGGCCGTAGATCTTGAACTCGACCTTCGCGAGGGGTGCCGGATTCTCATCGTCGGTCTGCTTGAGGATGATCAGGTCGCGGGAATACCTGACGCCGAAGTCCTTGGACTGGTCCACATAGTCCGCGTAACGCAGATAGAAGGGATGCGTCGTGAAGTTGGTGGACGTGATCGCGCGGGACTTGCCCGACGCCGGATAGAAGTTGTTATCCAGCGACTGCAGGGCCGTGGCCGTCAGCTCGGTATCGGGATCATCCGACTTGTAGTGGTTCTTGCCCAGCTCCGACAGATCGATGGAATTGAGCGGTGCACCGCTGCCGAGCGTCGCGTTCAGCCAGTAGAAGAACGGGTCAGAGCCCTTCAGCGCGCCCTGGGCATCGATCTTGTAAATGCCGGCGTTGAGGTAGTCGTTCGGTCCGTAAAGGGTTCGGCCTGGCACGTAGAGGGCGGGGCCGCGATCCGAGAAGGTGAAGTGGCGCACGGATTCGCCATAGCCGGGATTCGTATTCTCGCCGTGGTTCGAATCTTCATCGTAGCTGGCCTCGTTGGCAACTTCGCGGCCGTCAACGATGGAGAAGCTGATGTTGTTCGCCAGAGCCTGGACGATGGCATACTGACTGTAATCACGGCGGTTGCCGGTGGATTGCTGCAGGCCGTCCCAGTCTTCGTCGATCCACACGTCGCCTTCAACGGAGACGAGTCCGTCCAGAAGCGTGACGGAGACGACGTTGGACGACAGCGGCCTGGGCTCGTCCGAGGCAACGTAGAACACGTTGTCAGCGTTCTGGTAAGCCCTGTTCTTGTTGAAGTCATCATCGTCGGGGTAATTCTTGACCAGCGTATGATAGGTGACGATCAGCGAGGAACCCGGGTTCAGCTCAACGCCTTCCACCACATCCTCGGTCGTCGGATCGTCATCCGCCTGGTTGAAGACAAGGGCGATCGCGGTGATGTTCTCCTTGTTTACATCCACCCCGGGAATTCCCGCGGTCCAACCGTCAACGGGGCCGACACGCAGACCGGTGTTCGCAAGCAGCGCCTCATCCAGGGCAGACTGCGCATCTCCGATCGCGCCCATGTAGTAGTAGAACTCGTAGTCGGTGCCGTACGTCAGCACAACGCCGTTGGCTTTCACCACGTCAAGGCTGTCGAACACGACATCCCACTGAGAACTGCGCGAGTTGGTCGTATCGCCTACCTTCGGGATAACGTCGCCTACCATCAGCTTTCTCGCCGGATAGTCGTAGCCGTTATTGACCGTCAGACGCCAATCCACCCAGCCCACGTGCTCGTTGTGAGTAGGCGTCGCGGGCGTGACCGTACGCGTCGCCGTGCCGAGGCCGCCGTCCAGGAAGCCATCGTCCTGGTCGCCTCTGACGCCCTTGGAAAGCGTCAGGTTGCTGCCTCTGACGACAGAGAGCTTATCCTGAGAGACGATCCAGACGTAATCCTCGGGATCGACATAATCCTGCTGGGAATCGTCCTTGCCGAGATAGTCGTGAACGCCCTGCTCATGGAGCTCCGCCGGGTCGCCGGTTACACCATTGTTGGCGTTCGCGGCGGCAGTCACAAGATCGTCGCCCGGGGTGTCGTCGCCGGCCAGGAAGGAGTAACCGTAAATGTTATCCTCCGTATGATAGGTGTGCTTCGAGGAGGAGAGGTAAGCCTCATTCTCGATAAAGGTGCCGTCCGCCGTCTCATAGAGGACCGCGCTCGAGCCGACCTTGACGTAGAAGCTGATGGTCGCTTTCTGTCCGGGCTGGAGCGTGCCGGTCATCTTGAAGATCACCGCAGTTTCGGCGTCGCCGTAGACCTGCTCAGTAGTGCCGCTCTCCGTAGTGATCGTGATCATCTGCGTGGCTTCGCCGGTCTTGGAGACGATTCCCACGATCTTCAGATCTTCGCTGTCAGTATCCAGCGTGACAGGCTTCTCCTCCGATCTGAAGAAGGTGACGCCGGTAGGCAGGATATCCAGCACCACGGGATTGATGAAGTCGGCCTCGGTCGCATCGGTGTTCTCGATCTCCACCTGGTAGTTGAGGATGCTGCCCGTCTGTACGGGATTACCCGGATCGATGCCGGTATGCGTCTTGGTGATCGAGACGATCGGGAGCTGAAGCTTCTTGACCAGGACCGTCGCGTCATCTTCGTCGGTCTTGGGATCGTAGGTGGGGCCTTCGCCCTTGGAAGTCCAGATCGGATAGCTCAGCGTGACCTTCGCGCTGTTGGTGAACTCGGTGATCTCCTTGGCAGGATTCGCCGCGGAGGCTTCGGGCGTCTTGGCCACGACAACGGTGAAGGTGGTCGTACCGACCCGGAATTCTTCGCCCAGCTTGTAGCCCTTGATCGTCGTTGTCGGATCGCCGGTCTCCGGATCCGTCGAAGGCGTCTCAGAGTAGTTGGTCGCCGTCATGACGTCCGCGCTGTAGTACTCTACCGTGAAGCTCTTGGCGCCTTCCGGCACGGTAACGGACGCACTGTCATTCACATCGGCCGGGACCGTGACCTCGACCGGTGCGGTCTGGTTGTCAAAGGTCACCTTCGCGGTGATGGCCTCACCGGTTCTGTGCGTCGCGCCGCCGACTTCCAGGGTGGTGATCTTGTAGTCGAAGGTCGCGCCCTCCGGCTTGGACGTCAGGCCGAAGTCCTCCAGCACGAAGGACTGGAGCTTCTGGTTGCTGCCCGAAACCACCGGCTCCACGGTGTAGACCACCGTGCGCTTGTCTTCGAGCAGGGATTCGACCTTCCCATCCACCACGTCGCTGGTTTCATCAACTTCGTGTTCGACGGCCGTCTTCGTCAGCTCAACGTCGGCCACGCCGTTGATGTTGCGCAGGATCCAGGGTTCCAGACCCGTCGAGGGATCCGAAATGGGCGCGATGGGCAGATACCACACGACGCGCGGATCGTCCTTGACCATGGTGTTGTAGTCCGGGTTCGCGGTGGCGCCGACCTCGGTCTCCACCAGCACGTAGTACTTGGTGTGATCCCAGCGCTTCTCGGGCACTTCGCCGGTCCATACCTTCTCGGTGCCGAGATAGGTGACGGCGTCCTCGCCCTCGCCCTCGGTCACGTTGTGGGTACCGCCGGTCCTGCCGGAGAAGACGGGAACCTTATCCGCGTCCTTGACCAGGGCCTTCACGGTATCCGGAGTCGCCACAAAGCTTGCGTCGACCTCGTATACTTCGAAGTCCATGATCGGGACTACGCCTTCGGGATACTGACCGACGTCGATCTTGACGATGGTCGGGTTGTAGATGGGGTTATTGTACGCTTTCAGCGTGATGGTGCTCTCACCCTTGATGCCCTTGACGACCCAAACCTTTTCGTTGGTGCCGGGATCGGTGATCTCTACAAGCGTCTGCTTGACGTTGTTGACATAGATGCCTTCCAGCCCGTTGAACTTGCTGGGGTCGAAATCGGTCTCGCCCACGGCATAGGTCTCGTAAGGCGTCATCAGATAGGTGATGGTGCCGTCGCTATCGGTCTCGAAGCGATCCACGATCTCCCAGGTGTCCTCACCGGTAACCGGGTCGGTTCCGGTCTTGTGATAGACCGTGAACGTGGCGTCTCTCGCGCCGGCCGTTTCTTCCGGCGTCACGCCGTGGACATCCTTGTACTTGAGCACCGTGAGCGTGCAGCCCTTGGTGTTGGGGATGTAGTAGTGGTACTCTCCCTCTTTGGGCTTCCCGTCTTGCTGGAAGTACGGGTAGCTGGGATCACTCGGATCCGGCGTGACGGTGAAGTCCTTCACATTGTCCTCGGCAGAGAGCGCTACCACAAGGGAGCCGTGATCTTTGTCGATGACATAGTTTTCGGGCGGATCCGTCTCAAAGATATAATAGGTAGTCAGGTTGGCGCTTTCCAGGGGGATATAGGCCCTGTACTTGCCCGTGCCCTGGCCGTTGACCTTGATCTCCTCCACGCTGGAGCCGGGCACGACGCTGGTCTCGTCGTCGGGATCCAGGCGCACCTCAAATTGCGCGCCGGTGAGCCCAGGCCGCTCGTTCAGGTCGTCATCCAGCTTCCAGAAGTTCACGTAGCCGTAGAGGTACTGGTTGCTGACCTTGATGGTGAAGCCGTTCACGTCGTCGACGGTGATCTTATAGCGATCACTGTTCGGGGCGAGGGAGGCGGGTACTTCCACTACTTGGCCGTTGTCATCCTTCAGGAGTATGACGGAAACCAGCTGGAAGTGATCCGCGTCGGCATAGGTCGCATCGGTGACGTTGACGGTCTCCTCCAGGTAGTAATCCTGACCCATGTTGAAGAACGCGTTGTTCGTGAGGCTCGTCGGGTTCTTGAAGTTGACCTCGCCGTCGGTGCCCTTTTCGATGGTCACGGTGCCGACCTTGGTTCCGCCGGTAGGCGCGTCATAGATGTCCAGCGTCACGGACCAGTTGCCGATATCGGCCGCTTCCAGTTCACCGTAGAGCGGGACCTTCTGGGCCTTCAGCGGGGCCTTCTTGGGGTCTTTCGCCGTAACGGTCACGGCCGCGCCGTCGGTGCTGGTGAAGTTGGTGGTGATCTCTTGTCCGCCCACGGTGACCTTGCTGGGGCTGACCGTCACGTTGACGTCCAGACCGCCGGTGAGGACCGCGGAGTACAGCACCACGTTGCTGCCGTCCAGCAGGCGGCCCCAGCCCATGGGAGGCGAGTTCTCATAGACGACATAGATGCCGGGCTCCTGATTCTCAAAGAGCTTGCTGCCGAAGCTGAAGTTGCCCTTGTCTGTCCAGCCCGCATTGGTGAAGGCGGTCTTGACGTTGGCTATGGCCGTTCCGTCGGCGATCGTCGGCAGCGTCACCGTGATGTCGCCGCTGGAAACGACCTTGCCGCTGGCATCCTTGAAGGGCATATAGAAGAGCTCAAAGTTTGCGCCGTTCACCTGGGTGCCGGTGGTCAGATCGGTCTTTTTGACCGTGAAGTCCGTCAAAGGCGGGTTCTCGATCTCCAGCTGCGGGATCTTGTTCTCGCTGCTGTCCCAGGGGGCAACGGTGTTGACGTACACGTCCTTGCCGTCGTCATAATCGATGGACAGGAAGGTGTAGCCGACAATCAGCTTGCCGCTGGCATCGAGCATGCTGGCGCAGTTCTTCTTGAACCAGTCGCTGAAGTAGGTCGTGGAGTATTCGGAGCCGTCAGGCGCCGTCTCGGTCAGCGCATAGCTGCCGGTGGCGATGTCCGTAAAGGTGTAAACGTGGTTCGCCGTATCGTTCGCCGCCGTCTTCGTACCCAACTTGAAGGTCCAGCCGTCCAGCTCTTCGCCGGTGACCATGTCCTTCTTGACAAGGCTCAGCTGCATCTTCTTGGGGTTGGCCATGTAGATGACCTCGGGCTCGCCGCCGACCACAAAGATGCGGTAGAATTCGCCGGCTTTGTCGTAGGCGTTCTCATAGCTGCCATTATCGGTGCCGAGGCTCTTCTCGTAGATACGGTAGGTGCCCATGGGCAGGCCTTTCGGGAAGAAGAAGGAACCGAGTTCATCCGTCACGAAGGTGATCTCTTCACCGGCGTCGCCCCAGTTGTCCGCATTGTAGTCCCAGGGTCTGAACTTATCCGTGGCGGTCGATTCCGGATCCTCGCGCTGCAGCACCATGGTCACGCCTTCGAGCGGCTCTGCGCCATAGTTGCCGGTGGCGATGGTCGTTGCATCCTTCTGGAGCGTCGCGGCGTTGACCTCATAGCCGACCTTGATGACCTCCACGGGGATGTTGTTCATGGGATAGTCCACGATGCGCAGCAGCGGGGAATCGCCGAAGGCATCCCAGCCGTTGTCATCGTCGCAGGTGACGTGCCAGTGATGGTCATTATCCTGACCCTCTGCCAGCGGGGTCGTGGGCGGTTTTTCGGTATCTTTGACAAAGTACAGGTCGCTGATGGTACGGTAGGTACCGGTTCCCGGCTGACCCGGCGTGATATCCACGAAGATCAGATAGGTCGGATACGTTCTGGGCGAGAAGCCGTAGCCGGCGGGCGCGCCATACTCCCTCAGCTCGACGGGCACGCCATAGACCGCGTAGCCGTTGCCGCTGGGATTGTTCAGCAGGAGATTATCCAAGGTTTCGCCGACCTTGTAATATTTGGGAGTGCCGCCCTCGACCTCATACTCGACGATGTAGACGCCGGAAAGGGTCTCGTCTCCGATCTTCGGATTCTGCGCCAGCTGGAAGGTGCCGCTCTGGGCCATGGCGTAATTGCTGCCGCCGTCCAGACCGGAGATCAGATGGGAGATCTCCTTGACCTGGTTGTCCCTCAGGTCGGTGACGAAGAGCCGGAACTTGGCGTTGGAGAGTGGCTCATACACCTGCATCCGATTGCCCTGGGCGTCGTAGCTGTCGCGCCACTTGGCCAGGCGGAAGCTGGTCAGGAAGATCTCTCCATCGCCCTCACTTTCTTCCTTGCTGTTGAGCAGGTTGTCAAAGGTGACCGTGTCAAGGTCGTAGGAGCCCGTGCGCGCATTGGGAAGCCCCGTGACCGTTACGCCCGGCTTGCCGGTGTAAACGGTGTATCTGAAGTAGGGGTTCGGAATGGCGCCGGTGGGACCGGTGCTCTCTTCCACCAGAACGTACACGTAGTTGCTGTTGACGTTGGTGTCGATCAGCGTGCGGAATCTGCCGTCGATCGTTTCGCCGGCCGCGTCGAACAGGGTGCCGCTGGTGTAGGTGCCGAGGCAGACCCAGGGATCGGTCCTGGTGAAGGCGACCATGTTCTGCCCCTCATTGAGGATGCAGCGGTACAGGGAATAGACGCAGTCGTTCAGCGTGGTATCTCCCGGACCGGGGACCGTGGAAGCCGCTGTGCGGTGGCCCTCGGAATCGATGGGCGTCACGCCGTTTTCGAGATTATACGTAAGGGTGTGGGCGTCCAGCCACTTGGTGATATCGAACTGCACCCAGTGGTTGCCGTTGAGCATATCACCCAGCTTATAAAGCTTTCCGTCGCTCGTGTAATCATTCGTGCTGCCTACGGATACGATGTTGTCGACGCGCAGAGGCAGCGCGTTGTATTTGGCGTTCTCGCCGAACAGATCGCCGTCGCTCAGCGCGGCGGTGCTGGAGGGCGGGAAGCCGTCCTCCTTCACCTTCCCGTTGATCATCGGGAAGTAGTTGGGATCGGTGGAGCTCAGCTCGACCAGGGCGTACTCGTAGGAGACCTCCGTATCTTCGAGCTTCTCGCCGCGGATCAGCTTGTCAAAGCTGACGATACCGTCGGACCCGGTGGTCATCGTCTGGCCGGTGGGCTGCCATGTGCCGTCGCCGTAGGGCGTTCCGTCACTCTTGATCGCTCTGCGGTAAAGACCGACCGTGACGCCGCTCATCGTCTCGGTGAAGCCGCCGTGGGCATACTGCCAGGTGTCGAGCTTGAACTTGGTGCCGGTGACCTTGATGTAGGTGGCGTTGTTGATGGTCAGGGTCTTTCCTTCTGTGGTATCGTCCACGCTGACCGTCTGTCCGGGCTCCAGCTTGAAGGTCTGGCCGTCGGACACCAGGTAGTACGTATCGGCCTTGGTGCCGGTAAGCGCGCCTTCTTTGACGGTATACTGGATCTTGGTGCCGTCGTCGTTATAGATCTTGATGCCCGAGAGGGTCACGGAGTTGACCAACGAGGTGCCGGAGCCGGAAACCGTGGTGCTCCCGCTCTTAACGACCTGCCCGTTCGCATCCTGGATCTCGACGGGGAAGCCGGCCTCGGTCGCCGGATTGCCGTCCACCAGCTTGACCACCTTGACATTGCCCGTGTTGGGAACGTTGTAGAAGGTGAAGGTGGCGTTCTGGGCGTCCGTTACCTCGCCCTTGACAAAGGTCTTTCCGGTAGCGGAATCCCAGATGTACTTGTTGTCCTGCGCCTGGCCGCTTTCCGGCGGATCTAGTTCGTTGTACACCGCGCAGGCGCCCTCCGAGTTGGGATTCAGATAGTTATCGGGCGTCTTGGATTCGGTGAAGTAGTAGCCCTCATATCCCTCGGGAAGCGTGGCGGGCAGGTATTTCCCGCTGGCGGCGTTGGTGGTGGTGATCACCATCGGCGTCTCAGCACCGATGGGATAGGTCACATACGCGCCGGTCGCCGTGTTCTTGACGTAGACCGTGAACTCCGCACCGCTCACAGCGGTGTTCCGGGAGGTCGCGCTCCGCTTGTTGATCGTGATCTGGGGATCCGGCTTGTTGGTGACGACGTAAGCCTTATTTGTAGTGCCGGAATAGGGAGGCGTGAGCCCGGTGAGGTCGATCACGCCGCCGTTGGCCGGAGGCGTCGTGCTGCCGTCGCTGGTCGCCTCGACAAAGCTGTAGTTGGCCGGCACGGTCTCCTTATAGTAGTACAGCTGTCCCGGCTTCAGCCACTTGAACGCCGTATACCTCAGCGTCTGGTTGTTGTTGGCGACGGGCAGTTCAATATCCTTCAGCTCGTTCCCGTTCACATCCCTTGCGATCTCTGTGCAGGCAGCGTTGGAGTAAATGGTTACCTTAACACCGGAGATGTCGGAACGCCCGGTATAGAAATTCTTCTTGGCAAAACGGATCGGGAACGCATACCGATAGTTCCGCTGCACGGTCGTCCAGGTCAAGTTGTTCGCGAGCTTCGTGGGATCCAGGCGCATATAACCGTCCGGCGCGCCGGTCTTGGTGGCGGCCCCGTTTTCGGTCAGATTCCACACAAAGCCTTCCGTGGGTTCTGTCTCTTTGATGAAGTACTGGACCGGCGTCCCGTCGTCATAGAGCTCCAGTTCGGCCCACTCTACGTTGCTTCTGCCGACAGACTTGGGATCTCCCACCGGCAGCAGCTGGGCGGCCGTCGGGGTCCCGGTCCCCTTGTAGGAATAGACCTGGAATTTGGCGGTCAAAGTGCTGTTGCTCTGGTTGGTGAAACCGCCGTTGGTGTTGACATCATAGAAGTTTTTGCTGATCAAGACACGGGCGAGCTTCCGGTTGTACATATGTACCATCGTGTCGGTGCTGCCCGGAGTCAGCGTCACCGGATCGGTGGCGGCGGTGTAGACGTCCGGCTTGTCCGCAACGTAATACAGATACACGCCGGAGGAGTTCGGGCTGATCGTCTCCTTGAAACGGTACTTATAGGTATCGTTTCCTTCCACCGCGGGGACCTGTACGCTGAACTCACCGTTGGTCAGGGTGACCGTGACCGGCTGGTTGTTGATGTCCTTGGCAGTCTCCCAGTCGCCCTCATCCGGGTTTTCTTTGGTGGTGCGCTGCAGCACGAAGGTGAAGTAGCCGGCATCCGTAGTGGTCGCCTTGGGCCAAGAGGTGCTGATCGTATCCTCCGTCGTGCCGACATGCTTCGTCAGTGCGATGGTCGCCTTCGTCTCGGTGTTCTGATAGGTCACCTCCACCGAGCGCTGGAGGCCGCCGGTTTCGCCGATCTCGACTTCATCCGGGAACTGGTCCGGGAGCGCAACATAGCCGGGAGGCGGCGTTACCTCCGTCACCGTATACTTGCCGTAGGGCAGATCGCTGAAGATCAGCTTGCCGTTGTCGCTTGATCCGATGGTGGCCGTCTGCGTGATGGTGCCGTCCTCACTCTCTACCTTGAACGTGGCGCCATTCAGCCTCTTGGGCGGATCCTTATCGTCCGTCTTGATGATGATGATCTCGCCCCTGGTCTCTTTGTTGTAGAGCTTGGCCTCCCACAGCTCCCCTGCCGCGAGGGTATGGTCGGAGGTGGTCGAGTCAACGCCGTCGACCGGGGTCATGTCGTTGGTGTGATTGCTCGGGATGGTCTCCTTTACCTTATAGGCAAAGCCGGGCACCACATAGTAGAGCTTCTCCGTCACGAGAGGCGTCGTGGCCGTGTCGACCTTGACGTAGGCGTTGTTCTCGATCGTATAGATATCGACGGCGTTCCCGTTCGCATCCGTCAGCTCATAGTTGAGGGGACCGTATTTCTCGTTGTCACCGGAATAGAGGATCTGGCTCTCGGAGCCGTCCTTGATGGTCGTCAGATACTTGAAGATCTTGACCTTCGCCGGCTCGTTCAGGAACAGCGGTGCGGTGGCGGGTACAGTCTTCGATTCGTTCTGCGGTTCGGAGACGTTGGCCAGCACGGCATGGGTGGCCGCGGTGTTGCTGGCGTCGATCTTATTGACCGCAGCGGTGAAGTCGCCGATCATACCGTCCGTGATATCATAGACGGCTTTTACGTAGTAGGTGGTGTAGCGCGGCGTCTCCGTATCATTGGTCCCGTCGCCGTTCTTATCCAGGACGAGGCCGCTGTTCATGACCAGACCGCTCAGATTCGGATCCGTGCTCGCCGGCCAGACCTGTACGGCCGTGCCTGCGGGGCAGGTGGTCCAGTCTTCTTCATTTTCGCTCAGGGAGCCCTTGATGATCTTGAAGCTGGACGGCGTCAGGTCGCTGGCGGTGCCCTCCGCGGGGACAAACTGGGCGGAAACCGTCTCGGTCAGGTCGATGGTCACGGCGTCCGCGCCGTCACGGCGATATTCGCTGACGTTGGTGATCAGGTTCTGCCCGTCCTTCAGGCCCACGTCCACCTTCCAGATGAAGGTCACTTTTTTATTGATCTGGTCGACATCGCCGCCATCGCCCACAAGGCTCTTCTGTACGCCCCAGACGTCGGGCGTGGTGGTGGTGATGTTGTTTGCGGACGCGACGAATTCCTGTTCATACCAGGCACCCGTATGATAGGCCGGATCGTTGGTGAGATGCGTCCGGTCCACCAGCTCCCACTTGGCAGAGATCTTGATGGAGTCTGCCAGAGAATACGGGTTGGTATCCGGGTGGACGGATTGCTCGGTGCCGTTGTTGCCGATATAAACCTTGATGTTGAAGTTGCCGCTGCTGCCGTTGAGGGCATTGAAGGTATCGCCGATGTCAATGGTATAGGTATGCGCAACACTGACGTCAGTCCCGGCGGGATCCGTCGTAAAATTCTTGCCGCCGGCGTCTTCCAGGAGAATGCCCGCAGGCAGCGTGAGCTTCAGCTGCACGTTGGAATACTCGTCGTACAGCGGGCTCGAGGAGTTGTAGGGACCGGGTCTGGTCCAGCTCTCGGCGGTCGCCAGGTTGAAGTGGATCTTATAGTAAAGTTCCTGTCCGGCCACGAAGGGTCCGCTCGCCTCCGGTCCGCCTTCCGTCAGGGAGGGGCCGTCGGCGCTGGCGAACAGCTTATCTATGGCATCATCCCCATCGTACAGGGCGTCGCCCTTGTCGACAAGGGGCCAGGGCCAGTTGTATTCGTTATTAAAGGTCAGGTTGTTCGAGGACCCGGTCGTCTGGGCGCCGGTGACCGTATAGCGGTCATGGTTGTACCGTTCCGTTCCCTCGATCCAGCCGGTGGTCTGCTCCGTAAAGCGGTAGGTCAGCGGATTGCCCTCTTCGTCTTCGGCGGGCAGCTGCCAGTTGCTCGACCATGTGTTCGAATCCGTGCCGCCGCTCACGCTGAAGCTGCCGTCGACCGGAGTCCAGGTGGTGCCGTCCGTAGTAGACTCGACCGAGAAGGAAACAGAGCTCGGACGGTTCACCAGGGACTCGGGGATCATGTCGTCGTCTTTCCAGTTGATGGTGACCGATACGGGCGCATTGGCAGCTTTCGCAGCGCCCCCGAGTTTATACTGTGCCGCGACGAACGAGCAGCTGGTCAAGTCGAAAAAAACCGTACCGTCCTCCGGCTTGACGTCCATTGTCTCGCTCTCGATCTTTTCGGTTTTGGCGTCGTTCAGGGCAGCCTGATCCAGACCGCCGTTTCCATCGGTCACGTCGATCTTCACATGGGTGACGGTCAGATCCTCTGCAATCACGTCGGAGATGGAGACCGTCACGCTGTCGCCGTAGGTCTCGAGATCGTACTTCCCGCCACCGGAGAGGATGCTCACGTCAAAGGCGAAGGCCATTTCCTCGGCCTCTACCGCCTCGCCCTTCTGGGCAGAGAGGATCTCCGCTGCGGTATCCAGCGGGACCGCGACAACGGACAACTCCGCATCGGCGGGCAGCAGACCGCTGACCGTGATGGTCCGGCCGCCGGCAACGGCGCTGATGCTCTTCTGGCCGCGCTCAATCTCCGCGGGGGCGCTCAGGGCGGGATTTTCAGGCATGATGCCGTAGCCCGCGATCGAGCCGTCATAGCGGCTGACCTCACGGGTAGCGACCTGGTCATTGAGATTCCCTTCGATGGTGTGGATCACGCCGACGTTTTCGTCCACCCAATGCACGATGCCGACATGGCTGATCGCGCCGGAATCGCCGTAGAAGAAGATCAGGTCGCCCGCCTTCGGGCTATAGCTGTCGGGGGTGCCGTACAGGCCGCAGGCGCTCAAGTTGTTCGCCCAGCTCGCACACCCGGAATCGTAGGGGATCGAAAACCTCGAGATGCCCGCATAGTTCATGCAGAAGGAAACGAACATGGCGCACCAATCCCCATAGGGGATGCTGTACCAGGCGCCATAACGGGTGTAGCCGTTTCTCTGTTCGTGCTTGCTTATCGCAAAGTTGGCAGAGCTCTCATGGTAGCCGATCTGGCTCAGCGCCGCGGCTACCAGGTCCTCAGCCCAGTTCCCTGTGAAAGCCACGCCGGCGAACAGGCCGCTCCAGCTGGAGGGATCTTCCACATCGGCGCACGGATCGCCCGCGACGATCCACTGATCTCCGTCAAACCGCAGATCGAAGCTGCCGCCTTCGGCAATGAGCTTCCAAACGCCGCAGACCGTGCACTTGACCACATCGTGGCCGTTGTCCTCCGACCATGTATGGCCGACGGCGGGGATCTTCCCGGTCTCCTTCTCACCGCAGACCGCGCAGACGTGCTCGTGCGCACCTTCCTTGGTGCAGGTGGGCTTGAGGGTCTCCACCCATTCGCCCCAGCTGTGGCCCAGCGCAGGGATGGCCTCCGTCGCACTCTCACCGCAGACGGTGCAGACATGGGTATGCTCGCCCTCTCCGGTGCAGGTGGGATTGACGCTCTCCACCCATTCGCCCCAGCTGTGACCCAGCGCAGGGATGGCCTCAGTCGCAGTCTCGCCGCAGACGGTGCAGACGTGGGTATGGCTGCCCGCGTTGACGCAGTCGGGCTCAGTGACGTCCTGCCACTCACCCCAGCTGTGACCCAGCGCGGGGATGGCCTCCGTCACAGTCTCGCCGCAGACGGTGCAGACGTGGGTATGGCTGCCCGCGTTGACGCAGTCAGGCTCGGTGACGTCCTTCCATTCGCCCCAGCTGTGGCCCAGTGCGGGGAGGACCTCCGTCACAGTCTCGCCGCAGACGGTGCAGACGTGAGTACGACTGCCCGCGTTGACGCAGTCGGGCTCGGTGACGTCCTTCCATTCGCCCCAGCTGTGGCCCAGCGCAGGGATGGCCTCCGTCACAGTTTCGCCGCAGACGGTGCAGACGTGGGTATGGCTGCCCGCGTTGACGCAGTCGGGCTCGGTGACGTCCTTCCACTCACCCCAGCTGTGATCCAGCGCGGGGAGCTCCTCCGTCACAGTTTCGCCGCAGACCTCGCAAGTCTTCGTGCGGCTGCCCTTCGCGGTGCAGCTCGGCTCAACGGTGACCTTCCAGTCACTCCAGTTGTGCTCGAGATGCGCCTCGGCGTCAGCCGGTTCCGATGCAAACGCCGAGACCGGAACCAAGCCGACCATAAAGACGAGCACCAGGAACAGTGCGATCGCACTCTTTACAAAATGTTTCATCTTTCTTCCTCCTGCCTGGGAGATTTTCCTCTCTCGGAAACCTGTTCTGCCGAACAGCGCTCCAAACAAATGGCGTGCCGATCAAAACAAACAGCATTTCACAAAAGTAAAATAAACATAACACTACAATTATACATAGTAATTTAAGCACAAGATCCCGAGATTGTCAATCGAAAGAATGACGAATTATATTTTAATAATTTGAAGTAAATGCTTTTTCTCTCCCATGCTCCCCTGTTTCTACATTATTTAAAATACTTGTGATATTGTTTGCGAATGCCTTCACCGGAATCCATGGAAAAGCGGGAAGACGGAGGGCCCTTTTCAGCTCTCCGCCTTCATTAGTTTACATAACTTTTTCTCGCTCATCGGCGCTTTCCCGTATTCCCTCCGTAAGGCTGCTCCGCCCGGGACGCCCGCAGCGAAAAGCGCCTCACACCGCAAAAAAAGGCCGTCTGTTTTCAGATCAGAAAACAGACGGCCTTTTGGTCGCCGCGCCCGTTACAGGCCCAGCTTTGCCATCAGCTCGTCCAGGCGACCCGGATCCATCCCCGCTCTCTGCTGGGCTTCCAGATCCACCCGGATGGTCTCCGCCATTCCGCCGCCCAGGGCGGCGAGCTGCGAAAGCAGGTTTTCCGCGTCCTCCCGGTAACCGCAGTACAGGCACGCATAGGCCAGGTTGAGATTGACCTGGACATTGTTCGGCTGCAGCTCAAGGCCAGCCAGAGCGGTCTCCAGCGCCGCCGTATAATCCCGCATATGGATTAACTCGTAATAGCTTTTCCAGGCGGCATATTGGGCGCGATCAAAGTCGCCCAATTCCGGGAGCGCCCGCTGATAAGCGGCAAGGCCCGCCTCAAATCCAGCGCGGGAACGCGGCTGCTCGCCAAGCTTGAAGGCGTTTTCCCCTCTGTTCAGCAAGATCAGCGCATAACTCGCCTGATCTGCAGCGGTGCCGGTCTTCTCACTGATCGACTGCAGGATCGCCTCCGCCTTGGCGTAAAAGATCTCCGCTTCCTCATAAGCGCCGCGGATGTTCGCAGCCAGGGCACGATTGTTGTACAGCTGTGAAAGGTTGCGGCTGTATTCCGTGTTTTCTCCGTCACTCGCCAGGACCTCTGCCGCGGCAATCGCCTGCTCGTAACAGGAGTCCGCCTCCTCGAAACACCCCATATCCGTCAGGCAGGCGGCGCGCAGGGATAAGGCCTGGATATAGCTGCCGCGATTCTGGAGAGAGTCCACCCGTGCAAGCAGCCGGTCATAGTCCTCCGCGGCCGAGCTCAGAAGCTCCTCCGCCTCGGTGTATCTGCCGTTGCGGTAGTGCAGAAGCGCGTAATTATAATGGGCCTTGGCGGAGGCTTCCAGTTGATCTGCGTTCTCGGGGACCTTATCAAGCAGCCGGAGACTCTCCTCAAAAGCTGCCGCCGCCCGGGCCTCATCACCGCTGCTCACTGCGTTAGCGCCGGCGTTGAAGAGCATCTGCGCCTGGCGCAAGACATTTGGCTCCGACAGAGCGTCCTGCTGCGTGATCGCTTCCTCGTAGGCGGCCGCCGCTTCCGTATAGCGTCCGGCGGCGCTGAGGATGCTGCCGCGGTTGTTCCAGGCGGAGGCCAGCTGTTCCCGGCTGGGCATGTAGCCGCTGTCGGAGAGCTGCTGATATATCGCGATCGCGTGATCCTCATGCTGCAGGGCCGCGTCAAAATCGCCGAGGACGCCGCCGGCAGTGGCAAGCTTTTCATAGTTGGCCGCGGCTTCCATCTCAGCGCTCTCACGGTTTTGGGACAGGCGGAGGATATCCTCGATGTCCTCCGTGTTGCGCTGCAGGATGTGGGCGATCCGCCCGTAGGCCCCGGGTATGTTGGTCAGATGGTCCGGGAGGGTATAGGTCAGCTCGCTGAGGATGCGCATAGACGCCTGTTCCCGCTGTTTGGCCTGATCCCGGTAATCCTGCGCCAGATGCATCAGTCCCAGGGAAACGCCGGCAACAGCCGCGAAGGCCGCCGCGGCGCCGATCGCCCGTACCGCGAAGCGTCTGTTCTTTCGCAGCTTGTGCTCCCGCAAAAGCTCGGTCTCCCCGCAGCCCACGATAGCGGAGATGACCCGCAGGAGCTCCGTCTCCGCCCTGGCCATCATCTTCTTCACATCGTTTCCCGGCACACGGATGTCCATCATCCTGTCCTGTGCATCCGGTACCAGCTTCAGAGAGGGCGGGAAGGAGTGCTCCGGATCCCCCGTGATCAACAGGGGATAGATGTGATCTGCCCGGCCGATCTCAATGAAGGTCTGCACCTCCCGGTCGATCCACTCCGAAGTGGGCGTATCCGTAGAGCAGACCACGATCAGGCAATTGGTGGAGTGCAGGGCCTTGTCGATGGTGTCGGTGAGGATGCGGCTTACAGGCAGCTCTTCCGTGTCCCGGAAGGCCCGGCGTATCTCCGGACAGCCCTGCTCCCGGATCGCCGCCGGCAGGCGGTAGCTTTCCAGCATGTTGAAGGTGCGCTGGGTGATCTCTCCGTCCAGGGACCGGTGACGGTAGCTGAAAAAAGCATCGTACTGGAATTCCATACTCAGCTCTCCGTTTCCCCGGCGAGCAGGTCGCCGAGACCCAGCTCCTCCAGATCCGCTTTGGCGTTTTCCACGGCCTCGTCGATGTACAGCAGGGCATCCGGCTCATCGGCAAATGCCGCGGGCAATTCCTCCATGGTACGCTGCGCGATCTCCACACTCAGCCGAGTCTGTTCTGCGGCGATGTTGCCCTCGGTTCTGGCGATCCAGCCCAGACGCAGGAAAATGGCTGCCGCTCCAAGACTGGCTGCGGCTACCACAGACAGGGCCGCGATGAGCGCCTGTCTGCGGCGGGTCCTGTGCCGCTGCTCCAGATCGTCCGGGTGCAGGCCCAGCACCGAGGCGATGATGCGCACGGTCTCATAGCGCAGCAGTTCCCGCCGCCGCTTCGGGGTATTGCCCCGAAGATCCGCCGCCACCGGCTCGATGGTATCGATACGTTCCACCACCGTCATGTCCGGCAGGATACATTGTACCTTTTTCTTCTCGATAAAGCTCTCCGGGAAGGAATCGATGGGTTCCCCCTCGGCGATAACGGCGATGACCTCCTCTTTTTCATGGCTGCGGCGGAACCAGGCCAGCCGCTCCAGAACGCCCGGATCGTTTCTCGTATCCGGCGAGCAGATCAACAGCAGGAAGCGGCTGTGGTCCAGCTGCGCGCGGGTCTCCTCATCCATAGGCGCTTCGTCGCAGTCCAGCTGTATGCGTCGATAATCCAGGGTCTTGTCCGGCAGCTGCAGCTTCGAGGGCAGCCGATAACGGCGGATGCTGTCCGCCAAAGTCCGCGCGGTCTCCGCGTCATGTCTGACCGAAAGGATATAGAGATCAACACAATCCGTCACAAGCTCCCCCTCCTTTGTTTAACGAAGCATTTGAACTTCTTCCAGTTTGGCAAGGGCCTCATAGAAGGCCGCCGTGAACGCTTCGCCCTCGTAGTCAAAAGCTATCACCACGAATTCGCCCAGCAGATCCGTCTCGAAAACCAGCTTGCCTCCGACTTTGTCATAGCGGGCCGCAAAAGCCTTCAAGCTGCCGTCTGCCGCCCGGAACACCACATAAAGGCTCTTGCCCTCTGCCTTCGCCGGGTATTTGTAATCCATGCGGACCTCGACTTTGCCGTTCAGCTGACTCTGTTCCTGCCCGTTGACAGAGCTGTACAGAAGGAAGACACCAGTGTTCCCCTTCGTCTCTGCCCATACGCGGAGCGTTTCAACGGCCTGCGTATCGGCCTGCTCCTTCCTGTCGCCGAGCTCATCTTCATCGCTGTCGGTTTCGGTCCCCTTGTTGCCCCCACTGCCGTTATCCGTATTGGGATCGTCATCGGGATCGCCGTTGGGGTCGCCATTGGGATCGTTGTCGGGGTCGCCGTTGGGATCGTTGTCGGGATCGTTGTTGGGCGTACTGTGGCTCGTGCTCGCGTAGCGCACGGATCCGGCGCCGCTGCCCCCCAGGATGCCGCTGCCGGTAAAGCTGGTATTGGAAGCTGTCATGATCCCGCCGCCGTGCACCGGCTCTTCAAGATTGATGCCCAGCAGGCGGACCAGGAAGACGCCATCCGCGGAGATGGTATCCCCCATCGCATCCAACAGATACATCGCCGAGTGGAGCTTTCCGTCGGCGCTCTTGGAAAACACCTCCACGAAAACCTCATCATAGTTTCCCGATGCTTCCAAAGCGCTCCCTTTTTCTTTCAGCTGCGCAGTGTACAGCACCAGATTGTTTCCATCTGTCTGGGCTGTGAGACTTGTTATCCCCAGGTCGAGCTCATTCTTGAGGCGCCACAGCCTGCCGCCATCCCGCTCTGTCTCCCTTTCGATAAAAGCCGCGCGCAGCGGGATCCGGCCCACCCCGTCGACGATCTCCACTTCCGGGACCGTTCCGGCCGGCAGGCGCGGAGATGTTGCGGAGTATGCGACAAGCCCGGCATAGTCGTACAGGATCGCCTCTCCTCCGGAGATGGAAGCACCGGTGAGGCGGGCAGAGGACGTCAGAATATAAAGGCCCGAATCCAGATACAGTGTACCGCTGCCGGAAATGGTCCCTGTGATGGTCACGGCGTCGCTGTCCTGGAATTTCCAGGGGTCCTTGTGGGCGCCGCGCAGAGACAAACCTTCTCCAACACAGATGTTTTTCAGTACGTTTCCTTCCCGCAGAGAGAGCATGCTGCTGCCGGTATTCACCACATTGTCGATCTCATATGCAGCGTTGTCAACGTAGACATTGCTGTCACGGATAAGCAGCTCCTGCAGCGTGCCGGTCCCCTGCAGCTCTATATCCGGGGAACTGAGGGTGACTCCGGAATCCGCCAGGACCGCCGGACCTCTGACAAGGATTTCCTCGCTCTGAATCGTCCCGCTGCCTTGAAGGCTCGCGCTTTCACCCAGCTCCACGATACCGCCGAAGATCTTTCCCACCAGCTCCATTACACCGTTGCCGATCAGCTGCAGCACCGGGACGATGTCTTCCTCGGCCCTCACCGCGCTCTCCAGCTTGGGAAGAGACAGGACGGCGGTTTCCGCCACGCGCAGGATTGCGTTGTTGGAAATCGTCAGCTTCCCAGCCGTTTCCGCATATTCATTTGAGAAGTCTACTCTGACACCGTGTTGTGTACCGGAATAATAGCGTACCTCGCCGGTCTCCGCGTCCTTCTCGGCGCCGATGCTGCTGATGGTCAAGCTGCTCTCGTCGGGGACCACCAGGGTCAAGCCCTCGATGGTGTAGGTCTCGTCCAGGATGCCCGGGACTTCTCCGTTTACCAGCAGATACGTGTCGTCAGTCTGCTTGACGAAGACGGCTGCGCTGCCCTCGTCGTAGAGGTCCGTGAAGGTCATCAGATCCAGATCGCCCTCAAAATGATCCACCAGCAGGATCCCGGTGCCGGCAATATGGACCGTTCCGGCCGAGATGCTGGAGATCCGGTTCAGACCGGCGGTCAAGATGGTGACTTCACCGGCCGTGTTGCTGATCGTCTCCGTGCCATTGTAATTGAGGAGGATATAGGCGCCGTCCTCCGTCTGCGGGATCTCATCCGCCGCCGGCGCCCCCCGGAGGCTCGCATCCGTGCCGCCGACGCCGGCAGACATCATGGCCATCGGCGCAGTTTGACCGCTTCGTAAGGAAGCTGTCGTAAGGGTCCGAGGCGGCGCTTGGACGGATACTTCGACGCTTTCTCCACCGCTCTCGGGCAGAACGTTCTCCTGGGTTTCCCCGTCATCCGCAGACTGCGTCTCTTGATACCCGGAACTTTCGGACTGTCCTTCGGGAACGGATTCCGGTATGCTCTCCGGCACAGTCTCCGGTACAGTCTCCGGCACGGTTTCCGGCACGGTCTCCGGCACGGTCTCCGGCACGGTTTCCGGCACGGTCTCCGGTACAGTCTCCGGTACGGTCTCCGGCACAGTCTCCGGTACAGTCTCCGGTACAGTCTCCGGTACAGTCTCCGGTACAGTCTCCGGTACAGTCTCCGGCACCGTCTCCGGCGCATCTTCCCGGATCTCCGTCTGGATCTCCTTGGGCTGTTCCGTCTCAGCGAAAGCCCTGCCGCTGAGAGACAGCAACAACGCGGAAGCGCAGAACAGACTGCCGATCCTCTGCAGTAATTGTTTCACAGGCGTTCCCCCCATGCAGGCATTCGTTCAATTTCCGCCCAATCTGCCCAGCATCTCCCAGGCGTAGGCGTCCCCGGCGCATACTGCCAGTTGTACATCTGATAAAAGCGCACCCAGCGCCTGTGCTCCATCTCCTGCAGCAGGTCCGCCTGCTCCCGGCGCAGCTCGGCAAAGCGGGCATAGGCCCGGCGGCAATCGCCGTCGGTCAGCTCCGTCAGGCTGTCGTCCCCCAGGAGGTAACGGGCCTTGACGATCAGATGGTCCGCCGCAGCGATGTTGGACTGGCGCAGGAAGGGACTCAGATCCCGCCAGGCGACAGGCTGCACGGCCCCCTCGTTGTAGATATCATTCATCAGGATCGCCCGGCGATTGAGCTCATCCTTCATCACGAACTCCGGCGTAAAGCTTTCTGCCAGGCCGCCAAAGCTGTCGATCCCCGGGACCGGCTCCGTCAGGTGCACGTGCACGCCGGCCGTGCTCACATACCAGCTTTTCAGCCGCTCATAGACGCTGTGGTTTTCCGCATCCCCGTCGCCGCAGATCAGGATCCGGTCGGCCTGCTGCAAAAGGGCGCGGGCCTCGGTCCAATCCTCCCTGTGGAAGCAGAGGCTGTCCTCCGCCCCGTTCTCACCGCTCAGGGCCTTCATGATCTCCGGGTGCAGAGTGGGAAAAGTGGAATCCGCCCCAAAGACATGGTAGTGGATCGTTCTGCCCTTTTCCAGCACATTGGTCAGCAGGGCCCGCTCCAGCAGCGCGGTCCCCACGGCGCCGCCGCCGATGAAGACCACAGTCCGCTCCCCTGCGGTCAGGGGGTGGGTCTTCCAGTAGCTGCGGCTGACGACCTCAGTGGGGCTGAACATCTGCAGCTCCGGCGGCAGCTGCTCGGCTGCCAGGTCCGCCATGCAGTAGCTGTCGATCCCCGCCTCGGCGCTTGTCAGGGCGCGGCTGTAATTGTCCCAGGGCTCCGCTCCCATATAAAAGAGGGACAATCCCTTTTCGCCGCCCTTCAAGCGCAGCAGCAGAGGCAGATCGAATTCCATCCGCACCACGCCGCTGCCGCTCAGCCGCTTTTCCTCCCCTTCGGGGAAGATCAGCAGGCAGCCGGGCTCCTCTTTTTGCAGCGCCTCTGCCAGGGCCGCGGTCTCCGGGCTCTCCGCCGAGAAAGCATACCAATTTTTCCTTCTCCCCTGGCGCAGCCGCTGGCGCGGAAGGAAGGCCCCGCTGATCAGATGCAGCCCCACGCCGATCAGGGCGGTCAGGATGCCCACGCTGCACAGGGCGAACACGGTCCCCAGGACCCGCCCCAGCGGCGTGACCGGGGAAAGATCGCCGTAGCCCACCGTGGTCATGGTGATCAGGGAGTACCAGAGCGCGTCGCCGAAGCTGCGGATGCTGGCGTCCGGCGCCGCCGACTCCGCCGCCAGCAGCAACAGGAGCAGCCCCAGATACACCGCGAGGGCGGACAATACCAGTTTTACGGATCTCTTCATTATGCTATCGTTCCTCCGCGCCCGCAGTCCGGACCGTAAACGCGGCAGGATTTCCCCTTTTGTCCATACTTTTTCATTTTAATTATACCTTAAACTCCTGTCATTTTTCAACAAGGTTTTGCGGAAATTCTTTCTTTTTCCCTTGGTTTTCCGAATTTCGCTCGATCGGCTGCCGGCAAACGCGCGCATAAAAAAGGAGCTCCATCCGAATCGGATGGAGCTCCTTTTGTCATCTTATACGACACATACGACAGCTTGTTCAGAGGATCAGACCGTATCTCTCCGCCAGCGGCAGCAGCGCCTCCTCCGGCAGGCCGCCCTCGTACAGGGCCCGGCCCTGGTACAGACGCAGCGCCTGCTCCAGCAGCTGCGCATCCTCACAGCACAGGCACAGGGGCTTGGCGATCAGATACTGACAGTCGGCGAAGTTGTCCAGCTCCTCCGCCGCGCGCAGCTGGATCGCCACCACGGGCCCGTCCTCCTCCATAGCGTCCTCCAGGCGTTCCTCCAAGTCCCCGTCGCAGGGCAGCGGTGCCCCGACGGCGATGGCCGGGTCCAGGAAAAACAGCTCCTTCTCCGTAGCGCAGGGCAGCAGCTCCGTGTGTTGAGGCGCGGGTCTGCGCATACGGAGCGCAGCCGTCCCCGCTTTCAGCGCCGCCACATGGCCGCTCTCCGTACCGCAGCAGCCGCCGAAGATCTCCACGCCGGCAGCCGCCATCTCTTCCAGCTGCGCCGTGAATTCCTCCGGCGGGCAGTCGTACACGGACTTGCCGTCCCTGATCTCCGGCATGCCGGCGTTGGGCTTCGCGATTAGAGGCACCCGGGCGATCTCGCGCAGGCGCTTGAGCTGCCGGGCCATCTCCGCCGGGCCCACCGAGCAGTTGAGGCCGAAGGCGTCCACGCCCATGCCCTGCATGATCTGCAGGACCGCCGCCACGTCGGAGCCGGTTAGGGTCCGACCGTTTTCATCACAGGTGAAGGTGACAAACACCGGCTTGCGGCTGACGCTTTTGACCGCCAGCACCGCCGCCCGGGCCTCCGCCACGGTCATCATGGTCTCGATCACGAA
Source organism: Oscillospiraceae bacterium (assembly GCA_902778275.1). Classification (GTDB taxonomy): domain Bacteria; phylum Bacillota; class Clostridia; order Oscillospirales; family Oscillospiraceae; genus Limivicinus. The sequence goes on from CACYXE010000030.1 coordinate 41,223, forward strand.
CAGATCCACCCCGGCCTTTTCCAGGGCAGCGGCCTGCTCGGTATAGATCTCCACCAGTTCTTCAAAGCCGGTGTCTCCCAGGGGATAGAGGAACAGCCCGGTGGGGGCCATATCCCCCGCCACCCAGGCCTTGCCGTCCACCGCCTCCCGGGACAGGGCCACCAGGCGGCAATTGTAATCCTCCACCTGGTTGAAAATACCGTGGGCCTCCAGCTTGGTGCGGTTGGCCCCGAAGGTAGGTGAATAGACCACCTTGCTGCCGGCAGCCGCATAGCCCCGCTGGATCTCCTGTATGGCCGCCGGATGGGCCAGGGTCCAGCGCTCGGTACAATCGCTGCCGTCGAAGCCGCGCTTCTGCAGCTCGGTGCCGGTGGCGCCGTCCAGGATCAGGGGAAAGTTCAGTTCCATTCTTCATCGTCCTCCTCATAAAACAGCATTTGCTCCGGGTATTCCCGGTTGAAATCCGGATCGCCGGACAACTCCAGATAGCGGCAGCTTCGCCGGATCTCCAGGAGCGTGTCCCGCTTGGTCTCGTCCAGCAGCGCCAGCCGCGCTCCCGCCAGAGAGGCGTTGCCCAGCAGCACCGTCTTTTCCGCCAGCGCCGCCGGCAGCATGCCGATGGCCGCCGCACTTTTCGCGTCCATGTAGGTGCCGAAGCCCCCGGCCAGATACAGCCGGTCCAGATCCTCCACGCGCAGGCCTGCCTTCTTCAGCAGCACCGCGATCCCGGCTGCCACCGCCGCCTTGGCCAGCTGCAGCTGCCGCACGTCGCCCGCCGTCAGATAGACGCTGCGGTCCGCCGTCAGATAGAAGATTCCGTTGCCGTTTTCATCCTCACCCAGCCAGCGTGCATAGCTCTCCGGCGCCTCGTCCGGTCCCTGCAGCAGCCCGTAGGCGCTGATGATCCGCCGCTGGATCAACGCAGCCAGCAGGTCGATCAGTCCGGAGCCGCACAGACCCCGGGGCGTGCCGCCGCCGATCACCTCCAGCTCCGGCGCGTCCCCGTCCCAGCGCACGTGGCTGACGGCGCCGTCGGTGCCCGCCATGCCGCAGGCAATGCCCGCCCCTTCAAAGGCGGGGCCGGAGGCCACGGCGCAGCAGAGGAAGCCCTCCGTCCCGCCCAGGGCCATCTCGCCGTTGGTGCCGATATCCAGGAACAGGGAGCGTTCCGGGCGCGCATACAGGCCGCTGGACAGCAGCCCCGCGGTGATATCACCGCCCACGTAGCCCGCCACGCAGGGGGCATAGCGCAGTCTCGCCTCCGGCGTATAGTCCTCCGCAAACAGGGTCTGCGGCGTAAAGGGGGCCAGGGCGATGCTCCGGGCATCAAGCCCGGCGAACAGATGCTGCATCACCGTATTGCCCGCCACAAAGAGCTCTTTCATGTCCCCGGGCTCACAGCCCAGCTCCATCAGCATGTCCCGGAGTTGGCCGCGGATGGCCGCCTGCAGGGTCTGCAGCCCCTCCGGGTGGTCCATGCAGTACTGGATGCGGGTGATCACGTCCGCCCCATAGGGCGCCTGGGCGTTCCAGGCACTGCGCAGCCCCCGGCTGCTGCCGTCAGAGAGATCCAGCAGCTCCAGCACCACGGTGGTGGTGCCCAGATCCACAACAGCGCCCAGGCCCGCGCGGCCCGGGGTGACGGCTGCGGACGCAGTATCCGCCGCGGTGAGGATGGCGCCGCCGCCCTGCTCCCGAAAGCTCACGGTGCAGGCCGCCGAGGCGTCGATCCGGCAGGCCAGGACCTGCCGCTCCCCCGCCGTATCCTCTACGGTCACAAGACACTTGCCGCATTTGCCCTGCCCGCCGCAGGGGGCGGCGATCCGGAAGCCCTCCTGCCGCAGCAGGTCCAGCAGCGTCTGGCCGTCCCGGCTCTCCGCCCTGAGCTGCCGCTGCTCTGTTTTGATGAGAATCTGTGCCATTTTCTTCCACGAATGCCCGTTGACACCGGGCGCTTCCTTCGCTATAATGTCGGATAAACCTACTGTTTTCCTATCTTATAGATACCGTTAAAATTTGTCAAGGAGGCAGACGCATGGCTGACCTGGTAAAGCTGGCTCTGGACGTGGGTTTTTCCCATGCCGCGCTGTTGGACGCCTCCACGCTCCGGGCCTTGCCGGAGGTGCGCGACATGTGCGTCAGCGACCGCTGCCGGCGCTACGGAAAAAGCTGGAGCTGCCCGCCCGCCTGCGGCAGCATTGAGGAGACCGCCGCCCGGATGGCCGCTTACAGCGGCGGCGTGTTGGTACAGACCACCGCCCAGCTGGAGGACGACTTTGACGCCGAGTCCATGGCCGCGGCCCAAAAGCTGCACAAGGAGCATTTCTTTACCCTGGCCCGGCAGGTCCGCCTGCTCCATCCGGGCTGTTTGCCCCTGACCGCCGGCTCCTGCACCATCTGCCGGACCTGCACTTACCCGGACAGGCCCTGCCGCTTTCCCGGCAAGATGCTCTCCTCCATGGAGGCCTATGGGCTGTTGGTCAGCCAGGTGTGCAAGGACGCGGGGCTGCCCTATTACTACGGGCCCAAAACTTTGACCTATAGTTCCTGTATTCTGATATAAAGTGAGGCACTTACCATGACGCCGAAAGAGATATTTCTGGAATTGCTCAAGCCCGACGGCAAGCCCGAACGGCAGTTGAAACAGTATGAGGCCCTGCACCTGGTGCTCACCGACCCCATCAACGGCTATCTGCGCGGCAATCGGGTCAAGGGCAGCGTCAGCAAGGACCGCTGGGGCACCACCATCCTCTTCCCGGAGGACGCCCCCGGCGCCACGCCCCATATCACAGCCACGGACAAGGTCTGTCCCGACGTGACCCATTGGCGGGACTATGTCCATGCCCCGGATCTGATCGCCAACTGCGGCGAGGGCTGGGAGGCCTGCGCCCGGCAGGCCCGTGAGATCGCCGGGGACCGGAAGCTGGTCTGCGGCTTTATGGGCACCGGCATCTTCGAGCAGACCCACTTCCTGATGGGCTTCGAGGATACCCTCACCGGCTTTTACGAGCATCCGGACGAGATGCACGAGCTGATCGAGTACATCACCGAGTACCGCCTGCAGTACGTGAAGCTACTGGTCGAGAACCTGCGTCCTGACGCCATCTTTTCCCACGACGACTGGGGCGCCAAGGAAGCCCTGTTCATGAAGCCCGAGATGTGGCGAGAGTTTTATAAAGAGCCCTATCGCCGCTTCTACGGCTACATTCGCGACCAAGGGGTCATCACCATCCACCATGCGGATTCCTACCTGGCCCCCATCGTGGAGGATATGATCGAGGTGGGCATCCAGGTCTGGCAGGGAACGCTGCCGGAAAACGACATCCCTGCCCTGCAAAAGCAGCTGAAGGGCCGGATGGTGCTGATGGGCGGCATCGGCGCCGCCATCGACCGGCCGGACTCCACCGAGGAGGAGATCCGCCCCTATGTGCGCAAAGCCCTGCAGACTTATTGCCCCGGGGGGCACTACATCCCCAGCATCACATATGGCATCATGGGCACCGTGTACCCGCATGTGGACCCCTTCATCGACGATGAGATCGACAGGTATAACGCGGGCATCCATATGCCCGTTGAGGATCTTCCTGCCGTGCCCCGCAGACAGCGGGCAAAGCCCGTGGAGATCAGCACGCCCCAGGCGGAGGCCGCCGTGTCCGACGCGGTGCTGACCGACATGGGCGAGGCGCTCTGCCGCGGGCAGAAAAAGAAGGTGGCCGCCCTGTGCCAGAAGGCACTGGACAGCGGGATCGAAGCCCAGAGCATCGTGACCCAGGGGCTGATGCCCGGCATGAACAAGCTGGGCGAGGACTTCTCGGCGGGCCGCGCTTTTGTCCCCGAGATGCTGATGGCCGCCCGCTGCATGAACGCCGCCATGGAGCTGCTCAAGCCCCACCTGGTAGGCGAGACCGCCGTTTCCGCCGGCCGCGTCTGCCTGGGTACCGTGCGGGGCGACCTGCACGATATCGGCAAGAATCTGGTCAAGATCATGATGGAAGGGGCCGGGCTGGAGGTCGTGGACCTGGGCGTGGACGTGGCGCCGGAGGTTTTTATACGCACCGCCATCGAGCAGAACTGCGATCTGATCGCCTGCTCCTCCCTGCTGACCACCGCCATGAACGAGATGCGCAGCGTGGTCCGTATGGCCAATGAGGCCGGGATCCGGGACAAGGTGAAGATCATGGTGGGCGGCGCGCCCATCACCCAGAGCTTCTGTGATGAGATCGGCGCCGACGCCTATACAGACGACGCCGCCACCGCCGCCCGGGTGGCCATCGGCCTGCTGAGCGCATAAACAACAATCGAACAGCAAAGCACCGCTGGGATCCAACCGGGACCCCAGCGGTGCTTTGCTGTTGTTCATTTTACAAGCCTGGTCCTGCCATAGAGCCAGGTGCTGCCCTTTGCGGGATCGCTCTCCACCCGGAGAAGGCCGCCGGGCTGGCGCAGGCTCAGATCCACGGCCTTGCCCGTCCGGGCGGCCAGAACCATACCCACGGCGGAACTGCCGCTGGCACAGGCGTTTTCCCAGAACACGGTGCCGCTGCCGGGCACATAGACCAGCGGGGTCAGTTGACAGCCGTCTGCGTCTTCCTCCAGGAACATCAGCCCCAGGCAATCCGCCGCAAGCTCTCTGCACCAGGTCCGCACAGCTTCTTCAGCAGCTGCCCGGTCCTTTTTCATGGAAAAAAAGACGGAGCCGGATTCAACGATGAGGTGAGATATTCCCTCCATGCGGACCAGCGGAAGCTCGCCGCGGCGATCCGCAAAGCGAAGCTCCTTCTCTTCCGCAGACTGCGCCGGGGGCATGCGCACCGCGGCGCGGAAGCTGTCTGCACCCGTACGACACAGGCGCACTTCCACCGGCTCGGCCGCCCCGGACACCCGGAGACGGATGGTTTCCTGCTGCGGGGTCTCTTGTCCGCAGCGCAGCAGAAGCAGCGCCGCGGCGCTCATGGCCGCGTTGCCGCAGAACTCTCCGCCCGCCATGCGGAGCTCCGGAACGGATCCGTCCACCCCCGCAGGGTCCGGAAAACGCACAAAGCCTACCTGCTCCACCCCCGGGTGCCGCGCCATAAGCGCCGCGGCCACAGCCGGCTGCCGCTCGATGGGGACAGGGCTTTCCACCAGGGCGGTAATGTTACCCGTGGGGTCGAAAATACTGTATTGCAGGGGATCGCCCTGTGTACTCAACTCTCTGCTCATGCCCGCTCGAACACCCGCAGGAACTGCTTGGTCCGCTCTTCTTTGGGATTGTCAAAGACCTCCAGCGGGTCGCCCTGCTCCACGATCACGCCGCCGGCCATGAAGATGACGCGGTTGCTCACCGCTTTGGCGAAAGGCATCTCGTGGGTGACCACCACCATGGTCATCTTCTCATCCGCCAGCTGGCGGATGACCTTCAGCACCTCACCGGTCAGTTCCGGGTCCAGGGCCGAGGTGGGCTCGTCGAAGAACAGGATCTCCGGCTTCATGGCCAGGGCGCGGGCGATGGCCACACGCTGCTGCTGGCCGCCGGACAGTTGATAGGGATAGGCGTATTCCTTGCCGTCCAGTCCCATTTTTTTGATCAGCTCAAAGGCACGCTCCTGGACTTCCTCCTTGTCTTCTCCGTGGAGGATCGGCGCCTCCGAGATATTCTTCATGACCGAATAATGGGGAAACAGCTGAAAGTTCTGAAACACCAGTCCGAACCGGGTCCGAAAGCGATTGAGCTCCGCCTTGGAAGCATAGACACCGTCCCGCAGCGCATACTGTCCGTCATACAGGATATCTCCGCCCTCTGCAAATTCCAGGAAAGAAGCGCAGCGCAGCAGCGTCGACTTCCCGGAGCCGGAGGGACCGATGATGGAGACCACGTTTCCCCTGTCCACCGACAGGGAGATGTCCTTTAAAACCGAGAGAGAACCGAATGATTTCTGAAGGCTGCGGATGCCGAGAATACTGGGCTGTCCGCCGCCGTCTGTCATATTGATCTTATCCTCTGCCATGTTTCTTCCCTCTCACTTATAATAATCCAATCGCTTTTCCGCACGCCCCATCACATAGTCCACGATCACGTTGAAGAGATAGTAGAACACGCCGGCCACGAGGAAGGGCATGAAGCTCGTCTGGGAATTCGCGATCTGTTTGCCGATGGTGAACATCTCCTGATAGGAGACCGTAAAGGCCATGGAGGTATCCTTTACCAGCGTGACGACTTCGTTCGTCACGCTGGGCATGATGCGCTTTACCACCTGCGGGAGGATGATCCGCATAAAGGTCTGGAATTTTGTATAGCCCAGGACCTCCGCCGCCTCGTACTGCCCGATCGGTATGGACTCGATCCCGCCCCGGTAGATCTCCGCAAAATAGGCTGCGTAGTTGATGGAGAAGGCGATCACCACAGGGATCAGCTTGTTTCGGGCCACCGTTGTGCCGAACAGATAGTATGGTCCATACGTGACCGCCAGCAGCTGCAGCATCAAAGGCGTGCCGCGAAGCACCGTGATCACAAACCGCGTGATGGCGGAGACGACCTTGACCTTGCTCATACGGAGTAGAGCCACGATCATGCCCAGGGGAAGAGAAAACAGCACCGTCAGAAAAAAGATGGCGCAGGTCTTGCCCAGGCCTTCGCTCATCTTGATGATCATGGTCATTAACGACATAAGGAACCCTCATTCCTCTAAAATACAGATTTGCCCGAAAGCGCAGGAAACTGCGCTTTCGGGTCTTGGAATGCTATTGAGCTAAATCGCTTTGTCGCTCAGCCCTCAGTCGGCCAGGAAGATCAGGTTGTTGACGATCTCCGCATACTCGGGCTTGGCAGCAATCTCGGCATAGGTGCCGTTGGCTACCAGCTCCTGGATGGCCGCGTCCACCTGCGCGCAGAGCTCAGCGTCTCCGGAACGGAAAGCGATGCCGTACTGCTCGGCGCCCAGATTTTCATCGATGACAGCCAGGCCGTCATGCTCGGCCACATAGCTTGCGGCGACAGGCAGGTCAACGAACACCGCGTCAGCGGCGCCGCCTTCCAGCTCGGTGAAGCACTTGAGGAAGCTGTCACAGGTCATGACGGAACCAAAGGTGGCCGCCAGATCCGCCAGATCGTCGTTCAGCAGCGATTCGCCGGAGGTGCCCAGCTGTACAGCCACGATCTTACCGGCCAGATCCGCGGAAGAAGTGAAGCCGCTGTCGGCCTTTACCACCAGGACCTGAGTGTTGTCATAGTAGGGCGCGGAGATCACATAGCCGGCTTCCTTCATGCTGTCGAGGATCGTCATGCCGGACCAGACACAGTCGCACTCCATGGAATCCAGCTGGACCAGCTTCTCATCCCAGTTGACACCGAAAATCTCAAGCTCCCAGCCCAGATAGTCGCAGACGGCCTGGCAGACTTCCACGTCAAAGCCGGTATAGTTGCCATCGTCCCCCAGATAGCTGAAGGGCGGGTACTCAGGGTCAATGCCCATGATAAACTTGGTGGTCTCGGCTTCGGCCGGGGCTGCGGCGGGGGCGGGGGCGGAAGCGGAGCTGCCGCAGGCGCACAGGGCGATTACCATCACCAGAGCCAGCAGCATTGCAAGAATCTTTTTCATAGTTTTTCCTCCATTGTGCAAGAATAAATTGCATCAGTATGATATCACATTAGCGAAATAAAGCAATAGCTTCCGACCGCTTCGCTGTGCAAATTTTGCACAGCATTGGTTTTGCAAGAAATAGCAGTTTAATTCCTACTGATTTTCTGGTATATTACCGTTGGAAAACGGAGGTGATCCAATGAACGTGACCAGCAAAGGGCGCTACGCGCTGCGTGTCATGCTGGACCTGGCCCAACACCCGGAGGACGGCTATGTGTCGCTGAAGACCGTGGCGGACCGGCAGGGCATTTCCATGAAATATCTGGAGATGATCGTGGGCGGCCTGAAAAAGGCGGAGTTAGTGGACAGCACCCGCGGCAAGGAGGGCGGCTACAAGCTCAAGCGCAGCCCGGCGGACTATAATGTGGGCGAGATCCTGCGCTCTCTGGAGGACAACCTGGCCCCGGTGGCCTGCATCAAGGACGGCAGCGTCCACTGTGAGCAGGCGTCCGCCTGCATGACCATCCCCATGTGGAAGGAACTGGACGATATCACCAACGCCTATCTGGACGGCGTCACCCTGGAAGATCTGCTCACCGGCGAAAAATGGAAAGCCGGGCATTGACAAATCTCCAGACTGTGCTATAATTCCCATTGAATTAATAGGAATACTTTAAAACAAACCATATAGAAAGGACTATCGCCATGTTTGTATACGCAGACAACGCAGCGACCACCAGCGTCAGCAAGACCGCGCTGGACGCCATGCTGCCCTATCTGACCGATTATTACGGCAATCCCTCAAGCCTCTATGCCTTCGGCCAGAAAGCCGCCGAGGCGCTTACCGCGGCCCGTGAGACCGTGGCCGCCTGCATCAACGCCGACCCCAAGGAGATCTACTTTACCTCCGGCGGCAGCGAGGCGGACAACCAGGCCATCGTTTCCGCCGCCCGGCTGGGCGCGCGCAAGGGCAAAAAGCACCTGATCTCCACCCAGTTCGAGCATCACGCGGTGCTGCACACCCTGGCCAAGCTGGAGAAGGAGGGCTTTGAGGTCACCCTGCTGGATCCCCACGCCGACGGCGTGATCAAGGTAGAGGACGTGGAGGCCGCCATTCGGGAGGACACCGCCCTGGTGACCATCATGTTTGCCAACAATGAGATCGGCACCGTGCAGCCCATCGCCGAGATCGGCGCCCTCTGCCGCAGCAAGGGCGTCCCCTTCCACACCGACGCCGTCCAGGCCGCGGGCCATATGCCCATCGACGTGAAGGCCATGAACATCGACATGCTGTCCATGTCCGGCCACAAGTTCCACGCGCCCAAGGGTGTGGGCGTTCTCTTCGCCAGAAAGGGCATGCTGCTGACCAACATCATCGAGGGCGGCGCCCAGGAGCGCGGTAAGCGCGCCGGCACCGAAAACGTGGCCGGCATCGTGGCCATGGCCGCGGCGCTGAAGGAATCCTGCGACCACATGGAGGAGAACACCGCCAAGATCATCCCCATGCGCGACAAGCTCTTTGCGGAGCTTTCGAAGATCCCCCACAGCAAGATCAACGGCAGCCTGGAGCACCACGTGCCCGGCACCGTGAACATGTGCTTTGAGGGCATTGAGGGTGAGAGCCTGCTGCTGATGCTGGATGATCAGGGCATCTGCGCCTCTTCCGGTAGCGCCTGCACCTCCGGTTCCCTGGATCCCAGCCACGTGCTGCTGTCTATCGGCCTGCCCCACGAGGTAGCCCACGGCTCCCTGCGGCTGTCCATCGGCGAGTACAACACCATGGAACAGATCGACCACATCATCGAAGTGGTCCCCAAGGTGGTGGAGTATCTGCGGTCCATGTCCCCGGTGTGGGATGAGCTGCAGAAGGGCCAGCGCCAGCATTTGATTTAATGAAACGGACTTATAACAGGAGGTAAGGATCATGGCACTCTATAGTGAAAAAGTAATGGACCATTTCCGCAATCCCCGCAACGTGGGACAGATCGACGACGCCGACGGCATCGGTGAAGTGGGCAACGCCAAGTGCGGCGACATCATGCGCATGTATATCAAAGTCGACGATGACAGCAAAGTCATCACCGACATCAAGTTCAACACCTTTGGCTGCGGCAGCGCCATCGCCACCAGCTCTATGGCCACCGAGATGATCATGGGCAAGACCATCGACGAGGCGCTGGAGCTCTCGAACAAGGCCGTGGTGGAGGCTCTGGACGGGCTTCCCACCCACAAGATCCACTGCAGCGTCCTGGCCGAGCAGGCCGTGCGCGCCGCGGTCAAGGATTACTACGACCGCAAGGGCATCGAGTACAATCCCGAGGACTTCAAGGAGATCGAGGAAGACGAGCTGCACGAGCACTGCGGCCTGTAAGCCCCAAATAACAAAAGAACTGCTGTGAACGAAAAGGTTCACAGCAGTTCTTTTTATGGCCTTTTTTCAGCACTGGGGCAGCAGCTCGTCCAGGGTGCGGGGCGTGTAATCCATGTATGGGAGCATGGCGCCGGTGTTGGCCATGCGGCAGACGTCCTGCCGCACATACAGGTTCCGCATCAGGCGCTTGGCGTTCTCCGTGATGTTCCACTCATAGGAGCCGTGCACATGGCCGTAAAGGTGGTACCAGCCGAAATACTGGTCGTGAAAGGAGACCATGGGATAGTGGCAGAGGACCACATGGCGGCCCTCGTCCAGGACCTCCCGGTACTCGGCCACATCCTCCAGCAGGTCCCGCACGGCCTCCACCGCTGCGGCGTCGTCATGGTTGCCCAGGATCAGGGACTTTTTCCCGTTGAGCGCCGTCAGCAGCTCCCGCCAGCGCTCGGGCCCGCCGGCGCAGAAATCTCCCAGGATCCAAGTGCTGTCCTCCGGACCCACCACCCGGTTCCAGTTGGCGATCATGGTCTCGTTCATCTCCGCCACACTGTTGAAGGGGCGGTTGTCGTAGGCGAGGATGCTCTCGTGATCAAAGTGCATATCCGCGATGTATCGAATGGTCATGGCTTCTCACTCCGCCGCGGCCAGCAGCCGCTTGGTATAGTCTTCCCTGGGATGGTTGAACACTTCCTCCACGCTCCCCTGCTCCACGATGCGGCCGCGCTTCATCACCAGTACCCGGTCGCAGAGCTGATAGACCACGTTCAGGTCGTGGGAGATGAACAGATAGCTCAGATCCAGCTCCTCCCGCAGCTCCCGCAGCAGCCGCAGGATCTGGGCCTGGATGGTCACGTCCAGGGCGCTGACCGGCTCGTCCGCGATGAGGAAGCGGGGACGGCGGATCAGGGCCGCCGCGATGCTGACGCGCTGGCGCTGGCCGCCGGACAGCTCGTCCGGCTTGGCCTTCAGGACTTCCTCAGGCAGCTCCACCCGCTCCAGCATCTCCCGGACACGGCGCTTGCGCTCGGCGGCGTCGTACTTCCCGTAGATGCGCAGCGGCTCCTCGATGGACCACTCCACGGTATAGGCGGGATTCAGGGAGCTGTAGGGGTCCTGAAAGATGATCTGGGGCCGGGGCGAATGGTGGATCACTTCCCCCTCCTCGGGCTCCATAAGCCCCAGGATGATCTTGGCCAAAGTGGATTTGCCGGTTCCGCTCTCGCCCACCAGGCCCAGGATCTCCCCGTTGCGCACCACAAAATCCACGTCGTGCAGGACTTCCTTATAGGCTTTGGAGCGGCCGAACAGGCTGTTGGGCCGGTAGCCGCCGCTGACATGGCGGACTTCCAGGATCAGATCGTTGTCTTCGCTCATGCCGTCTCCTTTCCGTGGCGGGTGGGGATCGCCTCGATCAGCTTCTTGGTATAGGGGTGCTGGGGGTGGAAGAACACGTCTTCGGTATTGCCGACCTCCACCAGAACCCCCTTCTGCATCACCGCCACCTGGGAGCAGAGCTTGCGCACCACGTTCAGGTTGTGGGAAATGAAGAGCATGGAGATCCCCCGCTCCCGGTTGAGCTTTTTCAGCAGCTCCAGGATCTGGGCCTGGATGGTCACGTCCAGGGCCGTGGTGGGCTCGTCCAGCAGCAGCAGCTCCGGCTCGATGACGATGGCCGCGGCGATCATGGCGCGCTGCAGCATGCCGCCGGACAGCTCATGGGGATATTTATGGTAGACCGCCTCCGGGTCCTGCAGCTCCACGGATTCCATGGCCTGCAGCACACGCCGTTTCCTCTCCTCCTTGCTCAGGTCGGTGTGGATGCGCAGCACCTCGCCCACCTGCTCGCCTACCCGCATCAGCGGATCCATGGCGCTCATGGGCTCCTGGAACACCACGCCGATCTTCTTGCCCTGGATCCGGCGCAGAAGCGCCCGGTCCGCGTGGAGCAGGTCCTCCCCGTCCAGCAGGATATCACCGGAGAGGGTACACTGCTTACGGGGCAGCAGGCCGGCGACGCTCATGGCGGTCACGGACTTGCCGCTGCCGCTCTCGCCCACCAGGCCCAGGATCTCTCCGTCCTCAATGCGCAGGGAAACGCCGGAGACCGCTTCCCGGTCCCGGCTGTGAAATTTCACATGCAGATCTCTGATCTCCAGCATGGTCACGCCTCCTTGTTCCGCTGCTGCAGCCCCTCGCCGATGAGGCCCACGCCAAAGACCAGCAGCGCGATCACAAGACCGGTGCTGAGGGCGTACCAGGGGGCGGTTGCCAGCATGCCCTGGGCCTCGGAGAGCATATAGCCCAGCGAGGTCTCCAGCGGCGTGATGCGCAGGAAGCTCATGCTGGCCTCCGCCAGCACGGCGTTGTTGAAGCCGATGGTCAGCGCCGGCAGCAGGACCCTCCCCGTGTTGGGCAGCAGGTGCAGCAGCAGGATGCGTCCGTTGCCCGCGCCCATCAGCCGGGCGCTGGTGATGTAGTTGACGTCCCGCAGAGAGGCGAAGGCAGTGCGCGTGACCCGGGCAAAGCTGGGGATGAATACGATGCCCAGCGCCAGGATCAGACTGGACTTGCGCTCGGGCCCCAGCAGGCTGATGACCAGCAGCGCCATCAGGATGCTGGGAAAGGCGGTCAGCGCGTCGTTGATGCGCATCAGGGTGTCGTCCACCAGGCCGCCGAAATAACCGGTCACCGCGCCCACGGCGGTGCCCACCACCGCGCCGATGATCACCGTGATCAGAGCCACGGACAGGGTGGTCCCCATGCCCTTGAGCACGCGGCTGAAGATATCACGGCCCAGCTTGTCCGTGCCGAAAAGGTGGGCGGCGGAGGGGGCCTCAAACTTCATGCCGGTGTAGGCGGTGGGAGAATAGGGCGTATGGATGGCGCCGTAGACGGTCAGCAGAAGCAAAAAAGCGGTTATGATGATACCGGCCAGAAGATAGCCGTTGATTTTCTTGTTCTTCATGCCTTCCCTCCCAGCCGCAGGCGCGGATCGATGGTCTGGTTCAGCAGATCCGCGATTGTGCCTACCAGGACCACCCAGAAGGCCAGCAGGACCACGATGGTCTGTACCACCGGGTAATCCCGGTAACCGATGGAGGCCACCAGGAAGCGGCCCAGGCCCGGAATGCCGAAGACCTGCTCCACCACGATGCTGCCGCCGATGATCTCCGCCATGGTCTGCCCCAGGAAGGTGATGGTGGAGACCAGGGAGTTTTTCAGCACATGCCTGGTCAGCACGGCGTGGCGGTCGTTGCCCCGGGAGATGGCGGTACGCACATAGGACTTGTTCATCTCGCTGATGACGGTGGAGCGCATCATGCGGATGGTCATGGCGATACGGGGGATGGCAATGCAGACGGCCGCGAAGAACAGATGCTTCACCGCGGCGCCGAAGTTGGTATGCAGATCCGGCACATTGCCGGGGACGAACATGCGCAGCACGATCCCGAAGCCATAGGACACCAGCATGCCGGTGAAGAAGGGCGGGACCGCCATACACAGCTGGTTGAAGGCGGTGCGCAGCCAGTCAAAGGGTCCGCCCACCCAGCGGTAGGACCAGATCCCCAGCGGGATGGATACCACCGTGATGATCAGAAAGCTCAGCAGGCACATGCACAAAGTCACCCCCACCTTGGAGGCGATCAGATCCCAGACGGGCTTGCTGTAATGGTAGGAGACGCCCAGGTTCCCCGAAAAGAAACCGGCCAGCCAGCGGAAGTATCGGGTGAAGAACGGCTGGTCCAAGCCCCATTCCTGCCGCAGCGCGGCCAGGCGCTCCGGCGTGGCCTCAGTGCCCAGCTTGGTCTGGGCCGGATCTCCGGAGACCAGGGTGAAGGCCAGGAAGGTCAGGAAGGATACCAGCAGCATGGTGATCAGCAGCAGGCCGATCCGTTTGAATGTATATCTCATAGGGCAAGCCCTCTTTATCCCAGTTTTGCAAAATCCCCGCCCTTTGCGGGGGCGGGGATTTGAAGATGTTCGCTTAAAGCATCAGCGCAGGCTTCAGTCGGCCCAGTACAGGGTGGACACGTCCAGCACATACAGGGGATAGAAGGTCAGGCCTTCCACACCGTTGCGCACTGCCACCAGATCCGCCATATCCTGGATGTAGACATTGGCGGCGTTCTCGGTCAGATTGACCTCCAGCTGGCGATAGAGGGCGGTCTGCTCCTCATCGCTGGTGCTGGTCACAGCCTTGGCCAGGATCTCGTCATACTCGCTGTTGTTGTAGTTGGTGAAGTTGTTGCTGATCTGAGAGCCGAAGCGCTCCAGCAGCTTGCGGGCGGTCATGTTGTCGCTGGTGAGACCGGTGATGGTGCTCTGGTACTCCCGGGCGCCGTACACGTCGCTGAGCCACACGCCCCATTCAACCGGGAGGATGGTCGCATTGACGCCGATGTCCTTCAGCTGTTCCTTGATGACCTCAGCGGTATCCACATGGGGCTGATAGTTGCTGGGCACGGAGATGGTCATGTCAAAGCCGTTGGGGTAGCCGGCCTCGGCCAGCAGCTCCTTGGCCTTTTCCACATCGTGGGTGTAATAATCGGTCAGGCTCTCATCATAGTACTTGCCGAAGGAGGGGAACATGGAGGTTCCAAGCGGGATGCCGTAGCCGTCAAAGGCGCGGTCGATGATGCCCTGCTTGTCTACGCCGTAGCACAGAGCCTGGCGCACGCGCACATCGTCGAAGGGCTTGACCGCATTATTCAGGTACAGGGCCTGCACCAGGTTCATGCTGCCTTCTTCCACGTGAAAATCCTTGGTGGACAGCTGCGCGGTCTCGTTGCTGGTCAGGTGCATGACCAGATCCAGCGCGCCGCTCTGGAGGCCCATGACCAGGCCTTCCACGTTCTCAATGATACGGAAAGTGACCTTGTCCAGCTTGGCCGGGGTGCCCCAATAATCGGCAAAGCGCTCCAGGACCATGTTGTCCTGGGCCTCGCGGGAGACGAACTTGAAGGGGCCGGTGCCCACAGGCGCAGTCTCCTGCTGGTCATAGTCGGCGGGGATGATCGCCAGGGTCATATAGCTGAGCAGCTCCAGGCTGGGCTCGCTGAGCTTCAGGGTCAGGGTCGTGTCGTCATAGGACAGATCCTCGATGACGCCAAGGGCGGGGATCAAAGCGGCGCCGCCTTCCTCAGCCAGACGGTTGCGATCGATAGAAAAAACAACATCCTGCATGTCTACCGTATCGCCGTTGTGGAACTTCACGCCCTGACGCAGGGTAAAGGTGTACGTCAGGCCGTCGTCCGAAACCTTGACGTCGGATGCGACTGCAGGAACGAGCTGTCCTTCGCTGGTGGGCTTAACAAGCCCCTCAAACACGTTGAATAACACTTCTTTGGTTCCTGCCGCCGTTGCGTGGTGGGGGTCAAGACTGTCGAAGTCCTGTGCGACGCCGATGCTCAATTCATTGGGACGCTCCGCCGCATCCGAAGCGGTCGGGGTCTCTGTCGTGGTCGCAGCCGCCGGGGCAGAGCTTTTTCCGCATCCGGCCAGCAGCGTGAGCGCCAGCGCCAAAACAAGGGTGATTGCCAAAACTTTCTTTTTCATGATACTTCTCCTTTCATCACTGCCCCGGTATCCGGGGTCAATGTGTGGTCCCTTTCGGGAACCGGTTTTTGAAAAAGATTTTGGTGACGATATTCAATTGCGGGTCACTACTATAGACCGGGCGACATTATACTATAGTCTTACGAAAAATTCAATACATAAGCAGCATTTTCATCACAGAATTAACAAAGTCTGCTCTTTGGTTTAGATGCCAAAGGAGCTCTCTGTCAATGCTGCGCGCCCGGAGGTGGAGCGTTCCTCCTCACCGTTCCACCCTAAAGACGCAAAAAGCGCCCGGAAAGTTCCGGGCGCTTTTTGCATTTTTCGTTATTGCTGATGTTATTGCTGATAATGGTGCGCTTCCTGCAGGACCATTTCCTTGACCTTCAGCAGACGGACCTTGGTGGAGTTCTCGTTTTCCTCCAGCTTCATGGCAATATACTTGATATTGCTCTCCAGCTCCGGGATCATGACGTACTCCAGGGCGTTGACGCGGCGGCGGGTCTTCTCGATCTCCTCCGCCAGCAGCTGCATGGTCTTTTCCACCTGCGCCAGCTCCAGCATATCCTCGAACACCCGCGCCAGTTTGTCCAGCGCATCGTCCAGTTCACCGGAGGTCTGGGCAAAGCCGTAGGGGTAGATCTCCGTGGGATCGTTGTTCTTGGTCTGGAAGCTGTACTGCGGCACGTTGACGCTCATGATGTTCTTGAACTTCATCCCCAGCTCCACGCTCTGACGGGGATACAGCAGCGCCTGCTCCAGCATCTCGGGAGACATGATGGCGCTGGCCACCTGCAGGGATGCGAAGGCGCCGGTCAGTCCCTCCTCCACGCGGATACGCAGCTGCTTGTTGAGCTTGACCACGTCCATGAACTGACGCATCAGCTCATCGCGCTTGTCCTTGAGCAGCTTATGGCCGCGCCGTGCGGTCTTCAAACGGCCTTTCAGCTGATTGAGCACCATTCTGGTCGGGGTTATCGCGGTACTTGCCATACTTACACCACTCCCTTCATTCTTGATTCAAACGTGAGGCGGTGTTAATCCGACCCTAAATATTTTTCAATGTGCTCGGGCTTGATACGCTTCAGCTCACGCCGCGGCAGGATGCGCAGCAGATCCCAGCCCAGATCCAGGGTCTCCTGGATGCTGCGGTTGGTGGTGTTGCCCTGGCTGACGTAGCGCTTTTCGAACTCATCGGCAAACTTGGCGAAGAGCTTGTCGTCCTCGGACAGGGCGGCCTCGCCCAGAATGGTCATCAGTTCCTTGGCGTCCTTGCCGCGGGAGTATGCGGCAAAGAGCTGGTTCATGGTGCCGGAGTGGTCCTCACGGGTCTTGCCCTCGCCGATGCCCTTGTCCTTCAGACGGCTCAGAGACGGCAGCACATCCACAGGCGGCACGATGCCCTTGCGGTGCAGGTCGCGGCTGAGGATGATCTGGCCCTCGGTGATGTAGCCGGTCAGGTCGGGGATGGGGTGGGTCTTGTCGTCTTCCGGCATGGTCAGGATGGGGATCATGGTGATGGAGCCCTTCTTGCCCTGCCGGCGGCCGGCGCGTTCGTAGAGCGTGGCCAGGTCGGTGTACAGGTAGCCGGGATAGCCGCGGCGGCCCGGGACCTCTTTCTTGGCCGCGGAGACCTCACGCAGAGCCTCGGCGTAGTTGGTGATGTCGGTCAGGATGACCAGCACCTGCATGTCCTTTTCAAAGGCAAGGTACTCGGCGGCGGTCAGGGCCACACGGGGGGTGGCGATACGCTCGACCGCGGGGTCGTTGGCCAGGTTGGAGAAGACCACGGTACGGTCGATGGCGCCGGTGCGGCGGAAGTCGTTGATGAAGTACTCGCTCTCCTCGAAGGTGATG
>CACYXE010000031.1 GCA_902778275.1 Oscillospiraceae bacterium
CAAAGCCGTACTTGGCCCGGTCATAGCCGATATCCCGGATGACGCCCCGGGCGATCCTGGCGATATCCACATAGCAGCTGGTGCTGATCTCGCCCATGATATGCACCAGGCCTGTGGAGGCCGTGGTCTCACAGGCCACGCGGCCGTTGGGGTCCTGCTCCAGAATGGCGTCCAGCACCGCGTCGGAGATCTGGTCGCAGATCTTGTCGGGATGCCCTTCGGTAACGGATTCGGATGTAAAAAGATAATGACTCATATGAATTCTCCTTGTGAATAGTATTAACGAAAGAAACCGGGGAGCGCAGCGTTCCCCCAAAACAAAACGCGCCCCGTCTCCGACAGGGCGCGTAAAAGGTCTGCATCAAAGCCTCATCTTTCGTCTCACCGCCGGATTTGGCACCTTGCATAACGCAGGTTGCCGGGCTTCACAGGGCCGTTCCCTCCACCACTCTTGATAAGGTGTTCAATTGTTACGCTGTGATTATAACAACATTTTTCCCTTTGTCAAGATTTTTTGTGAAAAGGCTTGACAAGGCTGTATATGCTGTATATATTGTTTATATACACAGTACGCGGGGTGAACACATGACGATCCTGATCAACAACAGAAGCGGCCAGCCGATCTATCAGCAGATCTACAGCCAGATCCGGCAGCAGATCCTCAGCGGCGCGCTGGCAGAGGATGCGGCGCTGCCCTCCATCCGGAGCCTGGCCAAGGATCTGCGCATCAGCGTCATCACCACCAAGCGGGCTTATGAGGACCTGGAAAAGGCCGGGCTCATCTACACCCTGCCCGGCAAGGGCAGTTTCGTGGCCGCCGGGGACCCGGCGCTGCTGCGGGAGGACGCCCTGCGGGAGATCGAGGAGCACATGCTGGCCATCCGGCGCCGGGCCGCGGGCTGCGGGCTGGGCCGGGAGGAGCTTCGGGAGATGTATGATCTGATATTGGAGGATGATGAAGTATGAACGCGTTTGAGCTCAAAGAGGTCAAAAAAAGCTATCCGGGCTTTGATCTCCATCTGGATCTGAGCCTGCCCCAGGGCTGCATCCTGGGGCTGATCGGCGAAAACGGCGCCGGGAAAAGCACCACCATCAAGCTGCTGCTGGGCATGACCCACGCGGACGAGGGCAGCATCGCCGTGCTGGACCGGGCCGTGGACGAGAGCTTCCCCCCGGTGCGGGAGGAGATCGGCGTGGTGCTGGATGAGCCCGCCTATCCCGACTGCCTGACGGCGAAGCAGGTGGGCGGCATCATGGCCGGGATCTTTCGGAACTGGGACGCGGCGGAATACGAGGCGCTGCTGCAGAAGCTGGACATCCCCACGGACAAGAAGTTCAAGGACTTCTCCCGGGGCATGAAGATGAAGCTGTCCATCGCGGTGGCCCTGGCCCACAAGGCGCGGCTGCTGGTACTGGATGAGCCCACCTCCGGTCTGGACCCGGTGGTCCGGGACGAGGTGGTGGAGCTGTTCAGCGAGTTCACCCGGGATGAGACCCATTCGGTGCTGATCTCCTCCCACATCGTCAGCGACCTGGAGAAGATCTGCGACTACGTGGCCTTCCTCCACAAGGGGCAGCTGCTGCTGTGCAAGGAGAAGGATAAGCTGCTGGAGGAATACGGGCTGGTCCTGTGCACAAAGGAACAGCTGGAGAGCCTGCCGGTCACGGCCGTGGCCGGGACCCAGGAGAGCCTCTTCGGCGTGACGGCGCTGATCCGCCGGGAGGAGGCGCCGGAAGACCTGGCGGTGATCCCGGTGGGTCTGGAGGATCTGTTCGTGACCATGGTCAAGGGGGTGGAGAAATGAAAGGACTTCTGAAAAAAGATCTATACATGGTCTGGGCTTATTCCAAGCTCGTCCTCATCATGGTCGCTGTGTTTCTCGTGGTCTCCTTCTTCAGCGGCGACAGCCTGTTTCTGATGCTGTACCCCATCGTCATCAGCGCTATACTGCCGGTCACGCTGCTGAGCTATGACGAAAGATTTCGCTGGCACATCTACTGCGACGCCCTGCCCATACCCCGCAGGGTGCAGGTGACGGAGAAGTATCTGCTCACGCTGATCTTCGGCGCCATCGTCTTTTTCCTGCTGGCCCTGGCCCATGGGATCCGGCTCCTGCCAGCGGGAAGGACTGATGACTTTCTGGTGCTGCTGTCCATGATGGTGCTGTTCGCCCTGGTCAGTCCCGCTCTGATCCTGCCTCTCATGTTCAAGCTGGGACCGGAGAAGGGCCGCCTAGCTTATTTCCTCATGTTCGGCCTGCTGCTGGTTGTGGTGATCCTGCTCACCGGAAGGACGGTGGAGGATCTGCCGCAGGTCTCCGGCGGAGCAGGCATGCTGTTGGGGACGCTGGTCTTCGGCATCCTGGTCTTCGTCGGCTCCTGGCGGCTGGCCATCCACTGGTACGAGAAGCGGGAATTCTGAAATACAAAGTTTGCGGGAACGGTGTTTTTTCGCCGCTCCCGCTTTCCATTTTCTGCCGGGTGTGCTATACTTTTTTTACAGATTCAAAAACATACAACAGGAGGCCCATCATGACCTATCAGGAAGTATTGGAAAATGCCCGCAAGACCATCAAAAACTGCAAGGCATGTCCCGAGTGCAACGGTCTGGCCTGCGGCGCCACCATGCCCGGCCCCGGCTCCAAGGGCGGCAACGCCCATGAGAACTGGAAAGCCTGGCGCAGGATCAAGCTGGAGATCGACACCTTCGCCCCCAATACGGCGGTGGATACCTCCATGACTCTGTTCGGCCGGGACTTCAGTCTGCCCCTGCTGACCGGTCCCATCGGCACCATGCTGCAGTACAGCGACACGGACGTGACCGTGGACTTCAACGACGGCGTCATCCGGGCGGCGGCGGAGAGCGGCGTCATCGCCTGCTTCGGCGACGGGCTGGCTCCTCAGACGGTGCCCGGCGCTCTGGCCTCCATGGAGAGACACGGCGCCGCGGTGATCCCGGTGCTCAACCCCCTGCCAAACGCCCACATCCTCGGGGAGATGGAGCGGATCGAAAAGACCAGCGCCTTTGCCGTGGCCGTGGTGGTGGACAGCGCGGGTCTGGGCCACTGGAAGCATATCTCCAAGGACGAGGGCCCCGGCTCCAAGACCGTCGAGGACCTGCAGCTGTTCAAGGCCGCCACCGCCAAGCCTTTCGTGGTCAAGGGCATCATGACCGCCAGGGCCGCCGAAAAGGCCGTCCGGGCGGGCGCCGACGCCATCATCGTCTCCAACCACGGCGGGCGGGTCCTGGCGGACGCCCCGGCCACCGCCGACGTGCTGCCCGAGATCGTCGGGGCCGTCAAAGGCCAGACCAAGATCATCGTGGACGGCGGCATCCGCAGCGGCGGGGACATGTTCAAGGCCCTGGCCCTGGGCGCCGACGCGGTGCTGATCTGCCGGCCCATCGCCGTCAGCTGGTTCGGCGGCGGCAGCGAGGGCGTGCGCTGCTATTTCGACAAGCTCCAGGCGGAGTTTGCCGAGGCCATGTACATGTGCGGCGCCCGGAAGCTGTGCGATATCAGCGCCGACATGATCCGGATCCAGAAGTAAGAGCGAATTCAAAACACAGTTCTCTGTCATTCCGAGAAAAAAATGGCCGCTTTCGCGGCCATTTTTTGCGTGGGAATCCGTCTCTTATCATCGTTTTTTCCATAACGGATTGCCGCGTCGCTTCGCTCCTCGCAATGACAGGTGCTTTTTCTCGCGCCGACGCCTGTTACCCCGACACCCGGCCGGCGATGTAGACCGTCTCCCGGCCCTCGCTGTCCGTCAGCAGGAAGCAGCGCAGCCGCCCGTCCAGATTATACACCGCGTCCACCCGGTACTGTTCATCCACATAGTCGCACAGCCGGTAGCTGCGGTCGTCCAGATACCGCAGGGTCCCCGCCGCGTCCTCCGGGTAAGCGGTCCACTGCTTCAGACCGTTGTCATCGGTGACGCCCCGCAGGCGCAGGCCCTTCGCCTCCGGCAGCAGCTCCGCCGGATCGACCAGCGGCGGCACCGGATAGGCCACGGCGTCCAGCCCGTTCAGCGCCGTGCTGTGCGGCGTCTCTCCGGCGCTGTAATACAGCCGGTCCTGCCAGATCACCGGGGCAGCGGCGGCGTGCTCCGTCAGGGTGACGCTCGTCCCCTCCTCCAGCCAGTACAGGCGCAGACGCTCGTCGGCCCGGCTCTGGTAGAGGATCCGCTCCCCCATGGGCCAGGGATAGGCGCAACTCTCCTCCAGCAGCAGCGTCTCGCCGCTGCCGTCCGGCCCGGCGCTGTAATAATACCCCTCCGGTCCGCAGTAGTACAGCAGCCCGTCCTGGATCAGCAGCCAGTCGCAGGGTCCCTCCCGGAGCACCTGGCGCTCACCGCTCTTCAGATCGAAGCACTCCAGCGCGTTGTCCGCTCTTTGGTTTACATAATATAATTTGTCCTCATACAGGCTCAGGAAGGCGGGCACACAATTCTCCGCCAGCACCGCATGGCGGCGCAGGCCCCCGTCCAGGCTGTATTCCGCCAGCACCGGCAGATATTCCCCGTCGTAGTCCAAGCAGTACAGCCGCTCCCCCGCCGCCAGCGCCCGGTTCACGGACATGTAGCGGAGCATGCGCAGGCTCTCCTCCCGGCTCAGCGAAGGCAGCGCCCGGTCCTGCAGGGCCTGCAGATTCTCGGCGGGCGGCAGGCTCTCCTCCTCCGCCTTGCCGCAGGCGCAGAGAGCCGCGAGGCAAAAGACAAGGCCCAGGATCAACAGCAGTTTCTTCATGACTCGGCTCCTTGCTTGAGATACAAGTATTCTATCACCGCTGCGGCGCACTTGGCAATAATGATTATAGGATGGCGAAACATCAAAGGGCTGCCGATGATCATTATTGCGCGCCGCCGAAAAGCGTGGTATGATAGCAGCAGTTACGGAAAGGATTTTTCCCGCTATGAAGAAAAATAAAAAGCTGCTTACCCTATTGCTGCTGGCAGCGATCCTGATCCTGCTGCTCATCAGCTGCAATCATAAACCGGCGGATGCCCCCGCCGCCACCGAAGTCCCCCAGCTGACCCTGGTCAGCAGCGCGCCGGACACTGCCCCGCTGGCGCCCGAGGGCGGGGCCGAAGCGGAGCCGGAGGCGGCGCCCCCGATCGAGACTGAAGCGCCCCCGGCGGAGACGGCTGCCCCTCTTGTCCTGCCCGACGAGGACGGGATCTACACCACGAAAGAGGACGTGGCCCTGTATCTGCACAGCTACGGCCATCTGCCCTCCAACTTCATCACCAAGACCAAGGCCCGCGCCGCTGGCTGGGACGGCGGCTCCCTGGAGCGCGTCCTGCCGGGCATGTGCATCGGCGGGGGCGGCTTCGGCAACCTGGAGGGCCTGCTGCCCGACGCGCCGGGCCGCAGCTGGAAGGAGTGCGACATCAACACCCTGGGGAAAAATTCCCGGGGCGCGGAACGGCTGGTCTATTCCAACGACGGGCTGATCTATTACACCGGCGACCACTACGAGAGCTTCGAGCTTCTCTACGGCGAACCATGAGACTAAACGGCGCTTCCCCGGCGGGACGCGTCGCTTTTCTCCTTTCATATTCCATATATTTACAATTCGACAAAATTTGACATTCGCATCCACTTTAATCTGGAAAAATTTGTCGAGGCTTCTTGTGTCACGGCGAAATGTATCATATTATGTCAACAGATTTCCTTGTTTCTTCGACAGGATTCTGTTGTTGCATCTGTGTCGGCTGTGGTAAATTTATTGCACCATCACAGGTTTTTTGCTTTGAATGATACAGTATCGTCACGCACATCGCACTAAGGGGAGGAAAAATTATGGAAACCAAAACGCGCATACTGATCGCCGACGCAAACGCGGATTTCTGCAAGCTGCTCAACGACGTGATCTCCGAGGAACCGGACATGGAGACCGCCGGGATCGCCGGGGACGGGATCGAGGCTCTGGCCATGGCGGCGGAGCTTCTGCCCGACGTGGTCCTGATGGATCTGGTGCTACCCAAGCTGGACGGGCTGGAGGTCCTGCGCCGCTTTCCCGAGACCGGGGCAGAGAGCCACATCCTTGTGCTGTCCGGCTTTTTCAACGCCAAGGTGGTCGCCGACTGCTCCGCGCTGGGCGCGGCTTATTTCATGCCCAAGCCCTGCGACACCGCCGCCCTGATGGTCCGCATCCGGCAGCTGATGAACGACAGCGCCTCCAGGCATCCCACCGAGGGCTTCGACTGCCGCGGCAGCGGCCCGGAGGGCAGTCGGGACGCCGACCTGGAGGCTGTGGTCACGGACATCATCCACGAGATCGGCGTGCCCGCCCACATCAAGGGCTATCAGTATCTGCGCGAGGCCATCATCCTCACCATCAACGACATGGACATGATCAACGCCGTCACCAAGGTGCTCTACCCGGAGGTAGCCAGGAAGTTCAGCACCACGCCCAGCCGGGTGGAGCGGGCCATCCGCCACGCCATCGAGGTGGCCTGGGATCGGGGCGATATCGAGGTGCTGCAGAAGTTCTTCGGCTACACGGTGTCGAACATCAAGGGCAAGCCGACGAATTCGGAGTTCATCGCCATGATCGCGGACAGCCTGACCCTGCGGCGCAAGCACGCGGCGGAGAGGTGAACAGCAAATCTGGTAATAGGATGCCCGGCGGAAATTCAGCCGGGCATTCGATCTTTCTATGCCTCTTTTTTATATTTGAAAAACTTTTGATTCCCATTTTATGACAGCCCGTGTTATACTGTCTAAGAAGATCCTCTCAAATAACAGTAGACGGGGGCGAACGCTATGATACGCATCTTTACCGACAGCACAACAGATATCCCCCAGAGTGTGGTGGAACAATACGGCATCGTGGTCCTGCCCCTGTATGTGGTCATCGAAGGGCGGGAATATCTTGACCGGGTGGAGATCGGTACCAAAGATGTGTACGCTTACATGCGTCAGAATATCGTGCCGAAAACCGCTCAGGTCAATTATGTGGATACGCAGGCCGCACTTCGGGAACACCTGGAAGCCGGAGAGGATATCATCTACATCGGCTTCTCGGCTAAAATGTCCGGCACCTATCAGCTGGTCGCCGGGATCATGAGCGAACTGCGGGAGGAATATCCCCTGCGCCGCATCGAAGCTTTGGATTCCCGCGGGGGCTCCCTTGCCACCGGGATCATCACCATGCGCGCCGCTGAAGCCGCGGCCGGCGGAACCGCTTTTGACCGCCTTACCGCACGGATCCACAGCATGATCGCAAATATAGAGCATGTCTTTGTCATCACCGATCTCAACTGGATGATCCGGGGCGGGCGCATCTCCAAAACTCTTGGGTATACCACGAATCTTCTGGGACTCAAGCCCGTCCTCGACGTGGATGACGGGGAGATGGAGGTCATCCACATCGTCCGCGGTACGAAGCGCGCCATGCAAAAGGTCGCGGACATCGTGGCGGAGCGGGCGCGGGAATATCCGAATCAGGCCATTGGGATCACCCACGCCGACGATGTCGGCGCGGCGGAGAGCATGAAGGCCCTGATCAAGGCCCGGCTGCCGTACTGCTCCTTTGTTACGGAGATGATCGGCGCAGTGCTGGGCGTACACATCGGCATCGGCGGCGTCGGGGTATTCTTCCTGCGGAAGGACTGCTGAGCTCGGGCCCGGCAAACGCACTCCGAAACACACAAGTTCCTGCGCTTTTCAAAAGCCACAGGCCCGGCGGGGTATCCCCCGCCGGGCCTGTGGTTTATTCTGTTCCCTTTACGCCTGGGCTTCGGCCTGGGCGTTTTCCTCGCGCCAGGCGGCGAAGGCTTTCAGCTCCGGTTCGGAGAGCATGAAGGCCGCGGCCACCACCGCGACGTCGTCCACCTGTCCCAGCACGGGGATCTCGTCGTTGATAAGATCCTGCTTCTTCACCACGTAGACGAAGGCCGCCACCAGGGTGGCGATCACCTTAACGGACACGTTGGTGTACTTGCCGGTGATGTAGCCCTTGATCATGGCCACCATCTGGGGGATGTCCGCCAGTACGGAGCCCGCCACGGGGATGTCCTTCAGCTTCTCCTCCAGCTGCCGGAGCAGCGCGTCGATCTTGCCGGGGTCTTTCAGCAGCTCCTGCGCCTCCGCGATACCGTTCTCCAGCGCCTGTTTCGCCTGTTCCAAATCCACTGCCATTGCTTTATCCTCCTGTTTATAATATCTGAATTCATATGGGGCTTTGCCCCTGTTTACCCTAAAATGTTCCGCCGGGCCGCCTTGCAGGCCTCGATCAGCAGCACCGCGTCCATGTTGTAAGCCACGCTGTCATAGCCCATGGCGAAATCCGCCCGGGCGGCCGACTCGGTACCGGCGTAGATCAGCGAGGGCTTCTTCGCCTCGGCGCACACCGCCTGGATGTGCCGCAGCGCCTCCTGAAACTCCGGCTTGTCGAACTGGCCGGGGATGCCCATGGCCGTGGACAGATCGTAGGGGCCCACGAAGATGCCGTCGATGCCCTCGATGGCCACGATCTCCTCCAGATGCTCCAGGCAGCCCAGGGTCTCGCACTGGGGGATCAGCATGGATTCCCGGTTGGAAAACTCAAAATAATGGGGCATGCCTTGGGTGGCGTAATCCTCATACCAGAAGCCGCTGCCCGCGGAATTTGCCACACCCCGCTGGCCCATGGGCATATACTTGCCGCAGCTGACAATGGTCTCCGCCTCCGCCACGGTGTTGACGCAGGGGATGATCAGCCCCTGGGCGCCCACGTCCAGCAGCTTCAGGATGGCCGAGCGGGAGATCTCCTGCACCCGGGCGAAGGGCGTGATGTTATACAGCCGCGCCGCCCGGATGAAGTCCAGCGCCGCAAGCGGGTCGAAGGGCCCGTGCTCCGTGTCGATGATCAGATAGTCCATCCCGCCAAGGCCCAGGCACTCGGCGGACGTGGCGGTGCCCAGTTCCATGAAGATGCCCAGGGTCTTCTCCCCGGCGAGCATTTTTTCTCTAAGCGTGTTCTTCATTACTTGTCCTCACTGTCACTTTTTGCTTATAGTGACCATTATTTTAGCACGGCGGCGGCGGGCTTTCAAGTGTCTGCCGCCGCTGTCGGCGCGCCAGTCAATAGACCTTACGCACGTCCTCGGGCCGCACCCGGTAGTTCCGACAAAAGGTCTCCAGGTCCTCCGGAGAGCGCAGGAACATCACCTCGTGCAGCTTGCCGGTGCTGCGGCTGCGCATGCAGGCCACCTGCTCGCCGGTGCAGATGCTGCAGCGGATCACCGGCTCATACTCCGCCGCCGGGAAGTCCGGGAGAGGCGGCGTCTCCCTGGTTTTTTTGAACAGCCCCATCTCAACGCCCCGCGCTCAGCCGCTCGCCCACGGCCATCATACCCTTGATGCACAGGGTGCTGACCACGCCCAGCAGGGCCAGGGCCAGCATCGCTTCTCTTTTTTTCAACATCGTTTTGCCTTCCTTTCTACTATTAAAAATAAGCTACTGCTTCTCCTGCACCGTAGAAACCGTCAAAGTGCTTTTTAGATAGGAGCGCATGTTGTCGAACATCTCCAGCTCCAGGACCAGGCTCTGCTCCGTGCGCTTCATGACCTCGCTGGAGATGGTGTACTCCCCCGGCTCCGTCAGCGGCGACGGCGCGTAGAAGGTGCCGTTGTCGAAGTTCACCGCCCTGCCCAGCAGATCGTAGGCGTGCCACGCCGCGGCGGAGCATATCAGGTTCACGTAGGTGCTGCGGTTGGTGTCGCCCCTGGAGGCCTTGATCTGGGCGGTGTAAAAGCGGCTCTCCGCCCCGGGCTCGTCGGAGTTCAGCTGCAGGACGCTGTCGTCGAAGCGCTCGAACTGCCGGTAGGTCTGGTTGTATTGATAGTAGCGCACCACGTCGCCCAGGCTGATGAAGCCGCTCATGCCGTCCCTGCTGGTGACCGCCGCGAACTGCCGCCGGCTTTTGATCAGCCGGTCCGCCAACTCGTCCATGCCCAGCTCCTCGTCCACGACGCCCTCCGCTTCCGGTTCATCCATGATCTCCGACATGCGGATGCCCTGGGGAACGGCCATGGCGGTCATGGCGTCCACCGAACCGCAGATCTTCAGGCTGTCGTCCACCACGGCAACGCTGGAGCTGTCGTAATAGATATCGGTATACAGCCGGTGCCACTCGGTCACCATGTCGTCGTGGTACAGGTAGCGGGGCAGCTGCATCCAGTCCCGGACCGTGGTCATCTCCCGCTTGGGCAGGCCCTCCGGCATACGCCGGTTGAGCATGCCTATCAGGGTGACACTGTCCTGCTCCGAGGCGAAGACGCTCAACCCCAGCCGCTCCGCGGTCTCCAGCAGGCCCTCCAGCATCTCCGCGCCTCCGGTCAGCAGGATGTCCACCCCCGCCTCCACCGCCACGCCGTGGAGCTCCGGCCGGTCGCCCACCATGCAAAGCACCGTGCCGCTGCAGCGCCGGATCGTATCCAGCAGATGCGCCGCGTTCCCGTCGGCCACCACCAGGCTGGGCAGGGGCTTGCGGGCGGCGGCCTCCGCCCCGCAGAGGCACACCGCGCCCACGCTCCTGGCCGCTTCGGCCAGGGTGGTGTCGCCATGCTCTGTGACGCCCCGGATGTTGATGCGCACCGTCCCGGCCTTGGGCCGGGTGATGACCAGCCCCTGGGCCTCCGCCGCCTTGATGCTCTTATAGGCGGTGCCCTCGCTGACGCCCAGTTCCTGGGCCAGGCCGCGCACGGAGACCTTGTCTCCGGGCTCCAATCGTGCGATATACTCCACCACGTGTTCGATCTTACTGGCCAGTTTGACCCCCTCCATTTCGGATACGGTGTTCCTTTTCGCGTTCTATGGAAGTATATTACATCTTTTTCATGTTTTGTGCAAGTTGTCTTTTGTAAATTTTATATAACAGTTTCGGGGTTTTTACATTATGTCAACGAAATATCGAGGGGTTTTTCTTGCCTCTGTTATATAACATTTGTCCCAAAATATACCTGTTTGGGCAATAGTATAAAATTTTTTGAATTCCTGTTGTGCAAGATTGACTAATAATAGTCAAATGTGCTATTATCTCCATAGTAGAAGGCGGAATTTGGGTTCGCGCATTTTTTCTGCGAAATGTTGCGCTTCCCCGGGTTTTGTCTCTACAAAATCACATTGGCTGTAAGTTTTTTATGCAGCACAAAAATTTTGGAGGTATAGGTATGGATTTCAAACTGACTGAGCAACAGGAAATGATTCGTGACATGGTTCGCGAATTCGCAGAAGCCGAGATCAAACCCCTGGCCAAAGAAGTTGACGAGAAACACATGTTCCCCGTCGAGACCGTAAAGAAGATGCAGGAAATGGGCCTGTTTGGCCTGGCTTATCCCGAAGAGTACGGCGGCAGCGGCGCCGGTCAGGTTGCCTACATGCTGGCTGTTGAAGAGATCGCCAAGGTCTGCGGCACCACTTCCGTCATCCTGTCCGCCAGCGAATCCCTCGCTTCCTGGCCCATCTACAAGTTCGGCACCGAGGAGCAGAAGCAGAAATGGCTCGTTCCCCAGTGCAAGGGCGAGAAGCTGGGCGCCTTCGCTCTGACTGAGCCCGCCGCCGGCACCGACGCTGCCATGCAGAAGTCCCGCGCTGTTCTGTCCGAGGATGGCACCTACTACACCGTCAACGGCAGCAAGATCTTCATCACCAACGCCGAGTATGCTGACTACTTCATCATCTTCGTCATGACCAACCCCGAGCTGGGCACCAAGGGCATCACCGCTTTCGTCATTGACAAGGACATCGAAGGCCTGACCATTTCCAAGCCCTGCAACAAGATGGGCATCTGCGGCTCCTCCACCTGCGAGCTGTACTTCGACAACATGAAGGTTCCCGTGGAGAACCGTCTGGGTGCCGAAGGCAAGGGCTTTGGCATCGCCATGATGACCCTGGACGGCGGCCGTATCGGCATCGCTGCTCAGGCCACCGGCATTGCTCTGGGCGCCATCGAAGAGACTGTCAAGTACGTCAACGAGCGTGTCCAGTTCGGTAAGCCCCTGTCCAAGTTCCAGAACACCCAGTTCACCCTGGCTGACATGCAGACCCGCGCCGACGCTGCTCACCTGCTGATGCTGCGTGCCGCCTGGGCCGAAGAGGCAGGCGTGCCCTACACCCAGTTCGCCGCTCGCGCCAAGCTGTTCGCTGCTGAGACCGCTTCCTATGTCACCAACCGCGCTGTCCAGCTGTTCGGCGGCTATGGCTACACCAAGGACTTCCCGGTGGAGCGCATGATGCGCGACGCCAAGATCACCGAGATCTACGAGGGCACCAGCGAAGTGCAGCGTATGGTCATCTCCGGCTCCGTCCTGGCCGGCAAGGGCTGATATCACAGTCGGCATAAAAGTCTTCAATTTGTAGGGAGTATAGAATGAAAATACTCGTATTTGTCAAGCAGGTTCCGGATACGGACGACGTTGCGCTCGATCCGAAAACCGGCAACCTGAAGCGTGAAGGCGTACAGAGCATGCTCAACCCCAACGACGCCAACGCCGTGGAGTGCGCCCTGCAGCTGAAGGAGAAGTTCGGCGGCACGGTGTGCGCCATCAGCATGGGACCCCCTCAGGCTTCCCGTACGCTAAAGACGGTTCTTGGCATGGGCTGCGACGAGGCCTATCTGCTGAGCGACCGCGCTTTCGGCGGTGCCGACACCCTGGCTACCTCCTACACGCTGTCCAAGGCCGCCGAGAAGATCGGCGACTATGACCTGCTGCTGTGCGGCCGCCTCGCCACCGACGGCGACACCGCCCAGACCGGTCCGGCCCTGGCCGCCTGGCTGGGCCTGCCCCAGATCACCCTGGCCTCCTCCCTCGCGGTCGAAGACGGCTGGGTCATCTGCGACAGAAAGCTGGGTGACATGCGTCAGCGCGTCAAGGCCAAGCTGCCCGCCGTGGTCACCGTTACCGGCGATCTGAACAAGCCCCGTTACGCCACTGCCATGGGTCTCATGAAGGCCGGCAAGAAGCCCTTCTTCACCTGGGATGCCGCCGCTATGGAAGCCGACACCAGCAAGACGGGCATGCCGGGCTCTCCGTCCTCCACGAAGGGCGTCTTCGAGCCCGAGAAGCGCACCACCGATACCAAGTACCTCAGCGGCGAGATGGTCGACATCGTCAAAGAGCTGGTCGACTCCCTCGAAGCCGAGCATCTGCTTTAAAGGAGGCGAACACACATGGCGAAAGAAGATTACAAGGGCATATGGGTGTTTGCCGAGCAGGAGCACGGCGTGATCGAGCCCACCGTGTTTGAGCTGCTTGGAAAAGCGCAGGACCTGCAGGCCCACAACAAGGAAGAGATCGTTGCCGTCCTGATGGGCAATGACGTGGACGCTCTGGCACCCGAACTGATCGCCCGCGGCGCCAACAAGGTCATCGTGGTCAACGATCCGGCTCTGGCCGAGTACAGTGCGAGACCCTACCAGGCCGCTCTGACTCAGCTGGTCGAGAAGTACAAGCCCTCCATCCTGCTCTACGGCGCCACGCCTCTGGGCCGTGATCTGGCTCCCCGCCTCATGATCACCCTGGACACCGGCCTGACCGCCGACGCGATCGATCTGGGCTACGACGAGGACGATGTGTTCTACCAGACCACTCCCGCCTACGGCGGCAAGATCCTGGCCCACATCGTTATCCTTGAGAAGCGTCCCCAGATGGCGACCGTTCACTGCAAGATGTTCGCTCCTCTGGAGGCTGATCCCGCCCGCACCGGCGAGATCGTCAAGGAGACCGTTCAGGTCGAAGCCGATCCCGACTACCAGGTCGTGGAGTTCGTGCCCGATGAGAACGTAGAAGTCAACATTGCCGCCTCTGATGTGATCGTGGCCGGCGGCCGCGGCATCAAGAGCGAGGACGACCTGAAGAAGCTCCAGGAGCTCGCCGATCTGTTCGGCGGCCAGGTGGGTGTCTCCCGTCCTCTGGTGGACAACGGCTGGATGCCGCACAGCAGACAGATCGGCCAGTCCGGCGTCACCGTTACGCCGCGTCTGATGCTGAACCTGGCTGTCTCCGGGTCTGTCCAGTACACGCTGGGCATGCAGAAGGCCGGCTGCATCGTGGCTGTCAACACCAGCGCCGACGCTCCCATCTTTGACTTCGCGCACTACGGCATCGTAGGCGACTATAAGCAGTTCGTTCCCGCTCTGATTGAGGAGCTCAAGAACCGGAAGGCTTAAAGCAGCTCGTCCGGCAGCAAACCAATCACCGCCCGGCGCTGAGGCAAGCGCCCCAGCGCCGGGTGTGACCCCTCTTTTTCGGAACCTGCAGGCAGCTGCGTTTGTTATGGGCGCACTTGCCAGTTATTTAACTATCAAAATAATGAAAGGCAGAACACTATGAAAGAGTACAAATTTTTCCTGATTGACATCGAAGACCATGTAGCTCTCGTAACCATCAACAATCCCAAGGCTCTGAACGCTCTGAGCTCCCCCGTCGTTCTGGAAATGATCGACGTGATGCAGGAGATCTCCGCGATGAAGGACGTGCGCTGCGTCATCCTGACCGGTGCCGGCGAGAAGTCCTTCGTGGCTGGCGCTGACATCAAGGAGATGTTCGAGATGGATCCCGCTCAGGGCAAGGCCTACGGCATCCTGGGCAGCAAGGCTTTCCAGATCATCGAGAATATGCCGCAGCCCGTTATCGCCGCTGTCAACGGCTTCGCTCTCGGCGGCGGCTGCGAGCTGGCCATGGCCTGCGACATCCGCATTGCTGCTGACACCGCTTCCTTCGCGCAGCCCGAGTGCGGCCTGGGCATCATCCCCGGCTTCGCCGGCACCCAGCGTATGTCCCGCCTGTGCGGCAAGGGCTTTGCCAAGATGATGATCTACACCTGCAACCGCATCAAGGCCGACGAGGCCCTTGCTGTCGGCCTGGTGCAGAAGGTCGTTCCTCTGGAAGAGCTGATCCCCGCCGCCAAGAAGATGGCCTCCAAGATCGCTTCCAACAGCCCCAACGCTGTGCAGCTGGCCAAGTCCGCCATCAACCAGGGCTACGAGATGGACTTCGTCTCCGGCAACCTGTTTGAGTCCAACCTGTTCGGTCTCTGCTTTGCCAACTCCGACCAGGTCGAAGGCATGGGCGCTTTCGTCAACAAGGGCAAGGCTGTCTTCACCGGCGAGCCTCTCCCCAAGAAGTAATTCCCACGGCATTTAACGTATTCTGATACGTGAAATTTTTGGAGGTTTAAAGAGTTATGGCAAAATTCGTAACCGCAGCTGAAGCAGTTGCCGCCATTAAAGACGGCGATACCCTCGGCATCTCCGGCTTTGTCGGATGCGTACATCCCGAGGAAGTTTCTGCTACCATTCAGAAATCCTTCCTGGAGACCGGCCATCCCGCCGGCCTGACCATCGTCTACGCCGCCGGCCAGGGCGATGGCAAGGAGAGAGGTTTGAACCATTTCGGCGAAGAGGGTCTTGTCTCCAAGATCATCGGCGGCCACTATGGTCTGACCCCGCGGATCCAGAAGCTGGCGCTTGAGAACAAGTGCGCTGCTTACAACTTCCCCCAGGGCGTTATCTCCCATCTGTTCCGTGACATCGCGGCCCGCAAGCCCGGCGTCATCACCCATGTTGGTCTGAAGACCTTCGTCGACCCCCGCAATGAGGGCGGCAAGCTCAACGAGAAGGCCAAGGAAGATGATCCCGTCCAGCTGATCGAGATCAACGGCGAAGAGAAGCTGCTGTATAAGTCCCTGCCCATCAACGTCGGTCTCATCCGTGCCACCTTCGCGGACACCAAGGGCAACCTGAGCTTCCAGCATGAGGCTCTGTATGCCGAGGCTGTCTCCATCGCCCAGGCCGCCAAGGCCTCCGGCGGTATCGTCATCGTCCAGGTAGAGGACGTTGTCGAGTACGGCAACCTGGATACCCGCTTCGTGAAGATCCCCGGCATCTATGTAGACTATGTTGTCAAGGCTGACAAGGCCAACCACCTGCAGACCAACGGCCAGTTCTACAATCCCGCCTACTCGGGAGAGATCCGTGTTCCCGTGGACGCCATTCCTCCGATGGGCATGACCGAGCGTAAGATCATGGCCCGCCGCGCTGCGATGGAGCTGGTTCCCAACTCCGTTGTCAACCTGGGCATCGGCGTTCCCGAAGGCGTTGCCACCGTGGCGGCCGAGGAAGGCCTGGGCGATCAGCTGTGCCTGACCGCTGAGGGCGGCACCGTTGGCGGTATCCCCATGGGCGGCGGCGACTTTGGCGCTGCCACCAACCCCGACTGCATCCTGGATCAGCCCTATCAGTTCGACTTCTATGATGGCGGCAACCTGGATCTGGCCTGCCTGGGCCTGGCTGAGATGGACGAGAAGGGCAACATCAACGTGTCCAAGTTCGGTCCCAAGATCGCCGGCTGCGGCGGCTTCATCAACATCACCCAGAACGCCAAGAAGGTCGTCTACTGCGGCACCTTCACCGCCGGCGGTCTGAAGGTCGCTGTTCAGGACGGCAAGCTGGTCATCGTGCAGGAAGGCAAGAAGGACAAGCTGGTCAAGGCTGTTGAGCAGGTCACCTTCTCCGGTGAGTATGCCCAGTCCGTCGGTCAGCCCGTTCTGTACGTCACCGAGCGTGCGGTCTTCAAGCTGACTCCGGAAGGCGTTGAGCTGACCGAAGTTGCTCCCGGCATCGACA
The DNA here is from genome assembly GCA_902778275.1 of Oscillospiraceae bacterium. GTDB lineage: Bacteria > Bacillota > Clostridia > Oscillospirales > Oscillospiraceae > Limivicinus. Next base: position 16,618 of record CACYXE010000031.1, read on the forward strand.
TTGAGAAGGACATCCTGGCTCACATGGGATTCAAGCCCATCATCAAGGACGTCAAGCTCATGGACGAGCGTCTGTTCCGCGAGGAGAAGATGGGTCTGACCCTCTGATCCCAAGAAAGTTTGTGCGGCGTTTTTCCTAAAAGAAACGGCGCGCGAAACGCCCAAAGCATCATAAGGTCTGCCCGGGGTGCGATCCCTCGGGACGTGCCACACGGGCAGACCCGTCATGATCCGGGCGTTGGTTTCGTAAAGTACCTCATAAGGGTCCGGAAACGGACGGAGGTATGGAGATATTTTTAGGAGGAAAAAAGTATGACCATCAATGAGATGAGCATTGGTCAGCAGGCCAGCTGGACCAAGACCGTCACTGAGACTGATGTGTACATGTTCGCCGGCATTACCGGTGACCTGAACCCCGCTCATGTGAACCAGGTTGCGTCTGAGAAGACCATGTTCAAAGGCCGTATCGCCCATGGTATGCTGGGCGCTGGCTTCATTTCCGCTGTCCTGGGCATGTATCTGCCCGGCCCCGGCACCATTTACATGGGCCAGGAACTGAAGTTCACCGCTCCCGTACGCATTGGTGACACGATCACCGCCACCGGCACCGTCGCCGAGCTGAACCTCGAGAAGAACATCGCGAAGATTGAGACCGTCTGCACCAACCAGGACGGCAAGGTCGTCATCAAGGGCATGGCCACTGTTATGCCCCCCAAAGCGTAAACCCGTATCCCCAAACAAAAAAACTAAAATAGGAGACATTTTATGAGTTTAGCTGCTATTTTCATCGGCCTTGCTTTGCTGATGTTCCTGGCTTTCCGCGGCCACTCCATCATCTGGGTCGCGCCTGTCTGCGCTGCGTTCGTCGCTCTGTGCGGCGGCCTGAACCTGCTGGATGCGTACACCAACACCTACATGCAGGGCGCTGCTGACTACTTCAAGACCTGGTTCCCCGCCTTCATGCTGGGCGCTGTTTACGGCAAGGTCATGGACCTGACCGGTTCCGCCCGTTCCCTCGGCTCCAAGCTGGTCAGCTGGATCGGCGCCAAGAACGCCATGCTGGCTGTCGTTCTCCCCTGCATGCTGATGACCTACGGCGGCATCTCCCTGTTCGTCGTCGTGTTCGTTATCTATCCCATGGGCTATGCTATCTACCGTGCTGCTGATATCCCCCGCACCAAGCTGCCCGGCGCCATCGCCTGCGGTGCTTTCGGCATCACCATGACTGCTGTCCCCGGCTCTCCCCAGATCCAGAACCTGATCCCCATGCAGTTCTACGGCACTCAGCCCACCGCTGCTCCCGCTCTGTCCATCGTGGCTTGCATCCTGATCGGCCTGCCTGCCCTGATCTGGCTGCAGTGGGATATCAACAAGGGCCGCAAGGCTGGCCTTCACTTCATCGAAGATGACAAGTTCGTCGAAGCCGAGCACAAGGAGATGCCCTCCTGGCACTGGCTCGCCGGTCTCATTCCCATCATCGTTGTTATCGTTCTGCTGAACGTCGTGAAGACCCACATCGTCGTGGCTCTGCTTGGCGGCATCATCGTCTGCTGCCTAATGAACCTGAACCAGGCCAAGGTCCTGCTGCCCGCCATCTCCGAAGGCGCCAACGGCTCCATGACCGCTATCATGAACACCTCCTGCGCTGTCGGCTTCGGCACCGTCGTCAAGGCTGTTCCTGGTTTCGCCGTTCTGACCGAGGCCATGCTGAACATGCCCGGCTCCATCCTCTTCTCCGAGGCTGTTGCTGTTAACGTTCTGGCCGGCGCCACCGGCTCCGCTTCCGGCGGTATGTCCATCGCTCTGACCGCTCTGGCTCCCAAGTACCTGGAGATCGCGAATCAGGTCGGTATCTCCCCCGAGACCCTGCACCGTATCGCTTCCATCTCCTCCGGCGGTCTGGACTCCCTGCCCCACAACGGCGCTGTTCTGACCCTGCTGGCGGTTTCTCACTGCACGCACAAGGAGTCCTACTGGGGCATCTGCGTGACCACCGTTATCATCCCCGTGATCATGTCCCTGGTGCTGGCTCTGGTTTGGGGTCTGTTCATCTGATCCTGACAGGTCAAAGCAACACTACTTACAAAAAAAGAACCGAGAGAAATCTCTCGGTTCTTTTTCTATGTCCATTGCATTCGCCGCCCGCCGGGCAAGCCCGTCGATTGTCAACCTGCTGTTTCAGATCCGGTTGACAATCCGGGGCTCCTGCCGTATGATGATACCATCTTTTCGGAAAGAAGGCTTTTCCATGAAGCACATACAGATCCGGGAGCTGTCCCTCGCCGCCATGGGCGTGGCGCTGATCGCCGTCTGCTCCTGGATCTCCGTCCCCTCCCTGCTGCCCACCATGGTCCCCTTTACCCTGCAGACCTTCGCCGTCTGCCTTGTAACGGCGCTGTTTGGTCTGAAGCTGGGGCTCTGGACTGTGGGCTGCTACATCCTGCTGGGAGCGGTTGGGGTCCCGGTGTTTGCCGGCTTCAAGGCGGGCGTCGGCGCGCTGCTGGGCACCACCGGCGGCTATATCGTGGGCTTCCTCTTCACCGCCCTGGCCGTAGGCCTGGCGGTGGACCGGCTGGGCCGCAGGGTCCCCGTGCTGCTGAGTGCCATGGCGCTGGGTATCCTGCTGTGCTATGCCTTTGGGACTGCCTGGTTTGTGCTGGTCTACAGCCGCAGCAGCGGCGCCATCGGCGCGGCCACGGCCCTGGCCTGGTGTGTGCTGCCCTATCTGATCCCCGACGCGGTCAAGATCGTCCTGGCGGTATTCCTCACCGGACGGCTGTATCCGCTTTTGCAGAGGAGGGTCTTCCCATGACAAAGGAGCTTGTACTGGAACAGCTGTGGCAGAACGCGGACCGCTATGTGTCCGGCGCGGAACTGGCCCGGCGGCTGCAGCTGAGCCGCAGCGCGGTCTGGAAGGCAATCGAGCAGCTGAGGGTTGAGGGATATCGGATCGAGTCTGTCACCAACCGGGGCTACCGTCTCTCTTCCCGGAGCGACGTGCTCAGCGTTGAGGGGCTGCGGCGCTGCCTGCGGCACCGGGACATCGAGCCCCGGGTCTACAAAAGCATCAGCTCCACCAACACGGTCCTGAAGGACCTGGCCAACCAGGGGGCTGCCGAGGGGCTGGCCCTGATCGCCGGGGAACAGACGGCGGGCCGCGGC
>CACYXE010000032.1 GCA_902778275.1 Oscillospiraceae bacterium
TCATGGGCGAGATCAGCACCAGCTGCTATGTGGATATCGCCAGGATCGCCCGGGGCGTCATCCGGGATATCGGCTATGACCGGGCCAAGTACGGCTTTGACTGCGACACCTGCGGCATCATCGTCAACATCGACGAGCAGTCCGGGGACATCGCCCTGGGCACCAATGATGAGGTCGGCGGCGCCGGCGACCAGGGCATGATGTTCGGCTACGCCTGCGACGAGACCCCGGAGAAGATGCCCCTGCCCATCTCCCTGTCCCACAAGCTGGCCATGCGCCTGACGGCGGTGCGCAAGGAGAGGCTGGTGGATTATCTGCGGCCCGACGGCAAGACCCAGGTCACCGTCGAATATGACGAGCAGCGCCGCCCCGTCCGGGTGGACACCGTGGTCATTTCCACCCAGCACGGCCCGGAGGCCAGCCTGGAGCAGATTCGCAGGGATATGATCGAGCTTGTCATCAAGCCCACCGTCCCCGCGGAGCTGCTGGATGAGAACACCAAATATTATGTAAACCCGACGGGCCGCTTCGTCATCGGCGGGCCCCAGGGCGACTCCGGCCTGACCGGCCGTAAGATCATCGTGGACACCTACGGCGGCAGCGCCCCCCACGGCGGCGGCGCCTTCTCCGGCAAGGACCCCACCAAGGTGGACCGCAGCGCCGCCTACGCCGCCCGCTGGGCCGCCAAGAACGTGGTAGCGGCGGGCCTGGCCAAGCGCTGCCAGATTCAGCTGGCCTACGCCATCGGCGTGGCCCAGCCGGTGTCCGTGCTGGTGGAGACCTTCGGCACCGGCACCGTCTCCGACGAGACGATCAGCCGCGCCGTGCAGCAGGTCTTTGACTTCACCCCCGGCGGCATCATCCGGGACCTGGACCTGCGCAAGCCCATCTACCGGAAGCTGGCCGCCTACGGCCACATGGGCCGGGAGGATCTGGGCGTCCGCTGGGAGAATACCGACAAGGTGGAGGCCCTGCTGGCCGCTGTGCAGTGATCCGACAGGAAACGACGCGCGCCCGTTCCCCGATGCACGGGGACCGGGCGCGCGTTTTTCGTTGACAGAAGCGCGGCACTTTACTAAAATGAAAGCATCAAGGACAGAGAGGCATAAGGATATGATCAGTCTATGCAACGATTGGACCTTCACCGAGCAGTGGTCGGAGGACTTTTTGAATGGGAAAACAGAGGGGCGGCCGGTGCGCCTGCCCCACACCGTGCGGGAGATCCCCCTGCATTACGCCGGGCCGGAGTACTACGAAATGATCTGCGGCTACCGCCGCCGGCTGCACATCCCGGAAGCCTGTCGGGGCAAGCGGCTGTTCCTGCAGTTTGACGGGGCGGCCCATCTCGCAAGGGTCTACTGCAACGGACGGCGCTGTGCGGAGCACCGCTGCGGCTATACCGCCTTTCGCCTGGAGATCACGGAGCTGGTAAATTACGGGGCGGACAACGAGCTGGCTGTGGAGCTGGACTGCACCGAGAACCCGGAGATCCCGCCCTTCGGCTTCGTGATCGATTATCTGACCTACGGCGGCCTCTACCGGGAGGTCTGGCTGGACGTGCGGGAGCAGAGCTATATCGAGGACGTGTTCGTGACCACGCCGGGCCTGGACCGGCTGGAAGCTCAGGTCAGCGTGCAGGGCGGGTATGATACGGTGCGCCTGCGCGTCTGGGACGGGGACAGGCTGCTGGCGGAGGATACCGCCCGGGAGCGCTTCAACTTCCGTGTGCCCGGCGCCCGGCCCTGGACGCCGGAGACGCCCGAGCTCTTCCGCTGCACGGCGGAGCTGCTGTCTGCCGGGGGCGCGGTGCTGGATGCCTGGGAGCGGAAGATCGGTTTTCGCACCCTGTGGTTTCAGGCCGACGGCTTTTATCTCAATGGCAGGAAGACCTTCCTGCGGGGTCTGAACCGGCACCAGAGCTGGCCCTATGTGGGCTACGCCGCCCCGAAGCATCTGCAGCGGGAGGACGCCCGGATCCTGAAAGAGGAGCTGCGCTGCAACGCGGTGCGCACCTCCCACTATCCCCAGAGTCAGCACTTCCTGGACGCCTGCGACGAGCTGGGCCTGCTGGTCTTTACCGAGATCCCCGGCTGGCAGCACATCGGCGCCTCACCCGGCTGGAAGGACCAGGCGGTGGAGAATACCCGGGAGATGGTGCTCCAGTACCGCAACCACCCCAGCATCGTTCTCTGGGGCGTGCGCATCAACGAGAGCCAGGACGACGACGAGCTGTACCGCCGCACCAACGCCGCGGCCCATGAGCTGGATCCCAGCCGCCCCACCTCCGGCGTGCGCTATCTGGAAAAGAGCAGCCTGCTGGAGGACGTCTACGCCTACAACGATTTTTCCCACACCGGCGACAATCCCGGCGCCAAGTCCAAGAAGCAGGTCACGCCGGATATGGGCAAGGCCCTGCTGATCTCCGAGTGCAACGGCCACATGTACCCCACCAAGCCCTTTGACACCTGGCAGCGGCGGCAGGAGCACGCCCTGCGCCATGCCCGGGTCCAGGACGCGGCCCTGGCCGACGGGGAGCATGCGGGCTGCTTCGGCTGGTGCATGTTCGACTATCCCACCCACAAGGACTTCGGCTCCGGGGACCGGGTCTGCTACCACGGCGTGATGGACGCCTTCCGCAATCCCAAGCTGGCCGCGGCCCTCTACGCCAGCCAGGGGGAGGGAGACCCTGTGCTGGAGGCGGGCTCGCCCATGGACATCGGCGACTATCCCGCGGGCAACACCGGCAAGATCTATGTGTTCACCAACGCTGATGAAGTGGACCTGTATAAAAACGACAAATATGTTGCAACCTTCCGGGCCAAAGAGTGGAAGGGCCTGAAGCACGGCCCCATGCTCATTGACGACACCATCGGCTGCCTGCTGGAGACCGAAGAGGGCTTCCCGGCCGGCAAGGCCAGGGCCATCAAGGAGGCGCTGAACGCGGCGGGCAAGTATGGCCTGGCCGGGATGCCCCCGGCGGACAAGGCCAAAATGCTCTACTGCATGCTCCGCTACGGCCTGCGTATGGCCGACGGTGTGGCCCTCTACGGCAAATATGTGGGCAATTGGGGCGGCGAGGCCACCCGCTGGCGCTTTGACGGCAAGGTAAACGGCCGGACCGTGGTGTCCCAGACTCGCTGCCCGGGCAGGGAACTGCACCTGGAGGTGACGGTGAGCCAGACGCAGCTGACCGAGGGGGAGACCTACGACATGGCCGCGGTGCGGGTACGTGTGCTGGACGAGAACGGAAACCTGACGCCCTATGCCCAGCTGCCCGTGCGCTTTGAAGTGAGCGGGCCCTTGGAGCTGGTAGGGCCGGAGCTGGTCACTGCCGAGGGCGGCATGTGCGGCACTTACCTGCGAACTGTCGGAAAAGCGGGCAGCGGAAGCCTGCGCGTCACCACCGGCCAGACGGAGCCTGTGACCGTCCAACTGCAAGTGCGGGAGGAGAACTGAGATGGAAAGGATCAAATATCGGATCATCATAAAAGGGCAGGCCCCCATCGAGGGCAGCTGCCCGCTGCGCCTTGGCCGCGTGACCATCGCGCCGGAGCTGCCCGAGGGGGTGCTGGAGTCCGTCACCGCCACCATGCATGTGGACCTGACAGGTGGGGAGAAGATCTTCATGAACGGCTACCAGACCTGGACCTACTGCCCGGAATATGACCGGGAGGGCTGTACCCGACGCTGGGCGCCCCTGCCGAAAAAGGTGGTGGATCACTTCAGTCTGGACCGCTACGGGGACTATCATTTTGTGGACTATCCGCAGAAGGGCGGCATCACCCACGGGGAGAGCTACTGCTACTTCCGCCGGGGGGAGAGCTTCCGACTGATCGCCTCGCTGGACGAGCGGCCGGGCTATACGCTGCTGCGCTACGACAGCGGCAGCCATGAGCTGCGCCTGGAGCGGGACTGCGCCGGCCTGCGCTGCTGCGGAGTCTTCCACGCCTTTGATCTGTTCCTGGCCAGGGGGGATGAGGCCGCGGTCTTTGACGCCTGGTTCCGGGAGCTTGGCGTGCAGTGCCGCACCAAAGAGAAGATCGCCGGCTATTCCAGCTGGTATAACCGCTACCAGAACATCGACCAGCTGAGCATCGGCCAGGACCTGGAGGGCTGCGCCCTGCAGCTGCATACCGGGGACCTGTTCCAGATCGACGACGGCTGGGAGCCCGCCGTGGGCGACTGGCTGGCGGCGGACGAGAAGAAGTTTCCCGACGGCATGAAGAAGGCGGCGGACGATATCCACGGCCGGGGCCTGCGGGCCGGGCTGTGGCTGGCGCCCTTCGTGGCGGAGAAGGACTCGGCGCTTTTCCGGGAGCATCCCGACTGGTTCCTGCAGGTAGACGGCGGCCCCTGGCGCTGCGGCTGCAACTGGAGCGGCTTTTATGCCCTGGACATTGACAAGCCCCAGGTAGTGGATTATCTGGAGCGGGTCTTTGACCGGGTGTTGAACGAGTGGGGCTACGACCTGGTGAAGCTGGACTTCCTCTACGGCGCCGCGCCCTTCGGCAGCGAGACGGAAACCCGGGCGGGGCGCATGATCCGCGCCATGGAGCTGCTGCGCCGTGTGTGCGGGGACAAGCTGATCCTGGGCTGCGGCGTGCCGCTGATGCCCGCTTTCGGCCTGGTGGACTACTGCCGTGTCAGCTGCGACGTGAGTCTGGACTGGGACGACAAGCCCCACATGCGCCTGATCCACCGGGAGCGGGTCTCCACCCGCCAGGCCATCGGCAACAGCATCTTCCGCCGGCAGCTCAACGGCAGGGCCTGGCTCAGCGACCCGGACGTGTTCTTTCTGCGCCGGGAGAACGTGAAGCTCAGCGATGAGCAAAAGCACATCCTGGCCACGGTGAACAGCCTGTTCGGCGGGGTGCTGCTGCACTCGGACAACATGGCCCGGTATGACAGTCTGGCCATGGTTCAGTACGCTCAGTTGCTGCGGAACCGAAACGCCGCGAACATCCGCGTCCACGCGGACGAGGGCCTTTCGGTCACTTACGAGCTGGACGGGGCGCAGCACAGCCTCCGGATCGAATGACAACGGCATACACAGCTTTTCGGAAAGGAGGAGCTCCATGCCAAACGCCACCCATAAACTGATCCTGGACACCTTTGGCCGGCAGCTGGATCGGATGCCCTTTGAAAAGATCACCGTCTCCGGCCTGATCAAGGAATGCGCCATCAGCCGCAACACCTTTTATTACCACTTTGAGGATATCTACGACCTGCTTGACAAATGGCTGGAGCAGGAGCTGGGAAAATATACCGGCCTGACCGATGAGGAGAACTGGACCGAGAGCGTCAAGGGCTTCCTCCACAGCTGCAAAAGCCGCAAGCGGATGATCTATCATCTGTTTGATTCCCTGTCCCGGGACCGGCTGGAGCGTTATCTCTTCACCACCACGGACAGCGCCATCTATGAATTCGTGGCCCGGCGGGCGGAGGGGCTGGACCTGCCGCCCCAGCGGTTGCAGGTCATTTCCGATATCTGCCGCTACGCGGTGTTCGGCTACTTCATCCGCTTTTTGTGGAACGGCATGAACGACGATATCGACAAGGGCGTGGATGAGCTGAGCCAGGTGTTCACCCTCATCGTAAGCGAGACCATCGCCGCCTCCGCGGCGGAGCGGGAGCTTTCATCGGAAGGTTGACCGGAGGCGCGCAAAACGTTATAATAGAAAACACGATACGACAGAAAACGCGGCTAAGAAACCAGGAGGCTGCTATGATCACCTTTGCGGAAATCACATCATCGAAAACCCTGCGGCGGATCAAAAACTATCTGCTGCTGGATCTGGAGACCACCGGCCCCGATCCGGAGCTGGACAGCATCATCGAATTGGGCATGGTGCGCGTCACCGACGGGGAGATCGTCAACCGGGCGAAGACCCTCGTCAATCCCGAGACGGCCATTCCCCTGGAGGTCACGGAACTCACCGGCATTTCCAATGCCGACGTGGCCGCCGCGCCCACTTACGTGCAGATGGCCGCGAGCCTCTCCGATCTGCTGATCGGCGAGGTGGTGGTGGCGGAGAAGGCCCACATGGGCTTTGTCCGCACTTTGCTGGAGGAGAGCGAGTATTCCGGCGAGATCCGCACGGTGGACCTGCGCCGCTTCGCGGAGGAGCTGCTGCCGGAGCTGCCGGACGATGAGCTGGACACGCTGGCCGCCTATTACGATCTCAGCTGCGACGAGCCCTCCCGGGTCCTGCGCCGTTCGGTGCTGCGTTATGAGATCCTCCAGAACTTTAAGAAGGTCTGGGACGAGGCCGCCGAAAAGCAGGCCACCGGGAAATCGGGCGGGCGCCGCTTCTTCGCCGGCGTGGGCACCCGGCCCCAGGACAAGCGCAGAGCGGTCAAGACCAGGCCCCTGACCACCCTGGAGATCGCGGAGAGCGTGGCGGCGGTGGTCTGCCTGCTGGGCTCGCTGTTTTTGATCCCCTCCGTTTCCTTCCTGCTCCTGCTGCTGGCGGCCGCGGCGCTCTGCCCCTTCCGCCCCCTGCGGATGAAGCTGCGCAGGCGGGGCGTGCAGAACTGGATGTACGCCGCCGTAGGCGCCGTGCTGGTGGTGGCCGCCCTGCTGCTGCGCCCGGTGGACGCCGAGAGCAAGCAGAAGGACACCAAGACCACCCCGCCGCCCTACATCATCCTCAGCTGGAACGATCCCGGCGCCTATGGCGAGGAAGTGGTCACCGACCCGGACGCGAATCCCCCGGAGAGTGTCATCATCTTCCGCATCCCGGCAGGCAATTACCGGGTGCTGAACAACAACTCCAACGCGGCCACCATCACCGTACAGTCGGATGACCCGGAGGCGGAGGAGCTGGTCTACGAGGAGCCGGACAACGAGTATGAAGAGGCCATCGTCACCCAGCGCAACGGCTCTTATACCATCCTGGGCAACAAGAGCCAGACCATCACGGTTGAGGCCGACCAGTATGTGACCCTGTCCGAAAACGCGGAGAAGGTCATCTTCCAGTACCTGTCCGAGATCCCCGAGGTGGTGGAGGAGCTGGACGAGACCGGCGAGCCTATCGACAAGGAGCCGGAGAAGATCGCCTATGTAAACGGCAAGGAAGTGCGTATGCGCCGCAGCCCCTCTGTGGACGCCTACATCATGACCACCTATGATACCGGCAAGGAAGTGGTTGTCCTGGGTGTGACCGGCGACTGGACCCAGGTCAAGGTGGACAACCGCCAGGGCTACATCTACTCCAAGTACCTGTCCGATACCAACCCCCTGGCACCGGAGAGCACGCCGACGCCCGAGCCGGCGGCCACGGAGACGCCCGCGGAGACCACGGAGGCACCCACTGAGACCCAAGCGCCTGCGGCGGAAACTGCGGAGACGACCGGGACCAACGCGCAATAAAAAGAAGGCCCCTGAGGGCCCTGCGGAAAGGAAGCGAAGCCATGCTGCCCAAGGATCCCATGATCCTGCTCAGTTACCTGAACACCAAGCTCCGGGACGAGTATCCGTCACTGGAGGCGCTGTGTGAGGATTTGGAGCTGGACCGAGGCGCCCTGGAGGAAACCCTGGGCGCTGCGGGCTTCCGGTATGATCCGGAGCGCAAGCGCTTCCAATAAGAATAAAAAGCCCTGCGGCATGAACGCCGCAGGGCCTTTTGCTTTTATTTCGCTTTTTTCTTTTTCCGAAGCTTGAAGATCAGCAGGTACAAAATCGCCAGATACAGCGCCGCAAGGCCCAGGACCAGCCAGCACATGGCGTCCGAGCGGGGCGCGATGCCCACCAGGATCAGCACCGGCGCGCCCAGGATGATGCCGAAGCTGCTGCCAGTGATCAGGTTGTTGGCGGCGGGGGTGGCCAGATCCGGGTCGATCTCCCGCAGCAGCAGCACGCCGGAGCTGATGGTGCCGGTGAGCATGCCGTACATGGAGATGAGTCCCTCGTAGTAATAGTCCTTGTAGACCTTTTTGCACACGATGCTCAGATGGATCCAGGTGACGACGCCGCCGCCCACGGCCATCAGCAGGAAGGGGACCCACAGCCCCCGGATATCCTCCAGGTTGATGGAGCCGATGCCCGCCACGATCATGATGTCGAAGAAGAAGCCGGAGATACGGTTGAGCAGGTAGTTGTTCTGATACTGACGCCGAATGAGCCCGGATTTGCGCCCCTTCTCCAGCAGCACCCGCAGCAGCATGGCCAGGGCGGAGCCGATGATGAAGTTGAAGCCCCAGATCAGGGTGTTCAGCGTCCCGGCAAGGCCAGGCGACACCGCCGCCAGACCGGAGGTCACGCCCCAGGCGGCCAGGTAGGTGCACAGGTACACCAGCATCACCATGGCGATCTGGACGGACAGCTTGTCGATGGAGTCGGAGATGGGGATCTCGTTGGGGCTGTGGAAGAAATCCGCGTCGTACTTGACATCCTGGGCGGAGCGGGCGCCGCTGATCTTGCCCCCGCGGGAGAGCACGTTCAGGATGATGACGCCTACGATGCAGGCCACCAGATAGCCCGCCGCGGCGATGGCCAGACCGAAGCTGCGCCCACCGGCAAAGCCCAGGGCCTCATAGCTGGAGCCGATGTTGTTGGCCTGGCCGGGGCCCTGGCCGTAGCCCATAGGCAGCAGCAGGCCGCTGGCCTTGAACAGGCCGGGCATTACGGTGTAGGCCAGCAGCAGGGTGATCATAAGGCCGATGACCCCCTGAGCCATATAAGAGCTGACGATGACGGCGCCGGACTTGAGCCCGGTCAGGTCCCCGCCCTTCTTGCCGGCCTCCGCGGGCACACGCAGGCTCATGGCGATGAAGCCCAGCGCGATGCCGTGGTACACCAGTATCTCCATCAAGCCGATGTCCACCCGGACAAGACCCACGTAGCGGGCGATCAGCAGCAGGAAACCGCCCAGCACCGCCACGGGCATCAGGCTTTTGCGGATGAAGGCCAGATTCTGGCGCAGAAAGTTCGCCAGAAGGATGGCGCCTGCGATCAGCCCCAGCTGGACGATGACGTTCCATAGGGCTTGGTTGGCGGCAGAATAATCCATACTATCGTTCCTCCCAGATCTCTGTATATTTCCTCAGATTCGCGCCCGTGTCCGAGCGGATCTGCCAATATGCGTCCTGCCAGGTGAACAGCAGCAGGTGGGTCAGGACCATGGACATGCTGCGGATCTCCGTCAGGGGGAAGCTGTACTCCCCACAGCAGAGGCGGTCCTCATACTGCCGCAGCTCGCCCCGTCCCAGATCCTCCTCGCTGTGGTCCGCGCCCACCCGGCTGAGACTCACGTCCCCGTCGGAGAACAGGCAGTCCTCGTGGAGAAAGTCCCGGGCATGGAGGGCGGCCTTCTGCCAGTCTTCCCAGTCGGCGATGGTCTCAAAGGGCTTGTCCGGCCGGAAAAAGCCGGTTTCCGTGTACTCCAGATCCAGCCCGCAGGAGCAGAAGATGTGATCGCCCCTGGTTTGCAGCGTTCCGATCCTTTTGCAGCCGGGGCACAGATACATGGCCCGCTCCAGCCCCTCCGCCTGGCGCCTGCCCTTGAAGGCCACTGGCGCCTGCCGCTGCCGCTGCCAGGCATCCTCGTACAGGTCCCGGGCCAGGGCCGCGTCCACCTCTGCAGCGCTCATGGTCTTCAGGACCTCCGGCGGGTAGATGTTCACCGGGTGGGCATGCACCCTTCCCCGGCGCACGCCCTTGCCCCAGCGGGGCAGGCTCAGATAGCCGCCCTCCAGCCTGTAGGTCACCAGGGTGGCCCCGGCGCTCTTGGCCAGCTTTCCGGTGCCCGGGAAGACGGCCGTGGTCCGCCCGTCCCAGCACTGGGCGCCCTCGCCGAAGATGCACACCGAGTGCCCGGCGCGCAGCTGCCGCAGCACGGACTTGACCGTGTCGGTGCCCAGGGAGGCCTTGCGGCGGGGGATGGGCGCCACCAGGTAGTGGATGAGTCTGGTGACGAAGCCCAGGCGAAACAGATGCTCGCTGGCTACATAGTAGACGTGCTTGTCCTTCAGACTCATGGCCACCAGCAGGGGGTCCCAGGCGCACACATGGTTGGGAATCAGCAGCACCGGCCCTTCCACATGCAGGTCTTCGTGGGTCAGATTGAATTTCCGGCAGAGCCAGGGGTGGAGCAGATGATACAGGATCTTCCACACGCGCAGGTGCCTTTTGTACTCGTCCATATCAGAATCCGTTCTCCCCATAGTAGTTTTGGGCATAGCGCAGCAGGATCTCAGAGGCCTGGTTGCGCACCCAGGCGTTCTCGGCGCCCAGGAGGACCAGCACGATGGTGTGGGTCTCGCCGCCATGGCTCACCGGCAGGCTGACGGCCAGGCAGTTGCCGGCCTTGTCGGTGTTGCCGGTCTTGAGTCCGTTGACCCCGTCCAGGTTGAACACCAGCGGGTTGGAATTGGCGGTGGCGTAGTCCAGCTTCTCCATCTTGCTGTATCTCTTCGAGGTGATCTCGGTGATCTCCGGGTGCTTTTCCAGCAGGGAGCGGATCAGCAGGAACAGATCCTGGGCGCTCATGCGGTTCTGAAGCTTGGCGGCCAGGGCGCTGCGGGTGAAGATGGGCAGGCCGCTGCAGCTGTAAAATTCCGCAGTACGCAGACCCAGCTCCGCCGCCTTGGCCTGCATCTGCTCCACGAAGGCCTCCTCGGACCCGGCCACATGCTCGGCCAGGGCCAGGGAGCACTCGTTGCTGGAGGCCAGCAGCATGCCGTCCAGCAGCTCATAGGCGGGGACCTGGCTGCCCTCGCGCAGGACGATGTAGCCGTCCGCCGACCTGGAGAGCCGGTCGGCGTTCCGGGAGATGGGGATCAGATCGTCCCGGCGGAACCTGCCTTCGTCCATGGCGTCGGCCAGCAGGTAATAGCCCAGGAGCTTGCTGAGACTGGCGATGGGGAGTACCCGGTTGGGGGCGTTGACGTACAGGGCCCTGCCGGTGTCCGCGTCGGCCAGGACGATGCCGTTAAACACGTCAAAGAAGCCCTGGGCGGACAGCGCCTCCAGGTCCGGCTGGAAGGGCCGGTCGGGGAAGACGCGGATCGCGCTCTCCGATACGACCTCCACGGTCAGATTCAAAATCAGCTGCAGGTCGGTGAGATTCACGTACAGATCCCGGTCCGTGGAGCGGTAGGTGTAGTATTTCCGCTCGCTCTCGCCCACATAAAAACGGTGCCGGGCCAGACCCAGATGCCTGACGCCCGGGCGGCTGTCGACTGTCAGCCGGGTCGCGCCGGTCACCGGCGCCGCAGCCTGGCCGGGGAGGACGGTGAAGGATTCCCCATCTTCGTTGGTATAATTGTAGTTCAGGCGAAACTGCGCCGCCGTGCCGTTAAGGGCCTGGGACAGATCCATCAGGGACAGGTACAGGTTGCCCTCGTAGGACTCCTGGTAGGCGCGCACGGCAGCGTCGCTGCCGCCGTCGATCAAAAGGGTGAGTTCAAAAGGAGAGGGACTGCTGTCGGCATAAGCCGCGGCAGGCAGAGACAAGAGTATGACGGCGCAGAGAAGAAATGAAAACAGCTTCCGATGGCTGTGCATAGGCTGCCCTTCTTTCTGTAGGCGGAAATCATTTCCGGCTTATGGCGATTATACAGGGAAAGCCGCGTTCACACAAGGGTTTTACGAACAGGCGGCGGCACTTGTCCCAAGACAGGGGGATATTCCCATGCTATAATATCATAATACCATAACACTTCAAAAAACAAAACCTTTTATTCACGGAAAGGAGCGCAAATGAAAGAGACCCGTCCCAATGCCCCGCAGATCGACAGCAGTCTGCGGCACATCCTGCGCATGCCCGCGGAGTGCTACGCGGCCTCGGGCATCGTCATCAACGGCCGCCGGATCAAGACCCTGGTGTTCACCACGGACCTGGCCATCATCCGCAACTGTGACGCGGACGCCGTCTTCGCGGTCTATCCCTTCACGCCCCAGCAGGCTATCAGCGACGCCATCATCCGCGCCTCCTATATCCCGGTGTTCTGCGGCGTGGGAGGCGGGACCACCCGGGGACTGCGCACGGTGTCCCTTGCCAAGGACGCGGAGAGCCAGGGAGCCATGGGTGTGGTGCTCAACGCCCCGGTGACCAACCTGAATCTCGCCGCCGTGGCCGCGGCGGTGGATATCCCCGTCATCATCACGGTGATCCATGAGGACACGGATCTTGCGGCGAGGCTGCGTTCCGGCGCCGCGATCCTGAATGTGGCCGGGGCGGAGCGGACACCCCAGATCGTGCGGAAGATCCGCGAGGCTTACCCGGAGGTGCCTATCATCGCCAGCGGCGGCAACCTGCCCGATAACATCCGGGCGACCATCGATGCGGGCGCCAACGCCGTGACTTTCACGCCGCCCTCCACCAAGGAGTTGTTTTCCGCCATGATGGAGCGCTATCGGGACGAGTAAAGCGCACAAAATCCGGGGATCGTTCTCCGACTTTTATGGAAGATCCGCCATATGCAAAGGCTATCGTAAAAATATGGAAAAGATATTCCGCAAATGCGGACAAAAGGTTTGACAATTTATTAACGCTATACTATAATATTTACATTGCACCGGGGTTCTGTGCAGACATTTTCTTCTGTTTGTAAACAGGTTTTCCTTGAAAGAGGATACCGGATGCGGTATTATAAATATAATACCGACAGCATTATCCAAGATCGCAAACAATCCAAGGAGAGAAAAAAATAGAGGGGGTGTGCCAATGTCGTTTGAAGCAATTACCAACATCACCGACGCCGAGGCCCAGGCGAAAGCCGCAGTGGCCGGGGCCGAGGGCAAGGCAAAGCAAATGCTTGCCGACGCGCAGGATGCCGGGCGTGCCGCGCTGGACGCGGCGGTCGCCAAGGCGGAAAGCGAACTTGCCGAGCTGAAGCAAAAGACGGAGGAGAAAGCCTCCGCCGAGGCGGAGGAACTTTCTCAGGTGCTGGAGAGCCAGAAGGCTCAGCTGCGTGAGCAGGCGAGCGCCAAGCTTGACCAAGCAGCGGCTCTCATTGTGGAAAGGATAGTGAACAACTGACATGGCCATTTTAAAAATGAAACGGCTTCGGCTCATGGTTGTCCGCTCCCGGAAAGAAGAACTGCTGCGTGAGCTGCAAAGACTGGGCTGCGTGGAACTGTCGGAGATCGGCCAGGAGCTTCAGGAAACGGAAGCCCAGGGCCTGGTCCGGCGGGAGAGCGGCAGCGTCATGGCGCTGAAGGGCCGCCAGAACACCCTGGACCACGCGGTGGCGCTGCTGGACAAGTACGCGCCGGCCAAGTCCAAGCTCCTGTCCGCAAAGCCGGAATTCGATGAGGAGGAGCTCCTCAGCGATACCGGCGTGGAGGACGCGCTGAAGCTGGCGGAGGCCATCACGGCCGCCGACGAGCGGGTCCGCAGGATCGGAGCGGAGGAGAGCAGACTGCAGAATTTGATCGAGAGCCTGACTCCCTGGAAGGATCTGGACCTGCCCCTGGAGACGGAGGGTACGGAGCGCGCTTCGGTGCTGACCGGATCCATTTCCAGCCGCATCCCGCTGACTGAGGTGACCAACGCGCTGGCGGAGGCCGCCGAGGAGGCGGAGCTGTTCCCCATTGCCCAGGACAAGAGCGCACACTATGTGCTGCTGGTCTGCATGAAGGAGAGCCTGACGGCGGTGCAGGAATGCCTGCGCGGCTTCGGCTTCACAGCTACGGCCTTCACCGGCATGACCGGCACGCCCAGGGAGGGTATCGCCCAGGCGCAGGAGTCGCTGGGGACTCTGGCCGAGGAAAAGGCGGCCTGGACGGCGGACATCGCCGGACGGGGCGGCACCCGGGACGAGCTGAAGCTGGCTTCCGACCGGGTCGGCGTGCAGATCGCGGCGGCCGAGGCGGAGGACCGGATGTTCGGCACCGAGACCACCGTGGTCCTGGAGGGCTGGATGCCCGAGGAAAAGGAAGCTGCCCTGGAGCAGGTGCTGGAGCGGTTCGACTGCGCCTGGGAGACCAGCGAGCCGGACAAGGACGAGTATGACAAGGTCCCCGTACAACTGAAAAACAACGCATTGACCAATTCCCTGAACATGGTCACCAACATGTATAGTCTGCCGGCCTACGGCACGGTGGACCCGAACCCCCTGATGGCGCCTTTCTTCATCCTGTTCTACGGCTTGATGATGGCGGACATGGGTTACGGCGCACTGATGGTGATCGCGGCCATCGTGGCCATGAAGAAGATCAAGCCCCGGGACGGCACCCTGGCCTTCTGCCAGCTGCTGCTGTATGCGGGCATTTCCACCTTCATCATGGGTGCTTTGACCGGCGGCCTCTTCGGCGATGCTCCCTACCGGATCGTACATATGTTCAATCCCAAGAGCACCTGGGAGGGCCTGCCGTATCTGTTCAACCCCATTTACAACAGCGAGATGGTGCTTTACGGCGCCATGGTGCTGGGCGTCATCCACCTGAACGTGGGCATGATCGTCAGCGCTGTGGAAAAGGTCCGCGCCGGCAATCCTCTGGACGCGGTCTTTGAGGAGGGCCCCCTGTGGGTCATCCTGCTGGGCGGCATCCTGTTCGCCCTGCCCAAGCTGGGCATCGCCCCGTTCCCCACAACGCCCGGTCTGGTCATCCTGATCATCGGCGCTGTGATGCTGATCTTCGGCGCCGGGCGCCACAGCAAGGGCTTCGGCAAGGTGACGGCGGCCATCGGCCTTATCTACAACACCCTCACCGGCTGGTTCGGCGATATCCTGTCCTACTCCCGTATCATGGCCCTGATGCTGGCCGGCGGCGTCGTAGGTCAGGTGTTCAACACCATCGCCGCCATGCCTGCCGAGGGGATGGGCGTCAATCTCTTTACGATCCTGATCTTTATCCTGATCTTCCTGGTGGGCCACGCCATGAACTTCGCGCTGAACCTGCTGGGCTGCTTCGTGCATGACCTGCGTCTGCAGTGCCTGGAGTTCTTCGGGAAATTCTATCAGGATGGCGGCCGGCCCTTCCAGCCGCTGAAGATCAAAACCAAGTATGTCCGCGCAAAAGAAAATTAAAAATATTTGAAAATCTGTCAGAACTATTTTTAGGAGGAAGAACAAATGGATTTTCTGAGCATTTTTAACGGCTACGCAATCGGCCTTCTGGGCGCCGGCCTCGCGGCGGCCCTGGCCTGCAGCGGCTCTGGTCTCGGTACCGGCTACGCCGGCCAGGCGGGCGCCGGTCTGGTCTCTGAGGACCCCAGCAAATTCGGTAAGGCGATGATCCTGCAGGTCATCCCCGGCACCCAGGGCCTGTACGGCTTCGTGATCTGGTTCCTGGCTTTCGGCAAGCTGGTCCCCGATATGACCGTGCTCCAGGGCTGGCAGATCTTCGGCGCCTGCCTCCCCATCGGCATTGGCGGTCTGGTGACCGGCGCTGCCCAGGGCAAGGTGGCCGCGGCCTCCATCAACATCCTGGCCAAAAAGCCGGATGACTGGTCCAAGGGCATGATCCTCTGCATTACCGTCGAGTTCTACGCCATTTTGTCTCTGCTGGCGTCCTTCATGATGCTCAACGCCATCACGATTTGATCGGCCAGCACACAAGGAGGATACCATGAAAGGCACTGAAAAAATCATCGCGCATATCCAGGCCGACGCCAAGGCCCAGGCCGACGCGATACTCGCTCAGGCAGAGCAGCAGTGCGCGAGTATCCGCGAGGAATTTGAGAAGAAGGCCGGTGAGCTCTACGGCGAAAAGATCCGCGCCGGCGTGAAGGCCTGCCAGGATCAGCTGGACAGCCAGCAGCGCATTGCGCAGATGGAGGCCAAGAAGAGCCTTCTGGCAGTCAAGCAGGAGATGGTGGCCGAGAGTTTCGACAAGGCCCGGGATCAGATCCTGAATCTGCCCAGGGAGCAGTACATCGATTTTCTGGCAAAGCTGGCGGCCAAGGCCTCTGTCAGCGGCGATGAGGAGATCGTCCTCAACGCGGCCGACCGTGAGGCTGTCGGCGAGCAGGTGGTCAAGGCGGCGAACGAAAAGCTGAACGGCGGTAAGCTGAGCCTGTCTCAGGAGACCGGCAGCTTCGACGGCGGCCTGCTCCTGCGCCGGGGCAACGTGGAGGTCAACTGCACGGTGGAGCTTCTGGTGGAGCTGTGCCGGGGCGAGATGTCTGCCGAGCTTGCCTCCGTGCTCTTCGCTTAAGAGCGCGGACACATCCCGATACAGGGAGGGAAGAAATTGGCTAAAAAGGCTATAAAACAAGACGCGTATCTGTGCCTGTCCGCCATGCTGCGGGCGCGGGAGCCGCGGCTGCTGAACGATGACCGGGCCCAGCGGATGCTGGACGCGCCCAGCTTTGAGGAAGCGGCCAAGATCCTGGCCGACTGCGGCTATGAGGACATGTCCCAGATGAGCGCCAAAGAAGTGGAGGACGCGCTGGCAAAGCACCGCAACGAGGTGTTCGCCGAGATGGCCCAGCTCGCCCCCGACAAGAGCATTGTGGACGTGTTCCGCATGAAATACGACTACCACAACGCCAAGACCATCATCAAAGCCGAGGCCATGGGGACCGACAGCGAGCGGCTGCTCAGCGGCTCCGGGCGCGTGTCGCCGGAAGCGTTTCTCAGCGCCTACGGTGAGGGCCGCTTCGGCGACCTGCCCAGCGTGCTGGGCCATGCCACCGAGGAGGCCAAGGGCGTTCTGGCCCGCACGGCCAACCCCCAGTTGGCGGACTTCGTGCTGGATTCGGCTTACTTCGCCGAGATGAAGGAGATCGCCCGGGAGAGCGGCAACAGCTTCCTGGAGCGCTACGCGGAGGTGCTCATCGACAGCACCAACCTGAAAAGCGCCGTGCGTACCCTGCGCATGGGCAAGGACGCGGCCTTCCTCAGCTCGGTCATCATCCCCGGCGGCGGCGTCTCCGCCGAACGCATCACCGGCGCCTCCGACAAGGAGGCCATGGCGGCGCTCTTCGCCCACACCAAGCTGGAAAAGGCTGCGGCCCTGGGCGTGGACGCGGTGGACGGCGGCAGCATGACCGCCTTCGAACTGGCCTGCGACAACGCGGTCAACGATTTCCTCTCCGATGCAAAGCTCGTCAGCTTCGGCTGTGAGCCGCTGGTGGCGTATCTTGCCGCCGTGGAGGGAGAGATCACCGCGGTGCGCATGATCCTGACGGGCAGACTGGCGGGCATTTCGCCCGAGGTCATCCGGGAAAGGCTGCGTGATCTGTATGCTTAAAATCGGCGTAATCGGCGGCAGAGAGACCGTCATGGGCTTCAAGGCCCTGGGCCTGGAGACCTTCCCGGCTGCGAACGCTTCCGAGGCCAGCCAGATCCTGCGGCAGGTCACCCGGGAGAGCGACGAGTACGCCATCCTCTATATTGAGGAGACCCTGGCTGCTCAGATGTCCGCCGAGATCGACAAATTCAAGGACAGCCCCACTCCGGCGATCATCCTGATCCCCGGACGGGAGGGCTCCATCGGGCTCGGACAGTCGGCGCTGAAAGCCGCGGTCGAGCGTGCCGTCGGCACAAATATCCTGGGAGATTGATCCCCGCTTTCAATTCTTATAAAAAGGAAGTATGTGTATGAGCGGAACTATTACCAAAGTATCCGGACCGCTTGTCGTGGCCGAGGGCCTGGCGGACGCCAACGTCTCCGACGTGGTGCGCGTAGGCACTCAGCGACTGATCGGCGAGATCCTGAATATGACCGGTGACAAGGCTTCCATCCAGGTCTATGAGGAGACCTCCGGCCTTGGACCCGGCGCCGCCGTCGAGACTACGGGCATGCCCATGTCCGTGGAACTGGGACCCGGCATGCTGGATAACATCTATGACGGCATCCAGCGCCCCCTGCCCGAGATGCGCGCCCTGTCCGGCGACTCCATCACCCGCGGCACCGACGTGCCCGCCCTGAACCGGGAGAAGAAATGGGACTTCGTGCCCGTTGCCAAGCCCGGCGACAAGGTGCGTACCGGCGACGTGCTGGGCACCGTCCAGGAGACCAGCGCGATCCTGCACAAGATCATGGTGCCCAACGGCGTCTCCGGCGAGGTGGTCTCGGTGGAGAGCGGCGAGCATGTGGTCACCGACGTGATCGCCGTGGTGAAGGACGACAAGGGCAAGGACCATGAGCTGACCATGATGCAGCGCTGGCCCGTGCGTATCGCCAGACCCTATGAGAGAAAGTACGTCCCCAGCCGGCCCATGAACTCCGGCCAGCGTATCATCGACACCCTGTTCCCCATCGCCAAGGGAGGCACCGCCGCCGTCCCCGGCCCCTTCGGCTCCGGCAAGACCGTTGTGCAGCACCAGCTGGCCAAGTGGTCCGACGTGGACATCGTCATCTACATCGGCTGCGGTGAGCGCGGCAACGAGATGACCGACGTTCTGATGGAGTTCCCCGAGCTGAACGACCCCCGCAACGGCGAACCGCTGATGAAGCGTACCGTGCTGATCGCCAACACCTCCGATATGCCGGTGGCGGCCCGTGAGGCTTCCATCTACACCGGCATCACCATCGCCGAGTATTTCCGTGACATGGGCTACGACGTGGCCGTTCTGGCTGACTCCACCTCCCGCTGGGCCGAGGCTCTGCGTGAGATGTCCGGCCGTCTGGAAGAGATGCCCGGACCTGGCCTCCCGTCTGGCGCAGTTCTACGAGCGCGCCGGCGTGATCGAGTGCATGGGCTCCGAACCCCGTCAGGGCTCCGTCACCGCCATCGGCGCCGTGTCGCCTCCGGGCGGCGATATCTCCGAGCCTGTGTCCCAGGCCACCATGCGTATCGTCAAGGTGTTCTGGGCGCTGGATTCCGCCCTGGCTTACGCCCGTCACTTCCCGGCCATCAACTGGCTGACCTCCTACTCTTTGTACCTGGACACCCTGGCTCCCTGGTATACCGAGCAGTTCGGCGAGGGCTACATGCAGAACCGCACCCACGCCATGCATATCCTCCAGGAAGAGAGCGAACTGCAGGAGATCGTCCGCCTGGTCGGCCAGGACGCGCTGAGCCCCGCTGACCGTCTCACCATGGAGACTGCCAAGATGATCCGTGAGGACTTCCTGCAGCAGAACGCCTTCGTGGATGAGGACGCCTACTCCTCCTATGCCAAGCAGTACAGACTGCTGGGCATGGTGCTGCGCTACGACGATCTGTGCCGTGACGCGCTGGACAAGGGCGCTGATATGAACGCCCTGTTCGCCATCGACGCCCGCGAGAAGATCGGCCGTGCCAAGATGGCCGACCCCGGTGCCTTCGAAGAGGCCTATGACGAGATCGAGGCACAGATGAAGAAAGAGATCGAGGATGTCATTGCCGGAGGTGAGGACGCATGATCAAAGAGTATAAGACTATAAGAGAGATCGCCAGCCCGCTGATGGTGGTCGAGCATGTGGAAGGCGTCACCTACGACGAGCTGGGCGAGATCGAGCTGCCCAACGGCGAAGTCCGCCGCTGCAAGGTGCTGGAAGTGGAAGGCGACAAAGCCGTCGTCCAGCTGTTCGAATCCGCCCAGGGCATCAACCTGGCCGAGTCCAAGGTCCGCTTCCTGGGCCACCCCCAGCAGCTGGCCGTGTCTGAGGACATGCTGGGCCGCGTCTTCAACGGCATGGGCCTGCCCATTGACGGCGGCCCCGCCATCCTGGCCGACGCCCATATGGACATCAACGGCCTGCCCATGAACCCGGCAGCCCGCGCCTATCCTGCGGAGTTCATCCAGACGGGCGTGTCCACCATCGACGGCCTGAATACCCTGGTCCGCGGCCAGAAGCTGCCCATCTTCTCCGGCTCCGGTCTGCCCCATGCGGCCCTGGCCGCCCAGATCGCCCGTCAGGCCCGTGTGCTGGGCGACAACGAGACTTTCGCCGTGGTGTTCGCCGCCATCGGCATCACCTTCGAGGAGAGCGAGTACTTCATCAACGACTTCCGCCGCACCGGCGCCATCGACCGTACCGTGGTCTTCTCCAACCTGGCCAACGACCCCGC
>CACYXE010000033.1:0-18940 GCA_902778275.1 Oscillospiraceae bacterium
TCGATGGCTCCCTCGTGGCAGGCTTCTGCGCACAGCCCGCAGCCGTTGCACTTTTCTTCATCAATATGGATAATCTTACGGATCATTACCATTTACCTCCCTTGATTTTCTGAGGCTACTATACTATACTCCAAAGTAACGTTATGTGGTTATAACCACATTTTGCGAATGTGTGAGGGTTTTTATGGACATTTTTTTCCTTCAGAGATCAAGGCTATTCATGGGCATGTCTGAAGACGAGATTTCCGGGGCGCTCTCTTTCCTTCAGGCACAGGAAAAACAATACAAAAAGGGTCATGTTCTCCTTCATGCCGGGGATGTCACGGAGAGGCTGGGCCTGGTCCTGGAAGGAAGTGTGACTATAGAGAGCAATGACGCCTGGGGGAACCGGACGATCCTCAGTCACGTTGGGCCGGGGCAACTCTTCGCAGAGACCTATGCGCTGCTTGAAGACGAACCTCTGCTTGTGGATGTCGTTGCCAACGAAACCTGCCG
Organism: Oscillospiraceae bacterium; assembly: GCA_902778275.1. GTDB lineage: Bacteria > Bacillota > Clostridia > Oscillospirales > Oscillospiraceae > Limivicinus. Next base: position 496 of record CACYXE010000033.1, read on the forward strand.
AATCCTCTTTCTTCGTGTCAGCAGCACACAAAAACTGATGTCTGCATCAGGAGCATGGGCCACCAAAATCACGGCCAATGTGTTAATGATTTCAGCCTTAAAGAACCTTCATTTGTCCGGACGCAGTTTCCACACGGCTCCGAAAACAGTACGCGGAAGGGTGATGGCGTATCTGAACACCGTATCGCTTCAAACGCAGAGCACCGAATTTGATATTCCGTTCGACCGGCAGCAGTTTGCTGATTATCTGAATGTGGAACGGACTGCGCTATCAAAGGAACTGGGAAAAATGCAGAACGACGGCTTGATCAAAGTCAAGAAAAATCACTTTGTAATATGCTGATTGTGTATGAAGGAAAAGCATTTAGATAAGACAAGTATTACCACAAATAATGATGACCGGTCATATTTTTTCTTCTTCAGTTTTTAACAGTTTCTCTTTTGTGCCGTAAAACGGGCAAGTCGAAAAAGCCCGAAATACAAGGGAAAAACAAACAGTGCGGGAACCGATTTTGATAATTTTGTTCAAAATCGGTTTCCGCACTACATTTCCGAAATAACGGGGTGCATCTTTCGGAGAGTCGGATGCATTTCTGAAAAAAGGGTGCATTTGGGGGGAGGCAGGGTGCATCAGTTGGGCTTGTTTTTCTTAAGTGTGTGATAAGTAATTACAACAGTTTCATCCGGGCGGAATCTAGCATCAGAAGAGAATTTCTTTGAATCTCCGATCATGACAGATTCTACTTCTCCATCGTCTGTTAGCCACCCCGTGATAATGTCGTATTCAATTTCAACCTCAATGTTTACAAACCCTGCTTATTTCTTCATTTTATAGCTTTAACTTGTATAAACCTTTATCTACGCTTTTCGCTTGGCGGCCAAGATCATGACAGATGTACTGACAGACGGACAGATGAGGGAAATTTAAATGATTGTGCCCAGAGACAGCAATCTTGCAGCTGACTCTGGGCATTTTTCTGAATCTGATCAAATGGATATGCTCTATTTAGGCATCGACACATGGTATGCAAACGAGGCTTCGGCTTTTTCCGTCGATCCATGCATCCGTCCGGATCCGAAAGCGGCCGGTCAGACGGATGTCTTCGGAGGAGCTGCCGAGCTGTACCTCAACGGCGCCCTTTTCGATCTTCCAGCGCATGTCCCGGTCGAGGAAGGCCAGAAAGCTGGGGGAAATCTCAAAGCTGACGCGCTTCTTCTCTCCCGGCTGCAGCGTCACGCGGCAGAATCCCGCCAGCTCCTTTACAGGTCGGGTCATCTCCGCATATTCGTCCTGCAGATAGAGCTGTACCACCTCGTCCCCGGGGAGCGCCCCGGTGTTCTCCACGGTACAGCCGATCTGCAAGCTGCCGTCTGCGTCCACCTCCTGTGCAGAAAGACGCAGATCCGAATAAGTAAAGCTCGTATAGCTCAGGCCATGGCCGAAGAAATAGCGCGGGGTGTGGGGCAGATCCACATAGTTTACAAAGCCGATGCTCTCCCCCTGGTGCCAGGCGGAGCCGTAGGGGTGGTTGTAGTAGATGGGGATCTGTCCCGCGTGATACGCGACCGAGACCGGCAGCTTGCCGCCGGGGTTGCAGTCTCCCAGCAGAGCGTCTACCACCGCCTGCGCGCCGCATTCGGCGGGGCTCCACGCCTCCAGGATGGCATTCAGACATTCGTCCGCCGCATCGCTGGAGATGGGCCGCCCGTCGAAGTGTACGCCGATCAGGGGCTTGCTCAGTTTCGATACTTCGCGGATAAACGCATCCTGGCAGACGGGCAGATTGATGTTGCTGGCGTCCACGCCCTCGCCCATGGAGGCCATGGAGCAGGTGCCGTGTTTGCCGCCCAGGGTCAGGATTACCACATCCGCGTCCTTCGCGGCGGCCAAGGCTTCTTCAAAGCCGCTCTCGTCCGCTCCGGCGATGGGGTAGCCATAGGCATACGTGATCTCCGCTTCCGGCAGACGCGCCCGCAGCTCTTCCAGCAGGCTGCGGCAGTCCGGTTTCTGGCGACAGAGGATCGCGTCGAACTCTTCGCCCTCGTCGGACTGGATATTCGTGCCGGGAATGGTTTGGATAGGCCGTCCATCCGTCACCACACCGCTGACACCGGCAATGGAGTTTGCCACCGCCAGGGTGGATTCCATCATGCACAGGTGGGTATAGCCGCCAAAGAATTTGCGCGCACAGTCGGCATGAGGGCCAATAAGCGCGATTTTTTTGACCGTTTTCCGGAGCGGCAGCGCCCCGTCGTTTTTCAGCAGCACCAGAGATTCCCGGGCAGAGCGCAGAGACAGCTCCCGGTCGTAAGGATCGGAGAAGGCCGCGCGCAGCTCCTCCCCCTGCAAGGCGAAGGGATGTTCAAACAGGCCCATGCGGAACTTGGCCTCCAGCACCCGCAGCACCGCCCGGTCGAGAACCGCGATATCCGCCTCGTCGGAGGCAAACATCTCCTTCAGTTCATCATTCCATCCGGTCGTAGAGGGCAGCTCCATGTCCATCCCGGCCTCCATACAGCGGTAACCCGCCTCGGCAAAGCTCTCGCCGATGTGCTGCACGCTGTGGGCATTGCCGACAGCGCCATAATCGCTGACGCAGAGTCCGTCAAACCTCATCTCTTCTCGCAGCAGTCCGGTCAGCAGCTCTTTCGAGGCCGAGACCGGCTCGCCGTTCAGGGAATCATAGCAGGGCATGATCCCTTTGAGGCCCGCGTTGATCGCCGCCTGGAAAGGCTTGGCGTAGATCTCCCGCAGCAGCCGTGGAGGCGTATCGCTGTGGGTGCCGTGGATGCCGCCCTGGGAGTTTTGGAAGGCCAGGAAATGCTTGGCAACGCTCTCAGGTCTGCGGCCTGCTGTCTCGGTGTTCTGGATGCCGCGGGTATAGGCTGCGCCGAGGGAGGCGGCCAGGGTCGGGTCCTCGCCGTAGCTCTCGCCCTGACGCCCCATGCGGGGGTCGCGGGTCACGTCCAGCACCGGAGCAAAGATCTGCGTGATGCCGCAGGCGGCCTCCTGACGGCTGACAGTCCGCGCGATTTCCTCTTCCAGTTCCGGATCCCAGCCCGCGCCGCGGGCAATCCCGGAGGGAAAGCTGGTGCTGTCCTGCAAAAACGCGCCGCAGAGGCCCTCCATGTGGAAAATGGCCGGGATTTGGTGGGGAGAGTTTGCCATGACGATCTCCTGCACCCGACGCTGCCACGCGGCACAGTCCTCCAAGGTCTCGATTCGCCGCATCTCCAGGGTGCTGACCTGGCCGATGCCGAAGGGCATCTGCGCGGAGATCCAGTTAAAATCCTGCGCGTTCTCCCCGAAGGGGAACACGCAGCCCAGCTGCGCCATTTTCTCGTCCAAAGACAGTTCAGTTAAAAGCAATGCTGCTCTTTCTTCGGGAGATCTGCCCGGTTCTTGATAAGATTTCATACGCATGCTCCCTTGATCGCATCATATATAATGTGCGCGATTTCCATAGCACCCTTTGCGTTGGGGTGGACGCCGTCCGGCTGGAACCAGTCGGGATGATCTTTCGTCTTTTCGCACAGATCAATCAACTGCGCATCCTGTTCCTCCGCAAGTGCTTTCACGCAGTCCTGCTCCTGCAGAATATGCTCGTTCATGGCCCGGTCTACTTCCGTCTTGGGATAAAGCGGAAGGGGCGGTGTCATCAGCCAGATCATCAGGCGGGAAGACAATTCCCGGTAGCTTTGCAGCAGTTCCCGGTACTCCGCAGTGTAGACCTCCGGGCCATTCCAGTTCTGCGCGTTGGCGTCGTTGGTGCCAAACATGATCACAATCACATCCGGCAGAAACTTCAAGCTCTTGCAGTAGTTTGGAAACCGGCGGTAAGACATTTTTGCCGAGCGCATGGCAGTACTTCCAGAAAGGCCAAAATTCCTTACATAGTACCCGCTGCCTAAAAGCACCTGGAGGATATAGGGATAGTTGTGAAAAAACCAGTTGTCGATATGAAAGCCGTAGGTAATGCTGTCGCCCACACAGGCGACTTTTTTGATGCCGCTGCCTGCTTTGCGGATCAAGATGGGGAAATAAAACCCCTTATACCCCGTCCAAAGCAGGGAGAAGAAAAAGAATATCGCAAGACCTGCGAGTATCAGAAAAAAGATCATGTGGCACCTTTCTTTTTGCTTATAATGATCATCGGATGGCGAAATCAATCGAAGCTTCGATTGATTTCGCTGACAAACGATATGTTTGGCAGCGAATGATTCTGTGAATCATTCGCCCGATGCTCATTGCAATGAATATATGGCAAAACAGCTTGGCTGTTTTGCTGCGCCGCAGCGCGGCGCGGCGAAAAGCTTTTTGGCTTTTCGCCATCATATAATCATTATTCTGTCTGCATAGATACAGTGAAGGAGTACTCGCCGCTTCCCAGACTGTGCCGCTCTCCGTTTGGCAAAGTCAGTTCGCAGATCGTTCCGATGGGAACGGTGATCGCCAGACGAAAAGCGCCGTTCCCGGTTTCCCAGCACGTTTTGATCAGACCGAAGGGGCATTTGTGCTCACATTCTGCCCAGGTCAATCCGCCGCCCGGAACTGGCTTCACCGCAAAGCGGCGATAGCCCGGCTCGATAGCCTCCAGGCCGCAGATCCGGCGATAGAAGAAATCACCCACCGCGCCGTAGGCGTAGTGATTGAGAGAGGATTCTTCGATGGAACCGTCCTCGCGCAGGCTGTCCCAGCGCTCCCAGATTGTCGTTGCGCCCTGCCGTACCGCATACAACCAGGAGGGACGGGTGTCCTGCAGCAGCAGCTCATAGGCCTCGTCCGCAAAACCGTTGTCGGCAAGGGCGAACAGAATAAAGGGAGTTGCGGTAAAGCCGGTGTTCAGATGGCCGCCGTTTTCCTTGATCAAAGCCCATAGGCACTCGGCCATCACGCGGCGCTCTCCACCTTCGGCCAGGCCAAAAGCCAAGGCCAGCACGTAGCCCGCCTGAAACTCTTCTTTCAAGCGCCCTTTCCCATCGGTAAAAGCCTTGCGGAATGCAGCCCGGATCTTTTCGGAGAGCTTCCCGTAATGCTGCGCGTCCTTTGCTTTGCCGAGAATCGCCGCGATACGGCTCATGATGACGCTGCTGTGATAGAAATACGCCGTGCCGATCCAGGGCCCTTTTTTCAGCCAGTCCGGCAGCGCTCCGTAAGGCGCGCACCAGTCGCCGAACTGGAACGGAAAGCGCAGGATATAGGGCGAGCCGTGAAGCGGCAGGCTCAGCGCCGCCCAGCGCTGCACATCCGCCAGATACTTCTTCATGCTGGGGTACTGGCGGGAAAGCAGAGTCTTGTCTCCGTTTGACTGATAGACCGCCCAGGGGACCAGGATGCAGCTGTCGCCCCAGCAGGAGGTGGTCATGGTGGGCGTAACGCCCTTCCGGGACGGCACCACAAAGGGGATCGCGCCGGTGGCCGTCTGTTCGCTTGCCAGGTCCCTCAGCCACTTTTCCAGAAAGCGGCTCATATCATAATTGAAGCAGGCTGTGGACGAGAACAGGGCGATGTCGCCCGTCCAGCCCTGCCGCTCGTCCCGCTGGGGGCAGTCGGTGGGGATGTCCACAAAGTTGTCCCGCCCGCTCCAACTCAGGTTGCTTTGCAGCTGGTTCAAGTCATCATTTGAGCAGCGGAAGGAGCCGACGGCTTCAAGGTCGGAATAGACAGCGATCGCTTTGAGCTCAATGTCTTCTTTCCGAACGCCGCGAATCCCCACATAGCGAAAGCCCATGTACGTGAAGCGCGGCGAATACGTCTGCCCGCCCTCGCGGCAGATATAGCGCAGCTCCTGCTTGGCGCTGCGGAGGTTTTGCACATATAGCTCGCCGCGCTCCAGCGTCTCGGCGTGACGGAAGACGATTTCCTGTCCCGCCTTGCCCTTGACCCGGAAGGACACGACACCCGCGATGTTCTGGCCGAAGTCGGCAATCAGCTCGCCGGAGGGGGCTTCCAGCCAGGCGATCGGCGCCAGCACCTCGTGTGCAGTCACCGGCAAACCGCAGCGGGCGGAGAGTTTCGGCTTGACCCGGAGCTTTTCCGCCGCGGCGTTGTGCCAGCTTGCCTTATCCAGGACTATACGGGCGTCGTACACCTCGCCGTCAAAGAAGTCGGCAAAGCGCCAGGGCGTGTCCTCGGTGACTTCCCAGCTTTCGTCCGTACCGAACACTTCCTGCTGGCCGTCTGCGTATTCCAGCCGCATCTCGCAAAGCAGCGCCTGACGATCGGCAGAGAGCTTGGATCTGGATTTGTTGGTGTTATCCACATGGGTCGTGCGTCCCACGGCCCAGCCTGCGGCAACGATGACCGTCAGCTCATGCGTGCCGGCCGGAATGTTCCGAAGCGTCGTTACCGTATATTGTAAATCCGATTCATAGTTGGTAAAGCCAGGGGCGAAGTAGTCCTCATTCAGGCGTCTTCCGTCCCAATACAGGTCGAAAATGCCCATACAGCTTGTGAAAAAGCGAAGCTGCGCCAGCTCCTTTTCCGTCTGAAAGCGGCGGCGGAAGGCCATAGGCGCTGGAGAATTCGGACTTTCGACATGAAAGCTCGGGTCGCTGATCCAGGAGGCCTGCCAGGGCAGATCCAGGCGGCCTGTCTGAAAGGAGGTTTCCGCCTCAGCCCTCTCCCCGGCGTCGTCCGTGGCAACGACACGCACCGGGTAGTTCGTGAGGGGAGAGAGCGCAGGGCCGTTGTAGACCGTGCAGCACTGATCGATCACTTCCATTCTCCAATCCCCGACGAGGATATGCGCAGACCGGAGAGAAGACTCTCTCCGGTCGCTTGTGAGGGAAAAGGAGAATCGGGGCTGCGGATTGTCTGTGACGACCGGGCCAAGCGCGTGCTCGATCCGGATCTCGTCGATGAAAAGCATACCGATCCCTCCCTGTGAATTTGTGATTACTCTGCCGACTTTCCGGCCTTGCGGGCTTCCACTTCCGCACGCATCTGCGGCAGCTTCTGCTCCAGGTCGAAGCCGCGGAAGATGAAGTACATCAGCAGATTGATGACCAGCGGAAGATAGTTGGAGAAGCCATAGATGGACCAACGCATGGACTGGCTGGCGACCGCCAGGGTCGCGTCATAGGCGCCGATCACCAGGAAGGCGCTGAGCAGCAGAGACCCAAGGCCGCTGCCGACCTTGTTGCCGAAGCCGATGGCGCCGGAGGACATGGCGACCAGCTTTTTATCGTACTTCCATTCGTTGTAGTCCACCGCCATGGCCAGCAGCACGCCGTAGAGGCACATGAGCGGGATCTGCACGAAGCTGCCGATCAGAGAGGTGCCCACGTAGAGATAGAAATTGGCGGGGGCAAAGCAGCGGATCCCGGCCATCAGCGCGGCTCCCAGGCAGCCGACGGAGACCGTCCTGGTCACGCCCAGCTTGCTGATGATGGGCTTGGAGAGAATAAAGCCGATGACCGTGGCCACAAGGCCGACGGCGCCAAGCAGGGCGACCAGATTGTCGTTGCCGAAGATCCACTTGCAGTAATAGGTGCCGGCAGAACCGACGATACCGTTGGTGATCGCAGTGATCAGGTTAAAGAGCAGGACGATGACCCAGTACTTGTTCTTGAAGAGCATGCTCATGGCGGGGCCGAAGGGAACGGGCTCCTCTTCCGGCACGGCAGGACCGCCGCTCTCGTCGGCGTTTTCCCTGGTGAAGGCGGCTTTATGGCCGTTGAGCCAGCAGATCATAAACAGCAGCAGCACCGCCAGGGCCAGCACGACGCCGTACTTGATCCAGGCGTCCTGGGTGCCGCCCAGCATATTGGTTACGGGGATGGTGGCGATGGCGATGATCATGCCGGCGCCGTAGTTGCCCACCGCACGGAACACGCCCATACTGCTGCGCTCGCTGTTGGATTTCGTCCGCACGACCATAACGGCAGAGAAGGGCGTGGCGATCATGGTGTAGATCACCGCTGTCAGCAGCAGGTTCGTCACCAAAGCGTAGGCGACCTGCACGCCGCTGGCCACATTCTTCGGAACCGTGAACATCAGCGCCACGATGGCCGCGGCCGGGATTGCCAGGGCGATCATCCAGCGGAAATACTTTTTGTTGCCGCCGCGGGAATGGTCGATGATGTTGCCGAAGATCACGTCTGTGAAGGCGTCGATGATCTTGGCGATCGCCATGACCACGCCGACCGATCCGACGGCCATACCGACCTTGTCGGTGTAGAAGTAGGTCATCTGACCCACCAGGTTGCCCATGATACCGAGCGCCAGCTGGCCACTCATGTCCGCGAGATAGTCCCGCGTGCGCATGGTGAGCTTCACGCCTTCGGCGTCGTATTCCTTCCTGACCTTTGCCATGTTGCTTCCTCCCATTTGTTATATTCTAATTGTTTTTCTCTTCCTTGTGTACCCATTGTACGGGATTTCTGCGCGGTTTTATTGCGAAATCCCGCCCGAAATTGTAAGATCGCGTCAAATATGCACTTCTATCAAATGGGTTTTCCCGTCCCGGAAATCGGGGAGAAGCGTTCCCTCGATCTGCCTGCCGTCCACGGTGATGCTCTTCTCGCCCGTGCGGCGATAGTGGATGACATAGTCCGCGCCGCGAAAGCGCCGTTTCAGTTCCGCATGTTCCCAATCGCTCGGGAAAGCAGGCTCGATCCGTAATCCGCCGAAGTCGCGCTTCACGCCCAGGATGCCCTCGTACAGACCCATCAGGCTCCAGGCCGAGGTGCCGGTGGTCCAGGACTGATAGGATCGGCCGTAATACTTGGGATGGGTGGAATAGCAGTTGGTGAAGACGTAAGGCTCCGCGCCGGACCGGGCGGAGGGGTTTTTCTCACTGTCGGGCATGATCTTTTTGAGCGTACGCAGGGCGTCGTCGCCTCGTCCCAGAGCGCAGTCCATCAGGATTTTGAAGGCGCTGGCGTGGCAGTAGACCCCGCCGTTTTCAAAGAGCCCCGGCAGCATGCCGGACATGCGCCCCGCCATGGGGTCATAGCCCCTGTACGGCGGATCGTTCAGCGGAAAGCCGAAGTCCCGCTCTAAGCCGTCCACGGCAGAGAGCAGCACGGGAAGCCGGTCTTCCGGTACTACGTCCCCCAGCACGGCCCAGGTCTGGGCGTTTAAGTAGATCTTGCTGCCGCTTGAATCCTTGGAGCCGATATTCTCGGTAGGAGCCAGCGCCCGGCAGTACCAGCCACCGTCCCAGGCCGCGCGGTTGATGGCGGCCTTCATCTCGTCATAGGCCTTCTGACAGAATGCGGCGTATTCCTCATCTCCGATCCAGCGCATCAGCGCTTTCAGCTCGCTGAGCGCCAGACAGAACTGTTCGGAGAGCATAACGGATTCCGCTTCTTCCTCGGGCGGGATGTTCAGCGCATCGTTCCAGTCGGCAAAGTAGATGCGGACGAGGCCGTTTCTGCCCCGGTCGTCCAGCAACCGCCGCACCGCGGCCTTTACATGGTCGAGAACAGACGCTTCGCCGCCATCCTGCCACTCGATGGGCAGGTCGAGAATGCTTTTATCGCCGGTCTCTTTGAGCAGCTGGCACACCGCCCAGATGATCCAGAAGGGCTGGTCGGAATAGCGGGTGTCGTCATAGGGGTACCAGGTCAGCACCGCGTGGCCGTCCCGGAACTGGTGGCGCAGACATTCGAGGATCTCCGCTTTGGCTTTCTCCGGTCGGTAGTTTAAGAGCGCTACGGCGATCTGCAGATTGTCCCGCACGCCCTTCTTGCCCACGATACAGAAGTCCACCTGCTTTTTCAGCCACAGGTTCATGATCCGGTTCAGCTTTTCGTCCGGCGTCTGCACGGACAGCGCCGCGTACTTCTCCCGGTAGGCCGCCTCGGCCTTTTTGAGTGCGGCGCTCTGCGCGTCCTCTGTCGTGTACATGGCGGCGGCTTCCTGCGCTTCCTCGATGGACTCCGACACACCAAAGACAAGGCGGATCTCCCGCCGCTCGCCGGGCAGCAGGCTCAGCTTGTGCTGCAGCACCGCCCCGGGGATGAAGAGTGCCCCGTCGGAGTTTGAGCAGTTTTCGCCGTTCAGCAGCCGCTTGGGCCGCTGATACCGGGCGGTGGAAGCCGCATCCGTCTCGGTCTGGGTGCTGAGAGCGCCAAAGAAGGCGGTCAGGTCGCCGTCGTAAGCAAAGACCGGCTCAGAGGAGCTGAGATACCCGTTATAGCGTCTGTGCGGCGCGAAGGGGTGGGCGCTGCGGCAATAGATACCGTTCAGCTTTTCGTCAAACGAGATCTCGATGCTGCGATACATCTCGTAGTAGCGCGGATGGGAGAAGCCGTCCAGGGAGAAGCTCACCGTGGGAAAAACACTGAGCATCCGGGGGCTGTCGGAGGTATTCTCCAGCCACAGGGTCCAGCACTCGCCGGTGAGATCCGTTGGCACAAAAATGCGCCATTCCGCCGCGATGCCGTCTTTGCTTGAGCGGATCGAGCTATATCCGATGGCGTGGGTGCAGGCGTAGTCCTCCACGCTCTCGCACAGCGGGCCGAAGCCCAGGTTCCAGCTCTCGCCGCTCTGCTCGTCCCGGAGATAGATATACCGCGCTGCGTCCCGGTTGAGCATACACATGTCGGCCTTTTCGTTCAGATAATAGCTGCGCCCGTGCCCGATCTGGGAGACCTGGGCGCAGTAGCCCAACTCGTTCCAGAGGTAGTTGTACCAGTAGCGCGGCGTCTCCGGGTCACGAATGACGCAGGCGCTGTTATGCTCGGTAAATTCAAATATAGCCTTGCCGAGAAGCCCGGTTTCGTTCGTCATATCAATCCTCGATGCTCAGCCGGTACTGCACGCCGGGCAGGTCGCCCAGCATGCTGAAGTACACGCCGCCGTCCCGGCTCTCGCCCTTGACCTCGCCCAGCTCGCGCCCCACGGGATCAAGCACCGTGAGCTTCGCAGCCGTGGCTTTTACAAATACGCTGCCCTCCAGGGTCTCGGCGTAGAGCTTGCCGTCCTTGCGCACCATGGTGAACTGCAATCCGGGCATCAGCTCCGGGCCGGGGGTGAAGCTCTCGGCGTCCGTGCCGGTGGTGCCGAGGGCGATGAGCAGGAAGTCGCGGGCGTCGGAGAGCGTCTCCGCGTCCCGGGGCAGCAGGGCGAGAGAAATGCGCTCGTTGGCGGCCTTGACGGTCACGCGATCGGACAGAACCGTCTCCGTCTCCGGCGCGCCGCTGAAATAGCCGCACTTGTCGCTTTGAACCGAGAAGCGGGCATGGTCGGGGTCGAAACAGATCTCACCGGTATCGGAGATCAGCTTGCCGTCCACATAGCCGCGATCGTCGGAAAGAAGTCCCCACTGCTTCATGGCCCTGTCCATCAGGGAGGCAAACTGCCGGTAGTCGCCGTATTGGGCGATCTCCGCCACGTTGTCGAAGACCAGAGCCTGCTCGCCCAGGTGGACGCCGGCTTGAATCTCCTCGGTGTTCTTCGCCGCGTCCTTGAGGCGGTTTTCATTGAGATATTTCCGCTTGGCGTCCCGGTAGGGAGACCAGGCGTAGTACACGCCGTGCCTGGCGTCCCGCAGATCGCCGCCGTTGAGGTAGCCCGCGTTGATGGCAACGTCCGCGTCGCCCTCATAGCGCTCGCCGCCGTCGAGGAAGACGTTGCGGAAGGCCGTCAGGTAAGGCAGGGTGCACATGGGCATGGCGTGGAAGTTGGGCAGAGTTTTCCAGTCGTTCTGCGTATAGACCACGTCCACCCGATTTTTTGCCGGGGAAATCAGCCCTTTATAAAAGACACTGGCCATGAAGCCCCACTGGGCGATCAGCGCCGGGTCGTTGTAAGAGTCGAAAATGGTGATGATTCCGTCGGCCGGCTCGTCCTCCGGGTGCTCGGAGGTATTGTAGTTGTAGAGGATCAGCCCGTCCCAGTCGTTGAGGCAGGCATAGGCCACGGTGTGGACAAAGGCGGTGGAGTGGAAGGGGTGCAGGCCGTATTCGTTCCACTCGGAGAGCATGAAGGGCTTGCCCTGCACGATGGCGACGGAGGCCAGGCTCAGAAGCGTGGTGCCCATGGAGCCGATGCCGCGCTGCACGGTGAGGGGGTTCGTGCTGACATACTCCGCTGGGCCGTAGACCATGTAGGTGTCGTTCTGCACGGGCAGCAGCGGGTGGTTGAAGTAGGTGTTGTTCTCCATCAGATCGCCGTCCGTGTGACCGTACACGTCCGCCGCCCCGGCCATCAGGTTGCTGGCCACGATGGGGACTTTTACGCCCAGGGAGATCAGATAGTCCCTCATTTCCTGGTAGAAGGCGCGGTTCATCCTAGCGCCGAACTCCATCCAGTCCGCGTAGCGGGCCGGGCCTTCGGCGGCGTTCCAGTCGCCCATGGGTTCGCCCACGGACTGATAGAAGCCGCCCTCGATGCCGCGCACGGTACCCGCGGCGGGATCTTCGTCCTCGCCCAGAGAGCAGACGCCCTCGCGGGTCCAGGCCTTTTTCATCTCCTCGCGGCTATGGTACTTCATCAGCAGAAAGTCCCCGAAGCGGCGGGAAACCTCGTCCCGATAGGGCTTCATCTCCTCGCCCGTGTCCGCGCCGGTGTTCCCCTTGATGGCGCTCTCCTCGTTGTTCATCTGCACGGTCATGACCGCCGGATCGTCCTTGAGGGCAAGGCCGGTGTAGGGGTTCACATGGCAGAGCAGCTCCCGGGCGTATTCCTTCTGCAGCTCGATGAGCCGTGCGTTGTACATGGGGTAGCGCTTCATGCAGGCGGGGATGGAGCCGGGGTGCTCCAGACCGTCCCCCTCGAGGAAGGCGCGGGCCACGATCAGGTCGATGTGCAGGTAAATGCCCTTTTCCTTGAGCTTGGCAAAGAGATAGTCGAAGCGGTCAAGGCCCTCGGGGTTGAAGACGCGGGTCGTGCCCTTGTCATAGTCCAGCAGCGGCGCCTCCCTGCAGCTGGACCAGTTGCCGGCTCCCTCTCCGATGGGGGCGTCGGCCGCGTGGAGGCGGATCACGTTCACGCCCATGCTGGCCAAACGCTTCGCCAGCTTTTCCGCGTCCTCGTGGGTCGGGGTGTTGGAGCGGGTGGCGATGTTGAAGCCTAGGAAACGGGCACGCTTGCCGTCCTCAAAATAAAAATGGCCCTTCTTCACACGCACGAAGCCGTGGCAGCCCGCCGGGGCGTCCAGCAGATGGGAGAAGTCCAGCGCGCCGCGGTTGGGCTCAACGGGGGAAATACGGATGTTCTGTTTCATGGTCGTTCCTCCTCTGGTCGTTTTGTTCTTTTCTGAGCTTACTGTACCAAAAGCGGCGGCTTTCTTATTGCAAAATCGCGCCCGGAATTGTAAATTCCCGCTTGTTCTTTCCGCTTTTCCGCTTTATACTGGTTGCAGGAAGGAAGTGCGACCATGGACTATATCGCCTTTTGCCGCCAGTTCTATGCCACCACCGGGATCCCGACCGTGCTGTATCAGGAGGGGGTTCTGCGCTACGCTGCCCTGTCGGAGTTGTTGGGGCTCGAGCCGCAGGATAGTTGGCCGGTCTATGACCCGGATCGCAATCCGGAGTTTGCCGCCATCAATCCCGATCTGGAGTATGGCCATGTGCGACTTGAGGGGCGCGGAGTCGACCTGTTTCTGGGGCCGGTCTTTACCGCGCCGGTCACCGAAAAGCTGCTGCACGAGTATTTTGAAGAAACAAAAACGCCTCCTGCCTATCAAGAGGCTGTGGCGGAGCTGATATACGGTATCCCGATCAACTCCCACGCGCGCTTTGTTCGTCTGCTTTTGCTGCTGCATCTGGTATTCAACGGCAAAGAGGCAAAGGTGGAGGACTTCTACGCGGAGGACGAGCGGAACGAAGCAAGCCGCGGCCAGCGTCTGACCGAGACCGCCATTGACGCCAAGGAGAACGAAGAAAGCCGCAGCTCCTATGCCTTTGAAAAGGAGCTGTACCACCACATTCAGCAGGGCGATCCGAAGCGGCTGCAGCGCTTCCTGGAGCGGACGCGGGAGTTTCCCTCGGAGGGCAAGCTGGCCCACACCCCGCTGCGCCAGGCCAAGAACACGCTGATCGGCCTGGCGTCCAAGGTCTGTGTGCTGGCCGCGATCCCCGGCGGGCTCGACGCGGAGCGAGCCTATCAGCTCTCGGATCTCTACACGCTGGAGTGCGAGCAGATGCAGACCATCGAGGACGTACACCGGCTGCAGTATGTGATGCTGATGGATTTCTGCGCCCGCTGCGGGGCGGCCAAGCTCCCCAAGGGCGTATCGGCGGAGATCTACCGCTGCATGACCTATATCCAGAGCCACACCAACATGCCCATCGGCGTGGAGGATGTGGCTGAGGAGATCCACCGCAGCGGCTCGTATCTGATGCGGCGCTTCAAGGCGGAACTGGGCATGAGCGTGGGCGACTATATCACCAAGTGCAAGCTCTCCGAGGCCTGTGATCTGCTTGTTTACGGCGAGCGGAGCCTGGCGGAGATCAGCGCGTATCTCGGCTATTCCAGCCAGTCCTATTTCCAAAATGTGTTCAAAAAGCAATTCGGCCTGACGCCGATGCAGTACCGGAAGCAAAACCGAAAAGCCAACTGACAGCAAAGCACCCCGGCCTCATTGACCGGGGTGCCGCTTTTACAAGCTCTCGCCGTTTGTCTGGATGACTTCGGCATACCAATATGCCGAGTCTTTCAAAGTCCGCTCCTGGGTACGGAAATCCACATAGATGAGTCCGAAGCGCTTGTCAAAGCCGTGAGCCCATTCCAGGTTGTCCAGGATCGACCAGGCCATGTAGCCCTTGACGGGATAGCCCTCGTCCGCCGCCCGCCTCAGGCCGCGCAGATACCACTTCATGAACTGGATGCGCTGGGGATCGTGGACGCGGCCGTCGTCCATTTTGAAATCGATGATCGCCACGCCGTTTTCCGAGATGATGATCGGCAGCCCATAGCGCTCGTGGATGAAGCGCATGCCCCAGTAGAGCGCGTCCGGCGTGACGGCCCAGCCCATATTGGTCCTGGGCATCCCCGGCCAGGGCTTTCCGTCGGGGCCGTCGTTATAGTTGCTGGCCAGATAGCAGTTCCAGCCCAGGAAATCCAGCGGCTGATGGATCAGCGCCAGCTCCGCATCCGAGAGCATTTCCCGCAGACGCGGGTGTGCTTCGCTCTTCTGGATGGGGTCGAGCCACCAGTTGAGGTAATAATGGTTGAGCTCATCGGCAAAGGTCTTTTCCCGCGCCGCTTCGATGTCGTCCTCGCTCTCGGACTCCGGCATGTAGAGTGTGCTGTCCGTGGCGATGCCGATCTGGGGCGGCAGGATCGCCTTTTCGCGGATCTCCCGGGCCGCCCTGGCGTGGGCCAGTAGCAGGTTTTTTGTCAGGATCAGTACCTTCTCAGCCTCTTCCTCGCTCCCTGCCGGGACGCTCTCAAAGGGAGCGTGGGTGCCGTGCAGGTAGCCCTCACCGATGAAGGAGGTGCCCTCATTGAAGGTCATCCAGTACGACACCTTATCCGACAGGGCTTCCACCACCACGGCAGCGAAGGCCGCAAATTCCTCGCTGACCGAGGCGGAGAGCCAGCCGCCCTTCTCGTGAACCCACAGCGGCAGATCCCAGTGGTAGAGCGTGCAGAGCGGCGTGATCCCCGCGCTTAGCAGTTCACTGACCAATTCCCGGTAGAAGTCCAGCCCCTTTTCGTTTACCTTGCCCTCCTCCGGCATCACCCGGGGCCAGCTGACGGAGAAGCGGTAGGCCTTGAGGCCGAGCTGCTTCATCAGCGCCACGTCCTCCCGGAAACGGTGATAGTGGTCGCAGGCGATTCTGCCGTTGTCTCCATGGGCGATATGTCCGTCCGAGAGGGCGTCCCAGATGCTCGGCCCCTTGCCGTCTTCGTCGTATGCGCCTTCGATCTGATAAGCCGCGCTGGCCGCGCCCCAAAGAAAATCCTGTGAAAAGCTCATGATCCTTCTCCTTGAATAACAGCTTGTCAGATCGAATCATAAAACGCAAGTCGATAAAACTCTTGCAAAATGCCGCTCAATATTGTAATTTCCTGCTCAGCAGACCGGAAGAAGCCGTCTTTTGTTACAGCAACAGATACGTCCCGCTGGAAAGCTCGTAGTCATTGCCGGAAATCGTCACACTTGCCGAACAGTTGGCCGGAATCGTAACGGTATATACGGGCTTGCCGTCTCTTATCTCCCATCCGCTCTCCACCGTACCGTAGATGCTGTCATAGCTTGCCCGGGCATAGCGGAAGTGCCCGCCCGGCTGCGGGGCGATGGTAAAATGGTTTTCGCCGTCCACCCGGATGCCGCACATGGTTTTGAACAGCCATTCGACCACCGCGCCCTTGGAGTAGTGGTTGAGGCTGGCGATACCGCCCTGGGCCTCGGTGCCCTCCCAGCTCTCCCAGATGGTGGTGGCGCCCGCTTTCGGCATAAACAACCAGCCGGGCATCTCCTCGTTTTCGAGAAGGCGATAGGCTGCCTTAATATCAATGTCGGCGAGCACGTCCAGGATCAGCGGCGTGGAGAGGAAGCCCGTGCCGAGTCGCCAGCCGTAGTGCTCCAGCGCCTCGATCAGGCGCTTTTCGGCAAAGCTCGTCTGCTCCTCATCCAGCAGCCCGAAGGACAGCGGCCGCACCAGCAGCGCCTGCCGGTCGGTGTCGAGGTCTTTGCCGAATGCCTTCTGGTAGGCCGCTGTACATTTGTCCGAGACGGCGCGGAAGTTTGCCGCGTCCTCCGGATGCTGCAGCTCCTCCGCGATCTCCGCCAGGCAGCGCAGCACATTGGCAGTATAGGCCGTGCTGACCTCAGGGTGTGGCAGCACCGTGTTTGTCCAGACGTTGGGCATGACGTCTTCAGGCTCCGCCCACTCACCGTAGCTCTGCCCCTTGCGCACCACACCGTCCGACGAGACGCGCCGGATCATGAAGGCGGCGTATTTCTTCATGCGGTCGTAGTATTCCGTGAGGATTTGCCGGTCGCCGCACTTCTTCCAGAAGCGGTAGGGCAGCAGGATCCCGATATCCGACCAGCCCACCGAGCCGTTCAGCGTCCACATGTATAAGTCCACGCCGCCGTAGGGCGCGATCTGCGGCAGGCGGCCGTCGCGTTTCTGCCAGTCGTATACGTCCCGCAGGTATTTCTTGGAGAAGGCCGCATAGTCGAAAAGATAAGAGGCCGTCTCAAAGAAGATCTGCGCATCGCCCGTCCAGCCGTGGCGCTCGCGGGTGGGACAGTCGGTAGGAATATCCAGAGAGTTGGATTTGGTAGACCATTTTGTGGCCTCTACAAAGCGGTTCAACAGCTCGTTGGAGCTTTCAAAGCGCCCGGTTTCCCGCATATCGGAGTAGACAGCGATCGCCTCGATGTTCTCCGGCAGCAGCTTCACGTCCGTCTCCACCTCCGCATAGCGGAAGCCGAAGACCGCGAAGGTGGTTTTATATACGTTTTTTCCTTCCCCGCAGGTATAGTCGATCTGCTGTAAGGGGGAGGTCTTCTTTTTGCCCACGCACTGGATGTTCTTTTGCGTCAGATTGCCGTCCGCATCCAGCATCTCGCCGAAGCGCCACAGCATCCGCTGCCCGACGCGGGCGTCCACCGTGAACGACACATATCCCGCCAGGTTCTGCCCGAAGTCCAGCAGCTTTTTTCCGTTCGGTGCCGTGGTGATGACCGGATGAAAGCGCTCATGTTCTGTGACCGAGACGTTGTTGGAGGCCGTCGGCAGCACAGGATGGCGTGTTTCCTTCGCCTTGCCCCGATAGGAGGGCATGCGGAAGGCTTGGACGATCTCGCCGTCCTTGTTGTCGGCAAAGCGGATGGGGCCGTCGTTGGACCACTGCCAGCTTCCGTCGGAGATCACGGTCTCCCGCAGGCCGCTTTCATACTCGTATTCCAGCTGGCACAGGAGCTTTGTCTCGGTTCCGTACTGATTGGTCAGTCCCCATGCGCCGCAGCTGCCGCGATACCAGCCGCAAGGCAGAAGCTGCCGACCTTTTCGCCGTTGAGCCTCGCTTCGTACAGCCCGCAGGCGGTGATATACAGCCGCGCCCTGCGGACGTTTTTCCTGACCGTGAAGACCTTGCGGAAGCAGTCCACGGGATAGCGTTCCTTTTTGTTCACCGCATAGTCGCCGGTGATCCATTTGGCTGTCCAGTCCGTTTTTTCGAGAAGGCCCATTTCGAAGAAGGCCTCGCTCCACCCGCCCGGTTCGCCGTTTTCATCCCAGAGGCGGACACGCCAGTTCACCCGCTCGCGGCTGCGAAGCGGTTCGGGATAGATGGCGCGCATTGAATCGCTTACGACTTTGCCGCTGTCCCAGTTCTCTGTGATAATCTGGTACGCCGTCTGCTTCACGCCGCCCTCGCAATTCCACATGAGGCGGGGCTTCAGCCTGTCGATGCCGATGGGATCCGGTAAGTATTCACAAGTCAGTCGAATGGCTCTCATGCTTTTTCCCTCCTGGCCTTGATCTCTTCCTGCTCTTTTCCGATCCGCTTTTCCACGTCCACGAACAG
>CACYXE010000033.1:18984-19476 GCA_902778275.1 Oscillospiraceae bacterium
AAGGAGAAGGTGATCGCGCCGTTGACGGACGCCGACTGCTGCACGGCGACGGTGAGCACACCGTCGACTGCTGGCTTCAGCGACTCCAGCGCCAGCTGCGGCGTCAGGCCGCTTGCGGCCAGGCGGGAAGAGGCCTCCGAGACGCTGTTCGCGCTGATGGGCGCCACATAGCCGGTCAGCGCCAGCATCCAGTTGAAGAGACCCGTGACCACGCCGACCATGGCCACCGCGATGATGTTGTAAATGGACATGGCCGCCCCGTCCACGCGCAGATCGGTTTTCCATTCCAGATGATCCAGACAGTCGGCAAAAAGGGCCATAAAGACGTAAGCGCTGGGCAGGCCACCGATATTCTTGATGAACTGGCCCACGAGGACCATGACCAGATTCCGTGAGAACAGCCAGCAGATCAGGCTGCCGACGGCATAGATCACAAAGCCGATCATCGTCACGTTCCGCTTGCCGAATTTTTTCGCCAGCGGCCACACGGCA
>CACYXE010000034.1 GCA_902778275.1 Oscillospiraceae bacterium
TGCAATGAATATATGGCAAAACAGCAGGGCTGTTTTGCTGCGCCGCAAAGCGGCGCGGCGAAAAGCGTTTTGGCTTTTCGCCATCATATAGTCATTATATCAGAACGGGAAGCGGGAGACCGGGGCGGCAAGCACCGCGGCAGGGAGAAGGGCGGAGATACCGTGCGATTTCACGAATACGGCGACAATCAAAAAGAGACGATCCTGCTGCTCCACGGCGGAGGCCTGTCCTGGTGGAGCTGTCGGGAGGCGGCGGAAAAGCTGCAGGGAGAGTATCACCTGATCCTTCCGGTCCTGGATGGTCACGCCGGGAGCGACCGTCCGTTCACGACCATCGAGGACAATGCCGCCGAGATCCTCTCCTTCATCGACCAGCGGCTCGGCGGCGCCGTCCTGCTGATCGGGGGACTGTCCCTGGGCGGGCAGATCCTGCTGGAAATGCTGTCGCAGCGCGGGGAGCTTTGTCCCTATGCCCTGGTCGAGAGCGCGGCGGTGCTCCCGTCCAAGCTGACGAACGCCCTGATCGCCCCGGCCCTCGGCGGCAGCTACGGACTGATCCGGAACAGGGCTTTTTCAAGGCTGCAGTTTCGGTCCCTGCGCATCAAGCCGGAGCTTTTCGAGGACTACTACCGGGACAGCTGCCTCATCCGGAAGCGGGACATGATCGCTTTTCTGAAGGCGAGCGCGTCCTATGCCTTGAAGGCTCCTTTCCGGGATACCGCCGCGAAAGTGCATGTTTACGTGGGGGAAAGGGAGACCGGCCGGATCCTGCGCTCCGCGGAGGCGATCTGCCGCGCGCTCCCGTCGGCCGGGCTGCACCGCCTGCCGGGGCTGCGGCACGGGGAGTTTTCGATCAAGCATGCGGACCGCTACGCGGACGCCGTCCGGCAGATCGTCCGCGGCGGAGCGGGAGAAGGGACGGCCTGAGCGGGGGCTTTCCGCCGCGCCGCCGCCACTCTACGAGGCGTAGGTTGCGCTCCGGGCGCGAAGGGGCTATCCTGTCATCGTAAGGAGGGATCACGATGAATCAATACGTGACCGGGACGATGATCAAGCGCCTCAGGGAGAGCAGAAAGCTAACCCAGCAGCAGCTGGCCGAGAAGCTCATGGTCAGCGATAAAGCCGTTTCAAAATGGGAGACGGGACGGGGCTACCCGGACCTCGCCCTGATCGAGCCCCTTTCCGCCGCGCTGGGCGTGTCGGTCATCGAACTCTTTTCCGGCGAGGACGTGGTGAACACCAACCGGGCGGGCAACATGCTGCGCACACGGATCTACGCCTGCCCGATCTGCGGCAACGTGATCCAAAGCGCGGGAGAGGCCGTCGTCAGCTGCTGCGGGATCGTCCTGCCCCCGCTGGAGGCGGAGCCGGAAGACGAGGCGCATCATCTGCGCGTTGAGAAAAGCGAGGACGAGTATTACGTGACGATCCCCCATGAGATGAGCAGATCGCATTATATCTCGTTCATTCTGGCCGTGAAAGACAACGGGACCGAGATCGTGAAGCTCTATCCGGAGGGAAACGCGGAGGCCCGCTTCAAGATCAGCAGGACCCAAGGCTTCTATTATTTCTGCAATCGGCACGGCCTGTTCAAAGTACCTGTATGCTGAGTTCCGCTCTGCCGGGCGGGACCGACCCGGCGTGAGACCCTCCGCCCGGGCGGCAGACGGATCTGACAGGGAGGATGAGGATATGCGTTGGCTTTTGATTCCGGGGATCGCCGCGCTGGCGGTCCTGCTGACGGCGGTGTGCTTCGGCGTTCTCGACGATCTGCACGTGAAGCCGCGGCCCGTTGCCGGGCGCAGGCGGGTGGCCTGCGTGGGCGACAGCATCACCTACGGCTGCCTCCTGCCGGGACAGCCCTGGAACAGCTACCCCAGGCGGCTGGGACGGCTGCTGGGGCGCGGGTACTGCGTGGGCAATTTCGGCTACTCCAACCGCACGGCGCTCAAAAGCGCGAACCACCCCTACACGGCGGAGAAGCTGTACCAATGGAGCCTGGACTATCAGCCGGATCTGGTCCTGCTGATGCTGGGCAGCAACGACACCAAGGCCGCCAACTGGGACGCGGCGGCCTATGCCCGGGACCTGGGCGAGCTGATCGACAGCTACCGCGGCCTGGAGAGCCGTCCCCGGGTCCGGCTGCTGCTCCCGCCGCCGGCCTTCCCCTTCCGGGGGAAAGTGCTGTGGGACGTGCGCAGCGAGGTGCTGGAGGGGGAAGTGATCCCCATCTGCAGGCAGGTAGCCGCCGAAAAGGGGATAGCGGTCATCGACACGCACACGCCCTTCGTGGGCAGGAAGGAGCTGTTCATGGACGGCCTGCACCCGGGCGCGAAGGGCGGGAGGCTGCTGGCGGAGACGGTGTACGAGGCGATCCGGGGAGAGCTGGACGGCTGAGACAAGAGGGGAGACGCCATGAGATTGTTTATCGCGATCCTTCTGTCCGACGACATGAAGGACAGCCTGCTGGAGGCCCAGAACCGGCTGTATGACCGGGGCGTCCGGGGCCGCTTCACCGCGGAAGAGAATATGCACCTGACCCTGGCCTTCATCGGGGAAGTGCCGAGCGCGGAGCCGGCGCTGGACGCGCTGGCCGCCGTCTCCTTCAGCCCCTTTGAACTGGGCCTGGAGGGCATGGGCCGCTTCGGCGATCTGTGGTGGGCAGGGCTCCGGGACTCCGCCCCCCTGGCGGCGCTGGTCCGCCGCCTGCGCCGGGCCCTGACGGAAAACGGCGTGCCCTTTGACAAAAAGCGCTTTTCCCCGCACATCACCCTGCTGCGCAGGGCGCGGGGCGAGATGCCGGGCGTTCCGGTGATGGACGCCTCCATGACCGTGGAGCGGGTCTCCCTCATGCGCTCCGACCGGGGGAAAAACGGCATGATCTATACGGAGATCGGCGCCTGCGAGGCGCGGCCTGCGGAATAAGAGTTGACAAAGGCTGGCGGCAGAGGAATTCTCTGCCGCCAGCCTTTGTTTCAAAAGTCTCAGTGTTCATCCGCCGCCGCCGGCTCCGCGCCCTCGGGCAGCGGGGCCGTGGGCACGGCGGTAAAGTCGCTGGTGTTGTTCACGAAGGAGTACATGGGGACGCCGTAGGAGCCGTCCTCGCCGATGTGCTCCACCAGGGTCTGGATAAAGAACTTGACCCACTCCTCGCTGGGCCGCTCCGCCCCCGGCGTCTGATACCGGCCCCAGACGCTGCTCTCCAGCGTCCGCTTCTTCGTGTCCACCGCCACGCCCAGGGCCACGTTGCAGAAGTCGAAGGAGGCCTCGAAGGCGGTCAGGTTTTCCCGGTCCTCCCGCGGGCAGGGGACGCTCTCCGGGATCTGGGTGAGGGTGATCATCATGCGGCCCAGGATGGGGCCGTTTTCCGCTTCAAAGCGCGCGATCACGCCCATGGACTTAAGGCCCGCCTCCGCGGCCCGGAACAGTTCGGGTTCGTTCAGCATAACAGTTCTCCTTGTTCGATGGTTACCGGGCGTAAAAGCCCTTCTCGCCGGGCACGACGGGCAGGCTCCGGCTCTCCAGATTCTCGATCCGCACATAGCTGCCCCTCTCCACGGCAAGGATCACCTGGTCGATCTGCGCCTCCGTGCCCTGGATCTCCATGGTCACGGAGCCGTCGTATTCGTTCCTGACCCAGCCGGTGCAGCCGTAGAGCCCCGCCGCGTGCCGGGCGCGATAGCGGAAGCCCACCCCCTGGACCCAGCCGTAAAAGACCAGGCGTCTGCGGATGAGGCTTTGATCGGCGGCCGCCATCTCAGCGCCTCACAGAGGGGAGCCGGCGGCTCCCGCCCCGGGCGACGGCGGCGGGCAGGGGATTTGTGATCCCGGCTTTGTTGGAAATGGCGCCCATGGCTTTCGTCTCCTTGTCTGACAACGATCCTTTGAGACCATTATGCCCCGTCAAAGGCAAGAAGTCAATCCGTCCCGGGGAAAGTGCGCTTTGTTTGCATTTTCCGGGTATATCCTGTATACTAAAAAACATAGAAAGGGAGAAAGGCTCCGGCCGCGCGCTCCGCGGGCGTCCGGACCACCTGTGAGGAGGAGAGCGGAATGGAGAGGGGCAGAGAGATCCTGCGGCAGGTCCGGGAATGGATCACGCCGTACTGGGAGGAGCTGCAGGGTACGCCTCAGCTCCTTTGGAAATGGACGGAAGGCCGGACGGCCTTTCGGGTGGCGGCGGTCGGGCTGGCCGTGGCGCTGGCCCTGGCGGTCCTTTGGCTGATCATCGGCTTTTTCCGCAGCGGCTGGAAGGGAAAGATCCGAACGGTGTTTGTGGCCGCGGTGGGCTTTCTCGCCGTTTCCGCCCTGCTCCTGGCGGCGAAGCGGGAGGTCGCCGGTTTTTTGCAGCCGGAGACGGAATCGCTGCTGCTGGGCGGCCGTGAAGTCCGCCTCTATCCCCAGTATTCTCTGGCCAGGGGCAGGGATGAAGCGACTATGCACTGGACGCTGACCGACGCGGTGGTCACGCTGCCGGTGGATGAGGACCTGGTCGTGCAGCTGAGCGATCTGGACGGCCTGTGCGCGGAGGGCGGCTATCGCGTCGAACAGATCCAAAGGACGAAGGACGGCCTGGGGCTGCAGCTATGGCGGCAGTTTGAGTCCTGGCGCGGCGACAACGTCCAGGGCCTGTCGCTCATGACCCTGGAGCTCTGGGTGCTGCCGAACCGGGAGCTGCGACAGACACAGTGGTATCTGGACGCCGGGCAGACGGGGCAGGGCTCCAGGCTGGGGAAAGAACAATTCCCGACTTCTTTTACCGTTTTGTCCAATAACGGCGATGAGCTTCTTATGATCCTGCAGACCGACGGATTCCCCGACAGCAAGAGCCTTGCCGTGGCGCGCCAGCTGGGGCCTGACGTGGTGCTGGGCATATCCTGCGGCAGCTGCAGTGAATTCGACAGAAAAACCATGTATTCGCCGGACGCCGCTTCCAACAGGTTTTTCTTTTACGATCCGGAGAAGGACGAAGACAGAGCCGTCCTGGCCGAACCGTTCCAGGCGCTGTTCAGCGGCGGCATCCGCTGCCTGCGGGGGCTGACGGCGGAGGAACGGGAGAGGGTCCTGCCGGACCGCATCGTGGACTATCCGGTGGAAAACACCGAACAGAAAAACGGCGGCTTTGCGATCCCCTGCGCGTATCTGGAGGAGATGATGACCCTCTCCATGGATTCGGAGCGCTTTGTCCTCCGTTTTGCGGGCGAGGGCCCGGCGGGGGAGCAGGTGCTGTACACCCTGTACTCCGGCGCTGTCTATGCCGACTTCCTGTCAGACATTGACCAGGACAGCGGCTGGTTCGCGGATTGGGAGAAGGCCTTCGAGGCGGGATACGCGCACCCGGACGAGACCATGTCGGCCTTTCTGGGAGCGCCCGCCGTGCCTTACGAGGAGGGCTGGCTCCTCAATCCCGGCAGCTACGTTCAGTATGGGAGCGGCAGCCCCATCACGTGTCAGGAGTACTACCTCCTGACCATGGAGCCGCTGCCCTGAGCCTGTTCAGACCAAATACAAGGAGGGACGGCGAAGCATGAAAAGCGGACTGATCCTGGAGGGCGGCGCCATGCGGGGCCTCTTCACCTGCGGGGTGCTGGACGTGCTGATGGAAAACGGCATCCGCTTCGACGGCGGCGCGGGCATCTCCGCCGGCGCGGTCTTCGGCTGCAACTATAAATCCCGGCAGATCGGCCGGGCGGTGCGCTACAACAAGCGTTACTGCCGGGATCCCCGGTACTGCAGCATCCGCTCCCTTTTAAAGACCGGCGACCTGTACGGGGCGGACTTCTGCTACCGGGAGCTGCCGGAGGTGCTGGACCCCTTTGACCGGGCGGCCTTCGCGGCCGACCCCATGGAATTTTACATCGGCGCCACCGACGCCGACACGGGAGAGATCCGCTATCACAAGTGCGGCGACGGCGGGGAGCGGGACATGCTGTGGATGCGGGGCTCGGCCTCGCTGCCCATGGTGTCCCGGGCCGTGGAGGTGGACGGCTTCCGCCTGCTGGACGGCGGCATGACCGACCCGGTGCCCTACCGCTTCATGGAGCGGGCGGGCTACGACCGGAACCTGTACGTGCTGACCCAGCCCAGGGGCTACCGGAAGGGGAAGACCAGGGGCCTGGCCCTCATGGGTCTGGCCCTGCGCCGAACGCCGAAGATGGCGGCGGTCCTGGCCGCCCGCCCGGCGGTGTACAACCGGCAGATGGACGAGATCGACGAGAAGGAGCGGCGGGGCGAGATCCTGGCGCTCCGCCCGCCGGAGGCCCTGGGCATCTCCCGGACCGAGCATGACCCGGAGGAGCTGGAGCGGGTGTATCAGATCGGGCGGGCCGAGGCGGAAAAGGCGCTGCCGGCGATCCGCGCCTTTCTGGCCCGGCCCTGAGCGGCGCTCCGCCCGGCAGGGCGCGGCCCCGGAACCGTTGATCCACAAGGAAGGAAGCCATGAGACAGAAAGCCAGCAGCGAAGAGATCTTCAGCACCATGAGCGTCCCCCGGGCGGTGCGGGCCATGGCCGTACCGACGGTGGCGGGCCAGCTGATCGTGCTGATCTATAACCTGGCGGACACCTACTTTATCGGCCAGACCAACGACCCGGCCATGGTGGCAGGGGTGTCGCTGATCCTGCCCGTGTTCAACCTGATCCCGGCCCTGGGCATCCTGTTCGGCACCGGCGGCGGCGCCCTGCTGCCGATGCTGCTGGCCCGCGGGGAGAAGGAGGAGGCGACACGGGTGGCGGCCTACTGCGCCCGTCTGGGCGCGGCGGCGGCCCTGGGCTTTTCCCTGCTCCTGCTGCTGTTCATGCGCCCGATCCTCGGCGTCCTGGGGGCGGGGGAGAACACCTACGCCCACGCCCGGGTCTACGTGCTGTGCGCGCTGGTGGCGGGCGGGATCCCCACGCTGCTGGCCAATGTGCTCTCCAACCTGCTGCGCAGCCTCGGCCTGTCCCGGGAGGCCGGGATCGGCGTGGCCCTGGGCGGCGCGCTCAACATCTTCCTGGACCCGCTGTTCATGTTCGTGCTGCTGCCGCCGGGGCATGAGGTGCTGGGCGTGGGGATCGCCACGCTGCTTTCCAACCTGATCTCCTGCGGCTACTGTCTGCTGATCTTCTGCGGCCGGCAGCGGGTCATCGCCGCCGATTTCACCGCGCCGCCGCCCCGGCCCGACAGCCGCCGGGCGGTCTACGCCGTGGGCATTCCCGGCTCCCTGGGCGCCCTGCTCTTCGACGTGGACTACATGGTGCTGGACCGGCTGGTCTCCGGCTACGGCGATACGGCCCTGGCCGCCATCGGCATCGTGCTGAAGGCGGAGCGCCTTCCCCAGCAGATCTGCATCGGCCTGTGCC
The DNA here is from genome assembly GCA_902778275.1 of Oscillospiraceae bacterium. Lineage (GTDB taxonomy): Bacteria > Bacillota > Clostridia > Oscillospirales > Oscillospiraceae > Limivicinus. The sequence continues at coordinate 7,340 of CACYXE010000034.1, forward strand.
AGGGCATGGTGCCCCTGGTGGCCTACAGCTGCGCCCTGCGGGACTATAAGCGCATCCGCGGCGTCATGAGGGTTACCCTGCTGGCGGGGCTCGCCGTGGCGGTGCTGAGCGTCACCAGCTATGAGCTGCTCGCGCCGCAGATCGTGCGCTTTTTCATCGAGGACCCGGCGACCCTGGCCATCGGCACGGGCTTTCTGCGGGTCCGCTCCGTCGCGGCGGGGATCATGTTCTTCTGCTTCTTCGTGGTGTTCCTGTACCAGGGCCTGGGCATGGGCTTCCGCTCGCTGCTTCTGACGGTGCTGCGCTGGGTGGGGCTGAACATCCCCATGCTGTTCCTCTTCAACCGGCTGTTTGGCATGTACGGCCTGGTCTGGTCCCAGGTGGCGTCGGACCTGCTGACGGTGCTGGCCTCCTACCTGCTGCTGCACCGGGACATGCGCGGCTGGAGCTGAGGGAAAAGAAGACTTCGACAGCGGGAATATCCGCGCAAAAAAGGACGTGGCGGCACGTCCTTTTTTCCTTCCTCCGGCGCTTTCGCCTGCAAAAAACGCTTAAGATTTTTGCACTATGCTCTTGTGAAAGCGCCGGGGGATTGGTATAATATTATCAAATATGCGCAATTTGAACCGATTGCACAACTATTTCCGGAAACGATCCTGACGAGGACGGAGGGGATTGCCTATGCTGATGTTTTTGTTTTTCCTCGCGCTCTGGCTGCTGTTCAACGGCCGCGTCACCTGGGACGTGGCCGGCTTCGGCCTGGTGCTGAGCGCGGCGGTCACGCTCTTCGCCGTGAAGGTCTGCGGCTGGTCCACGGAGCGCAGCCGCAAGACCCTGCGGATCGGCTGGCAGCTGCTGTGCTACGCCGCCTGCCTGGTGGTGGAGATCGTCAAGGCGAATCTGGCCACCCTCAGGGTGATCCTGTCCCCGAAGGCCTCCCTGGTGCGCCCGCGGATCTTCCGCTTTGACAGCCGGCTGCGCAGGACCTACCTGCAGACCATCCTGGCCAATTCCATCACCATCACCCCGGGCACCTACACCATCGGCATCGACGGCAGCGTCCTGACCGTCCACGCCCTGAACACCGAGTTTGCCGAGGGCACCCCGGGCAGCGGCCTGAACCTGCGGCTGATGGCCATGGAGCGGCGGCTGGACGGCACCGGGGAGACGGAACAGGAGGTGGGCGCATGAGCCTGTTTATGCACCGTTATCTGATCGTGGTCCTGGTCATCCTGGGCCTGCTGGTGCTGGCCTCGCTTTTGTACCTGGTGCTGGGCAAGCGCTTTACGGACAAGATCGTGGCCACCAACCTGATGGGCAGCCTGGGCGTGAACCTGATCGTCATCCTGGCGGTGGTCCTGGGCGCGGACTATATCCTGGACATCAGCCTGGTGTTCGCGCTGCTGGCCTTCCTGACGGTGATCGTGCTGTGCCGCTTCAAGCAGAACTTTACCCTGCACCGGCAGAGCGGCGACAGGAGCCTGGACAGGGAACAGGAGGTGGACCGATGATCCGTGAGATCCTTGCGGCCGTATCCATCGGCCTGGGCGTGATCTGCTGCGTGCTGAGCCTGTACGGCGTCTACCGCTTCGACTATGTGCTGACCCGGATCCACGCGGCCGCCGTGGTGGACACCCTGGGCACGCTTCTGATCTTCATCGGCATGATCCTCCTGCGCGGCCTGGGCTGGGCCAGCGCCAAGATCCTGCTGATCCTGGCCTTCCAGTGGCTGACCAGCCCCGTCTCCACCCACCGCATCAGCAAGGTGGAGCTGATGACCAACCCCGACTATGAGAAGCATTGCGAGGTGAGGGAAGAATGATCGTCTTTGAATACCTGCTGCTGATCGGCCTGCTGATCTGCGCCGTCTCGGTCAACTTCACCCGGCACCTGCTGCCTACCGTTATCATCTACGCCACCTTCGGCACCATGCTCAGCGTCATCTGGCTGCTGCTGCGGGCGCCGGACCTGGCCATCACGGAGGCCGCCGTGGGCGTGGGGATCGACACGATCCTGTTCCTGCTGGCCCTCCGGAGCATGCGCCGCCATGACGGCGGGAAGGGGGGCGAGGAACCGTGAAAACGCCTCTCTGGTACCAAAAGCTCCTGCGCTGGACGGAGGGGGACGAGCCCGGCCTGGCCGAGCCCGCCGCCCATGTGGAGAACCCGCCCCAGCCCCGGGCCGAGGAGACGCCCTATGAGAGCGGCCCCTCCCTGCTGCAGGGGGCGGGCGGCCCCATCAACCGGGTGCTGACAAAGGTCTTCGCCATCTTCAGCTGCGCCGTCTTCGCCCTGGTGATGCTGGCCACGGTGGCCTATCTGCCCCGCTTCGGCGACCAGGGCAACGCCCCGGTCAACGAGACCTCCCGCCGCTACATCGAGCAGGGCGTGCAGGAGGTGGGCGCCACCAACCTGGTGACCAACATCATCCTGGTCTACCGCGGCTTCGATACCTACGGGGAGAGCTGCGTGCTGTTTCTGGGCGCCACGGCGGTGATCATGCTGCTGGAGGTGGACTCCAAGAACACCACGCGCCGGGACCGGGCGCTGCTGCGCCGGGGGGACGAGCTGGACCGGATCACCCGCAACCAGATCCTGGGCCACGTCACCCGGGTGCTCATGCCCGTCATCCTGCTCTACGGCCTGTACATCCTCTGCAACGGCCACCTGTCCCCCGGCGGGGGCTTCGCCGGCGGCAGCATCCTGGGCGGCGCGCTGATCCTCTGCGAGAACGCCTTCGGCGTGGAGAAGGTGCGCAGCTTCTTCAACCACCACGTGTACCACGCCGTCAAGGTGGGCGCGCTGATCCTCTACGCCATCCTCATCTGCTACACCATCTACGTGGGCGCCAACGGCCTGCCCAACATCATGCCTCTGGGCCGGCCCGGCAGCATCCTCTCCGCCGGGATCATCCTGCCCATCAACGTGGCGGTGGGCCTGGAGGTGGCCTGCACCATGTATGCCTTCTATACCTACTTCGGAAGGGGGGATCTGTGATATGGACATCAACGCCATGCTGCAGATGCTGCATGCCAACCGCTTTGAGACCGCCTCCGTGCTGCTGTTCGTAGTGGGTCTCGCGGGCATGGTCTTCAACCGCAACCTCTTCAAGAAGGTGGTCTCCATGGGCTTTATGGACAGCGCCATCTTCCTCTTCCTCACCAGCTCCGGCTTTGTGGAGGGGCGGCTGGCCCCCATCGTCACGAACCCCGCCGTCCCCGCCAGCGCGGAGGTCTACTCCAACCCGCTGCCCGCCGGCCTGGTGCTGACCGGCATCGTGGTGTCGGTGTCCTTCACGGCCTTCGGTCTGGCGCTCACCCAGCGCCTGTACAAGAGATACGGCTCGCTGAACATCGACGAGATCATGATGCGGGCGCAGAAAAGTGAGGACTGAGTATGCGGCTGTTTTATGAGAATTTTCCGTTTTTCTGCGTCTTCCTGGGCCTGCTGTGCGGCATCGTCACCACGCTGATCCGCGACGGCAAAAAGGCCCGGTACCTGACGCTGCTGATGCTGGCCGTCTGCGCCGTGCTGAGCGGCGTGGTCTTCGCGGAGACCGCCCGGGCCGGCCGCTGTTTCAGCTATGCCATGGGCGCCTTCCCGGCCCCCTGGGGCAACGAGCTGCGCTCGGGCCCCATCGAAGCCCTGCTGTCCATGGTCTTCTGCCTGGTGATGATCTTCTCCCTGCTGGGGGGCAAGGCGGACCTGGAGGAGGACATCCTCCCGGAAAAGCAGAACCTGTACTACATCATGATGGACCTGCTGGCGGCCTCGCTCTTCGCCCTGTGCTTCACCAACGACATGTTCACCGGCTACGTGTTCATCGAGATCAACACCATCGCCGCCTGCAGCATCGTCATGGCCAAGGACAGCGGCCAGACCATCCTGGCCACCATCCGCTACCTGATCATGAGCTTGGTGGGCAGCGGCGTGTTCCTCTTCGGCGTGTCCATGCTCTACACCATCACCGGCCATCTGCTGATGCCGAACCTGCTGCCGGCGGTGACGAAGCTGTTCTCCAACCCCGCCTATGACTACCCCCTGGCGATGCTGGCGGGCATGATCTGCGTGGGGCTTGCCGTCAAGAGCGCCCTGTTCCCCTTCCACACCTGGCTGCCCACCGCCCACGGCAGCGCCACCACGGCCTCCTCCGCGGTGCTGTCCGGCGTGGTGCTCAAGGGCTATATCATCCTGCTCATCAAGGTCATGTGCCGGGTCTTCACCCCGGCGGAGATCGGCTCCCTGGGCGTGGGCTCGGTGCTGCTGGTGCTGGGCGCCGGCGCCATGGTCTACGGCTCCGTCTGGGCCGTGCGGGAGCCCCACGCCAAGCGCATGATCGCCTACTCCTCGGTGGCCCAGGTGGGCTACATCTACCTGGGGCTGGGCCTGTGCACCACCATGGGCATCGCGGCGGCCATCTTCCAGATCATCGCCCATGCCTTTACCAAGCCCCTCTTGTTCGTTTCCACCGGCGGGCTGATCGACGCCTCCGGCCATCAGAAGAAGCTCTACTTCCTCCGCGGCGCCGGGCGGCGCTGCCCCATGGCGGGCGTGGGCTTCACCATCGGCGGCCTGTCCATGGTGGGCTTGCCGCTGCTGGCGGGCTTCGTCACCAAGCTGGTGCTGGGCCGCGCGGCCCTGGCCGAGGGCATCCCCCAGTGGCAGATGATCGTGGCCCTGTCGGCCATCGCCATCTCCAGCCTCCTGAACGCCTGGTACTATCTGCCCGCCATCGTGCAGATCTGGAAGGGCGGCGAGGCGGACACCGACGGCGTGGTCTACTCCCACGAATTCGTCCCCAGCCTGTCCTTCAAGGCGGCGGTGGTCTGCATGGGCCTGGCGGTGATCCTGCTGGGCTGCTTTGCCCACCCGCTGATCGAGCTGCTCACCAAGAGCGTCTCGCTGCTGTAAGGGAGGGAGGATGATGTCTGTGATGCTTCTGCTTCCCATCCTGCTGCCCGCGCTGACGGCGGCGCTGGCCGCCCGGCGGCCGGAGAAAAAGCTGCTGGTCCCCCTGATGGTCCTGGAGCTGCTGCTGGTGCTGCTGTGCGTCTTTTCCGCGGGCGAGCTGCGCGTCCCCTGCCTGCCGGGCCTGCCGCTGCTGCTGCGCCTGGACACGGTGGGGAAGATCTTCTCCCTGCTCTTTGCCGCCATGTTCCTGCTGGCGGGGATCTTCGGCTTCGAATATCTCCACGAGCGGCTGGGCACCTACTACGTGTTCTACCTGCTGACGCTCAGCGCCATGCTGGGCCTGTGCTACGCGGGCAACCTCCTGACCTTCTACATGTTCTATGAGTGCATGACCCTGCTGAGCTTCCCCCTGGTCCTCCATGAGGGGACGGAGGCCTCCCGCCGGGCGGCCATGAAGTATCTGGGCTACTCCCTGTTCGGGGCGGCCCTGGCCCTGTTCGGCTTCTTCGTGACGGCCAAAAGCACCGGCGGCGCCGTCTTCACCCCCGGCGGCTCGCTGACCGGCCCGGTGACGCCGCTGCTGCTGGCGGCGGGCCTGGCCATGATCGTGGGCTTCGGCGGCAAGGCCGGTATGCTCCCCCTGCACGACTGGCTGCCCACCGCCCATCCGGAGGCGCCGGCCCCCGCCTCGGCGGTGCTGTCCGGCGTCATCACCAAGGGCGGCGTGCTGGGCATCCTGCGCACGGTGTATTACCTCTTCGGGGCGGAGGCCCTGCGGGGCACCTACGTGCAGAGCACGGTGCTGATCCTGGCCCTGGTCACGGTGTTCATGGGCAGTATGCTGGCCTATAAGGAGAAGGTGCTGAAAAAGCGCCTGGCCTATTCCACCGTCTCCCAGGTGAGCTACGTGATCTTCGGCCTGCTGCTGCTCCAGCCCCTGGGCTTTGCCGGGGCCATCCTCCAGGCGGTGTTCCACTCGGTGGCCAAGGTCTGCCTCTTCCTCTGCGCCGGCGCCTTCATCTGCAAGACCGGCAAGACAAGGGTGGAGCAGCTCTACGGCATCGGGCGGTCCATGCCCCTGCCCCTGTTCTGCTTCGCGGTGACGGGCCTGTCCCTGGTGGGCATCCCGCCCTTCGCGGGCTTCGTGTCCAAGTGGTACCTGGCCCTGGGGAGCCTTGCCGCCTTCCCGGCCCTGGGCTGGATCGGCGCGGCGGTGCTGCTGCTGTCCGCCCTGCTGACGGCGGGCTACCTGCTCTCTCCGGTGAGCAAGGGCTTCTTCCCCGGGGAGGAATTCGAGTACGAGCGCATTTCCTGCGGCTGGTGCATCAATCTGCCGCTGTGCGCGCTGGCGGCCGCGGCGCTGCTGCTGGGGCTCTTCCCGGCGCAGCTGCTGGGCTGGCTTTCCGGCCTGGCGGCCGGGATCCTGTAAGGAGGGCTGGATGATGAAAGTGTTATTGCTTGCTTTGATCCTGGTCCCCCTGCTGGGCGGCCTGGCCCTGTTCATCCGCCCCATCGAGGATACCCACCGGCGCAATAGCTTCGTGATGATCCTCTGCTCCCTGGTATCCCTGGGGGCCCTGGCCCTGCTGCTGCGGCTGAGAAGCGGCGTGCCCCAGGTCTACATGCTGGCGGAGATCTTCGGGGAGGACTTCTCCCTGGCCCTGCATGTGGACGGGCTGTCGGCGGTGTTCGTGGCCATCGTGGCCGTGCTCTGGCCCATCACGGACCTGTACGCCTTCGAGTACATGCAGCACGACCACGCGCAGAACCGCTTCTTCGCCTTCTTCACCATGACCTACGGCGTGGTGATCGGCATCGCCACGGCGGCCAACCTCTTCACCATGTACCTGTTCTACGAGATGCTGACCCTGTGCACCCTGCCCCTGGTCATGCACGAGATGGACGGCGTCGCCAAGTCCGCCGGCCTCAAGTATCTGATCTATTCCATGAGCGGCGCGGCCCTGGCCTTCGTCAGCATGATGATCCTCTCCGGCTACGGCGGCCTGGCCTTCCGGGCCGGGGGCAGCCTGGACAGGGGCCTCGCGGCGGGCCACGAGGCGCTGCTGTATGTGGGCTTCCTGCTGGGCTTCTTCGGCTTCGGCGTGAAGGCGGCGGTGTTCCCCTTCCACGCCTGGCTGCCCTCGGCGGGCGTCGCGCCCACCCCGGTCACGGCGCTGCTGCACGCGGTGGCGGTGGTCAACGCGGGCATCTTCGCCATATTGCGCCTGCAGTATTTCGGCTACGGCGCCGCCTTCCTGGCGGGGAGCTTCGCCCAGAACGTCATGCTGGCCGTGACGGCCTTCACCATCGTCTTCGGCTCCACCATGGCCCTGCGCATGCAGCACCTCAAGCGCCGCCTGGCCTATTCCACGGTCTCCAATCTGAGCTATATGCTGCTGGGCGCGGCATTGTGCAGCGGCGCGGGCCTCACCGCGGCGATCCTGCACATGATCGCCCACAGCGCCTTGAAGATCGCCCTGTTCTTCTGCGCGGGCGCGCTGCTGTGCCGCACGGAGGAGCTGCCCCAGGGGGTGCAGGAATACGTGTTCCAGTACACGGGCTACGCCAAAAAGACCCCGGCCATCTTCGCGGTGTTCACCATCGCGTCCCTGGGGCTCATCGGCGTGCCGCCCCTGTGCGGGTTCGCCTCCAAGTGGGCCATCGCCCAGGCGGCGGCGGCCCAGGCCACGCCCCTGGCCATCACCGGGGCGGCGGCCCTGGCGGTGTCCGCCTTCCTCACGGGCATGTACCTGCTGAGCGTGATTTTGGAGGGCTACTTCCCGCCCCACGGCTTTGACGACTCCGGCCTGGAGGAGCTGACGGATCCGGGGCCCCGGATGACCTCCGCCCTGTGGATGTGCGCCGCCCTGGGTCTGGCGCTGATCGCCTTCATGCCCATGCTGCAGAACATCCTGTCCGCCTACACGGCGGGCCTGATGTGAGAGGAGGGGACGGCTATGACGAATTTCGCTTCCTTCCTGCTGCCGGTGCTGGTGCTGCTGCCGGTGTTGGGCGGCCTGATCTGCTGGTTCGCCGGCTCCGCCGGGGAGAAAAACCGCAGCGCCGCCCTGCTGGGCCTCCGGGCCGCGGTCAGCTGGCTGGTGCCCACCGTGGATCTGCTGCTGGTGATCCTGCTGCTGTTCATCGGCCTGGACGGGGAGACCTCCTTCACCTTCGCGAAGGTCTGCGGCCTGGGCTTTGCCCTGAGCCTGGACGGCCTGCGCTGGATCCTGTGCCTGATGGGCTCGGTGCTCTGGTTCGGCAGCGCGGTCTTCGGCCAGGAGTACCTGGGCCACGCCGGGCACAAGAGCCGCTACTATCTCTATTACCTGATCACCGAGGGCGCCACCCTGGGCGTGTTCCTGGCGGCGGATCTGTACACGCTGCTGATCTGCTTCGAGGTGATGAGCGTGGCCTCCTGGACCCTGGTTGCCCATGAGGAGACCCCCGGCGCCATGCGCGCGGCGGACAGCTACCTGGCCTTCGCCGTCATCGGCGGCCTGGTGACGCTGATGGGCCTGTTCCTGCTGCAGGACATGTTCGGCACCGTGAACATCAGGGAGCTGGCCGCCCTGGCCCCAAGCTATCCCAACCGGGCCCGGCTCTACGCGGCGGGCGTCCTCACCGCCTTCGGCTTCTGCGCCAAGTGCGGCATGTGGCCGCTGCACACCTGGCTGCCCGCCGCCCACCCGGTGGCGCCGGCCACGGCCTCGGCCCTGCTGTCCGGCATCATCACCAAGGCGGGCATCTTCGGCATCCTGGTGCTGTCGGCCAAGCTCTTCCTCCACGACGCCCAGTGGGGCCGGGTGATGCTGGTGCTGGCCATGATCACCATGGCCACCGGCGCGGTGCTGGGTGTGTTCAGCGTCAACCTCAAGCGCACCCTGGCCTGCTCCTCCATGAGCCAGATCGGCTTCATCCTCACCGGCGTCGCCATGAGCGAGCTGCTGGGGGAGGAGAACGCCCTGGCGGTCCACGGCCTGGTTCTGCACATGCTGAACCACTCCCTGTTCAAGCTGACCCTGTTCCTTGCCGCGGGCGCGGTGTTCATGAACCTGCACAAGCTGGAGCTCAACGAGATCCGGGGCTTCGGCCGGGGCAAGCCCGTGTTCAGCTTCGCCATGCTCATGGGCCTCTGCGGCCTGGCGGGCATCCCCGGCGGCAGCGGCTATGTGTCCAAGACCCTGCTGCACGAGAGCATCGTGGAGTATATGGAGCTGCTGGAGCATGCCGGGCTGCCCCACGGCGCCTACAAGGCGGCGGAGTGGATCTTCCTGATCTCCGGCGGCCTGACCCTGGCCTACATGCTCAAGCTCTTTATCTGCGTCTGCGTGGAGAAGAACGCGGACGCCGCAGTGCAGAAGAAGTTCGACGCCATGAACAAGAGCTGGGCAAATCCCGTCTCCGGCGGCGTGCTGGGCCTGTGCGCTGCGCTGATCCCGCTGCTGGGCTGCACGGTGTACATCTCCATGGATAAGCTGGCCGCCCTGGCCGACGGCTTCTTCGCCGTGGAGCCGGGCTACCATCAGGTGCACTACTTCACCTGGACCAACCTGAAGGGCGGGCTCATCTCCGTCACCATCGGCGCGCTGGTGTATCTGCTCTTCGTGCGACGGGTGCTGATGAAGAAGAACACCTATGTGGATCTGTGGCCCGCCTTCCTGGATCTGGAGAATCTGATCTACCGTCCGCTGCTGCTGCAGGTGCTGCCCTTCCTGGGCGCCCTGGCGGCCCGCACGGTGAGCACCCTGCCGGAGGTGATCCGCAAGGGCTTCTGCGCCCTGCTCTACCGGAACAACGACAACGGCTTCGTCTACCCGGCGGAGAACGACCGCTTCACCGACTACGTGCGGCAGCCGGAGGGCACCCGGGGCTTCGTGGCCAGCCTGTCCTTCAGCCTGCTGATGTTCAGCATGGGCCTGGTGGTGGTCCTGGTCTACCTGTTCCTGCAATAAGCCGCGGGCCTCCTTTGGCGTCTGCGCCGTCCGCTTTGTGCTTGATTCCCGGCGGAAAATGGGGTAAGATAGTTTTTAGTTTTGAGTTTTGAGATTCGAGAATTGCGGCTTTGCACCGCCGGGGGCGGAGGAAGCAAAGCCGGAATTTCCGCAGCCGCCCGATTGGCGGGCCGAGGCGACCAAGCCCGGCCGGCCCGGGAATCGGCATGCGGCAAGGCGTGGCAGAGACGGGGAATACGGATTGCTGCGGGCCGCGGTGCGGCCCTCGCAATGACAGTGAGGGACACTATGAACGATATCATTTTGTTAAAGCTGGGGGAGATCGTGCTCAAGGGCCTCAACCGGCGCAGCTTCGAGCAGAAGCTCATGGGCAACGTCCGCCGGCGGCTGCTGGGCCTGGGCAAATTCAAGCTCAGCATCATGCAGTCCACCATCTACGTGGAGCCCGCCGACGACAGCGCCGACATGGACGCCGCCTTCGAGGCCCTGCAGGACGTGTTCGGCATCATCAAGATGACCCGGGCCGCCGCCTGCGAAAAGGACAAGGACGCCATCGCGAGGCTGGCCATCGACTACCTGCGGGACGATATGGAGCGGGCCCGCAGCTTCAAGGTGGAGTCCAAGCGCAGCGACAAGGCCTTCCCCATGACCAGCATCCAGCTGAGCCAGTACGTGGGCGGGGAGCTGGCGGAGGCCTACCCGGACTGCGCGGTGGACGTGCATGAGCCGGAGCTGACCGTGCACATCGAGGTGCGGGACGCCGCCGCCTACGTCCACGCCGCCCCCGTCGACGGGGCGGGGGGCATGCCCATCGGCTCCAACGGCACAGCGGTGACCCTGCTCTCCGGCGGCATCGACAGCCCGGTGAGCAGCTACATGATCGCCCGGCGGGGCGTGCATCTGATCCCGGTGCACTTCTTCTCCTTCCCCTATACCTCCCAGCAGGCCAAGGAGAAGGTCATCGAGCTTGGCAACATCCTCACCCGCTACTGCGGCAGGATGACCCTGGAGGTGGTGCCCTTCACCCACATCCAGGAGGAGATCCGGGACAAGTGCCCGGAGGAGTACTTCACCCTCATCATGCGGCGCTTCATGATGCGCATCGCCCAGGGCATCGCCAGGGACTGCAAGGCCGCCGCCATCGTCACCGGGGAGAACCTGGGCCAGGTGGCCAGCCAGACCATGGAGGCCATGGCCAGCACCCAGGCGGTGCTGGACCTGCCGGTGCTCCAGCCCCTGATCGGCATGGACAAGGAGGAGATCGTGCGCATGGCACGGAAGATCGGCACCTTCGACACCTCCATCCTCCCCTATGAGGACTGCTGCACCGTGTTCACCCCCCGGCACCCCCGGACAAGACCCAAACTGGCAGAAGTGGAAAAAGCCGAGAGCGTTCTGGATATCGAGACCCTGGTGGCGGAGGCGCTGCGGGGCAGGGAAAGGATCGAACTGAGACATGAATGAAGCCGTGAAAAAAACCTACAACACCGAGATCATCTCCGTGGGCACCGAGATCCTGCTGGGCCACATCACCAACACCGATGCCCGGGACGTGAGCGAGATGCTCAGCCAGATCGGCATCAACGTGCGCTACCACACCGTGGTGGGCGACAACCCCGAGCGGCTGGCCCAGTGCGCCCGCATCGCCAAGGAGCGGGCGGATATCATCATCACCACCGGCGGCCTGGGGCCCACCTGCGACGACCTGACCAAGCAGATCCTGTGCCAGACCTTCGGCGTGCCCCTGGTGGAGAACAAGGCCGAGGCCGACGCCCTCTACGACTACATCAAGGGCGGGCGGCAGATCACCCCCAACAACTTCGTCCAGGCCCTCATCCCCGAGGGCGGCACCGTCTTCCACAACAACTGGGGCACCGCCCCCGGCTGCGCCTTCGAGAAGGACGGCAAGGTGGTCGTCATGGTGCCGGGACCCCCGGTGGAGTGCGACCCCATGTTCCGCCAGTGCGTGATCCCCTATCTGAAAAAGCTCAGCGACGAGCAGATCGTGTCCCACTCGGTGCGGATCTTCGGCATCGGCGAGAGCGCCGTGGACGATATCTTCGCCGAGGAGATGAACGCCATGATCAACCCCTCCATGGCCCCCTACGCCAAGGAGTGCGACTGCCTGCTGCAGGTGACCGCCAAGGCCCGCAGCGAGGAGGAGGCCGAGGAGATGATGGCCCCGGTGATCCGACACGTGAAGGAGGTCCTGGGAGACTATGTCTACGGCCAGGACGTGGAGTGCCTGGAGGAGGCGGTGCTGCCGCTGCTCAGGGAGCGGGGGCTCACCTTCGCCGCGGCGGAGAGCTGCACCGGCGGTGAGATCGCCAAGCGCATCACCGACATCCCCGGCGCCAGCGCCGTGTTCGTGGGCGGCGCCGTGACCTACACCGACGGGGTCAAGGCCCGGCTGCTGGGCGTCGACCCGGCCCTCATCGCCGAAAAGGGCGCGGTCAGCCACGAGGTGGCCGCCGCCATGGCCGAGCGGGTGCGCGCCATCACCGGCGCGGACATCGGCATCGGCGTCACGGGTCTGGCCGGTCCCGACGGGGACGGCGTCCATGAGGTGGGCACCGTGTTCATCTCCATGGCCGTGGAGGGCGAGACCTACGTGCGCGACGTGTTCATGGGCGTGCACCGGACCCGCAGCTTCATCCGGCGCATGGCGGGCAACCACGCCTTCGACATGATCCGCCGCTGGATAAACGGCATGGACGTGGTGCCGGACAACATCTTTTCCCCCTCCAGGCCGGACCTGTTCTGAGGGAAAACCATAAAAAAACAAGGCAGCGCCCCGCATCCGATGTGGATGCGGGGCGCTGCCGCGTGAAGACCGGCGGAAGCCCCGAAGGATGGGCTGCGCGCTCAGGGCGCCCAGTCCTTCCCCTGGGCCAGGGCTTCCGAACGGGCCTTGCGATACCGTTCTTTTTTCCTGTCGTAAGGCGTCCGGATGCGCTTTCGCAGCTTTCGCAGCAGGCGGTAGAGCTTCTTTTCAGGCCAGAGCAGCCGGGTCTTCCAGACGGAGTATCTGGTATCCCGGGGCTCGGCGAGAAGCTCCCGGAAGGGCGGCTCCGGCACCCGGTCCAGGGCCTCAATCTCCCCGAGACCCAGCTCGCCCCGGACGTTTTCAAAGCGCAGACGGAAGCCGAGGCAGGCCCTGCCGTCCAGCTCCAGCCGCAGCACCGAATAGGTACCGCGGCTTTGGTGCGCCTCCCGGAGCACCGCCTCGGAACCGTCTTCCAGGAAGAGCGTCGCCTCCAGGTCCGCCGAAATGCCCCCGGGCGTGTTGAAATACAGGAGCAGCAGCTTCAGATCCGAAGGCGCCCTGAGGGTGACCGTGACGGTCTTCTCCTCATCCGCCGGGTCCGGCCGGAAGCAGAGGCTTGCCAGATCGCAGGTTCTCTCGGACACGCTGTCAGACTCAAAGAGCTTGAGATCGTTGAGCCAGCGCACCTGGCCGGAGGAAGCGCGGATCTCGGCGCCCAGGACCCGGTTGGCCGTATTCCGCTGCCAGTAGACCACGTCGGTGTTGATGATCTTGTCAGCCGCCATCCACATGCCCTGCGTCCGGTAGCAGCGGGCCGCCCGGAACATCCGGTTGAAGGCCAGAAAGAAGGTGTCGCAGTCCCGCGGGACCCGGTAGCATATCCGCTTTTTCCAGTCGAAAAAGGCGGTGTCCAGGACCTTCCCGGGACGGACCGAGGGAAGATGGGGGATGCGGAAAAAGTCCTCCGCGCCGAAGAGGTTGCCCATGTAAGCATACTTCTCCAGCAGAACGGGGGTATAGGAGGGGTCCTTCTCCATGAGCAGCGCCAGGGCCTCCAGGCTCAGCAGGTGCAGGGCCCTGTGATCCGGATGAAAATCATAGCCGATCAGGAGCAGCACCTCCGGCCGCAGGCTGTCCATCAGCGTGAACAGGTCCTCCCGATAGGCGGCTTTTGTGTAGGGCGCGTGCTCTTTCGTGCGCAGATACCGCCATTCGTCGATCCCGGGAGCGGGCCCGTGGGTCTGTTGAAACCCCGCCATGGAAGTCTTTTCCGCGTCATAGGGGGCGTCGTATATGCTGCCGCCGCGCCAGTCGTCGCCGTAGCCGCCGAACAGGATCCGGCTCCGGTCAACGCCCAGGAGCGTGAGCGCCCGGATGCTCTCCCGGGCCCTGGCCGCACTCTCAAAGGGGTAGAAATCGCCGTTGGTCGCAAGGAAGACGTAGACCTCGTGGCCGCCGCGGCAGAGATTCACGAGCATCGGCCCGCCCACGAGAAGCTCGTCGTCCTGATGCGGGACCAGCAGTAAAACCCGGCTCAAAGCAAACACCTCTTTCTGAACCTGTTATTCCCCGGACCGGCTCCCGCCGGGGATCGGGCGGCGCGGCTCCTTGCGGAGCGCCGCCTTGCGGCCGCGGGTCTTGAAGGGCAGCCGCTCTGTTTTCCCGCTGCGTGGCGCGCGGACGCGCCGTCTCCCGTTCGGGAGCGGAGCAGCGTTTATTTTTCGCCCGCGCGCTCCAGGATCTTCTCATAGACGCGGCGGCAGTTCTCCTGGTCGGAGAAGGCGAAGAAACGCTCGGCGCGCTCCCGGTAGAGCGGCTTCATCTCACAACCGTTCTCCATGTACTCGATGATCCGGTCCACGGTGGATTCCAGATCGCGGGTCACCTCGCCCAGACCGTCCCGCTCATAATCGTAATAGCCGGGGGTATAGGAGTGCTCCCCGCTGAAGAAGCGCTCCTGGTCAAACTGCGCATAAAGGACGGGCCGCCGCAGATAGGCGAAATCAAAAACAGCGGAGGAATAATCCGTGACGATCAGATCGCTGTCCGCGTAGATATCCCGGTAAGGGACCTCCGGCCCCAGGAGCTTCACCCCCGGGCCGACGAGAGAATCGAAGGTATAGGAGAGCATGTTGGGGTGGGGCTTGAGCGCCAGCTGATATCCCTGCCGCCGGGCGGCCTCCAGGAGACGCGGATGGTTCAGCAAGCCCCGGTAGAAGCTGTAATACTCACTGGTATAGAACGCGGGAGAGGGACCCCAACTGCTGGTAAGGAGATTTCTGCTGCCCACCAGGTATTTCCGCCACGTGGGCATGACGGTGATCAGCCGCGGCTCCCGCTCGCTGCGGTACAGCCGGTCAAAGCGGGGCAAGCCGGTCAGCCAGATCTCCTTTTCCGTGTACTGATAGCCGGGCTGCAGGAAGGCTTCATACTCGGGCCGGGCGGATGTCACAAGACCGAACATGTTCCGCTTGGATCTCCGGAGCAGATTCGACATATCGTCCTTGGTGATGCCGTGCTGCAGGCAGATAAAGCGGACTTTTGTCAGGATATCCCGATAGGCGATCCGCTCGTCCAGCAGCGGATTGAACACGGGCTCGTTGAGATGGCTGGAAATGACGTAGTCACACTGCAGGAAAAGACGCTTGTGCCGGTCGGACATAGGCGTGACCAGCTTTCCGATCTTCCGTAACGCCGCGGCGTCGCAGCTGTCCGGCGACAGGACAAAACGGCAGTCGATCTCCGGGTGCTCCCGCCGCATAAAACGGAAGAAGGCTTCCCCATTGTCCCCGGCCTGATCGACACGGTCCATGACCAGCCAGAGAGGCCGCCGGCGGAGAGCGCGCAGCAGAGCGACCAGCGGACGGGTCCAGGCGGCCTTTCGCCGCGCGGGATCGGCTTTTCTCAGCAACTGCACGTCGAAACGCAGGGCGCGATACAGCCGCTTGAGCGGGCTGTCCGCCGAGATCAGCAGATAAGGCTCCCGACAGCGGACGCACCAGCCATTGTTCCAAAAATAGGAAGCCTCCAGCTTTTCCGTGATGGGGGCGAACATGGAGAAGCTGATGCGCGTGAGCAGGAAAGAGCTTTTCCTGATCTGCAGGCCCAGCCGCAGCATGGTGTAGCTGCGCGCGGCGGACAGGGGGACGTCCAGCCGGAAGCGGAACCGGTTCATCCAGGGCCCGCCCAGGGACGGAACCGGCGCCTCAAGAACGAGAGGGGCGTCGGCCAGCGGCTTTGCTTTGCCAAGCGGATCGATAGCGGAGCAAAAAACAGAGATATCCTCGGGCAGCTCGTCGAAAAGCAGGATGTGCCCCTCCAGACGGCAGGAATCCCGCCGGAGCTCCAGAAAATCCACGCTGATCGGCCGGGAGGACGTCCATGCGACAACGCGGCCGTCCAGGGTCAGGCCCACGTTGTCTTCGTTAAAGCGCAGCTGCAGGGGCTTGTTGTATTTCAGGCGCAGGATGCACAGCTTGTGCTCGATGAAACAGGTCTTCAGCGCCAGAATCACGCCGTCGCCGATATATTGCAGCAGCTCCCGGAGCTTGTCCAGGTAGGCCCGCTCTTCCTCCGGCGTCAGCACGCCGGGCGGGATGCAGGCCTTGCGGATGCGCCACTGCATCTCGTATACCAGCGCGTATTGGATATATCGGGGGACGCATTCGAAACGGTC
>CACYXE010000035.1 GCA_902778275.1 Oscillospiraceae bacterium
ACGATCACCTTGCTCTCCGCCCTGCGGGAGGGGGAATACCAGCGGGTGTTCCTGGACGTGGGGCCGGTGGCGAAGGAGGAGCTGGCCTACGATACCTATGACAAGGGGAATCTACACTTCGTCTACTCCATCGACGGCGGGGTGACCTGGTTGCCGGCGCCCTATTATGTGGGCGATCAGGATTACCCGGAGGAGGATATGGACGTTTACACCGCCTATTCCGGTGAGCCTATCCGTGTGCCGAAGCGGGAGGCGGTCACCCGCCGGATCCGGGAGGAGAGCTACGACGCCGAGAGCCGGACCGTGCCCATCATCTGCGGCTTCCACACCGAGGGGCTGGGGGAGAGCGTGGAGATCCGGGTGGCCCTCACCGACGACCTGCCCGCCCTGTTCGAGAACTGGGACGCGGAAACCTGCGGAAAGTATCTGCTGCGGGACTACGGCAGCCTGCCATTTACCCTCACCCAGGCGGACCGGCGGCTGGTGCTGTTCCCCGAGCCGGTGCGCATCACCTGGGAGGAGACGGGGACGGAGTACCGGATCCGCGGCGTGGAGCTGGACAGCGGCCGGGCGGAGCTGCTGATGGACTGCCCGGACATCCATCCCCTGTTCGACAAGCCGGAGAATGAAACCGACGAGGCCTTCCACGCCCGCTTTGAGGCGCAGCTGCGCTGGGCGGAGTTTATCGACGGGCTGTGGCGGGAGACCGTTCTGACCCTGGACGACGGAAGCCAGCTTGCCTTCCGGGGCAGTGTGGACTTCGTGGAGGAAGGGGGCGACAGCATCCGGGAGTGCAGCCTGTACCCCGGCCAGGTGATCGACGTGAGCCGGGTGACGGCCATCACCATCCGGGGCGAGACCATAGCGCTGAATTGAAATATGATTCCCGGGGCGGAGCGCCCCGGGAATTCTTTTTGCAAAAGCTTGTGACCTTTTGGGAAAAATGTTGTATATATAGGTGAGGGACCTCGAAAACCCAAAGGAGGACGCCTATGAACGATCCTGAAATCGTAGAGCTGTACTGGCAGCGGTCGGAACGGGCCATCCCGGAGACCGATAAAAAATACGGCAGCTACTGCCACCACATCGCCTATAACATCTGCGGCAGCCCGGAGGACGCGGAGGAATGTGTCAACGACACCTGGCTGCGGGCCTGGAACAGCATGCCCGACGCCAGGCCCGCGGCACTGCCGCCCTTCCTGGGCACCATCGTGCGCGGCGCCGCCATCAATCGCTTTCGGGCCGCCCGGCGGCAGAAGCGGGGCGGTGGACAGACGGTGCTGGCCCTGGACGAGCTGGCAGAGTGCCTGCCCGCCCCGGGCAGCGTGGAGCAGGAGGTGGAGATTGCCCAGCTGCGGCAGGCCATCGACAGCTTTCTGGGCGGCCTGGGCGAGACGGAACGGAAGATCTTCGTTGCCCGCTACTGGTTCCTGGCCCCCATCGGGGAGATCGCCGGGAAGCTGGGCTGCAGCGAAGGCAAGGTCAAAACCAGCCTGTACCGGACACGGGGCAAGCTGCGCGCGTTTTTGAAGGAGGCGGAGCTATGCTGAATGCGGAACTGCTGTTGGACGCCCTGGGCGGCATCCGGCAGGACTATATCACCGAAGCGGCCGGGCTGCTGGGCTACGGGCAGCCGCGGCAGAAGAAAAACTATAAGAGAGTATGGCGCACGGCGCTGATTGCCGCGGCGATCGCGGCGCTGCTGGGGGTCACCGCTTACGCGGCGGCGTCCATCCACCAGCAGAGGCAGCAGGAGCTGAAGGCCGATCTGCAGATTCAGGAAAACCATGTGGCGGACTATGTGCAGCCGGAGCCCGGACAGACGGCGGCAGCCGGTGAGCCGGGGATCACACTGCTTTCCGTTCAGCCCAGCTACGACGAGTTCGTGCGCTTCTACGTGGACGTGTACCCGGTGCCGGAGGACTATGTGCGCGACGGCGTCACCGGCGGCGCGGCGGTGGAGACCGGCGAAAAATGGGACCTGCGCAGCGTCAACTATTTCACCACCCTGGACGACGAGTCCTGGCGGGAGGCCTTTATCCACACCCGGGACTGGGACTTTGCCGAGGAGGACAAGGTGACCGTCACGGACGAGAACGGCAACAGCTGGCGACAGCCCACGGCGGAGGCCATCCAGAAAAAGCAGCTGGAGCAGGGCTATGACCCTGAGACCCAGACCCTGACCCTGGAGTGCCTCTTCAATCGCGAGGAGTTATCCACAGACGCGGCGGAGGCCCAGGTGCACATCATCTGCGCGGAGTACCTGGCCAACATCGACGCTCAGGGGATCGAGACGGAAAACGATGTGGGCCCGCTCATCGACTTCGGCACCGTCACGGTGCCCCTGGCGGAGACCGCGGTGCGCACCGTGTATTTCACCGAGCCTCGGGAATTTTCTGTGGACGGGCAGTTCGGCCCGGTGACAGGACGCTTTTTAGGCGCGGAGCTGAACGCCGACGGGGTGGTATGGCTCTACGAGGTGGACGGAAGCTACAGCGGGGAGGACATGCTGGAGCTCACCGACAGCTACGAGGCGGACGCGGTGCTGGAACTGGCTGACGGGACGAAGAAACCGGTGGGCATGTCGGTACGCAGTGAGACAGGCCCGGTGCTGCGCAACTACTGCGGCATCCCCGGCACGGTGGATATCGACGCCGTGGTGGCGATCACCGCCGGCGGGATAAGGTATCGTTTGATGGAAGGATAAAAGAACACGTCTGCAGGCGAGACCTGCAACGCAAAGGTGAGGGTTTGGCAGTGTGCGTTTTATTTCCCGGATGTGGTTTTGCAGCCTGGTTACGAAAAAATTACAAATTGTAAACATTCCTCTTGAATTGTGGCTGCGGAACGCGTATAATAAAAAACAGACGCGGCATAGCCGCCGGGACTACCGTTTGGAAACCACGAGTTGAGGGAAATGGACGTATGAGCAAACAACGAAATTACGATATTGATTTTTTCAAATTGTATTACGCGCTGATCATCGTCGGTTACCATCTCCTTCCCGACAGGATGGTGGCTTTTCCCGGCTGGACCCCGATCCTGATACGGGGCAACTCGGCGGTCACCTATTTTCTGCTGATCTCCGGTATGTTCCTGTTTCGGAACTATGAGCGGAACAAAAACGGCAGGCTGACGACGCCCAACCGCTTTTTCGTGACGCGCTTCTGGCGCTTTTTCCCGGCCATGCTGGTCTCCTACGTCTTTGCCTTCATCGTTTTCCGGGTGATCGTCATGCCGGTGGAGTCCCCCTCCCAGCTGATGGACTTTCTGGCCAGCGACCTCTGGGAGCTGATGCTGGTCAAGATGAACGGTATGAACGGCGACGCGCTGTTTTTTAACACGCCCGCCTGGACGGTCTCGTCCATCTTCCTGGTGGGCTGTGCCTTCTGGTGCTTCCTGTATACCTGTCCGAGGGCGTTCCTGAATCTGATACTGCCCATTTCCCTGATCCTGGCTTTCGGCGCCTATCTGCACCAGCCCAGCCAGAGCCACGAGATGTGGAACGGCATTACGACTTCCGGCACGCTCCGCGCCTGGATGATGATGGGCCTGGGCTACTACGCCGGCCTGCTCACCCGTTTCCTGGCCGGGCTGCGCTTCAACAAAACGGGCTGCGCCCTGTTGACGGCCTTCGAGGTCTTCTGCCACGTCTTCGTCCTGTGGAGCGTCAACAGCAGGACCATCGCCTCCTTCGAGTGGTGCAATACCCTGGCCTTCGCGCTCTCCGCGGCCATCGCCCTGTCGGGCCACAGCTATATCACCAAGCTGCTCTCCGGCTTCGGACCCGCCAGATATTTCGGGGAGTTCAGCCTGTCCATCTATCTGGTACAGAGGGCCGCAATCCGGCTGGCCGCCCATATATGGGGCTACTACGGCTGCCTCGACCACATCCCCGCTTTCGCTGCGATGCTGGTGGCCTTTGCGCTGCTGCACCTGCTCCTGACCAGGCTGTTCATCAGGGCCAGCCATGCTCTGCACCGGCTGGGCCGTGAGAAGCTGCTGGAGCATCCGGCGGCATGATACGCAGACGCCCGGGGCTTCGGGTGGTCCGTCCCAAAGAGAAAGAACCGGCCGGAAGCATTGGCTTCCGGCCGGTTCTTTCTGTGGCTGTGTGGGGCGGCGGCCTCTTTTTTGCCGCTGCGGAGAATCAGAATACGTCCTCGATCACCCGGCTGGGCGGATTCTCCACGATCTCGGGATGGGCGAACATGTAACGGAAAGCCTGCAGCAGCTGGGCGTAATAATGCCCGTCCACGATGCCTTCGTCCAGCACCATCTTGGTATCGATGTACTTGTTGTCGTTGACCTTCCCGTGCCGGTCCAGTTCATAGGCGTGTCGCTTGGCGCCGAAGGCGATGAATACTGGCAGGGTACCGAAGTTATAAATATGATGGTAGACCGGACCGATCCGCAGTGAGCCCAGGTCGGTGATGATCATGGAGCCGTGGAAGGGGCTGGCATCCACAATGGACTGAGGCAGCCAGCCGAAATAGTCCATGATACGCAGGACGAAGATAAGGAAACGGATCAAAAAGCGAGGCAGCTTGCTGAAGGCTTCCGCCACGTCCTCGGTGTTGTTGTTCTCGTCCGAGGTCTTGATCTCCTCAATCTTAGCGTTCATCTTCCGGTATACGTCAAAGATGGTGTCTGTGGGCTCGAAATTCACCTTGATGGTGGTCTCCGTCTCGTTGGGGTCGCTGCTGCGGCGCACGGCCATGACGATTTCAATGTTATCCCGGGCGTAGATGCGCCGGCCCGCGATGAAACGGTTGACTGCGGGCAGCATGGCGATGCAGCGGATATAGACGGCGATGATGAAATGCAGGATGCCGATGCCCTTATAGCCCTCTACCCGCAGGGAACGCAGACGCCGGTCCAGAGCCGTGATCTCAAAACTCTCCTCATAATTCACCAGGCGGTCGTTGCGCTGGGGCATGATGTAGGGGATGAACTTGCTAAACGGCGGGATGGAGCGCAGCAGCCTGCCCTCCTTGCGGTCGCCGTAGCGGCGTTTGTATCTGCTCATGGGGTTATCCTCCCTATGATTCAATTTTTTTAAGCGTCAATATTATACAGGGATTCGACGGGAATTACAAGTATAATCATTATGAAATAAAAGGGAAGGGACGGGAACTAGCAGGCCCGCCCCTGCGTCTGAAGACCCGGAGAGAAGACGGCGCGAAGGGAAATCCCCGCGCGGCGGCCCGCACGGGGTCGGTCCCGGGGGCACGCCGCCCCAGGCGGATTCAAAAAAAATAAAAATTAGTTACAAAAAAACTATTGATATTTACAAAGGATTACGATATAATACTCTTGAATTTCCGGCATTGGCAAGTTTAAGCATAAACAGAATGGAGAGAATGTATGATGAAGACTAGACGATCTTTCAAGAGAATGTTGTCGCTGCTTCTGTGCATCGTGCTGTTCGTCACCCTGCTGCCGAATTTCGCGCTCGCAGCTCTGGCGGCGCCGACGCTTAACAGCGCGACCGCGACAGCCAACGGCATCGTCGTCAAGTGGGAAGGCGTCAAGAACGCCGTTACGTACCGCGTCTATCGCAAGGACTCCGGCAGCTACAGCATACTGGCCAACAAAGTCAGTGGCACCAGCTATACGGATACGAGCGTGCAGAAGGACGTTACCTACACCTATACCGTGCGCTGCCTGGATAAGGACGGCAAGGTGGTCAGCCCCTACAACACCGGTGTCAGCGCCACTTGGACCGAGAGCGTTCTGGAGACGCCTGTGGTGAAGAGCGCCAAGGCCGTCAGCGACGGTATCAAAGTGACCTGGGGCGAAGTGGCGGATGCGGCCTCCTACCGCATCTACCGCAAGGAGGGCTCCGGTAGCTACAGCGTGCTGAAGAGCGGCGTTACCGGCACCAGCTACACCGATAAGACGGCCAAGGTCGGCAAGACCTATACTTACACGGTGCGCTGCCTGAACAAGGCCGGCAAGGTCTGCAGCGGCTACGAGTCTGCGGGCAAGACCGCCACCTTCAATCCCTATCCTGCTCCGGAGTTGATCAGCGTCACCGCAGGCTCCGACGGCATCGTGATCAAGTGGAAGGCCGTGTCCGGCGCGCCCAAGTACATGATCTACCGCAAGGACAGCGGCGCCTATTCCCGCCTGGCCAGCACCACGGCCACCAGCTACACCGACAAGACCGCGAACGTCAACGTCGTCTATACCTATACCGTTCGCGTCTGCTCCGCTGACGGGAAGAACATTCTGAGCGCCTACAACACCGGCCTGAGCGCCAGCTTCGCCGGCAAGGCCGCCGTGAGCAGCTTGGAGAACAAGCCCAACTACGTCCTGGTCAAGTGGAGCGAAGTGCCCGGCATTACCGATTACCAGGTGATGCGCAAGATGGACGACGGCTCTTGGAAGGGCGTCACCGTCGTGAGCAGCAGCCCTTACCAGTACAAGGATACTGACGTTGTCTCCGGCAAGACCTATACCTACAGAGTCCGCGGCGTGGACGGCAGCCTTAACACCGTGGGCACCTATGACGCCGCCGGCAAGACCATCACCTACTACGCGGCGCCCACTCTGGTGGATGCGGTCCGCGAGAAGAATGGCATCCGCTTTACCTGGGAGGCTGTTGATGGCGTCAGCACCTACCGCGTGTACCGCAAGATCGGCAGCGGCAACTACGAGAAGCAGAGCCCCGACGTGACCGGGACCAGCTTCTTTGACACCAACGTGGCCTCCAACGTGAAGCCCCAGTACACCGTCCGCTGCGTCGTGGGCGGCAACTTGGTCAGCGGCTACAATGCCGGCGTTTCCCCGGACAGCGCCACCTTCTACGACACGCCCCTGCTCACCGGCGTCAGCTATGACGGCGGCGGCCTGAAGGTCACCTGGCAGCGGGTGAACGGCGTCAGCCGGTACCAGATCTTCCGCAAGGATCCCTCCAAGACCAGCTGGGATCCCCTGGCGACCGTCACCGGTGCGAGTACCCAGGACAAGTGCTTCTATATCGATACCAGTGCGAAGGTCGGCGGCCAGTACAGCTACACCGTGGCCTGCCTGGACAGCTCCAACGTGGTGGCCAGTGAAAAGAACGAGACCGGCCTGAGCGCCACCTATTATGCGACGCCCGTTCTCAGCGGTGTCACCAACGCCAATACCGGCGCCCTGCTGAAGTGGAAGCCGGTGGACGGCGTGACCAGTTACCGCATCTACCGCAAGGAAGGCTCCGGCGACTGGTCCGTGCTCACCACAGTGACCCGCAAGGATGCCGACAAGGTCAACAACCTGTTCCAGTACACCGACACCACCGCCGTGGGCACCCATACCTACTGGTACACTGTGTCCTGTGTGGTGAAGGGCGCCGACATGAGCGCCTACGACACGGCCGGCGTGAAGACCCAGTTCTTCGCCATGCCCAAGCTCACCAAGGTGGAGGTCGCCTCCAAGCCCAACGGCGTGGTCCTGAAGTGGAGCACGGTGGACGGCATCGGCACCTATCGCATCTACCGCAAGGAGAGCGGCAGCGGCAGCTGGGCCGGCTCGGAACTGGTCGATACCACCGGTAACACCTACACGGACAACACCGTCAGCTCCAACAAGACCTATTACTACACCATCCGTGGTGTGAACGAAAGCGGCAAGGTCGTCACCGGCTTTGACAGCGCTGGCAAGAGCGTGAAGGTCTTCAATGCGCCCGTCTTGATCAGCGCCGCCTCCGGCGATTACGGCATCACCGTCAAGTGGAACTCCGTGTCCGGCGCACCCTGCTACGCGGTCTACCGCAAGACCGAGACCGGCAGCTGGAAGCGTGTGGGCACCACCACCGGTACCTCCTATAAGGATCCGACCAGTAATCTGGAGTCCGGCGTGAAGTACATCTACACAGTCCGCGTCTGCACCAACGACTCGGCCCACACCGTGCTGAGCGCCTACGACAGCACCGGTAAGAGCGCCACCGCGAAGTAAAATCCAAAAGGGCTCACGAGACCCTGAATAAAAGAACGCCTCCAGGCAAGAGCCTGGAGGCGTTTTCCTTGAATGTTTTCAGGCGGAAGAAAGCAGGGAAAGGGCCGCCGAAAAAAGTCCGGATCTGTCATTGCGAGGGTCGCCTGCGACCCGCAGAATCCGCTTCCTTGTGGATAAGAGACGGATCCCTTCACCCACGCAAAAAAATGGCCGCGTTTGCGGCCATTTTTGCTCGGAATGAAAGGGTCTATCCAATTTTTGCAGAGAGCCTTTTTCGCGCCCTGTGCAGGGCGCCGCCTGAGGCCGTTCACTGCGGCCGGGCATTCAACTCATCCAAACGAGCATTCAGCTCGGCCACCTGCTGCCGAAGTTCCCGCAGTTGATTTTGCACGTCGGATTCCTGCTCGGCATAGAGGGCATCCACGATATGCTCCTTGATGCGCCATCCGCTCTTGCCGTCGAAATAGGGGATGGTGTCCCGGAAAGCCTGCTCCCGCTCCGCCTTCCTGGGATCCTCGCCGGCGCGGCACTGCTGGACGAAGCGCTTCATATCCTCCACGCCGGTGCCCTGATAATAACTTTCCACCAGGGGGGCCACGGCGGCGGTCAGGGGCTCGTAATAATCCTTGTTGGACATGTACAGGATGGGTACCTGGGCGGTGGCCGCCTCCACCATCAGCGCGCTGCGGTCGGTGATGAAATAATCGCAGTTGAGAATGGTATTGCGGTAGTCGTCGCTCCAGTCCACACAGGCGTTGTCGGACGCGGACATCATATCCACGATCTTCCTGGCTTTGACGCCCAGATCGCCTTCTCCGTCCAGAAACTTGGGGTGAGGCTGGAGCACGAAGAACAGATCCTTCTGCTCAATGGCGTATTTGGCGAAGGCCACGTACTCCTCCAGCCAGGGGGTGACCATGATACCGCTGCCGTCCGGTTGGGGCGTGATCTTGGGAAAGTGTACATGCCAAACATAGATGGGCCGCCCCGCCGCCTTCTCAGCGATTTCGGGCAGGCAGGCCAGTTTTTCCTTGTGGTAAAGGGTGTCAAATTTGGGATGGCCCAGACACTTGACGGCGGTGGAGTTGCTGCAGTACCTGTGATAATCCTCCCGCATCCGTTCGGAGAAGGTGAAGACCCGCCAAGCGTTCATGACGACTGCGTTGCAAAAATGGGCGTCCCGAGCGTGGGCCGTATCAGACAGCTCGATCCCATAAGGGATGTAGACAATGCGAGTGCCCTTGCGATAAAAGGCGCTGGACCGCACATGGGCTTTTCTGTGACCATAGTCGTAGGGGGTCTGCATGACCAGCACATGGGGCTGGAAGCAATTGAAGAGACGATCGCTATAGACCTCGTAGGGGATCTGCTTCTCGTCCAGGAAGGTCTTGGCCGTGAGCATCTGAGTGATGTCGCCATGAAGTTCATCCAGGAAAGCGAACTTGACGATGATGCGGGGATCGTCCAGACAGGCCTGGTAAAAAGTCTCCCAACCAGGCCAGAAGGAAGCCATCTGGAACAGGAACATGATACGCAGGTACTCGTCCTCACACACGGGAATCCGGGCGATAGGCGCGCTGCTTGGATTGTCCATGGAGGTGTGCAGATCCTCCATCACGTCACGCATCAGCTTATAGGTGATCTTGCGGAAGAAATCCGCGATGGGCTTTAAAATGGTTTTGAGGAGTTGTTTCACGTTTGTTGCCTACTTTCCGTCAGACAGTATCGGATCGGGGCGATGGCCCCGGCAGACCCTCAGTCCTTGATATGCTCGATGCCGCAGAATTCCCGGTAGAAGATGCTCATCATCAGATGGTCGAAGACCATGTGGATATCCTCAGTGATCTGCATGCTGTTGATGGGCACGTGCAGGGAGACGTCGGAAAGCTGGCGCAGCTTGCCGCCGCCGAAGCCGGTCAGACCGATGATGCGGTTGCCCTGCTCCTTGGCATACTCCACGGCGTTGATCACGTTCTTGGAGTTGCCGCTGCCGGAGATGGCCAGAATCACATCGCCGGGCTTGAGATGGCCTCGCAGCTGAAAGCGAAAGACCTCCTCAAAGCCGATATCGTTGGCGATGGCCATGACGGTTGCCACGTTGTCATTCAGGCACAGGAAGTTGAACTTCTTCTCCGTGTGCTCGGACACGCCCTTGTTGAAATCGTTCTGATAGTGGGAGGCGGTGGCGGAGCTGCCGCCGTTGCCGAAGACGAAAACGGTGTTGCCGTTTTCAAAGGTCTCCTGCAGCAGGTTCAACGCTTCGTTGATCGCGTCCACGTCCAGAAGTCGGAGCGTATCGATCTCATGCTGCAGGTAGGTGGAAATCTCCTTCTTGTAGTCCATAGTAAATCCTCCTTGACTTATGATGGTTGGGTGCCGTCATGCGCCAGGATCTGCCGGACCGCTTCCAGCAGATCGGGAGCCGTCAAATCCGGCGCCACGGGATATTTCCCGTCTTTGCCGGCGGCCCCGGTCAGCACCAGGGCGGTCTTCATCCCCGCGTTGATACCGGTCTGGACGTCCACCGTCCGGTCGCCGACCATCCAGCACCGGCTCAGGTCCAAGTTGTATTTCTCTGCCAGAGTCTCCACCATGCCGATGCCGGGCTTGCGGCAGCGGCACGGGATCTTATACAGGGGATTTTCCTCCGGATAGCCCTTGTCCGGGTGGTGGGGGCAGAACAGGAGGTCGTCCAGATATACTCCTTTATTGCCCAGCAGAGTCTTGAGCTTGCGGTGGATGGTCTCCACATCCTCGATCTCACACAGACCCCGGGCCACGGAGGGCTGATTGGTGACCATCAGTACCAGGTAGCCGGAGCGGTTGATGAGACCGATGGCCTCCACCGCGCAGGGCTCCAGCTCCAGCATCTCCGGCTTGTAGACCAGGCCGTTCTCCACGTTCACCGTGCCGTCCCGGTCCAGGAAGATGGCCTTCTGCCGCTGCCGCAGGTTCCGGGAGGCAACGAAGCCTCCCTCCAGCTCCTTGGCGGCGGCGGTGATTCGCTCCACAGTGCCCACGTCCTTCACATACTCGGGGGAGCGATAGGCGTAGACCGCCTCGCCCCGGGCGCAAAGCCCGGTCAGGATCTCCTTTTCCAGGTCCACCTTGCCCTCCCGGGGCACATGGCGGCACAGGGCACGGTCCATCCAGTACAGCCCCGCATTGACGGCGTTGTCATACCAGTAGTCACGCACGTTGTGCTTGGAGTCAAAGCGGAGGACCCTGCCGTCGGCGTCGGTCTCCACCAGGTCAGAATCAAAGGGGTGGGAGTTGGGGTGAACGAACAGAGTGACGAGGGCCTGCTTTTCCCGGTGGAAACGATGCATGCGCTCCAGGTCGATATCGAACAGAATGTCCCCGAAGACCAGGAAGAATTCCGCGTCCAGGCGCTGCTCAATGTGGGACAGGGCCCCGGCGGTGCCCAGCGCTTCGGTCTCCTCATAGTAGGAGATGGCCACACCGAAGGCGGAGCCGTCCCCGAAATAGTCCCGGATCACATGCCCCAGATGACCGATGACCATCAGGATCTCGGTGACGCCGTTGCGCTTGAGGCACTCCACCTGCCACAGCAGCAGGGGCTTGCCCAGCAGGGGAACCATGGGCTTGGGGATCTCGTCCCGGGTGATGGCAGACAGGCGGGTCCCCTTGCCGCCGGCCATGATCACAGCCTGCATCAGAGTACGTCCCTGACGGTCTGGGCTACGGCCTCGTTGCTGGTCATGCTGGCTGCCCAGCCGGTGCTGTGGATCTTGTCCAGATTGTAAGCGAAAACGGGCACGTCGCCCTTCCAGCCGCCCCGACCGCCGGTGTAGAAGAACTCTACGTCCTTCAGCCCCATCTCCTCACAAACGATATTGGCGATATCCGTGACCGTGGACTGGGTGGTGCCGCCCACGTTGTAGAGGGTGACCCCCTGGGGCACGTCATCCTTGAAGCGCATGATGCACTCCACCAGGTCGTTCACATGCAGGTATGGCTTGCACTGACGGCCGTCTCCCAGGATGGTCAGCCTGGTGGGATCCTTGCGGAGCTTCCGGATGAAGTCGAAGATCACGCCGTGGGTGAGCCGGGGGCCGATCACATTGGGGAAGCGGAAAATCAGCGAATGGAAATCGTTCATATAGCTGAAGGCACTGATCAGCGCCTCGGAGCCCAATTTGCAGGAGCCGTAGTAGGAGATGGGCATCAGGGGGGCGAAGTTCTCGTGGACCTCCTCGCCCTGGGCGTCACCGTAGACGGCGCTGGTGGAGCAGAAGAACAGCCGCTTTACCCCGTAAAGCCGCATGCATTCCAGAATGCAGAAGGTGGTGGAGTAAGTGTTCTTGTATTCCACGCTGGGATTCTGCGCGCTGGCCTGAATGTCGGAGTTTGCGGCCATGTGGCAGACGTAGTCGAAATTCTCTTTTTCAAAAATGCCCTTCAGGGTCTCCAGATCCGTCAGGTCCTCCTCATAGAAGGTGAACCGGGGATGCCCGTGCAGGTGGGCGATGTTCTCGCGGGTACCGATAAAGAAATTGTCCACACACACGATGTCATGCCCCTCGGCAAGAAGGGCGTCGATGAGATTGCTGCCGATAAAGCCGGCGCCGCCGGCCACTAAGATCTTCATGATAATCCTCCCGATCAATTCCAGTATTTGTCGCCGATATACACCACGGAGGTGCCGTCCCGCTCAAAGCGGAAGTCGAAGGCGGGAAGGCCGATGGCCTGTTTCAGCTGCTCCTGCCTCTCTTCCGGACAATAGAACAGCAGGAAACCGCCGCCGCCCGCGCCCAGCAGCTTGCCGCCCAGGGCACCGTTTTTCATGGCGAGCTCGTAGGCCTCGTCAATGGCGGGATTGGAGATGCCGGAGGCCAGCTCCTTTTTCAGCATCCAGCCCTCGTTCAGGTAGTGGCCGAAGGAGGAGATGTCGTCGCTCTGCAGGCTTTTGCGCATCTGCTCAGCCAGGTCGCACATCTGCAGGAGGTTGCGGGCCTTGTCGCTCTGGGAGATGTTTTTCTTCTGCTGACCCAGGATAGTGTTGGCCGAGCGGGTGGAACCGGTAAAGAACATCATCAGGTTCTTCTCCAACTGCTTGTAGGTCTCCTTGCGCATCATGATCGGCTCCACGGAGACGGAGCCGTCCCGGTTAAAGCGGATGAAGTTCAGCCCGCCGAAGGCCGCCGCGTACTGATCCTGCTTGCCGATGGGGTTGCCCAGCTTCTCGATCTCCACCTGGCAGGCCATCTCGGCCAGATCACCCTTGGACACGTACTTGCCCTTGTAGCAGTAGAGCGTGTTCAGTAAGCCCACCGTGAAGGTGCTGGAGGAGCCCAGCCCCGTGCCGCCGGGCACATCTGCCGTGGAGCTGATCTCCACGCCGTGAATGTCCATATCCGTCAGCACCCGGCGGAAAATACTGTGGCGGATCTGGTCATAGGAATCCACCAGCTCGTTTTCCGAATATTTCAGCAGGGTCTTATCCGCCTCGAAATAGGGATGGATGGAGATGTACATGTATTTGCTGATGGAGGTGCTCAGAACACAACCGCCGTACTTCTCATAAAAGGCGGCCATGTCGCTGCCTCCGCCGGCGAAGCTGATGCGGAATGGCGTCTTGGTGATGATCATGTCGTTAGCCTTCTTTCTGTATACGTGATTTCGTTTTCTTTGGAATCAGGAGCGCAGGAGATGCCGGGCGCGCTTGGCGGTATGCAGGGCATAGGCCAGGGGCGCCGGTCCCAGCAGCCGGATGGCCCGGGCGCAGCCGAGGACCCGCGGATCCGTGGTGGGCAGCAGCAGCGCCGCGGCCGCTTCCAGCAGGGGCAGGGCCTGCCGGCGCTGCCCCCGTGGCAGCTCGTAGAGCAGGGCGGAGGTCAGGATCAGCTCATACTGCAGCTGAGCGATCATGGCCCCGGCGTGGGGGAGGGCAGAGGCCCGCAGCCGGGAGATGGACTGAGTCAGGACCCGCACCGTCTCTTCCAGACGGCGGAAATCGGCGGTATCCATTAGGGAGCCGCCCCGCCCGGTGGTATATACATAGTAGGGACTATGGGTGTAGCGCACCGAGGGGCCGGCCAGATACACGGAGGTGGTGTAGTCCACATCCTCCGCCATGCTCTGCCCCAGGTAGCAAATGTTATGCTCGCGCAAGAAAGAGAGCTTATACAGGTAGCGCCACACGGTGCAGAAATTGCGCCGGTTTTCCAGCAGCTCCGGCAGATGCTCCGCTCCGCACAGGTCCGACCGCTCCCCAAAGAAAAAACAGGGACGGGGTGGGGCGTCGCCATCCTGCCGGTAATAGTCGCAGAAAATCAGATCCTCGGTCCAGCCCTCCTGCCGGATGCGGTCCAACAGGGCGCCGAGGGCGTCGGTCATCACGTAATCGTCGCTGTCCACACAGACGACGTAATCCCCCTGGGCCTGGCTGATGGCGCAATTTCGCGCGTCGCCCAGGCCGGTGGCGTCCTGATACAGACAGCGGATCGCGCTGTGCTCAGCGGCCAGATCCATGGCGATGGCCTCGCTGTCATCCCGCGAGTGACCCAGACTCAGCAGGATCTCGTCTCCGCCGCGCAGCGCCGGGAGCAGACTTTGGATACAGCGCGGAAGATACGCCGCCGTATTGTATACAGGAACTATAAAACTGAAGGTCATATGTGCGCATCCTCCGCAGCGATTTCGGAGCCCGGGCTCCGGGAAAGCAGGGAGAACCGTCCCTGAAACGAGGAAGCCCGGGTGAGCATACATAATTATAATACCATACTTCTTGGGTGATAGCAATACGGGAAAGCGTTTTTGCAGGAAGACCGGTTTGGCGGCGGGCGAGGTGGCGGGGCCGGAAGAACGGCGTGCGCGTTGGACTTGTGTTTTTCCGTGGAATGTGATATCCTCTAAAAAGAAACGGCGCCGGCTGCCCGGACGGGAAGCGGGGCGGCGCTGCAGCGGGAGACAGAGAATGTTCCAGAGATTTGTAAGAGACTTTAAAAAATACTGGCCGTACGCGTTGCGCTCCGCCAAGTCCACCCTGAAGGCGGAGGTGGCGGGCTCCTACCTGAACTGGCTCTGGTGGATCCTCAACCCCATCAGCTTCATGCTGATCTACACGGTGATCTTCGGCGTCATCTTCAAGGCCAGCGAGCAGTATTTCCCTATCTACGTCTTCATCGGTCTGACCATGTGGGACTTTTTCAACCATGTGGTGACCCACAGTGTGAAGATGATCAAGTCCAATAAAAACATCGTTACCAAGGTCTATATCCCCAAGTTTATCCTGATCGTGTCGGATATGATCGTCAACGCCATCAAGATGTTCATCTCCTTCGGCGTGGTGGCCGTGATGATGATCGTCTTCCGCGTGCCCGTCGGCTGGGGCATCTTCTATATCCTGCCGGTACTGGCGGGCCTGTTCATGACCACCTTTGCCGCGGGCAATTTGATCATGCACTTCGGCGTGTACATCCAGGACCTGTCCAATATCGTCAACATCGTGCTGCGGCTGGTGTTCTATTTTACGGGCATTTTCTACGATATCGAAAAGCGGATCCCGGTGCCCTATAAATACTGGGTACTGCGCATCAACCCGCTGGCGGCCTATATCACAGAGGCCCGCTACGCGCTGTTGTACGGGCGGATCACCCATTGGGGGCTGCTGATTGCGTGGGTCGTGCTGAGCCTGATCCTGGACGTGGTGACCGTCCGGGTCGTCTACAAGAATGAAAACGGATATGTTAAGGTGATCTGATGCGGGAAAACGCCATTGAAGTTAGAGATTTGAAGCTGTCCTATGTGAGCAGACAGTCCTATTCCATCAAGCAGACTCTATTCCAGTTCAAAAAAAGCGAGCGGAACGTGGTAGAGGCGCTCAAGGGCGTGTCTTTTGACGCAGTCAGGGGCGAGGTCCTGGGCGTCGTGGGGCGAAACGGCAGCGGCAAAAGCACCCTGCTTCGGACCCTGGCCGGGGTCTTCTCGCCGGACAGCGGGACCATCGACCTGAAGGGGAACAGCATCTCCCTGCTGAGCCTGGGCACCGGCTTCCAGCCGGAGATCACCGGCCGGGAAAACATCCTGCTCAACGGTATGGTGCTGGGCTTCAGTGAAAAGGAGATCCTGGAAAAGCAGGAAGAGATCATCGCTTTCTCCGAGCTGGGCAAGTTTATCGACATGCCGGTACGCACCTATTCCAGCGGCATGAACAGCAAGCTGGCCTTCTCTATCACCGCCATCCTGGAGACGGACATCATCTTGGTAGACGAAGTGCTCAGTGTGGGCGATACCAAGTTCCGCAAAAAGAGTTACAACAAGATGCGCCAGCTGATCGATGATGAGGATCGGACGGCCCTGATCGTGTCCCATCAGGAGAACACCCTGCGGGACCTGTGTGACAGAGTGCTGTGGCTCCACGACGGTGAAGTGCGGATGCTGGGCGAGGCCAATGAGGTGTTGGACCGGTATATGGAATTCATGAAATAACGGAGCGCAGGCCCCGATCGGACGATCGGGGCCTGCGCTCTTCCTTGGGTGCCAAGCCCTTTACCACTTATTTTCCACCTTTTCGGCAAAGCCGGGGAAGTCCCGCACTTCGATGACGCGGCCATCGTCCAGGACGGCCTTGCCGGTGAAGCGGCCGAAGACCTGGTGCTGGTCGGACTTGATGAGCTTCAGATCCGTGCAGGAAGCCCGGTCCATGACCGGGACAAAGTCCATTTCAAAGCGGCCGTCGTCGGAACCGAAGGTCCAGGGGGACAGAAAGTCCTTCTCCCCGCCGGGGATATGAAAGTCCACCCGGCTGAGCTTGTGGGCCCTGCCGTCGTAAAAGAGCATGTTCTCCGTGGCGGCGGAGGTGTCGCCGAAGCCGTAGCCAATGTTCCAGCCGAAGGGCACGCCCTCCACCTGATAAGAGGCGGAGCCCCAGTACCAGGTGTTGTGGTAGGTCCAGACGCCCCGGCCCCAGTCCAGTACGGCGAAGCTGTCGTCGGGGTCGAAGGTGTAGATTTTGCCGCCGTAGCGCACCTGGCCCCAGGCCCGCA
>CACYXE010000036.1 GCA_902778275.1 Oscillospiraceae bacterium
GGTGTCCCGGCTCATCAAGCGGCGGACCGTCGCCAATGAGGCCTGCGACGGGGAGCGGGTCTCCGTCAACGGACGGCAGGTGAAGGCCAGCTACCAGGTGAAGGTGGGGGACGTGATCGAGATCGCCTTCGGCCAGCGGACTCTGAAGGTGGAGATCACGCAGGTCAGCGAAACGGCCAACAAGGCCGACGCCCCGGCCATGTACCGGGAGATCGTATAAGGCAAAGCAGCACGGCAGGCGCCGTGCTGCTTTGCCTTATATGCGTCCGGGGACAGAAGTTAAGTGCTGTGCGCCGTACCGGGCTTCGCTTCCTGAGCTGCCTGAAGCTGGGCGATACCGGTCTCGACATAGCCGATGATGATATCGCGGCGCATGTCAAAATAATTCCGGATGCTTTCCATATCCCAGGCCCAGAACTTACTGGAATCCCCGAAGCGTTTATAATGGTCTGTCATCAGCGGCTGCCAGCGGGCGGCGTAGGTCTCCAGCAGCGCCTTTGCCCGTTCGGGGGACAGCTCCTCGCACGCCAGTTCCCGGATGGTTTTCAGAAACAGCTCCTGAAACTGGGCGTTCCGCATGGCTGCGGCAAACAGTGTGTGATTTTCCAGGGCGGCCTGAAAACTGTTATAGCTGACGTCGGTATCGGAAGCCCGGTAGATAGCGGAGGAATACTCTGTGTCGTACAGGAGAAAACGCCAACGGCCGTCGTCAAAGGCATTGACGTGTTCCGGTGTTCTTGTCCGCCAGAGCCTTATGTTTTTATCTTCCCGCCAGTCCAAGTTCCCGATGTAGATCTGGGCGGCGAAGTAATCCGCCAGGCTTTCAAGATCCACGAGCTGAGTGAATTCTTCCCAGACGCGGGGGTCGGACAAATCTTGCCCGGCATATTCCATCAGTTCCCGATAGAGCAGGAGATCCGCTTCCACGCCCTCATCCAACTCTTCCTCTTTGATGATCACCACGTTGTCTTTCTGAATCCCGGGACAGTGTTCCCTGAAATAGCTTTCCCCGTATTTTTCACAAAGCGAATAAACGCCCCAATATTCGCCGTTCAGGAACACGACGGCTGCGCGCTCCGCCTGCCGGGCGAAGGCTCTGCCTGCCAGAAGCTCCTGCAGAAAGGCGTCTCGGCAGACAAAACGGGCAAAACCGTTTCCGCCGTCTCGAAGGGTAAAGAAGTCGTAGTCCATGATCGGCTTGCCATTCAGATCTGCGTTCTCCGGGAACAGCGGATAATGCAGCGAGGCGGTGCCGTATACAGAGCGGAAATACACATTGAAGGACTTCTGTGAAAAGGAGCGGGATACGTGGCCGCGGATACGAAGCCCTATACTCTCCTGAAAGGCCGGACGATTGGAGCCGTCAAAAAAACTCAGTTCGGCCGGGCGTTCCCAGGAGGAGCCGCACTGGGTATAATTGGCTTCCGTCTCCCATACTCGGCCTTCCTCCAAAATGGTTTTGGCCTCTGGTGTCGTGAGCCACCGATCCCACACTTCGCCTTTGACCATGATGCCGGAGACCGGATCCAAGAGGTTTTCGGCGGCGGTCACGATCGACAGCACAGGCGTGTTCCCAAAGCGCTCGGCCAGACTCATGCCGGTGAAATAGGTCTTGGTGATGACCTCCCCCTGTGTTCCGTCTGGCGCGACAGCGATGGCGCGAAGGACCAGGGCCGATGGAAGGGACGCATCCTGCAGAATTTGAAAGTTGCCGTAAAATTGCTGAGACGCATTGTCGGGGGCTGAAAGATCCTGCGGCCCGGGAGACGGGCTTTTGACCGGGATCGCGCCGGTGTAAAGCGGGGAAGTCTCCGACGGGACGGAGCAGTCTGTGGTGTAATAGATCTTATATCCCTCAGGGGCGGAAAGGGTGACGGAAATGCTCGCATCCGGATACGCGCCCGACTCCGCAGAAAAAACCGGTGCGCAGGCCGCATATGTCTCCTCGCTCGCCGGCTGTCCGCAGGCGCTGAGGAAAAGACAGAGTCCAAGAAAAAAGGCAAGCGGAAACAGGACGATGCGCCGCGCCAAATATGTTTTTATGAACATGGGGCACACCTCCCTCTGACCGATGACGGTGTATGGAATTGGCCATGCCTTGCCGCAGGATGGTTTTTCGCTGATATAGGAGAAAGCCCTCCCCCGCTTGACGCTGAATCCTGCGCATCGGGAGATGGCTTTCTGCTTCCCGTCTATGAATCTAAAGCTCCCGGATGATCCGGTCGGCTACCTTCAGGCACAGCTCCGAGGTGCGGCCCAGGGCCACGCCGAACTCCTCCGCGCCGCCGGCCAGACCGTCGGACACGGTCTTGATCAACAGGCAGGGGATGCCGCAGCGGTTGCAGGTGAGCACCACGGCCGCCGCCTCCATCTCGCAGATGTCCGCGCCAAAGCGCCGGTGCAGATCCTCCTTGGCCGCCTGCGCGTCCACGAACTTGTCCGCCGAGGCGCAGATCACCTTTTTCAGCTCCGGTGCGAGCTGCAGGGCCTTTTCCACCAACTCCGGGGTGGCGGGCAGATACACGTCGGGGTACTCGGCGTACTGTCCGGGCAAGGTGCCGTCGTAGGCGGAGGTGTCGAAGTCATAGTGGACCACCTTCTCCACCACCACGGTTTTGGTCTGGGCCATCTCCTCGGTGAGACCGCCCACCACGCCGAAGTTCACCAGCAGCTCCACCTCATAGCGGTCGATGAGCAGCTGCGCCGCCGCGGCGGCGGCCAGTTCCCCGGCGCCGGAGTGCACCACATAGAGGGTGTAGCCGTCCATGGCGTAGATATATACGCGAAAGCCGCTGCGCTCTTCTGTGCGCTGGGCGCTGCCGTAGCGGGAGAGGACGGCCTCCATCTCCACGGCCACCAGCATTCCGATCTTTTTCATAGAGGACCTCCAGTCAGATCACACGGACCCGGAGCACCTCGGGCATGGCGCGGATGCTCTCGGCGACATCCTCGCCGATCTGCTCGCCCAGGTCCACGATGGTGCAGGCGTAGCCATCCCGGGGTTTGTTGATCATGTGTTCCACGTTGATGTTCCGCGCGCTGATAAAGTCCAGGATGCGGGTAATCATGCGGGGGATGTTCCGGTGGATGACGCAGAGGCGGCACACGCCCATGCGGCTGAGTGACACGTCGGGCAGGTTCACGGAGTTTTTGATGTTGCCGTTGAGCAGGTAGTCGTACAGCTCCTCCGCCGCCATCACGGCGCAGCGGTCCTCGCTCTCTGGGGTGCAGGCGCCAAGATGGGGCATGGCGATCACGTTGGGGGCCTGCAGGATCACCTTGTTGGGAAAGTCCGTCACATACTTGGCCACATGCCCCTTGTCCAGGGCGGCGGTCATGGCCTCATCGTCCACCACCTCGGCCCGGGACTCGTTGAGGATGCGCACGCCCTTGCGGGTCTTCGACAGGGCGGCCTCGTCCAGCATGTGGTAGGTGTCCTCGGTGTAGGGCACGTTCAGACTGATATAATCGCAATGCTCCAGGATCTCGTCCAGGGTCTCCGCGTGGATCACGTTCCGGGACAGGCGCCAGGCGGCGTCCACGGACATGAAGGGGTCGAAACCGTAGACGGTCATTCCCAGGTCCAGGGCGGCGTTGGCCAGCAGCGCGCCGGTGGCGCCCAGGCCGATGACGCCCAGGGTCTTGCCCATGATCTCCGGCCCGGCAAAGGAGGACTTGCCTTTTTCCACCAGGGCGGGGATCTCGTCCCCCTGGTCGGCGATGCTCTTGACCCACTCGATGCTGCCGATCACGTCCCGGGAGGCCATGACCAGGGAGCAGATCTGCTGTTCCTTGACGGCCTCGGCATTGGCGCCGGGGCTGTTGAATACCACGATGCCCTGCTCGGCACAGGCCTCGATGGGGATGTTGTTGGTACCCGCGCCGGCGCGGGCGATGGCCAGCAGCTCCGGCCCGAATTCCACATGGTGCACGTCGGCGCTGCGCAGCAGGATGCCGTCGGGCCGCTCGATGTCCGCGCCCACGGCGCAGCCGTGCCGCTGCAGGGCCAGGATCCCCTCCGGGGAGATGCTGTTCATGGTCTTGATCTTAAACATGGTGCTTAGCCTCAAACTCCTTCATATAATCGGTCAGAGCATCCACGCCCTCCATGGGCATGGCGTTGTACAGGGAGGCGCGCATGCCCCCGGCCACCTTGTGGCCCTTCAGGTTCAGCAGGCCCCGGGCTGCCGCGCCCTTGACAAACTCCGCGTCCAGCGCCTTGTCGCCGGTGCGGAAGGTGATGTTCATGTCGCTGCGGGAACCGATCTCCGCGTGGGGGATATAGAGGCGGCTGTTGTCCAGCACCTCATAGACCCGACGGGCGCGCTCCCGCTTGATCTGCTCCATTCCCTCTACGCCGCCCTGGCCCTCCAGCCACTCCAGCACCAGGCCCAGCATGTAGATGCACCAGCAGGGCGGGGTGTTGAGCATGGAATCGCTCTCGATCAGGGTCTTATAGCTCATGATCTGGGGCGTAATGGGCAGCTCTCTCCCGGCCAGGGCTTTATCGATGATCACTACGGTGAGGCCCGCGGGGGCCATGTTCTTCTGGGCCCCGGCGTAGATGAGGCCGAAGCGGGACACATCCACCGGCTTTGACAGGATGTCCGAGGACATGTCGCAGACCAGGGGCGCGGCCGTCTCGGGCACATACTGCCACTCGGTGCCGTAGATGGTGTTGTTGGCGCAGTAATAGAAATATTTGGCGTCCGGGCTCAGCTTCAGCTCTGCCTGGGCGGGGATGCGGTCAAAACCGCTGTCCGCCGAACTGCAGGCGATATGGACGTCACCGTACTTTTCCGCCTCCTTGGCGGCCCTGTTGGAGAAGTGACCGGTGACGGCGTAGTCCGCCGCAGCGCCCTCCATCAGATTCATGGGGATGGCCGCGAACTGCAGCGTGGCCCCGCCCTGCAGCAGCAGGATCTCGTGGCTGTCGGGCACCCGCAGCACCGCTTTCAGCCGCGCCTTGGTGGTGTCGAAGATCTCCTGGAACATGGGGCTTCGGTGGCTCATCTCCATGACGGAAATGCCGCAGCCCTTGTAATCCGGCAGATCCCGGCGGGCGCTCTCCAGGGCGCTCTCCGGCAGCACGGACGGGCCGGCGGAAAAATTATAGACCCTGTCTCTCGACATGACGATCAGCTCCTTGTTCCAAATCTGACAACCTATTATACAGTTCCGGGCTCTCTGCGTCAAACGGCAGACTGCCCAAAAAACCGGGTTTTCTCCGCTTTTTTTCAGCGGGATTTGACGCGGCCGGTCCGGCAAGGATCGGCCGCCGGGTTTTATGCTTCTGCCGGCTCTCCGAGGAGCCGGTCGCCCTCGACGCCGGTGATGTGTACCGGCAGGGTCTGTCCCCGCAGGCCGGGGACCGGGACCTTCACCAGCACATAGGTATCGCTGTGTCCCACAGAGCAGCCCTCCTCCTCGGTCTCGAAGAGCACAGGCAGCACCTGCCCCACACTCCGGACCAGAAAGGCCCGGTGCATTTCAAGGGCTGCGGCCTGGGCCTCATGGGCCCGGGCGGCCTTGACGGCGTTGCTGCACTGGCCGGGCATCTTGTCCGCAGGCGTCCCGGGACGGCGGGAGTAGGGGAAGATGTGCATATCCGAAAAAGCGCAGCGGCGGATGAAGGCCAGGGTCTCCGCCTGGTCCTGCTCGGTCTCACCGGGAAAGCCGGTGATCAGATCGCAGGTCAGACCGCAGCCGGGGAAGTACTGCCGCAGCAGCTCCGTCGCCCGGAAAAACTGCGCCGTGTCGTATTTCCGGTTCATGGCCTTCAGCGTCCGGTCACAGCCGGACTGGAGGGACAGGTGGAAGTGGCGGCAGAGCTTTCCCGTGGCGGCGAGGCGCCTGCAGAAGTCCTCCGTGATCACCGTGGGCTCCAAAGAGCCCAGATGGATGCGCATGTCCCCGGCCTGGGCGGCCACGGTCTCGATCAGCTCCGCAAGGTCCGGCCTGCCCGGCAGATCCACGCCGTAGGAGGCCACCTCGATGCCGGTGAGCACCAGCTCCCGGTAGCCCTGGGCGGCGATGCGCGCGGCTTCCGCCGCGGCCTCCGCCAGGGGGAGACTGCGCAGGCGGCCCCGGGTGTAGGGGATGATGCAGTAGGTGCAGAAGTTCACGCAGCCGTCCTGGATCTTCAGCATGGCCCTGGTGCGGCCGGACACCGCCCCGGCGGGCAGCGTCTCAAAGACCCGGCGCCGGAAGGGCTGGTCGATATCCCGGCAGCCTTCGCCGCCGGCCACGGCCTTTTCCACCTCGGCCACAAAGCGTTCATGGTCTGTGGAGCCGAAGATGACCCTGGCGCCGATCTCCTCCGCCTCCTCCGGACTCAGCTGGGAGTAGCAGCCGCAGACGGCCACCACCGCGCCGGGATTCTCATCCCGCAGGCGGCGGATGGTCTGGCGGGACTTGCGTCCGCTCTCCGCCGTGACGGCGCAGGTGTTGACGATCACCGCGTCTGCGATTTCGCCGGGGGCGGCGCTGTCGTGGCCGTGCTGCCGCAGCAGCGCCTCCATCGCCTGGGTCTCATATTGGTTGACCTTGCAGCCAAGAGTGGCTATAATATAGTTCATTGCTAAATATCCTTATCTTTGGGAGAGTTTATGGAACATTATCTGGACAATTCCGCCACCACGAAGGTCTGCCCGGAGGCGGCCGCGGCGGCGCTGAAAGCCATGACGGAGGTCTATGGCAACCCCAGTTCCACCCATACGGTGGGGCGTGAGGCGAAAAAGCTGTTGGATCAGAGCCGCAGGCAGGTGTCAGCGGCCCTGGGCTGCAAAGAGCAGGAACTGGTCTTTACCTCCTGCGGCTCGGAGAGCGACAACTGGGCCGTCCTGGGCGGGGCGGAAGCCATGAAACGCAAGGGCCGGCACGTGATCAGCTCCGCGGTGGAGCATGACGCGGTGCGCAGGTCCCTGGACGAGCTGGAGAACCGGGGCTTCACGGTCACGCGCCTCCGGCCGGACGCCAATGGCGCCATCCCCGCCCAGGCGGTCCTGGACGCGCTGCGGACGGACACCGTGCTGGTGTCGCTGATGCTGGTCAACAACGAGACCGGCGGCGTGACGGACGTCGCCGCCATCGCCAGGGGCATGAAGAAGCTGCGCTCCCCGGCGCTGCTGCACACGGACGCGGTGCAGGCCTTCATGAAGATCCCCTTCACGGCGAAGAGCCTGGGGGCGGACATGATCAGCGTCAGCGGACACAAGATCCACGCGCCCAAGGGCGTCGGTGCCCTGTACATCCGCGAGGGGCTCCGGCTCAAGCCCTACATCCTGGGCGGCGGGCAGGAGAACGGCCGCCGGGCCGGGACCGAGGCCATGCCCCAGATCGCGGCTTTCGGCGCCGCCTGCGAGGCGGCCCGGGCGGAACTGACGGAAAACAGCGCGCGCATGGCGGCCCTGCGGCAGAACGCCCTGGATCAGCTGCGCGCCGCGATCCCGGAGCTGCGTTTTGTCCAGGGAGGCGCACCCCATATCCTGAGCATATCTCTGCCCGGCTGGCGCAGCGAGGTGCTGATGAACTTCCTGGAAGCCAGGGAGATCTACGTATCAAAAAGCTCCGCCTGCAAAAAGGGCGGGCGGAGCCATGTGCTGGAAGCCATCGGTCTGGACAGCAGGACCATCGACGGGGCGCTGCGCATCGGCCTGTCCCGCTTTACCGCGCAGGAGGATATCAACGCGCTGTGCCTGGGCCTGAAGGAGGCCAGGGACAGCCTGGCTCACTCCTGATTCTGCGCGGAGGATTTCCTGACAGCCTGACGCGTGACCGGGTCGATATGATCCAGATCCACATAGGAGGCGGTCTCCCACGGGAGATCGCTTCTTCTTAATTTCCGGTCGATCAGCTTGTTGATGGCGGTATAGATCACAACAAAGATGGGCACGCCCAGCAGCATCCCCCAGAAGCCGAAGAGTCCGGCGCCGAGGATAATGGAGAACATGACCCAGAAGCCGTTGATGCCGATAGAGCTGCCCAGGATCTTGGGTCCGATGAAGTTGCCGTCTACCTGCTGGAGGATGATGATGAAGACGATGAAGATCAGGCACTTGAAGGGATTGACCATCAGGATGATGAGGGCGCTGGGCACAGCGCCGATCAGCGGCCCGAAGAAGGGGATGATGTTGGTCAGGCCGATGATCACACTGACCAGCAGGGCATAGGGCATGTTCAAAATGGCGCAGACGATGTAGCAGATCAGGCCGATGATGGCAGAATCCAGGAGCTTGCCGTTGACAAAGCCCATAAAGGTCCGGTTGACGAAAGCGACGCCGTCCCGGATCCAGTCCGCCGCCTCTACGGAGAAGATGCTGTAGAGCAGGCGCTTGACGCCGGCGGAAAAAGTCTCCAGATTGCCCAGGATGTAAACGGAGACGATGATGCCGATGATCAGGTTGTAAATGCCGCGAACGGCCACCATGACACCGTTGGAGACGGAGCTGACAAAGCTGCCCAGCTGGGGCAGAACGTTGTTGCTCAGCCAATCCCACAGGTTGTCGTTGACCAGATCCAACTGCTGGTCGATGTAATCCGCTACCTGGGGCAGATCCTTCAGGGTCTTTTCGGCCCAGGTGCTCACATTGGCCGCGTAGGTGGGGCTGTTCTGCACGATGGTCTCGATGCTGCTGTACAGCTGAGGGATGATCAGATACACCAAAGCGGTCAAAATGATCAAGAGCACCAGCTCAGACACCAGTACAGACAGGCCGCGGGAAAAACGCCGACCGCGATATTTCCATTTTTTCTTGTAGATCCGACGGCTCAGCGGGCTGAAGAAGTTCCGCTCCAGAGACTTCATCAGCGGCGTCAGCAGATAGGTGATGACCAGGCCCCAGATAAAAGGACTGAGGATACCGATCAGACGGCGGATACTGCGCCCCAGCGCCGGCAGATAATTGAGGGCCATGTAGAACAGGATCGACGCGGCGATCACGCAGAAAGCTGTGACCCCCCAATGCAGATATTTTTTATCCCAACGGAAACGACGCCTCATGCCTTGCTCCTTTCCCGTTACTTGCTGGTCATACCATTTTACTATTCGCGCGGGAACGCGTCAACCTTATTTTTTTCACGCGGGGAGACAAATCAAAAAGAGATAATGATTATGTGAACCCGAAAAGCGGGGCCCGTCACAGATTATTCAAAATTTTTCTGTGGAAAAGCCTGTGGAAACTGTTAAAAACTCTTGATATTCCGCCATTCCTGTATCGCCGACTATGCTGTGTATTCACTTTTTGCCTGTCGAATTATGCATAATTTTGTAAACCGGTTCAGCCCCGCGCATATCCCGCATATGCTTGTGCATAGAAGAAAAACGGGAGGCGCCTATGAAACGGATCGTATTGTTTGTGCTGCTGTTTGCGCTGCTGATGGGGGAGAAGGCCTACGCCGTCTCGCCCCTGCCGGCGGAGGCCATCGCCATCCAGGCCCCCTCGGCCATTTTGATGGAGAAGCAGACCGGCCAGGTGCTCTACGAGAAAAACGCGGATGAGCGCCTGTCCCCGGCCAGCGTCACCAAGGTGATGACCCTGCTGCTGATCGTCGAGGATATCGAGGCGGGCCGGCTCAGCCTGGAGGACACGGTGACGGCCAGCGCCCGGGCGGCCTCCTTCGGCGGCAGCTGCGTGTATCTGGAGCAGGGGGAGAAGATGAGCGTGCACGAGATGCTCAAATGCATCGCCGTGGTCTCCGCCAATGACTGCGCCGTGGCCATGGCAGAGCATCTTTGCGGCACGGAGCAGCTCTTTGTGGAACGGATGAACCGACGGGCGGAGGAGCTGGGATTGCAGAACACCCATTTTACCAACTGCACGGGGCTCTTCGAGGATGCGGAGCACTACACAAGCGCCCGGGATGTGGCCCTCATGTCCCGGGAGCTGATCCGCCACGAGCTCATCAAAGATTACAGCACCATCTGGATGGACAGCATCCGAAACGGCAGCTTCGAGCTGACCAACACCAACAAGCTGGTCTACTGGTACGAGGGCTGCACGGGCTTGAAGACCGGCTTCACCAACCAGGCCATGTACTGCCTGTCCGCCACGGCGGAACGAAACGGCGTGGAGTACATCGCGGTCATCATGCACGGCGACAGCATCGACGAGCGCAACGGAGACGCGACCACCTTGCTCAATTACGCCTTCGCCAACTTCACGCTGTGCCCGCTGTATACCGATGCCGCGCTGCCGCCGGTGCCGGTGGAGCTGGGGAAGGCGGAGAGCGTGCCGGTGACTGTGGGCGGCGAGCCTTACGTCCTGGTGCCCAAGAGCGGAGCCCGGCCGGAGTACGGCGTGTCCCTGCCCAAATCGCTGACGGCGCCGGTCCGGGAGGGGGAACGCCTGGGGACGCTCCGCGTGCAGCTGGGCGGCGAGACCGTGGCGGAGCTGCCCCTGCTGGCGGGACAGACGGTGCCCCGGCTGGGCTACGGCGGCATCCTGGCCCTGCTGGCCGGGCGGCTGCTGGGAATGTAGATTCCGGTTGAAATCTACGGAAAATGGTATATAATGTGAGAGAAATCTAAAGATAAACAGGAGGGCATTATGGTTAAGGTTGACCTTTCCGGCGCGGCTGAATTCTTCACCAGCGCCG
The DNA here is from genome assembly GCA_902778275.1 of Oscillospiraceae bacterium. Lineage (GTDB taxonomy): Bacteria > Bacillota > Clostridia > Oscillospirales > Oscillospiraceae > Limivicinus. Next base: position 10,597 of record CACYXE010000036.1, read on the forward strand.
GCCCCAATTACGCGCTGGCTCGCGCGGCCCATGAGATGCTGGCCGACGGCAGCGGTCTGGGCGCGGACTTTACCGGCTGGCTGCGGCTGCCGCAGCGGGTCAAGGAGACGGAACTGGACCGCATCATCCAGGCGGCGGAGAAGATCCGCTCCCGGTCCAAGGCCCTGGTGGTCATCGGCATCGGCGGCTCCTACCTGGGCGCCCGGGGCGCCATCGAGCTGCTCAAGCCTATCCCCGGCGAGGGAGATCCCCGCATCTTTTTTGTGGGCAACATGCTCTCCACCGATACCCTGTGCGATACCCTGACCCTGCTGGGGGATATGGATTTTGACGTGAACGTCATCTCCAAGTCCGGCACCACCCTGGAGCCCGCGGTGTCCTTCCGCATTTTCCGGGAGCTGCTGGAGAAAAAGTACGGCGATCAGGCAGACGAGCACATCTTTGCCACCACCGACGCCCACAAGGGCGTGCTGAAGACCCTGGCCAATTCCCACAAGTGGGAGACCTTCGTGGTGCCCGACGATGTGGGCGGCCGCTACAGCGTGCTGTCCGCGGTAGGGCTGCTGCCCATGGCGGTAGCCGGCATCGACGTGCGCCGGGTCATCGACGCGGCCATCGGGGAGTTCGCCGCGCTGGATCTGCGCTCGGCGGAGAACCCGGCCTGGAAGTATGCCGCCGCCCGCCAGCACCTGTACGGCAAAGGCTACGACATCGAGATCCTGGGCTGCTACGAACCCAGCTTCCGCTTCATGGCCGAGTGGTGGAAACAGCTCTACGGCGAGAGCGAGGGCAAGGACGGCAAGGGCATCTTCCCTGCCTCCGTGGAATATACCGCCGACCTGCACTCCATGGGCCAGTTCATCCAGTCCGGCCCCCGCACCCTGATGGAGACGGTGGTCCGCTTCCGGCACAGCCGCAACACCTACCGCTTCCCCGTGGAGGAGGAGAACGCCGACGGTCTCAACTACATCGCGGGCCGGGACATCGCCGAGGTCAGCCACGTGGCGGCGGACGCGGTGAAGGACGCCCACGTGGCGGGCGGCGTGCCCAACATGATCATCGAGGTGCCCATGCGCAACGAGGAGGGCTTTGCGGCGCTGGTGTGCTTCTTTGAGATGGCCTGCGCCATCTCCGGCTACATGTCCGGCGTCAATCCCTTTGACCAGCCCGGCGTGGAGGCCTACAAGAAAAACATGTTCCGCATGCTGGGCAAGCCCGGCGCGGTCTGAGCGGCTTCAAAACAAAAAACAGCAAGTCCTTGAGCCTTGTGACTCAAGGACTTGCTGTTTTTTTACAGGCCCAGCAGGGCCAGGGTCTTCTCATCCGGCTCGCCGCCGTAGTACTTGTCCAGCACCTGCTGAAACACAGGCTGGTCCACGGCCGCGCAGGAAAACAGGGTCATGGACGAGCGCAGCTTCAGATCGTCCGGCCAGCCGAAGACGGCGTAGGCGTCATTGGTGCTGAGCTTCAGCAGCTCTCCGGAGATCTCCAGCAGCCGCGGCCCCAGGATGGGGTGGGCCAGATACTCCTCCGCCTCCTGCAGATCCTGGATGGCGTAGTACTGGGCGGTGGAGCTCATGCCCAGGCCCGCGATCTGCGGGAAGATGTACCACATCCAGTGGCTGCACTTGCGGCCCCGGCGGATCTCCCACAGGGCGGTCTCATAGCTGCCGATCTGCGCGCGGACAAAACGTTCCAGATCATAACTCATAGCGTATTCTCGCCTCCATATACGGGGAATTCATAGTTCCCGTCAAAATAGCCCTTGAGAAAGGCTGCGGCCAGACTGCCGGGCTTGATGTTCTCTTTGGCTTCGTCGATAGAAAACCAGCGCCAGGCGTCCACCTCCCAATTGGGATGGGGGTCCGGCTCGGAAACGGTGACGGTGAAGTTCAGCATCAGGGTGTTGGTGGGTTCATAGTAGCGGCTGCGGTTGAAGCGGGCGCTGCTCACCGTCAGGCCCAGCTCCTCCCGGACCTCCCGGACCGCGGCGTCCTCCGCGTCCTCGCCCTTGTTCACATAGCCGGCCACCAGCACGTAGTGGGGCTTGCCGTACTGGCGGATCAGGATCACCCGGCTGCGGCTCTCGTCCATGACGATCATACTCACGGCGGTGTTGAACACCGGGTAGCGCCATGCGCCGCACCGCCCGCAGTAGGGGATGGGACCCTCCGTCCGGTGCTGCCGGATCTCCAGCCTGCCGCCGCAGTGCATACAATAATTCATTTCCATGCCGCCGCCTCCCTTATACTTCGTAGGGGATGGGGTAGGGTGCGTCCCGGAAGAAGATCTGCAGGCTGTTGAACAGCCCGTTGACCCAGGAGCGGGGCTCATGTCCGGCGCCGTAGATGATGGAAAAGTGCAGGTTGTCGTCGCTGAAGAAGTCCGTGGCGTAGCCCCGCAGCGTCAGGTAGGAGCTCTCGGGACCGAAGCGGTCGTCCACCTCGCCCTCGATGATGTACAGGCAGTGGATGTCATAGTTGAGAAAATCCCGGCTGGCCCAGCGCTCATAGAGATAGCCGTAGTCCAGGGCGCCGCCGCCCACAAAGGCATAGTTGGCGGCCAGATCCATATGGGTGGCAAAAATGCTGATGTAGTTCATGTACGCGCCGAAGCTGGCCCCCAGGATGCCGAAGTGGTCACGGGCGGCCACCAGGGCTTCGTGGCTGCCGTTCTGGGCGTAGGTAGCGTAGTGCTCCGCCACAAAGGGCATGATATCCTGGGAGAATTCATAATCGAACTGCTCGTAATCCCGGGCGGAATTGTGGATGTAGGGGGCCGCCTCGTTGATGTACCCGCAGGGCGCGATCACGATCAGCGGTTCACAGTAGCCCCGCTGGATCATGTTGTCGATCATGTTCTTGGCGCTGACGTATTCCAGCGTGTCCTGGAACTGGTAGGCGTGTGTGTACTGCAGCCAGGTGTTCTCGTTTCCGCCGGAGGTGTGCAGCAGGAACACCACGTCATACTGCCTGCTCTCGTCGTAGCCATAGGGCAGATAGACGCTCAGCTGTTTGGTGACCTCTTCCCCGGACGAATAGTCCAGGGTCTCATAGGCTACGCTGGTCAGCTCGCCCTGCTCCTCCGCCGGCTCGAAAAAGTCCGCTTCGATGAAATACTCATTGATCTGCAGCGGCTGCAGGGGCCGGGGCGTGGGCTCGGGCGTCGGTTCCGGCGTGGGCTCGGGCGTGGGCTCGGCCTCCGGCGCATCCGTCGGCACGGCGGCCGTCACTTCCCCCCGCACCGCAGGCGCAGGTGCCGCAGTGGGCTTGGGGGTGATGGTGGGCAGGGGCGGCAGCTCCGGCTTGGTACAGCCTGCCAGGAGCAGCAGCGCCGCCAGCAGACATACGATCAGACGTTTTCGCATGGCCTTACCAACTCACTTCCGTAAACAATTCAACAGGGTCGGAGCTCTCCCGCATGGGACGAAGCTGGGGCACGATGCGGGTAAAATGCTCGGTGGCGTTGTGGAAGTCGATGGCGGCCTGGTCCTTCCAGACCTCCAGGAAGCAGTGGACCCGGGGGTCCCCGGTGCTCTGGTTGAGGGTATAGGAGATGTTGCCCGCTTCGGCCTGGGACTTTTCCACCAGCTCCCTGGCCAGGGCCTGGTACTGCTGGATGCACTCCGGGCGCACAATGGATCTTGCGACAATCTTGATCATGTTGGTGTCCTCCTGTCTTACAGCATGTCCGCCAGATCGTAGATCAGGCGCTCACTCTTTTCCCAGCCCAGGCAGGCGTCGGTGATGGACTTGCCGTAGCAGCCGCCGCCCACGGGCTGATTGCCGTCTTCAATATAGCTCTCGATCATCAGGCCCTTGACAATGCGCCCCACATCCGCGTTCAGCTGCCGGTTGAGCAGGATCTCCTTGGAGATGCGGATCTGCTCCAGCGGGTTCTTGCCGGAGTTGGAGTGGTTGGTGTCGATAATGATGGCCGGGTTTTGCAGCTCCGGCTGCTGGGCATAGAGCTTGCTGACCAGCAGAATGTCCTCATAGTGATAGTTGGGGTGGGAGGTGCCGTGCTTGTTCACATAGCCCCGCAGGATCGCGTGGGCGTAGGGGTTGCCCATGGAGTGGGCCTCCCAGCCGCGATAGATAAAGGTGTGGCGGCCCTGGGCGGCGGTGATGGCGTTCATCATCACGGAAAAGTCCCCGGAGGTGGGGTTCTTCATCCCCACGGGCACCTCGATGCCGCTGGAGGTGAGCCGGTGCTGCTGGTTCTCCACCGAGCGGGCGCCCACGGCCACATAGGCCAGGATGTCGTCCAGGTACTTGTAGTTCTCCGTGTACAGCATCTCGTCGGCACAGGTGAAGCCGGTCTCCGCCACTATGCGCATGTGCATTTCCCGGATGGCGATCAGGCCCTTGAACATGTCCGGCTTGTGTTCCGGGTCCGGTTGGTGGAGCATGCCCTTATAGCCCTTGCCGGTGGTGCGCGGCTTGTTGGTGTAGCAGCGGGGCACGATGAAGATCTTGTCCGCCACCTTCTCCTGCACCGTGCGAAGCCTTTCCATATAATCCAGCACCGCGTCCAGCCGGTCGGCGGAACAGGGGCCGATGAGCAGCAGCAGCCGGTCGTCCCGGCCGGAGAGGATCTTCTTCAGCTGGATATCCCGCTGCTCAAAGCAGTCGGCCATGGCGGCGGTGATGGGGTACATCTCCTTGACTTCTGCGGGGATGGTGAGTTTGCGGACAAATTCCATGTTCATGGGGCGAATCTCCTCGGGCTCGGGTAAATTGCAAGTGAGAATATTGTAATCTTTTTGACACTATTTGTCAATGCAGATTCCTGTCGAAGCGCTGCATTTTCCGGCTGCAAAGGGGAAAACCGGCCGGAGGCCCGCCGGAAGGACGACAAAAAAAGATCCCGTACCGGTCGGTACGGGATCTTTCGGCATTTTAGTCAAGCACGTAGGGCAGCAGGGCGACCTGGCGGGATCTCTTGATCGCCTCGGTCAGCTCACGCTGATGCATGGCGCAGGTGCCGGTGGTACGGCGGGGCAGGATCTTGCCGCGCTCGGACAGGTAGCGGCGGAGCTTCACGGCATCCTTATAGTCGATATAAGTGGCCTTGTCCACACAGAACTGGCATACTTTTCTGCGCTTGCGGTTCTTGGGGTTGTTCTTATCGAAAGCCAAAGCTGTATCCTCCTATTCTAAATGTTAGAACGGCAGTTCACCGTCGTCGTCGCCCAGTTCCGCGAAAGCGGAGGGGGCGGGGGCTGCGGGGGCGCTGCTGCGGCCGCTGTCGTAGCCGCCATAGCTTCCGCCGCCGTAGCTGCTGGAGCTGTAACTGTCATTGCGGTTCTCGCCGCCGTCACGGCGGCCCTCACCGAAGTACACGTTGTCCGCGCTGATCTCCCAGTTGGTGCGGTTGTTGCCCTCGCGGTCCTGCCATTTGCGGGACTGCAGACGGCCGGACACCACGATCATGCTGCCCTTCCGGAAGTAACGGGACACGAACTCGCCAGTCTGGCGCCAGGCGACGCAGTCGATAAAATCGGTCTGCCGCTCGCCGCCGTCGCGGCCGCCGAAATCACGCTCGACAGCGACGGAGAAGGACGCCACATTGACGCCGGACTGCGTGGTGCGCAGCTCCGGGTCACGGGTCAGACGACCCATGATAACGATGTGATTGAGCATGTGCGCCCTCCTTACTCTGCACGCAGGGTGATCAGGCGACGCAGGATGCCATCGGTGATACCGAGAATACGGTCCAGCTCAGCCGGAAATTCCGGTCCGCTGGTGAACTTCATCAGCACATAGTAGCCCTCGGAAATGTAGTTGATTTCGTAAGCGAGCTTGCGCTTACCCATCTCCTCCAATTCGTCCAGCGTACCATTAGCCTCAACAAGTGCCTTGAACTTCTCAACGACCGCCGCGGTCTCCTCCTCGGAGAAGTTGGGGTTGATGATGTACATTACCTCGTACTTTTCGCTTGCTTTTGCCATGGTTGCACCTCCTTCTGGTCAT
>CACYXE010000037.1 GCA_902778275.1 Oscillospiraceae bacterium
GGCGCCGGTATTGTCGGCGACCTTCAGATAAGTTTCCTGCTGTATCATGTTGTCGCCTCCTTACTTAGCCTTCTCAACGATTTCGACCACGCGCCATCTTTTGTCCCTGGACAGGGGGCGGGTCTCCATCACGCGGACGATATCGCCGACGCCGCACTCGTTATTCTCGTCGTGGGCCTTCAGACGATAGGTGCGTCCGATGATCTTCTTATAGGTCTTGTGCGCGACCCGGTCTTCAACGATGACGACCACGGTCTTGTCCATCTTGTCGGATACGACCTTGCCTACGCGGGTCTTCCGGGAAGTAGTTCTTTCAGTATTCATTCTTCCTTACCTCCTCAGTTCTGCTTCTCGCGCAGCACGGTCTTGACGCGAGCGATGTCACGGCGCGTGGCAGAGATCTTGGTGGGGTTGTCAAGATGATTGGTGGCATGCTGCATGCGGAGCATGAACAGGTCCTTCTTCAGATCCACGAGCTTGGCTTCCAGCTCGCTGACGGACAGGGAGCGAATTTCGTTTGCCTTCATCTTATTCACCACCGTTCTCAGACTCGGTGCCCTTCGTGACGATCTTGGTCTTGATGGGCAGTTTGTGGCTGGCCAGACGCAGAGCCTCGCGGGCGACCTCTTCGGAGACGCCGGCGATCTCGAACATCACACGGCCGGGCTTGACGACAGCGACCCAGTACTCGGGGGAGCCTTTGCCGGAACCCATACGGGTCTCAGCGGGCTTGGCGGTGACGGGCTTGTCGGGGAAGATCTTGATCCACACCTGGCCGCCGCGCTTGGTGTAACGGGTCATGGCGATACGAGCGGCCTCGATCTGGTTGGAAGTGATCCAGCCGGGCTCCTGGGCCGCCAGGCCAAACTCACCGTAGCTTACAAAGTTGCCGCGGGTGGCTTTGCCCTTCATGCGGCCGCGCTGTACTCTGCGGTACTTAACTCTCTTGGGCATTAACATCAGTTGTTGCCTCCTTCCTTGGCGGGAGCGGCGGGACGGGGAGCGCGGTTGTAGCCGCCCTGGCCCTGACCCTGGGGTCTGTTGCCGTAGCCGCCCTGGCGGTTGTCACGGTTGTAACCGCCCTGGCCGCGATTGTCGCGGTTGTCGCGGTTGTAGCCGCCCTGGCCGCGGTTGTCGCGGTTGTAGCCGCCCTGACGGCGGTCGCCGCGGCGGTCGTCTCTGCGACGGCGCTCGCCGGCGGGCTTGGAGAGATCCATGGTGCGCGGGGTGGTGCGCAGGGTCTGGGAGAGGACCTCGCCCTTGTAGATCCAGACCTTGACGCCGATACGGCCGTAGGTGGTGTTCGCCTCGGCAAAGCCGTAGTCGATGTCGGCACGGATGGTCTGCAGGGGGATGGTGCCCTCGTGGTAGCACTCGGAGCGGGCGATCTCAGCGCCGCCCAGACGGCCGCCGCACTTGACCTTGATGCCGCGGGCGCCCATACGCATGGCGCGGCCCATGGCGTTCTTCATGGCACGGCGGAAGCCGATGCGCTTCTCCAGCTGCTGGGCGATGTTCTCGGCAACCAGCTGCGCGTTGGTATCGGGGGTGCGGACCTCAACGATGGAGAGAGCCACGGGCTTGCCGATGAGCTTCTCGACCTCGAGGCGCAGGCGCTCGATCTCCTGGCCGCCCTTGCCGATGACGACGCCGGGACGGCTGCAGTGGATATAGATGCGGACCTTGGCAGAATCGCGCTCTATCTCGATGGTGGGGACACCGGCGGAATAGAGGGTCTTCTTCAGATACTCGCGGATCTTGTAGTCTTCAACGATCAGATCGCCGACCTTGTCTTCTCTGGCGTACCAACGGGAATCCCAGTCTTTGATAACGCCGACGCGCAGGCCATGAGGATTAACTTTCTGTCCCATAATTCTGCCTCCTTCCCTCAGTCTCTCTCAGCCACAGCGATCACGATGTGACTGGTGCGCTTGTTGATGCGATACATGCGGCCCTGCGCTCTGGGCATGCCCCGCTTGAGGATGGGGCCGGCGCCGGCGTAGGTCTCGCAGACGTACAGCTTCTCAGGATCCATCTCCAGGTTGTTCTCGGCGTTGGCCATGGCGCTCTTGAGCACCTTGATCATCAGCTCGCAGCCGGCCTTGGGAGTGTTCTGCATGAGAGCCATTGCGACGTTTGCGTCCTTGCCGCGGATCATGTTGCAGATGATTTCAACCTTGCGGGGAGAAATACGGGCGTATTTGTGCTCCGCACGGGCAATTTTCTTCTCGTCCATTTTCTCTCCTCCTTACTTACCGGTCTTGCTGCCGGCGTGACCGCGGAAGGTACGGGTGGGGGCGAACTCGCCCAGCTTGTGGCCGACCATATCCTCGGTGACGTACACGGGCACGTGACGGCGGCCGTCATGGACGGCGATGGTGTGTCCGACAAAGGACGGGAAAATGGTAGAGGCACGGCTCCAGGTCTTGATGACCTGCTTGCTGCCGCTCTTGTTCATCTCGTCGACTCTCTTCAGCAGCTCGGGAGCGGCGAAGGGGCCCTTCTTAATACTTCTGCTCATTTACCTTTCCCTCCTTACTTCGCGTTGCGGCGCTTGACGATGAACTTATCGGTCTGGTTCTTCGTCTTGCGGGTCTTGTAACCAAGCGCGGGCTTGCCCCAGGGAGTTACAGGGCCGGGACGGCCGACCGGGGACTTGCCTTCGCCGCCGCCGTGGGGGTGATCCACCGGGTTCATGACAGAGCCGCGGACCGTGGGACGGATGCCCATGTGGCGTTTGCGGCCGGCCTTGCCGATGTGGACGTTGGCGTGGTCGATGTTGCCGACCTGACCGATGGTGGCCATGCACTCCAGGCGGACCTTGCGCATCTCACCGGAGGGGAGGCGGACGGTCGCCATGCCGGCTTCCTTGGCCATCAGCTGAGCGGCGACGCCGGCGCTGCGCACCAGCTGGGCGCCCTTGCCGGGGTAGAGCTCGATGTTGTGGATCACGGTACCCACGGGGATGTTCGCCAGAGGCAGGGCGTTGCCGGCCTTGATGTCGGCGGAGGCGGAGGAGACGATGCTGTCACCCACGTTCAGGCCGACAGGGGCCAGGATATAGCGGCGCTCGCCGTCGGCATACTCCACCAGGGCGATATAGGCGCTGCGGTTGGGGTCGTACTCCAGGCGCAGGACCTTGGCTTCCACGTCCAGCTTGTTGCGCTTGAAGTCGATCACGCGGTACTTCTGACGGTTGCCGCCGCCCTGATGGCGGACGGTGATGCGGCCGTAGTTGTTGCGGCCGGCGTTCTTCTTGAGAACCTCGACCAGGGACTTCTCGGGCTTGGCATGCTTGTCAACGCCGTCGAAGCCGGAGACGGTCATGTGCCGTCTGGAAGGGGTGGTCGGTCTGTAAGTTTTAATAGACATTCTTTCTACCTCCCTTATGCCATGCCTTCGAACAGCTCAATGTTCTTGGAGTCGGCACTGAGCTTGACGACGGCCTTTTTCCAGGAGGCGGTCTTCCCCGTGGGGTAAGCGCCCTGACGCTTTTCCTTGCCCTGGACGTTGATGGTGGTGACCTTGATCACTCTGACGTCGAAGATCTCTTCGATGGCCTTCTTGATCTCGATCTTGTTGGCGTCCTTGGCGACCTCAAAAGCGTACTTCTTGATGTCCAGGTCTTCCATGGACTGCTCGGTGATGATGGGACGAATGATGATGTCATATGCGGTCTTCATCAGGCGTACACCTCCTCGATCTTGGCGAGCGCGGCCTTGTCAACGACCAGCGTGCCGCCGTTGAGAATCATATAGGGGCTGAGGATGGTGGAGATGGTGGTGGTCACGCCGTCGATGTTGCGGGCGGACTTGACGACCTTCTCATCCACGTTCTCGGTGACGACCAGAGCCTTGCCCGCAACGCCGATTTTCTCCAGGAAGCTCTTGAAAGCCTTGGTCTTGATCTCCTCACAGGCCAGACCGTCGATCACGATGATCTCATTGTCCTGGGCCTTGGCGGACAGCGCAGACTTGAGAGCCAGGCGCTTGACCTTCTTGTTGAGGCTGTAGCCGTAGTCCCGGGGCTTGGGAGCAAAGGCTACGCCGCCGTGGTACCACACAGGAGAACCTGCGTAGCCGGCGCGGGCGCGGCCGGTGCCCTTCTGACGCCAGGGCTTTCTGGTGGTGTAGGAAACCTCACCCTTGGTGAGTGCGCTCTGGGTGCCCTGGCGGCAGTTGGCCAGGTGATTCTTGACGGAATCATGCAGAACGCTCTTGTTCGGCTCGATGCCGAAGATGGCCTCGGAGAGCTCGATCTCGCCGATCTTCTCGCCTGCCATGTTGAATACGTTAGCTTTAGGCATTTATGCTGCTCTCCTTTCCTTACTTGGTACGCGCGGAGGCCTTCTGCGGGTTGACACGCGCGGAAGCCTTCTGCGGGTTGACGCTGACACCGGCGGCCTCGCCCTTCTTGACCGGCTGGGCCTTGGCGGTGTTCTTAATGTACACGATGCTGCCCTTGGGGCCGGGAACGGCGCCGCGGATGGCGATCATGTTCAACTCGGGATCGATCTTCACGATGTCCAGGTTCTGGACGGTGACCTGCTCAACGCCCATGTGGCCGGCCTGCTTCTTGCCCGGGAGAATACGGGAAGGATCAGTGCTGGAGCCCATGGAACCGGCGTGACGGTGAACGGGACCGCCGCCGTGGCTGGTGGGGGTACGGCCCTGGCCGTAGCGCTTGATGACGCCGGCATAGCCCTTGCCCTTGCTGGTGCCGGTGACGTCGACCTTGTCGCCCTCGGCAAAGATGTCGGCCTTGACCACGTCGCCGACTTCGAAGTTGCTGCTGTCCTCAAGGCGGAACTCCTTGAGATGCTTGACCATGCCCACGCCCGCCTTCTTCAGGTGACCCTGCTCAGGCTTGGAGAGCTTCTTCTCGGCTACTTCTTCGTAACCGAACTGGACGGCGTCATAGCCTTCCTTTTCCACGGTCATCTTCTGCACGACCACGCAGGGGCCCGCTTCAATGACGGTGACCGGAATGACCTTGCCGGCCTCGTCGAAGATCTGCGTCATGCCGACCTTCTTGCCAATGATGGCTTTCTTCATTCTATTTCCTCCTTCGGTTATTGGTTGCCTCGCTTGGCCCGGGCAGTCCCGTCCAGAGGCTGGCAACTTAACCCGTCCGCATTCGCAAGCTGCGGACTATGGGTCATTTACTTGTTTGGGTTAATAAAATAAGGTATGCTGTGCTGTGGATCAGAGCTTGATCTCGATCTGCACGCCGGCGGGAACTTCCAGATTCGACAGGGCCTCGACCGTCTTCTGGGTGGGGCTCATGATGTCGATCAGGCGCTTGTGGGTGCGGCGTTCGAACTGCTCACGGCTGTCCTTATACTTGTGGACGGCGCGCAGGATGGTGACGATCTCGGTCTTGGTGGGCAGGGGGATGGGACCGGAAACCTTCGCATCGGTGCGCTTGGCGGCCTCGACGATGGTCTCGGCGGCCTTGTCGATCAGCTGATGGTCGTAAGCCTTCAGGCGGATGCGGATCATGTTCTTGTTGTTGCTTGCCATTTGGTTTTCTCCTTCTTATTCGTACGATTTTCTCGGCGGCATTGGGGACCGCCTTTTGTGGGTCGTACGGATGAAACATTTCCTGTACACACAACCGTGCGTATCAGACCGCGTCCGAAAAACAAACCGGCCAGATGGCCGGTCGATCCCCCGTCCGCGCGATATACGCGTGTACCAGATAGGTTTCAGCCGCCCGATTGCGTGCCGGATATACCTCCGACACCGGACATACTCCACGGAAGTTACCTCGGAAACCGAGCAATCTCCCGCTTCATCGCATACTGCGCCCCTTGCTTTTCGCACAGGCGCTTTGTTAGTATACCAATCTGTAACCATTCTGTCAAGAGAAATTTCGTGATTTTTGCAGAAATTTTTTCAGAAATTTTGTGCAGGGCTACCAATACCAAATCCTTCCTTTTCAGGCAAACTCCAAGCCGCTTTCCTCCCGGTCAAAACAGCTTTCGCTGCTCAGGCACGGCTGAGATCCGTCCCTTTGTATTATTTTATAGGTAGAGAATGCCTTGACCAGACTTGGTGCTTTTGGTATACTATCCTCGACTCAGACTTGCTTTCGAGGAAAAGGGAGGGTCTTTCATGCCCTTGCGTAAACGTGACAGCGGCAAATTGCTGCTTTCTTTTATTTTTATTGCGGTCTTTCTGGTTCTCCTGGTCTTCAGCGCCATGTCGCCCATGATCGATGATGATTACTCCTATTGCTTCAGTTGGGCCGATGTGAGCCGCATCACCAGCATTGCCCAGATCCCCGCCTCCATGGCCATGCATCGGCACCTGACCAACGGCCGCGTCTTCGCCCATTTCATGGTACAGCTGCTGCTGATCCGTCCGAAACTGGCTTTTGTGATCCTCAACGGCTGCAACGGCGCTCTCCTCTGCTTCCTGTTTTATCGCTATTTCCGGCGTCTGCCTTATGGCCAGGCCGCGCTGCTGCTGGCCATCGGCGCCATGATGCTGTGGAACTACATGCCGGATTTCTTTCGCATTTTTCTATGGCTGGACGGTTCGGTCAATTACTCCTGGGGCGTCTCCCTGATCCTGCTTTACCTCTGGCCCTACACCACCGCCTATCTCGGCGAGGAACATAAAAGCCCCTGGTGGCGCACCGCGCTGTTTTTGCTGCTGAGCCTGATCGCCGGCGGCTATTCGGAAAACAGCTCTCTGGCGGCCCTGTTCATTGCCGTTGTGCTGACACTGATCCTGGCAGCCCGGGAAAAGCGGATCCCCTGGCGGCTGGTCGCCGGCATCGCCATTGCCATTGTGGGCTATGTCTTCCTGATGTCTGCGCCGGCCACAGCGGGCCGCGCCGGCGAAGTCAGCTTCTCGGCCCTGGCCAACCGCCTTCGGCTGATGGTGGATTACTGCCAGAAGAATCTGTCGGTGCTGTATCTGATCTACGCGGCCTGCCTGGCCCTTGCCCTGGTCTTCAAGATCGATAAACGGCGGCTTTTCCTGTCCCTGCTGTTTCTGGCGGCGGGCGTCGCCTCCCTCTCCGCTTTTTTGTTTGCCTTTTATTTTACGGACCGGCACTGCTGCTTCACCGTGTTTTTCACGGTGCTGGCAAGCCTGCTGCTGCTCGCCTCTCTTCTGGAACAGGGCAGAAAGCTGCCGGCGGTCCTCCTGGCCCTGTGCATGGCTGTGGTCTTCATCTTTAATTTCATCTCCGGCGGACTGGATATCCTGGTAGGCTACGGCAAGGCCCTGGAGCGCGAGCAGATGATCCGCGAGGCCAAGGCGGCCGGCGAGACGGAGATCGTCCTCCCCGCCTACTCTCCTGCCACAAAGTATTGCGGGACCTTCTATCTGTTTGAAGACCCGAACTCCTGGCCCAATGACAGTCTGGCCCTGTACTATGGCTTCGACTATGCCTACGGCATCGAGGCCGACCAGGCCGCGGATCGAGAGGAAGCGCCGTGAAAAAAACCGCCTTTGAAAACAGGCCGCTGCTCCTGTTTTTCTGCGCTCTCTTCCTGTGTATGTTCGCGCTCAGCGCCATGACGCCGCTGGTCTCGGACGATTACAATTACGCATACAGCTTCCTGGATTTCACCAGGATCACCAAAATCAGCCAGATCTTCCCCTCCATGGCCGCCCACCGGATCCGGCCCAGCGGGCGGGTCTTCGCCCACGGCCTGCTGCAGCTGTTCATGATGGGCCCCAAGGTTTTTTTCAACCTTTGCAATGCCGCCGACGCGGTGCTGCTGGCCTGGCTGTTCTCCCGCTATTTCCCCCACCGCCGGGGCGCCGGTCAGGTGCTGCTGCTGGCAGTCGGCGCCATGATCATCTGGAACTTCTCCCCCGCTTTCGGAGAAGATTTCCTCTGGATGGACGGCGCGCTGAACTACGGCTGGGGCCTGTCGGCGCTGCTGCTGTTTCTCTGGCCCTTTGCCGCGGAATATCTGGAGCTGCCCTGCAGGCGTCGGCCCCTGGAGTGGCTGCTGTTTTGTCTGATCGCTTTCGTGGCGGGGAGCTATTCGGAAAACGGCTCTGCCTCCATGCTCTTTGCCGCTTTTTGCCTGATGCTGCTGATCCTTATCCGGCAGAAAAAGCTGCCTCTCTTCCTGCCGGCGGGTTTTCTGATGGCCGTGCTGGGCTTCGTCTGGCTGATGTCCGCCCCGGGTACCGCCCATCGGGGGGCCGGCATCTCGCTCTCCGTGCTTGGCGCGAACTACGTGCATGTACTCAGCACGGTGCGCGCGCATCTGCTCCCGCTTTATCTGCTCTATGCGGCTTTGCTGGCGGCGGCCATCTCCTGCAAGGCAGACAAACGGCGGCTGATCCTCTCCTGTATTCTGATCCTTGCGGGGCTGGCCTCTCTGGCGAGCTTCGTATTTGCCGCCTATTTTGAACTGCGGCATTTCTGCTTTACCGTCGTCACGGCGGCCTTGGCCTGTCTGCTGCTGCTCGGGGAATTATTGGATACGCCGCGGCGGCTGCTGGCCCATATCTGTGCTGCCGCTCTGTGTGTCCTGTTCATCTTCAATGCCGCCGCCGGGGCAATAGACATCGCGGTAGGCTGCAGCAAATGGCGCATCCGCGACCGCCGTATCCGCGAGGCACGGGACGCCGGGGCGTCCACCGTGGTGTTGGACGAATACCTCTGCTCCTCGCCTTACGGCATCTCCTTCAAGCTCAATGACTTCGGGCCGGATTGGCCCAATATGTGGATCGCAGAATACTACGGCTTCGACGTGGTCTATAAAACCGGTACGGAACCGCAGGAATAGACCGCTTACCTTTTCATAAAGGGATTGTTCACTATGACGCTCAATAATCGACTGCCGCAAAACAGAAAAGCTTTCGCGCTGGCTCTTGCCGTCTTTGGCCTGTATCTGTTCTACATGCTCTCCCAGGTCAACTTCTATCTGTACCGGAGCTTGCGGGAAACCTATTACCTGGTCCTTGTGCCCGTGGTCGTGGCCGGAACGCTGTACTTTTTCCGCGGAAAACAGCTTGCGTACCGCTTGCTGCTGGGCTATTGGATCTGGTTCGTGCTTTCCCGGATGCTCAACCACAATCCGGCGCTGACGGAAGATCAGTATCTCTGGTTTGATCTCTCGCTGATGCTCCCCTTTTTTGCCCTTGGCCTTGTGCTGGACGCGGATGGGCGCCGCCGTTTTTTGGATTGGCTCAGCGCCGCTGTCGGCGGCTATCATTTCATTCTGGGCTTGTTTGCCCTGTCCGCTTTCATCCTCAACAAGTACTACGTGAACCCCATCACGGAGGGACACCTGGGCATGATCCCCGGCAGCCGGCGCATCACCATATTGGACTATAACGCAAACTCCACCGCTTTCTGGTTCATGACCGCTTTCCTGCTGATGGTTTATCAGTTTTTCGCCTGCCGAAAGAAAGCCTGGCGCTGGCCCATCGTCCTGTGTGCCCTTGTGAATTTCGCCACAGTCGCCGTCACCTATACGCGGAGCGTGCGTATTGCGCTTACGATCACGCTGGCCATGCTGGCTTCGCTGGCTGTACGGCGGCATGCCCGTGTCAACCGGCGGCTTTTGATCCTGCTGTTGGTGCTGATCTTCCTGGCTTCGGCCGCCCTGGTCTATCTCAGCTTCGGGCTGATCACATACACGCTGACGCATCTGCCCTTCTCCGCCGCAGCATCGGAGCTGCAGGTCAGCTCCGGAGCGGCGCTGCGCAGCGCCCGGCCGATCCCGGCGGAGGCTGTTCCCCTGCGCGCCGTTTCCCCGGGGGCAGAGGAAGCAATGCCGCCGGATATAGGCGATCCCTCCACCCACAGCGCCTTCTATAATCGGATAAACGACCTGTCCACCAAGCGGCTGGAGATCTATCATTGCGCGCTGCTGACAATACGGAAGGACCCGATGATCCTGCTGCGGGGCTGCCTGAGCAAGGATGCCATGAGCGTCACCAACGCGATCCTGCACCGCCCGGAAACGATCGCGCATTTCCACAACTTTTTGATCCAGACCCTGATCCTGACCGGGCTGCCGGGTCTCCTGCTGGTCCTGGCCTTTTGCGTGCTCATCGTCGGCAGGGGGCTAAAGCTGTTTTTCTCCCCGGATCCCCGCCTCTCCACGGGTGTCAGGACCCTGGCGCTTTCCCCCATAGCGGCGATCCTCTACGCGATGTTTGAGTCCTGTCTGTTTACCGACCTGGATATCCGCTGCCTGTTCTTCTTTTTGATGGGCGGCCTGATGCTGGGTTCTTATCATGACTTTTTCCCTGAAACAAAATAATGGCTATATGATGGCGAAAAGCCAAAAAGCTGCGGGCAGCCCCTTTCGGCTGCCCGCAGCTTTTTGGCTGCTTTCAATGCTGCGCTTCGCGTACCTTGCGTGTCAGTTCTTCCGCCTGCCGCAGCAGCGCCTTGGCCTCCCGCAGCAGGACCTCCCCCGCCGCCGTCAATCCCAGCACACGGTTGTCCCGCTCCAGCAGACGCACGCCCAGCTCCTCCTCCAGGGTGGACACCGCCCGGCTTGTGGTGGAGTGGCTGATGTAAAGCTCCCGCGCGCCGCGGCTGAAGCTGCCCCGCTCCGCCACGGCCACGAAGATGCGCAGCTTTTCCAGCTCCATCTCAGTAGTTGAAGGTGTGGGGCAGAAGCTCGGAGAGCTTATAGCTCACGTAGCGGTTGCCCGCCTTGGCGCAGAGCACCTCCATCTCCGGCGAAAACTCCGCCAGGAACTGGCGGCAGGCGCCGCAGGGGGTGCACCAGTTCTCGCTGTCGGCGTAGATGGCGACGCGGCGGAAGCTGCGCTTGCCCTCGCTGACCGCCTTGCAGCAGGCGGTGCGCTCGGCGCAGATGGTGCTGCCCAGGGCGGCGTTTTCGATGTTGCAGCCGGTGTAGACCGTGCCGTCGTCGCACTCGATGGCGGCGCCCACGGCGAAGCGGGAATAGGGTACGTATGCGTTGAGTGAGGCCTCCTTGGCCCGGGACATCAATTCTCTGTCAGTCATGTTGCCGTTCTCCCTTTTCTCATAGTTTCATTCCGGGCGCCTCAGCCCAGATCGATGGTCCATTCTGCGAAGTTCCAGAGGGGATTTCCGATGTTGGCGTCGATGCCCTTGCAGACGCCGCGGCGGGTGATGATCTGCTGTTTCTCAAAGCCGATGGTGATGAGTGTGCCGGTGGTGCCGGTCAGGTAGGTGCACAGCTCGTAGAAGGCGGTGGGCCGCTGGGCGGCAGACGCGCCCAGGTAAGTGTTGATCCGGTCCACTACGGAGGTGTCCGTAGAGCCGGTATAGTTCAGGTTCAGCCGCTCGTTGTCCTTGGTACGGGGCTGCAGGATCTCGGTGATGTCGAAGTTGTTGCGCAGCTTGACCTCGGCATAGTACATGTCCACGATCACTTCCTCGCTGCCCACTTCCACCTTGCCCTCCTCCAGGGCGTTCATGTAGTTCTCCCAGGTCATCTCCATGACCGTCACCGGGAAGCCGATGGAGGCCATGTCCTCCTGGAACTTGCGGACAATGCCCGACTTGGCGCTGCTGTCGGCGCAGACCACCACAGTGAACTCGATCTCCTGGGGCGTGCCGGACATGTACTCCAGCATCCCGTCCTCATCATAGTCCCGCACGCCCGCGCTCTCCAGGATGCGGCGGCAGGTCTCCATGTTGAAGGCCAGGCTGCTGTTGAGCGACTCCGGGAAGGCGGAGCAGGTGGGATACATGGGCAGGGCGGAGCTGACCGCGTTGCCGTGGAGCAGCTCTACCAGATAGTCCCGGTCGAAGGCGTACTGCAGCGCGATGCGGAACTGGCTGTAGCGCCCCAGCACGCTCTCCTCATTGAAGCACAGGTAGTGCATGTTGGTGGTGGCGTAGTTGTGGATCTCATTGGAGCTGGCGTAGCCAAGGTTCGTGTAGCTGGACGGGTCGTTGACCACACAGTCGATCAGGCCGTCCTCAAAGGCGGAGATGGTGCTCTCCGCGTTGGCGTATTCGGCGATGTGAATGGTGTCGATGGGCGGATGGCGGTAGCCCTCGTAGCCTTCGGTGTAGGCGTGCAGCTCGGTGGCGTCCTCATTGAGCGTATAGGGTCCGGAGCCGATGGGGGCGTTGCGCCCGTTTTCCAGCTCGTTGCCGTAGCTGCCCAGCTTGATGACCGGGATGTTCAGCAGCTTCACGAACTGGGTATCGCCGATGCCCAGGGTCACGGTGAACTTGTCGTCGCCCCAGTAGGAGGCGCCCTGGAAGCTGGAGAAACGGCCGCTGAAGCGGTCGGCGTTGATGGCCAGGTTGATGGAATAGCTCAGATCCTTGGCCGTCACCGGGGTCCCGTCGTGGAACACGTGGTCGGTGGCCACGGTGAATTCCCAGACCTTGCCGGTCTCATCGCAGCTGTACTCGGTGATGAGCCCCGCGCCCTCGATGACCTCAAAATTGTTGTCCAGCTCGATCATGTTCTCATAGACCAGATCGCAGATCAGCTGGTTGGCGTGGTTGGTGGCCACCAGGGGGTTGATGCTGTACTTCTCCGCGCTGTTGAGGGTGAAGATCTTGTCCGCCGCCTCGGCGCGGACCACGTCCTGGCCGCCGGTGGACTCGGGGATCTCCTGCTCCAGGCTGCTCCTGCCGCAGGCCGCCAGGCTCAGGGCCATGGCCGCCGCCAGCAGCAGGGCCAGTATTTTTTTGCTTGTCTCTCTCATAGGCATTTTACTCCAACACGATGCAGGCCGCCTGGCCGCCCCGGTCCCCTTTGGTATAGCGGTGGGACCAGTACTTGTCGTGGCTGCACATGGTGCACTCGTCCGAAAGGTCGATATTCTCCGGTCTGAGCCCCAGCTGGACCAGCCGCCGGGCGTTGGCGCCGCGCAGATCCACCATGGTCTTGCCGTCGTCACGCCTGCGGAACAGTCCCTCCGTGTCGCCGCCCAGATAGGCAGTGACCGCCTCGGGCACGTCGTCGTCGGTCTCAAAGCAGCAGAAGCCGATGGCCGCGCCCATGGCAGCGCGGATCCGTTCCGGTCTCGCCCCCACAGCCGCCATGGCCTCCAGGGCGTGCTTCAGGATGTCCCCCACGGAGCCGCGCCAGCCGCAGTGGACCGCCGCGGCCGCCGCCCCGGTCTCGTCCCAGAGCAGGACGGGCACACAGTCCGCCGTGAAGCAGAAGATCGGCAGGCCCTTGACGGCGGTGACAATGCCGTCGGCCTCATAGGGGACAGGCGTCATGGCCTTATGCCGGTCCGCCTCGGTGACGATGCGCACGATGCTGCTGTGGACCTGGTTGGTCACAGCGCAGTCGTCCGGCCCCGCGCCCATCAGCGCACAGACCCGCCGCCAGTTTTCCCGCACGGCAGCCGGGTCGTCGCTCTTGTTGCTCAGCAGGTTCAGACTGTACAGGCTTCCCTTGCTGACCCCGCCGTAGCGGGTGGTGAAGGCATGCCGTGCCCCGATGAGGCTGGAGCGCATATAGATCAAACCATTTTTATTTTCTTCAATAAACATATATCTCTTCCTTACAGGCCCCTCTCCGGATCCGCGGCAGAGGCCCGGGAATCATTCGTTTCTCCCGCAGCACTCCTTGTACTTGAGTCTGCGGCTGCCGTCGGCCTTCATCTTGCCGCAGGGGCAGGGATCGTTGCGGCCGGGCTTGGCCACCTTCTTCACCGGCTTTTTCTTCTCCGGCTCGCCGCCCACGTTGGCCGCGGCATTCTTGGCCACCGCCTTGCGCTCGATGGGCTGCTCCCGGCGGATCTGCACCGTGAAGAGCCGGCGCACCGTCTCCTCCCGGATGCCCTGGACCATGGCCTCGAACATGTCGAAGCCCTCCTGCTTGTAGGCGTCGATGGGCTTGGTGGAGCCGTAGCCCCGCAGACCGATGCCCCGCTTGAGCTCGGTCATGGCGTCGATGTGGTCCATCCAGTATTCGTCCACCACCCGCAGCATGATGACCCGCTCCAGCTCCCGCATCAGCGGCGCGTCGTTGGGGCCGGGGCCGAAGGCCTCCTCCCGTCTGGCATAGACCTGCCGGGCATAGTCGGTGACCTCCCGGCTGAGCCTCTCCGCGTCCGCCCGGCCGCCGAAATCCTCGATGCGGAGCCGGCCCCGGGGCAGGAACAGCTTTTCAAAGGGCTGCAGCACCTTGTCCAGCTGGGCCTGATCCGTGGCGGTCTCGCCGCTGAGACCGTCGATCACCGTGCTGTGGACGAAGTCCTGGAGCATACCCAGGATCTGCTCCCGCAGGTCCTCCCCGTCCAGCACCTTGCGGCGCTCGCCGTAGATGATGTTGCGCTGCTGGTTCATCACGTCGTCGTATTCCAGTACGCTCTTGCGGGTCTGGAAGTTGCGGCTTTCCACGGTCTTCTGGGCCTGCTCGATGGAGTTGGAGAGGATCTTGGCGTCGATGGGGGTGTCCTCCTCCATGCCCAGGTTCTCCATCATGCCCATGACCCGCTCGGATCCGAACAGGCGCATGATGTCGTCGGTCAGCGCCAGATAGAAGCGGCTCTCGCCCGGGTCGCCCTGACGGCCGGCGCGGCCGCGCAGCTGGTTGTCGATACGCCGGGACTCGTGGCGCTCCGTGCCCAGGATGAACAGGCCGCCCACGGCCTTCACCTGCTCGGCCTCGGCGCCGGTGACCGCCTTGTGCTCTTCCATCTTCTGATGGAACAGCTCCCGGGCCGCCAGCACGTTTTCATCCGTGCTGTCGGCATAGCCGGTGGCCTCGGAGATCACGTCCTCCTCATAGCCTGCCTTGCGCAGGTCCTGCCGGGCCAGATACTCGGCATTGCCGCCCAGCATAATGTCCGTGCCGCGGCCCGCCATATTGGTGGCGATGGTGACCGCGCCCAGCTTGCCGGCCTGGGCCACGATCTCCGCTTCCTTCTCATGGTACTTGGCGTTGAGCACCGTGTGGGGGATGCCCCGCCGCTTGAGCAGGGAGGAAAGATATTCGCTCTTTTCGATGGACACCGTGCCCACCAGCACCGGCTGCCCCTTTTCGTGGCAGACGGCGATCTGCTCAATGATGGCCCGGTTCTTGCCGTTCTCGTTTTTGTAGACCACGTCCGGGTGATCGATGCGGATCACTGGCTTGTTGGTGGGGATCTCGATAATGTCCAGCTTGTAGATGGCCTCGAATTCCTCCGCCTCGGTGACGGCGGTGCCGGTCATGCCGGAGAGCTTGTCGTAGAGCCGGAAGTAGTTCTGGAAGGTGATGGTGGCCAGGGTCTTGTTTTCCTTCTGGACGTCCACATGCTCCTTGGCCTCGATGGCCTGGTGGAGCCCTTCGGAATAGCGGCGGCCCAGCATCAGGCGGCCGGTGAACTCATCGACGATGATGATCTCCCCGTCCTTGAC
>CACYXE010000038.1 GCA_902778275.1 Oscillospiraceae bacterium
CTGCTGCCTCCCGTAGGAGTCTGGGCCGTATCTCAGTCCCAATGTGGCCGTTCAACCTCTCAGTCCGGCTACTGATCGCAGCCTTGGTGAGCCGTTACCTCACCAACCAGCTAATCAGACGTGAGCCCATCTTTCAGCGGATTGCTCCTTTGGTATCCAGATGATGCCATCCAAATACATTATGCGGTATTAGCAGTCGTTTCCAACTGTTGTCCCCCTCTGAAAGGCAGGTTGCTCACGCATTACTCACCCGTCCGCCACTAAGTCAAATCCGATCTTCGACGAATCTCCGATCAGAAGTGCTTCGTTCGACTTGCATGTGTTAGGCACGCCGCCAGCGTTCATCCTGAGCCAGGATCAAACTCTCAATAATCGTATCTTAAACCCCAACAGGGGCTTAAAATCTAATTCTTGATTCGCTTTACTCAGCTCTCAAAAGAATTTTAGTTCAATTTTCAAGGTGCACGCTCACCCCCGCCTTTCGGCGGCAGCTCGATTATAGTATCATAATCGATATCGGTTGTCAAGAAAAATTTTTCAAAATCCAAAAAAATTTTTCCCGCTCCGCCTCTCAGCGGAGCCCCCGACCTTCGGGCGCTTGGCTAATATAACACCGTTTTTCGCCCGTGTCAACAACTTTTTTCGCAAAAAACCGGGAATTTTCAAGAAAAATTTGACCCACTAAATATTGCGTTTTCTTTGGGAAATACTACACCATATGTATAAGCAACAACAAAAACTTCCGCCGCCCCACCCCAGGCGGACGCCGGAATATACGGCGGCTGTCTCCGGCCAGAGCCTGTCCGCGCTTTTTGCCGCCTGCGGGGATTTTGAGACCCGGCAGATCGACTTTGGTCTGGATGGGCAGCTGACCCTTTTGGTCTGCTGGCTGGACGGTCTCGTCTCCGGCGGCGAGGTGACAGAGGACGTGCTGCGCCCCCTGACGCAGGCAGCCCGCGCCGGCGGCATAGACAGCGAGGAGGCCTGCATGGATCGGATCCTGCGGGGTGCGGTCTACCGCTGCTCGGTACATCTGCGGCGGGATCTGGACAGTCTGGTCTCGGATCTGACCCACGGGCACTGTGCCATCGTTTTCACGCGCCTGCAGGCCGCGCTGACCTTTGAGCTGCGCGCCAAGGAAAGCCGGGCCGTCTCGGAGCCCACTCTGGAAAAATCTCTGAAAGGGGCCAAGGACTCCTTCGTGGAGACCCTGCGCACAAACACCTCGCTGGTGCGCCGCAGGATCTGCAGCCCAAAGCTGAAGCTGGCCGAGAGCACGGTGGGGCGCAAGACCCACACCCGGGTCGCAATCATGTTCGTAGAAGGCTTGGCCGCCCCGGAGGTGGTGACAGAGCTGGTCCGCCGGCTGAATGCGCTGGACGTGGACGCGCTGCTCAGCGCCGGTACTCTGGAGGAATATATCGTGGACGCGCCTCTGTCCCCCTACCCGCAGCTGCTGCACACGGAGCGGCCGGATCGCTTCGCCATGCACCTGCTGGACGGACGGGTCGGCCTGTTGGTGGACGGCCTGCCGGTAGGGCTGATCCTGCCGGTCACCTATGCCGAATTCATGAAGGTGACCGGAGACAGCAGCATGCACTTCACCGTCGCCTCGCTGCTGACCATGCTGCGCTATCTGGCCCTGGCGCTCAGCGCGCTGCTGCCCGCGGTCTATGCGGCGGTGGCCATGTACCACCAGGAGATGATCCCCACTCGGCTCCTGCTGTCCATCATCGAGGCGGAGCAGGACGTGCCCTTTTCCACCGCGCTGGAGATGCTGGGGATGCTGGCGGCCTTCAGCCTGCTGCAGGAGGCCGGGCTGCGGCTGCCGAATCCCATCGGCGATACCGTATCCATTATCGGCGCCTTGATCGTGGGCCAGGCCGCTGTGGAGGCGAAAGTGGTCTCTCCCATCGCCATCATCGTAGTGGCCGTTTCGGGCATCGCCTGCTATACCCTGCCCAGCCAGGATTTGGCCTTTGCCGTGCGGCTGACGCGCCTGAGCCTGCTGCTGGGCGCCATCGCCGGGGGTCTCTTCGGCGTGGGCGTGGGCTGTTGCCTGCTGCTCCTGCATCTGGGCGACCTGGACAGCTTCGGCGTCAACTACACCGCGCCCCTCAGCGACGGACAGCCCCTGGGCTTTCTGCGCCTGGTGCTGCGCCCGCCCAAGCCCTGGGAAAAGTTCCGCGATCCGCTGCTGCGGACGCAGGACAGGAGGCGGCAAAGATGAAACGCGCGCTTGTGCTGTTATATATTATATGGATACTTCCACTGTATGGCTGCGGCTCTGTTTACGCCAACTACCGGGAGGTGGAACAGCTGCGGGTCATGCAGACCATGGGTCTGGACCTTGCCCCGGGCGGGGTGACGGTCACGCTGGCCGCCGCGGAGGACCGCAGCGGGAGCGCTCCCCTGTGCTTCAGCGGCACAGGGGAGTCCATCTCCGCCGCCATCGAGGCCGCGCGGCTGCATTCCGTGGAAGAGGATCTGTTCACCGGCCACCTGAAGCACATCCTGATCGGTGAGGACGCGGCCAGACAGAGCATCGAGCCCTACCTGTCCTATATCTGCCGCTCCCCGGACGCCCGGATGGACATGCCCCTTTTCATCCTTCGGGGCGCCACCGCCCAGGAGGCCATGTCCGCTGTCGGTAATGGGGAGAAGGGCGTATCCGAAGCCCTTCAGGCCGCCCAATCCAAGCTGGACATGCAGCTGGGAGGGCACGTATTCACCGCGGCGGAAGTGCTCCAGCGCTGCGCCCGCAGCGGCTGTGCGCTGATTTGTGCGCTGGAGTATGGCCCGGCGGCTGAAGAAAAGCCCGCCGCAGAAGAGCCCGATACCCAGGTCACGGAAACGGATGACGAGGAAACACTCGACAACGCGGCGGAGGAATCCGCGGCGCCGGAGAAAGCGTCCGCTTTCCAAACGACCGCCGCCGGGTCCTACGCCGTGATCAAGGACGGAAAGCTCCGCGAATTCATCGGCCCGGAGATGACGCTGGGTGTAGGCTTTCTGACCAACACCGTGGGCGTCCGGGACCTGGTGGTCCGGGACCGCTTCGGCGCGCCGGTCACCCTGGAGATCAACCGGGGCGGCACCCGCCTGCGCCCGCTCTGGGCGGAGGACGGAAGCCTGCGGGGCATCGAGATCTACGCGGACGTCAGCGCCGCGCTGCTGGAATCCGGCAGCGCCTCCCTCTCCGCCGTGGAAAGCGCGGATTACCTGACCGGGCAGCTGGAGGCGGCCGTATCCGATCAGATCGGCGCCGTACTGTGGATCGCACGGAACCTGGAAGCCGATTTCCTGGGTCTGGCAGACCGGATCGAGCAGGCCGCTCCCCTGGAATATCGCCGGATGGATCAAGCCCTTGGGCCCTTGCTGCCCACGCTGGAGCTGAGCATCGCCGTCCGGGGCGAGCTGCGCCATGGACATGATATGGATTGAGAGGAGGACTCCTCCGTGCACACAAAATACCCCTTCAACCGCCGGCAATTGCTGAGCTTGTGTACGCTGCTGCTTCTGGTCCCGGCGCTGCGGCTGCTGCCCTCGGCCACCGCGGCCGCGGCAGGCCGTGCCGCCTGGTTCTCGGCGCCGGCCGCTCTGCCGCCGCTGCTGCTCTATCTGCGTTTCCTGTGCCGCTTTATGGAGCTGCGGCGGGAAGGGGAGGGGCTTGCCGAGCTGACACAGCGCAGTCTCGGCGGCGCCCTGGGCAAGGGCGTTCTGTTGTTTTTCGCCGCCTGGCTGCTGCTCTACGGCGGCTTTGTGCTCCGCTCCGGCGCGGAGCGCTATGTGGTCACCGTATTTCCCCACAGCAGCCCCGCCGTCTTTTCCGTCACTCTGGGTCTGCTGGCCCTGCTGGGCGCGCTGGGGTCGCTCCGGACTCTTGTCCGGGCGGGCCGCATGGTGCTGCCCATGATGCTCTTCGTCCTGCTGACCGTTTTGTTTTTCGGCCTGCTGTCGGTGGACAGGAGCAATCTGCTGCCGCTGACGGTATATGACGCGGTACCCACAGCGCGGGGGGTGCTGCCGGTACTCAATATCCTGGCCTTCGGCATGTATGGCGCCTGCTTCCTGCTGGCCGACGCACCGAAGGAGCCGAACGCCTACCGCCAGACCGCCGCCTGGCTCGTGCGGATCACCCTGCTGCTGACGCTGCTCAGCGCCGCAGTGATCGGCAGCTTCGGCGCGGAGCTCTGCGCCCGGCTGACGCAGCCCTTTTTCACGCTGGTGCGGAACCTGGTCTTCTTTCGCAGCCTGGAGCGCGTCGAGGCCCTGGTGGTCACCTATTGGGTCTTCCCGGACTTTTTGCTGAGCGCCGTCCTGCTCTACGCCGCGCAGTATTGTCTGCGCCTGGCCTTGGGTATGGACCCGGCCGATCACGGCCGGAGGCGGTGGGATCTGCGCGGCGGCCGCCGGGTCATCCCGCTCTGCGGCGCCGTGCTCATTCTGTTGGGCCTTCTGCTGGCGCCGGACGCCGGCAGCCTGCGCTTCTGGTCCGAGCGCCTGATCCCGATCCTGAATCTGGGCGTGGCCTTCATTTTGATCCCGGGGATATATATAATAGGTAAACAAAAGAAAACGCTGTGACGAACTCGTCACAGCGTTCATGCTTTTTGCGGCTTATGGATTCGGTACGGCGGTGGCAAAATAGATCACGTCGCTGATGGCCTTCTGCGCTCCGAACTGGACCGGATTGATCAGCTCTCCGTTGAAGGCCGTGGTGGCGGTCTGACCGCCGTCCAGGGTGTAGGCCTTGATGCAGCCCCGCTCCACCATGGCGTCTGCCGCCTGGCGCAGGGTCGCCAGATTATAGGTGGGCTGGCCGGGCGTGCTGCAGTTGATGTTCATGGTCAGATAGTGGTGCCGCCCCAGCATGCCGATGGCGCTGCGGGCATAGGTGTCGTTGATCTCCCCCCAGGGATAGTGGTCCGGCGTCACGTCCACGCCGTTGTCGATCAGCACCGGGCCGAAGGCCACAGAGAACAGCACGTCGTTTTCCGCCAGGAACTGTTCCGCCTCCGCCTGGGTCTCAAACTGATGCCGATAAGAAAACAGCATATCGCCGTCGCCGGTGATGTAGCAGGTGTCGCAGGTCACCGGGTCGAAGCGGCAGATCTGCCGCTGATAGACGCTGATGCCGCAGTTGCGGTCGTGGTAGTAAAAATCGCCGCCCACCGCCAGCACGGCATTGGCGTCCACGCAGAAGTCCGTGGTGGTCTCAAAGTTCAGGTCGAACACCTGGTCGCCGGAGATCTTGCGCCGCAGCTGAGAGCCGTCCGCCACAAACACCTCGGCAAAGGTGCCAACCGCTTCGGCCTCCACCTCCTGCCAGACGAGCACCAGGAGGGTATCATCCATGTAATAGCGGATCGTGTCCGAGTACAACGCGATATCCGGATTCCAGACCAGCTCCTGTCCGTCGATCAGGCGCTGGGCGGTCACGCTGCGCAGCAGCTCCGCCACCTCCGCCGGATCTGTTGTCTCCCCGAAAAAGGCCGCCGTTGGGACCGGGCCGCTGACGGCGTATTCATCCAGAGGCTCGTAGGTCTTATACACCGGCTCCAGCGCCGCCGCCGCGGCCTCATACAGGGAGTCCGCCAGGGCGTCCGGATCCCGGTTCATCTCCGTGCGCAGATCCTGCAGCGTGTGGAACGCCGCGTCCTCCCGGGGGAGCCAACGCTCCAGCTCAGGGTACCAGTCAAAGGTCACGGCGGCCTCCTGCCGCCGCACATGCTCGTGCGCCTGGGGCAGCCGCGCCTCCAAAGCACGCTCAAAGGCCCGGCGGCTGAGCTCCGGGCGATAGGCGCCGTCTTCGCCATAGACCTGATCCGAGCGCAAGGCTTCCAGGGCCTGTTGGCTGAGAGCTTCCTGCACCTCCGCGTCCAGACCCGCCGTCAGCTGCTCCACATCCAGCGTCGTAACGTATACGGTCTGCTCCACGCTGCGGTCCTTGGGGCCGCCGGTGTATACGGCTTCGCCCACCGTGCCCCACTGCCAGGCATTCCGACGGGCCTGGTACAGGGCCTGTCCCAGCTCCGTCTCCGGCTGCGGCGTCACATCAGAGCCCTCCAGGAAGGAGATGTCGCTCAGCTGCAGCTCCGGTATTTTGGAAATGGCGATCTGGTCCCGCACGTAGAAATAACCCATAGCCCCCAGCGGGATCAGCAGCAGGACCAGCAGGACGGTCAGGATAACGGGCCAGATACTTTTGCGTTTCGTTCTCTTCATGTGTTTTCCTCAATATAGGATTTATGGGCGGCCAATGAGCCGCCCATTAAGCTGCCTGCAGCTTAATGGGCAAAAACAGAACCTTTTTGAAAGAAGTTTCTGTTTTTGCTTATTTGAACGTGAAGAGGGGAATCCCATCCCCTCTTCACAATCTCCCCATGCGCATCCAAATCACCGGTGAACACTCTGTCCCTCCGGTCAGTTGGACAGCTGCAGCTTCTTAAAAGTCCGCGTTGCCGGTGGTACGGGGGTGCAGCTCCACGTCGCGGATGTTGCTGACGCCCGTCAGGTACATGACCAGCCGCTCAAAGCCCAGACCGTAGCCCGCATGGCGGCAGGTGCCGTAACGGCGCAGGTCCAGATACCACCAATAATCCTCTTCCTTCAAGCCCAGCTCGGCCATCCGCGCGGTGAGCACGTCCAGCCGCTCCTCGCGCTGGCTGCCGCCGATGATCTCGCCGATGCCGGGGACCAGGCAGTCCGCCGCGGCAACGGTCTTGCCGTCGTCGTTGAGGCGCATGTAGAAGGCCTTGATCTCCTTGGGATAATCGGTGACGAAAATGGGCTTGCAGAAAACCTCCTCGGTCAGATAACGCTCATGCTCCGTCTGCAGGTCGATGCCCCACCGGACCGGATAATCGAATTTCTTCCCGCTCTTTTGGAGGATCTCCACCGCCTCGGTGTAGCTGATGCGCCCGAATTCATTGGAGACCACGTTGTGCAGACGGTCCAGCAGGCCCTTGTCCACGAACTGATTGAAGAACGCCATCTCCTGGGGGCAACGCTCCAGCACGGTGTTGATGATATACTTCACCATGTCCTCCGCCGTGTCCATATAGTCATGCAGGTCCGCGAAGGCCATCTCCGGCTCGATCATCCAGAACTCCGCCGCGTGGCGCTGGGTATAGGACACCTCGGCGCGGAAGGTGGGGCCGAAGGTATACACATCGCCGAAGGCCATGGCAAAGTTCTCCGCGTTCAACTGGCCGGACACGGTCAGGTTGGTAGCCTTGCCGAAAAAGTCCTTGCTGTTGTCCACGGTGCCGTCTTCTTTCAGGGGCAGATTGTTCAGGTCCAGGGTGGTGACCCGGAACATCTGCCCGGCGCCCTCGGCGTCGGAGCCGGTGATGATGGGCGTGTGCACATACACGAAGCCCCGGCTCTGGAAAAACTCATGCACTGCGGCGGCAGCCACGCTGCGCACACGGAAGGTGGCGGAGAACAGATTGGTGCGGGGCCGCAGATGCTGGATGGTCCGCAGAAACTCCACACTGTGGCGCTTCTTCTGCAGGGGATAGTCCGGCGTGGAAGTGCCCTCCACCGCGATCTCATCCGCCTTCAGTTCAAAAGGCTGCTTGGCCTCCGGCGTCAGGACCAGCGTGCCCTTAACGATCAGGGCCGCGCCCACGTTCTGCTTGGCGATCTCCTCGTAGTTTTCCAAGGCGGCCCGCTCGAACACCACCTGCAGCGACTTGAAGCAGCTGCCGTCGTTGAGCTCGATAAAGCCGAAATTTTTCATATCACGCACGGTCCTGACCCATCCGCAGATGGTCAGGTGCTGGCCGTCAAAAGCGGCTGCATCCGCGTAAATTCCCGATATTTTCTGACGCTTCATGTGAAATCGTTCCTTTCTGTAATGCCCTTATCATTATAATGAGCATCGTGCGAATGATCCGATGATCATTATAGCCATCCGGCGGAGAGATTGCAACCAAAATCCCCCGCGCTCAGAAGATAAAACGGATGGGGGCCGCATAATTGCGCAGCTCCAGGACCTGATGCGCTCCGCCGGCCTCGCCGTCCCGCGTCCAGGACACGGGCTTTTCAAAGGTAAAGCGGGCCTTTTTGGTATGGAGGATCAGCAGCTTGTCGCTGTCATAGCGCTGGGACAGCACGCTGCCCACAATGTCGCCGAAATCCTCCATGCTGCCCGGATTCTTGACCAGCACCAGCTCCGACATGCCGTCGCCCAGGCTGACCATCTCTTCCTTCAAATGGACGATGCCCGCGACGGAAGTGGAATTGGACATGCTGCCGTAGACCAGATCGGCCTCGATCACCCCGTCGTCATATTCCACCCGGGTCTTATAGCTCTCGATATAGGGCAGTTGCGCCGCGCCCTGGAGCACATAGGCCAGATGGCCCAGCGCCCGCTTCTGATTCTGCGGCGTGGCATAGCTGACCTCTGTGAAGGCGCCGAAGGCCGCGATATAGGCAAAGTAGCCGTCATCGCCGAAGCCGCCCACATCAAAAGGATGGAGCTCCCCCCGGAGGATGCGCCGGGCGGCGCCGACGGTGTCGTTCTTTGGCAGGCCCAGCGTAGTGGCCACATCGTTGGCCGTCCCCATGGGGATGTAGCCCAAAGGCGGCGGATCCTGCAGCTGCATCATGCCGGAGATCACCTCGCTGAGGGTCCCGTCGCCGCCTACACAGGCTACAAGATCATATTCCCCGGCATGCTCCGCCGCAAAGCGGGTGGCGTCGCCCCGGTCCTGTGTAAAAAACAGAGTGCTCCGGCAGCCGCCGTTATCCAGGATCTGCAGCGCGTCGCCCAGATTGATCTTATATCCGCCCCGCCCGGCAGCCGGGTTTATGATGAGCATCAGCTTTCTGTCCATAGCGCCGCTCCCTTCCTCTCTTACTATTGTAAACACGGGATTTATAAAAGCAAGTATAATCCGACGGGCGATTCCCCGTCAAGTCCCGGGCCCAAAAACGCAAAGGGACGCAGAATCCTGCGTCCCTTACACGTTGCAGATGATGCAAATCACGCCATCTCGTTGAGCTTGTTCGCCATCGCGGACTTCTTGTGCGCTGCGTTGTTCTTGTGCAGCAGGCCCTTACCGGCCGCGCGGTCAACAGTCTTAACAGCAACTTTATAGGCACTGACGGCTGTTTCACGGTTGCCTTCAGCAACAGCTGCGTCAAACTTTTTCATCATGGTCTTGAGCTGAGTCTTATCAGCGCGATTCTTGGCTCTGAGTTCCTTGGACTTCAGATCTCTCTTGGCAGAAGATTTGATGTTGGCCATGCTTGTAACGCCACCTCCTCCTACAAAGTTTGCAAAATTTCATTCGCGTTTAGTGATTATAACAAAGATGTGTTTGAAAATCAAGCATTTTTTCACAAAAAACTTTTCATTTTTTCTCCTTGTAGTTTCGCATATTTTTCCTCGGAAAATACCACAATATATTGATTGGAGGTTGGTAATAAATGGTAAATTATGGAAGAACAGACCTGGCGAGCGAGGCCCGGACCCTGCGCTGCCGGGGCGGGGCCCGGGATCTGCCGGGCGTCGCCTTCCGGCAGGAGCAATTGCGCGGCTTGCCCGTCACCGCTGTGGAGATCCTGGACGAGCAGGGCGCGCAGCGTTTGGGAAAACCCATAGGGCATTATTATACTCTGGAGCTGCCCGACCGTTTTGAACGGGGAACGGCGCTTTTTCCTGAGGCGGCTGCCGCCATCGGAGAGCTGGTCGCCCGCTGTCTTTCCCATAAGACGCCCAATCTGGTACTCATCGCCGCACTGGGAAATCCGGACATCACGCCTGACGCCCTTGGCTCTCTGGCCGCTTCCAGCATTTTGGTCACCCGCCACCTGAAGAAACAGCGGCCCGCGGATTTTCGTTTCTTTACCGCCACCGCCCTGTGCCGCACCGGCGTCCTGGGGACTACCGGCGTGGAGAGCGCTGCGCAGGTCCGGATGCTGTGCCGCGAGCTGGACCCGGACTGTGTGATCGCCATCGACGCCCTGGCGGGTGCGGAATTCTCACGTCTCTGCCGCACGGTACAGATATGCGACGCCGGCATCGCCCCCGGCTCCGGCGTGGGCAACGACCGGGAGGCCCTGGACCGGAATACCCTGGGCGTCCCGGTGGTCGCCGTGGGGGTCCCCACCGTCATGGACGCGTCCCTGCTTTCCCGGGATCCGGCCATGGCCGCCATGTTTGTCACGCCCCGATCCATCGACAGCGATGTGCGCGCCGCTGCCCGGCTGATCGCCTACGGCATTGATCTGGCGCTGCACCGGGAGCTCAGCGTCGCGGATATCGACATGCTGGTGGGCTGATGTTTCACGTGAAACATGTCGAAGAAAAAGTTTCACGTGAAACATTGAAAAACGGATCTCATACTGCTATAATAAGCAAACAGAATCAATCACAGGGAGCGCGGATATGGCCAAAACCATCGCAGTTGCAAATCAAAAGGGCGGCGTAGGGAAAACCACCACCTGCGTCAATCTTTGTGCTGCTCTGGCTCTCAAGGGCAGGAGGGTCCTGCTGGTAGACTGCGATCCCCAGGGGAATGCCAGCTCCGGTATGGGCGTCTCCAAAAAGACCCGCCCCAACACCTACGACATGCTGGTCGGCGGCGAGTTGGCCGAGGATTGCGTGGTCCACACCCGTTACGGCGATGTGATCCCCACCGGGAACGAGCTGGCGGCGGCTTCCGTGGAGCTGATCTCCCGGGACCGGCGCGAGTACGTCCTGAAAAATGCTCTGCTGCGCCTGTACAGCGATTATGACTATATCTTCATCGACTGTCCGCCTTCCCTGGAGCTTCTGACCGTCAACGCCCTTGTGGCCGCGGACAGCGTGCTGATTCCCATGCAGTGCGAATATTACGCCCTGGAAGGCATCGCCGATCTGATGACCAGCATCAAAATGTGCAGCCGCCGCCTGAACCGTACGCTGCGCGTGGAAGGCATCGTGCTGACCATGTATGACGGCCGCGCCAATCTGACCCTGCAGGTGGCCGACGAGCTGCGGAAGCATCTGAAGGATCAGGTCTATCAGACAGTCATCCCCCGCAGTGTCCGCCTGTCCGAAGCGCCCAGTCATGGGCTGCCGGGCGTGATCTACGACCGGGTTAATAAAGGCAGTAAGGCCTACATGGCTTTGGCGGAAGAATTCGATTTGCGCAGCAGAAGCTGAGGAGGCGCTATGGCAAAAGAAAAAAAGGGGCTCGGTACCGGATTGGACGTCCTCTTCGGCGGGAACGAGCCGGAGGAGGATGCTCCCGGCCTGCTCACCCTGCCGATCAGCAAGGTGGAGCCCAGGGCTGATCAGCCCAGAACATCCTTTGACGAAGAAGCACTGCACGATCTGGCGGAATCCATCGCCCAGTACGGACTCATCCAGCCCATTCTGGTACGAAAGCTGGACAGCGGTTATTACCAGATCATCGCCGGTGAGCGCCGCTGGCGGGCATCCCGTCTGGCCGGCCTGACGGAGATCCCCGTTCGTGTCGTGGAAGCCGATGACCGCCGGACCGCTGAACTGGCCCTGGTGGAAAACCTGCAGCGTGAGGATCTCAATCCCATTGAGGAAGCCAAAGGCTACCGCACCCTGATGGAAGACTACGGCTTATCTCAGGAGGAGGTCGCCCGCGGCGTCGGCCGCTCACGGCCGGCCGTTGCGAACGCGCTTCGCTTGCTGTCGCTCAGTCCCCAGGTCATGGAGTTGGTGGAAAAGGGCGAACTGTCCGCCGGACACGCACGCGCCCTGGTGCCTATCCCCGACGGCGGGAGACAGCTGGAAGCCGCCCGGCAGGTGATCAAGCAGGCATTTTCCGTTAGAAAAACCGAGCTGCTTACGGGAAAAATCCTGAAGGAGCGCGCCGCGGTCCCGCCGGAAACGGAAGCCGGGTTGACCATCGATTACGCGGCGGAGTTGTCCGCCGAATTGTCCGCTCTGCTCGGACGGAAGGTGCAGCTGATCGACGGCCGCCGCAGCGGAAGGATCGAATTGTCCTTCTACGGCGCCGAGGACAGGGAAGCCCTGATCGACGCCCTGCGGAAGCTGGGCGGGTCGTAAAGTATAACTTTATATAATCATATCATACGGGAGAAAAGACTATGCTGGATATCAAATTCGTCCGGGAAAACCCGGAAGCCGTCAAAGAAAACATCCGCAAAAAATTTCAGGACGCCAAGCTGCCGCTGGTGGACGAGGTCCTGGACTTGGACGCCAAAAACCGCGCCGCCATCACCGAAGCCAGCGACCTGCGCGCCCTGCGCAATCAACTGAGCAAGGCCAACGGCCCGCTTTTCGGAAAGTTGAAAAAGGCCGCCGAGGAGGAAAAGGCCGCCATCCAGGCCCAGATCGACGAGAACATGGCCAAGGTCAAGCGCAATGACGAGCGCCTGGCGGAGCTGGAAAAGCTGGAGGACGATTACGCCGCGCGGATCCGCAGCATCATGCTGAACATCCCCAATATCATCGATCCCTCCGTCCCCATCGGGCCGGACGACAGCGCCAACGTGGAGGTGGAGCGTTTCGGCGATCCCGTGGTGCCGGATTTTGAGATCCCCTATCACACAGAGATCATGGAGAGCTTCAACGGCGTTGACATGGACGCCGCCGGCCGTGTCTCCGGCAACGGCTTCTATTATCTCATGGGCGATATCGCCCGGCTGCATTCCGCCGTTCTGGCCTATGCCAGAGACTTCATGATCAACAAGGGCTTTATTTACTGCATTCCTCCCTTTATGATCCACGGCAATGTGGTGGAGGGCGTCATGAGCCAAACGGATATGGACGCCATGATGTACAAGATCGAGGGAGAGGACCTGTATCTGATCGGTACCTCCGAGCACTCAATGATCGGCAAGTTCATCGACCAGATCATCCCCGAGGATAAGCTGCCCCAGACCCTGACCAGCTATTCCCCCTGCTTCCGCAAGGAGAAGGGGGCCCACGGCATCGAGGAGAGGGGCGTATACCGCATCCACCAGTTTGAAAAGCAGGAGATGATCGTGGTCTGCAAACCCGAGGATTCCATGGCCTGGTATGAAAAGATGTGGCGTTTCTCGGTGGAACTGTTCCGCAGCCTGGAGATTCCCGTGCGGCAGCTGGAGTGCTGCTCCGGCGATCTGGCGGATCTGAAGGTGAAATCCTGCGATATCGAGGCCTGGTCTCCCAGACAGAAGAAATACTTTGAGGTTTGCTCCTGCTCCAACCTGGGCGACGCC
>CACYXE010000039.1 GCA_902778275.1 Oscillospiraceae bacterium
CAACTCCCCGTCCTCCGGCCGCTACATGGTCGTCACCAAGTCCCCGCTGACCGGCATGATCGCATGTGCCAACTCCGGCGGCATCTGGGGCGCCAAGCTGAAGTTCGCCGGTTGGGACGCCCTGATCGTCGAAGGCCAGGCCCCTGACTGGTGCTATCTGAACATCGTGGACGACAAGATCGAGATCCTCGACGCAAGAGAGTATCTGGGTGTCCTGAGCGAAGAGCTTGACGACAAACTGAAGGAAAAGCACGGCGCCGACTGCTCCGTCCTGAACATCGGCCCCGCCGGTGAAAAGCAGGTGCTGCTTGCCGCCGTCATGAACGACAAGGACCGCGCCGCCGGCCGCTCCGGCACCGGCGCCGTCATGGGCAGCAAGAAGCTCAAGGCCATCGTTGTCAAGGCCACCCGCAAGCAGCTGGACGTCATTGCTGACGTGGAAGCTCTGAAGGAAGCCAACAAGCGCGCGCTGAAGATCATCGCCGACAACGGCGTCACCGGCCAGGGTCTGCGTGCTCTCGGCACGGCCGTTCTGGTCAACATCATCAACGGCATCGGTGCTCTGCCCACCAAGAACTGGCAGGAGAGCTACTGCCCCACCGCCGATCAGTTCTCCGGCGAGACTCTGGCGGAAAAATATCTGAAGAAGCCCGGCGCCTGCTATCACTGCCCGATTGCCTGCGGCCGCGTGATCAACCACGGCGACAAGGTTGTCGGCGGCCCCGAGTACGAACCGCTGTGGGCCTACGGCAGTGACTGCGGCAACGACGACCTCTACACCATCGACGAGTGCAACCGCCTCTGCAACGAGTACGGTCTGGACGCCATCGGCGTGCCCTGCACCATCGCCGCGGCGATGGAGCTCTATCAGCGCGGCTTCATCAAGGAAGAAGACTGCGCCGGCGTGCCGCTGGAGTGGGGCAGCAAGGAAGCCCTGGTCGAGTGGACCAAGCGCATGGGAGATCCCGAGACTGAGCTTGACTGGCTCATGTCCTCCGGCTCCGCCCGCCTTTGCGAGCACTACGGTCACCCCGAGTACTCCATGAGCGTCAAGAAGCAGGAGATCCCCGCTTACGACGCCCGCGCCATCCAGGGCATCGGCATCAACTACGCCACCGCCAACTGCGGCGCCGCTCACGTGCGCGGCTACATGATCTCTCCGGAGGTCCTCGGTCTGCCGCAACAGCTGGATCGTACCGTCACCACCGACAAGGCCGCTTGGGCCAAGACCTTCCAGGATCTGACCGCCGTCATTGACTCCATGGGCAACTGCCTGTTCACCTCCTTCGCCCTGGGTGCCCAGGAATACGCGGATCTGCTCAACGCCGCCACCGGCACCACCTGGACCGTGGAACAGCTTCTGGAGATCGGCGACCGCATCTACAACATCGAGCGTATGTTCAACAAGGCCGCCGGCATGAAGCCCGAGGATGACCGCCTGCCCAAGCGTCTGCTGGAAGAGCCCATCACCAACGGTCCTTCCAAGGGCATGCTCTCTCAGCTGCCGCTGACGCTGCCTGAGTACTACGCGGCCCGCGGCTGGGTCAACGCCTTCCCGACCGATGAGACCCTTAAGAAGCTGGGTCTTGACGAGTGCGTCGGAAAATAAGATAATGCACATGAAGGGAGAGGCTGCCCGCCTCTCCCTTTTTGATTCACAAAGGATGTGTTTTGATGATCGAAGTACGCTTTTTCGCCACGCTGCGCGAGGGCCGGGGTAAGATCACCCAGGTCCCCGCGGCGGAGGCCTCCACCGCCGCCGACCTGCTCCGCCGCTTTGAAATCCCCAAAGAGGAGGTCGCCATCCTGCTCATCAACGGCTTTCATTCCAAGCCGGAGGATCCCGTGAAGGACGGCGACGTGATCTCCCTCTTCCCTCCGGTGGGGGGCGGCTGAGCCATGGACGAACGCTATATCCGCAATCTCGGCGCTTTGACGGAGGCCGAGTGCGCCCTCCTGCGCACAAAGACGGTGTTTGTGGCGGGCTGCGGCGGCCTCGGGGGCTTTCTCATCGAGATGCTCCTGCGCCTCGGCGTGGGGGCGATCCGCGCCGCCGACGGCGATGCGTTCGAGGCCTCGAACCTGAACCGCCAGCTGCTCTCCTCGCCGCAGGCGCTGGGTATGCCCAAAGCGGAGGCGGCTGCTGCGCGCGCCGCGCTGGTCAATCCGGACGTCCGCTTTGAGGCGATCGGGGAATTTATGACGGAGAAAAACGCCCCGGAGCTGATCCGGGGCTGCGACGCCGTGCTGGACGCGCTTGACAACATTCAGGCGCGCCGCACCCTTGCCCGCGCGTGTGCGGAAGAGGGCATCCCGCTGATCCATGGGGCGATCTGCGGCTGGAGCGCACAGGCGGCCGTCATCATGCCGGGGGATGATCTCATAGACAGGATCTACCCGGAGGGCGCCAAACTCGGCAGCAAGACTTCCCTCTCCTTCACACCGCCCTTCTGCGCCGCGATGCAGGCGGCGCTCTGCACCCGGCTTCTCGCCGGGCGGCCGGTGGAGAGCGGTCGCCTCTATATGGCGGACCTGCTGGACATGGAGTGGGCGAGCCTGTTTTGATCGAGGGCAATATGGAAGAGGCGATCCAAAAACTCTACGTGGAGGCTTCCTCCCGCTGCAATCTCCGGTGCAAGATGTGCTTTCGGCACAGCTGGGTCGGTGAGCGCTTCGGCGATCTCGACCCGGCAGTCTTTGCGCGCGTGATGGACGAGCCTGTTCTGCGGGATACCGGGACTGTCTTTTTCGGCGGTATGGGGGAGCCTCTGGTGCACCCCGCCCTCGCGGAGATGGCGGCCCTCGCGTCGGCGCGGGGGAAACAGGTCGAGCTTGTCACGAACGGAACGCTGCTGACACGGGAAAAGGCCCGGGAACTGCTGGATGCGGGCGTCTCCCGGATCTGGGTCTCCATCGACGAGCTTTATGAGAACTACGGAAAGATCCAGGTCGGCAGCGATTTCGGCCTGGTGCTCGGGAATCTGGAGGCCTTTAACGAGCTCCGGCAGGGAACAAAGGCTCGTCTGGGCATGACCGCCGTCGTCATGCGGTACAATATCGCGAGCCTCCGCCGCATCCGGGAGTTTGCCGAGCACTTTCAGGCCGACGATTTGAATCTCAGCCACATGATTCCCAACCGTCCGGAGGATGTGGAGCAGGCGCTATGGCCCATGTGCGATGTGGCCGCCATCAAGGCCGTGACTGACAAGATCGGCTACACCTGGCGCTTTGAGGGCTTTGACATGGGGACGGCGATTCCCATGTTCAAGTTCTCCAAGCGATACAAGGAGCTGCTCTTCCCGGATGAGGAGAGCCTACAGGAGGCGGAGCTGTTCTCCTGGAAGGGAAAGCCCGTGACCCGGCGCACCAACTGGTGCCGCTTCATTGAGGAGGGCCACTGTTTCATCCGCTGGGACGGGGACGTCTCCCCCTGTATGGGCCTGCTTCACACGGCGGACACCTATCTGGGTGACCACAAGCGCCGCATCCGGCACCATGCCTTCGGAAACGTCCATGAGCAGAGCCTCGGCGTGATCTGGGACGACGAGGAATACCGGGCCTTCCGTCAGCGTGTACATGAATTCAAGTATGCGCCCTGCCTGTTTTGCGGCGGCTGCGAGCTGCTGGAGGAGAACGAGACCGACTGCATCGGCTCTGCTGCGCCCGCCTGCGGCGGTTGCCTCTGGGGCCAGGGATTCGCCGTGTGCCCGTAAAAACTCAAAGCCACGCGTAAAACGCGTGGTTTTTTTATTAAGAGAATCTAATCTATTGCATGCGACGGCAGCATTTACACTGGATGTGTAAAAAAAGGCCGCACCGTGCATTGAATATGCTGACTCCGGTAGAAAAAGAGCAGGAGTTTGCCAATCAGCCGCAATAAAAAAAGATCCCCCACTTTTAGGCTTCCGGAGTACGGGAGTCCAAAAGTGGGGACCTATTCAGATAGTCTCTCCGTATTTTCCTTTACGCGGGAAGCCAGGCGCGATTGACCACGTTGATGGGCTCGCCCTCCAGGAAGGCGCCCAGATTGTTCTCGCTGCACGCCATGATGCGCTCGCGGCTCTCTTTGGGGGCCCAGCTGATATGGGGCGTGATGAGGCAGTTCTTCGCCCCCAGAAGCGGGTTGTCCGGCCGGATGGGCTCCGTGGAGGCCACGTCCACCGCCGCGGCAAAGACCTTGCCCGAATTCAGCGCGTCGGCCAGATCCTGCTCCACCACCAGCGGGCCGCGGCTGTTGTTGAGGAGGATCACGCCGTCCTTCATTTTGGCGATGGTCTTCCGGTTGATGATCCCCTGGGTGTCGGGGAACAGCGGGCAGTGCAGTGCGATGACGTCCGATTGCGCCAGCAGCGTATCCAGATCCGTGTACTCCGCGATAGCGCGGCCCTCCGGCGTGGGGCGGCTGCCCGTGGCCAGAACCCGCATGCCCAGCGCCCGGGCGATGCGCCCGGTGGTCTGGCCGATGCGGCCAAAGCCGATGATGCCCATGGTCTTGCCGTCCAGCTCGATGAGCGGATAGTCCCAGAAGCACCAGTCAGGGCTCTCGCTCCATCGGCCCTGATGCACCGCGTCGGAGTGGTGCTGGACATGGTGGCAGATCTCGAGCAGCAGCGCGATGGCAAACTGACCCACCGCCGCCGTGCCGTAGGTGGGCACGTTGGACACGGGGATGCCCTTCTGTCCCGCGTACTGCACGTCCACGATATTATAGCCCGTGGCCAGCACGGAGATATAACGCATCCGGGGGCAGGCGTCCATGACCCGGGCGGAGATAGGGCACTTGTTGGTGAAGACTATCTCCGCGTCGCCGATACGGCGGATGATCTCGTCCTCGTCATAGGGCGTCCGGTCATAGACCTGCAGCTCGCCAAAGCGCTCGATGGGCTCCCAGCTCAGGTCGCCGGGGTTTTCCGTATAGCCGTCAAGAACCACGATTTTCATCTGTCGTTTCTCCTCTCTGTCTTTCAGACCAGGGCCCAGGCGCGGCGCAGGCAGCGCTTGGTATTGGCCAGCACGATCTCCTCGTCCTCGCCGGGGCGGGGCGTGACCTCCATGGAGAGCACATAGGGATCCTCCGGGCAGAAGAAGCCCTCCTCCTTCAGCACCCGCAGATAGTCTGCCAGCTCAGCGACGTCGTTGGCGCTGTTGGGATAGCCCAGACGCGGATGCAGATCGCCGTAGCCGTCGCAGCCCTTTTTCACCACGGCGTTGCCGAAATGGAAATGGGTGATATAGGGGCGCAGGGTGCGGATGACGAAGCGGCTGGTCTCATAGGTGGTGGGGAAATGGGACAGATCCACCAGCAGGCCGAAATTGTTGTGGGTGGTGCGCATATCCGCGGCAAAGCGGGCGGCAAGCGGTGCGGGACCGATCAGCGCGGCCTTGTCCATGTCATAGTCAAAGACCTCCAGCTCCACGCTCATATTCTTCTCCGCAGCATAGTCGCAGAGCCTCCGGGTGGTTTTCAGCAGCTGGGCATAAGCCTGTTCCTTGGTCTCCTCCTGCCATTTGCCCGCCAGAAAGGCGATGCCCCCGGCCCCCAGGTATTCCGCCTCGTCGATGGCCTCCAGCAGCGTGGCTTCGGCCTTCAGCCGCTCTCCCTCCTCCAGGGCATTGGGGTTCAGCTTCGGTCCCAGCAGCCGGGGCTGCGCGCCATAGCAGACCTTCATGTGGCTCTGGCGCAGGATCTCCCGGGCCTCTTCGTTCCTCTCGCCAAAGCTCTTGAGCTCGATGGTGTCAAAGAAATCGTCCCGGGCGACCCGGCGTAGCGCCTCCATTGGCTCTGTCTTGGGCCAACTCATCCAAAGGATCGTTCCCACCTGAAAATACTGATGAATGGATTCCTTCATGCGATCATCCTCCCTTTATCCTATATGCCAGAATTCATGCTCATTGGCAAGCCGCAGTGCTTTTCGCACCCGGTACAGTCCATTTTCCACTCCTGCAGCGGCGGCTCTCCCTTGATGGTCTTCAGCAACCGGAACAGCTCGTCGAGGCGCGTCTCCTCTCCCTCCACGGAGAGCACCACGCTTCCCGCGCTCAGTCCGATGCCGCCGGAGGCCACATGAGTCGCCCGGCAGCCGGAGAGGAGCCGGATGGCCTCGATCTCCGTGACGATCACGCCGTCGCCCACCACCGCGTAGCCGCAGCCGCGTCCGATGGATCGCTCGTAGCCGTCCCGTCCCCGCATGGCGCGCTCCGCCTCCGGCACGGAGGCGATCAGCTTTTCCAGCCCCACCGGGATCAGGATCGGGCATTTTCTCACGGTGTGGGAGCGCCAGAAGGCCATAAGCAGCCCGCCGGCGGCGTCCCCCAGCAAAAAGCCGGCAAAGCCGGCGGGATCAATGGCGTTGGCGCCCTTGATCAGCAGATCCTCCCGCCCCAGGGAGGCGGCCGCCTCCTCGGCGAGGCGGCGCTTTTCCTTCTCCGGCCAGACCACGCGCTCTCCGCCCGCGAGCAGCACCGCGCCCAGGCGGTCTGCCGGTGTGCGGCAGGTGCGGCCATAGGCGATGCAGCCGCAGGGGGTCTTTTTCAGATCCAGCTTTTCGCCCAGGATCTCTTCCAGGACATACCCGGCGGTGGAGCCCTGGGAGATCAGAAGCTTTCTGCCCTCTCCCAGCCGCTCCGTCACCAGCGGCATCCGCGCCGCAGCCCTGGCGATCAGCCGCTTGGACTCGGCGCTGGTGAGGGTAACAAACAAACTCATGCTTCTTCCTTTCCGTCCGCTTTTACCGGGCAGAGCAATAAAAAGAAAGCAAAAGAGACCGGGATGCGGCTCTTTTGCTTTCTGTCCTCGCTCAGCCGCGCTCTACCGTTCCTTCCCAGGTATCCACGGCTCTCTTGCGGGAGTGCTCGTCGTACCAGTGGCGGGTGACGGTCTTGGCCCGGGTGTAGAAACGTACCCCGTCGATGCCCAGCACATGCTGGTCGCCGAAGAAGGAGTTCTTGTTGCCCGAGAACGGGAAGTAGGCCGAGGGCACGGGGATGCCCACGTTGATGCCCACCATGCCGCCGTCGGTCAGCATTTCGAACTGACGGGCGTAGTAGCCGTTCTGGGTAAAGATCACCGAGCCGTTGGCAAAGGGATTGGCGTTCATGACCGCCAGACCCTCTTCAAAGTTCCTGACACGCTTGATCAGCGTCACCGGGCCGAAGATCTCCCTCTCGCCCACGCTCATGCCGCTCGTGACGTGATCCAGAATCGTCGGGCCGACGAAGTAGCCGCCCTCAAAGCCGGGCACCACGATGTCGCGCCCGTCCAGCACCAGCTCGGCGCCCTCGTCGATGCCCTTCTGGATCCAGCGGCAGATGGACTGCTTATGCTTTTCGTTGACCACCGGGCCCAGCTTGGTCTCCGGGTCATAGGAGCAGCCGACCTTCATGGCCATGGCCTTCTCCTTCAGCAGCGCCACAAAGGCGTCGGCGATGCTCTCCTGCACCACCACCACGGGCAGTGCCATGCAGCGCTGGCCGGCGCAGCCGTAGGTGGAGTTGATCACGGCGTTCACCGTGCTCTCCAGATCGCAGTCCTCCAGCACCAGAGCGTGGTTCTTCGCCTCGCACTGGGCCTGGACGCGCTTGCCGTGGGCCGCAGCGATAGAGTAGATATGCTTGCCGACCTCCGTGGTGCCCACGAAGGTCACGGCCTTGACCCGCGGGTCGGTGAGCAGCACCTCGGACTCCGCCCGGGAGCAGGTCACTAGGTTCACGACGCCCTTGGGGAAGCCGCCCTCGTCATAGAACAGCTCCATGATCCGCATGGCGGTCAGCGGTGTAAAGGAGGCCGCCTTGAGCACCACCGTATTGCCCGTGGCGATGGCCAGCGGCACCATCCAGCCCCAGGGGATCATGGCGGGGAAGTTGAAGGGCACGATCCCTGCCACCACGCCCAGCGGCATCCGGTAGGTGGCCGTATCGAAGCCGGTGGTCACCTGCAGCGAGGCCGAGCCCTGGGTGATATAAGGCGCGGAGCAAGCCAGCTCAGTGGGCTCGATGGCCTTGAGCACGTCCCCTCTCGCCTCACTGAGAGTCTTGCCCAGCTCCTTGGAGCAGAGCAGCGTCAGCTCGTCGAGGTGCTCCACCAGGATGTTGCGCCATTTGAACAGCATCTGGGTCCGCTTGCTCAGGGACATCTGAGACCATGCCGGGAAGGCGGCGTCCGCCGCGGCAATGGCCTCCTCCAGCTCGTCCTGGGTGCAGCAGGGCACCTCCGCCATCAGTTCGCCGGTGGAGGAGTTGGTGACGGGCATCCACTTTTCGGTTTTGCTCTCTTTCCACTCACCGCCGACGCAGTATTTTTTTCTTTCCACTTCGCTCATGCTACAGCTCCTCCCTGTTTCCGTTTCAATACGCGCTTTGCTTTTTCCACGATAAAGGGCGGCGTCAGCCCGAAGCGCTCCTCCAGATAGCTCTGGGGGCCCACCTCGCCGAACTCGTCCTGCACGCCCACCCGCTCCAGCGGCGTGGGGATCGTCTCGGACAGCACCTCCGCCACCGCGCTGCCGAGGCCGCCGATGATATTGGCGTTCTCGCAGGTGACGATGGCACCGGTCTCCCGGGCGCAGCGGACGATGCACTCCCGATCCACGGGCTTGATGGTGAACATATCCACCACCCGGGCCGAGATCCCCTCGTCGGAGAGCAGCGCCGCGGCCCGCAGGGCCTGGGCCACCTCCATTCCGGCGGCGATCAGCGTCAGATCGCTGCCCTCGCGGATGATCTCCGCCTTTCCCAGCTCGAAGTCCGACTCCGGCTCGTAGATGTCATAGACGGTCTTGCGCGGCATGCGCAGATAGAACACGCCCTTCGTCTCTGCGATCTGCGGCAGGAGCTTTTTCATCATTGTGGGATCCGAGGGCTCCACAATGGTGATGGTGGGCATGACGCGCATGATGCCCACGTCCTCGAAGGCCATGTGGGTACCGCCGTTATAGGTGGCGCTGACGCCGGCGTCGCCGCCCACGATCTTTACGTTCTGCCCCGCGTAAGCGCAGGACAGGAAGGCCTGGTCATACACTCTCCGTGTGGCGAACACGGCGAAGGTGTGGAAAAACGGCACCAGCCCGGCGGCGGAGAGGCCCCCCGCCATGGCGCAGGCGTTCTGCTCCTGGATGCCCAGGTTGAACGAGCGCTCCGGAAAAGCTTTTCCGAAGGCCTTGGTGCCGCAGGAGCTGCTTAAGTCGCAGTTCAGCGAGACGATGCGCTCGTCCTTCCTGGCGGCCTCGATCAGCGCGGAGCAATAAGCGTTTCTCATCTCCTCGGGGGAGATGCGGATCTCTTCTCTCAGCTTTACCATGTCACATCCCCCCTCGGATACGTCCCCGCGGCCAGTCTTCTGTCGATCTCCCGGGCGGCCTCCTCGGCCTCCTTCAGTCCGAATGTCAGGTAGTGGTTGAACTCCACCTTCTCGGCGAAGCTGATGCCCAGGCCCTTCCAGGTATCCAGCAGGATGACGTGGGGCTTGCCCTTCACGGCCTTGGCCTGCTGCGCCGCCTCATAGATGGCCCGGCAGTCATAGCCGGGGACGGTGCGGGCGTCAAAGCCGAAGGCGCGGAATTTGTTTTCAAGGTCCAGCGGCTGGGAGATCTCCTCCAGCCGTCCGTCCAACTGTTTCTTGTTCCAGTCCACGAACACGATAAAATGGTCGAGCTTGAGGTGGTTGGCGGCCTCGCAGGCCTCCCACACCTCGCCCTCGTTCAGCTCGCCGTCGCCGACGATGCAGTAAGTATAGCAATCCTTATGCCGGATGCGGTTGCCAAGCGCGATGCCAACGGCGGAACTCATCCCCTGCCCCAGCGACCCGGTGGACATATCCACACCGGGGGTCCTTTGGCAGTCCGCGTGGCTGGGGAGACGGGTTCCCGGCTGATTGACCGTTGAGAGCCATTCCCGCGGGAAATAGCCCCGGACGGCCAGGGCGGCATACAGCCCAGGGCCGCAGTGGCCCTTGGAGAGCACCAGATAGTCTCTGCCCTCCCATTTGGGGTCGGCGGGGTCGATGTTCATCAGCCCGCCGTACAGCACCGCCAGCACGTCCGCGATGGAGGCGGAGCCTCCGATATGGCCGAAGCCCGCGGATCCGATGGCTCTGGCCGTCTCTTTGCGGATCTCCGCGCTGAGTCTGGTCATTTCTTCAAAGTTGACCGAAGGATCCAAAAT
This sequence comes from Oscillospiraceae bacterium, assembly GCA_902778275.1. Classification (GTDB taxonomy): domain Bacteria; phylum Bacillota; class Clostridia; order Oscillospirales; family Oscillospiraceae; genus Limivicinus. Next base: position 10,159 of record CACYXE010000039.1, read on the forward strand.
GATTCACCAGCTTTTCATCAGATTATGGCGGATGAAAGCCAGCCGACGTTTTTCTCAGGCCTCGAGACTGTACAAGATCTCCTCGGCGCAGGCTCTGTCCACGAACAGCACCTTGATCGCCTTTTGCCGCAGCGCCCCCATCAGCGCACGGGCGCGCACCTTGCCGAAGGCCACGGCAATGATGTTGGCCCGTCTGACCGTCTCCGTTCTGGTGGCGATGATGTGGGCGTTCACCGGGTGGTCGAGGAGCTCGCCCTTCTGGTTGAAAAACCGGAAAAACAGATAGCCCACGCCCCCGTGGCGAATGATGTCGTTGACGTCCTCCTGGGAGAGATACTTGTTCCAGACCGAGTGGCGGATATCCATGTCCTGGGACACGTATCCGACGCCGGTGATGATGATATCGCAGCTGGAGGCCTGGCGCATGGTCTCATTGACGGCGGCCTCCTTCTCCAGAGCCTCACGCAGCTCCTCGTTATCCACGTACAGTGGCGCGTTGAGGTAATACGCCCTCCCGCCGTACAGCTGCAGCATACCGCGGATCAGATCGCCGGAATCCCGCTCCGGGTTGGAGTGGGCCTCCGCGCCCGTCAGCTGGACCAGCTTGAGATCCAGATTCCGGGGCGGTTCCTTTTTCAGCCAGCTGAGCACCCCCGCGAACACCGACCCCCGGGTCACGCCGATGCACATATTGCGCTGCAGATTGGCGCTGATGTAATCGGCGGCATAGTGGGTCAGCATATCCAGGATGGCGTCGTCGCTCTTGTCACCGGCGTTATAGACGAACACCTCGTTCAGCCCGAAGCGGTACTTGAGCGCCTCCTCCAGCTGAAGGCTCCGCTCGCTGAAATAGTTGATCTTGATCTCCACCACTCCCGTCTCCTTGGCCCGGGACAGCAGCCGCGAAACATTGGAGCGGGAAATGTGCAGCTTTTCGGCAATCTCGTTTTGGGACATTTCCCTGTTGTAGTAAAGCTCTGCGATATCCGCCAGGAGGCTCATCCGTTCCTCCCGGCTGTTTTTTTCGTTTGAGAGCTGGCTGGCCATTGAATAATCAACCTTTCTGTTTTGTATTTTTGTGTCAATTATAGCATAGCTTCGCCGCTATTCAAACACTTATCGGGCTGTTTTAGTCCGCGTTCTCCTGTTCCTGCGCCTTCTTTCTGGCCAGTCTTCTGTCCAGCAGCATATTGATGATCGGGAAGAGGATGCCGATGGCCACCAGTACCGTGCCGAAGGACGGAGAGATCAGCGCATGGGGCAGATCGCCGTAATAGGAGAGGGTCCGGCGATAATAGGCCTCCAGCATGCTGCCCAGGGTAAAGCCGATGATCAGCGGCATGGTGGGGTACTGGTTGTCCGCCAGGATCCAGCCGATGACAATAAACAGCAGCAGGCTCAGCAGGTCAAAGGAGCGGTTGTTGATGGTATAGGCGCCCACCGCACAGAACAGCACCACCGCAGGTACCAGATAATACAGCGGCACCTCGATGATCTTCACCACAAAGCGGATGGAGCAGGCCTGGATCACATACATGAAGATGTTGGCCAGCAGCACCGCGATGATCACGGTATAGAAGATGTCCTGATGCTGGATCACCAGCATGGGGCCGCACTGCAGCCCCTGGATGGTCAGGGCGCTGAGGATGACGGCGGTGCTGGGGTCGCCGGGGACGGAGAGGGACAGCGTAGGCACCAGCGCGCCGCCGGTGACCGCGTTGTTGGCCGCCTCGCTGGCCACAACGCCGTCGTCGATGCCGGTGCCGAACAGCTCCGGATGCTTGGAAAAACGCTTGGCCTGGGCATAGGAGAACATGCCGGCCTCCGTGGCGCCGATGCCCGGCAGCACACCGATGAAGGTGCCCAGGATGGAGGAGCGGACCAGATTCCACTTCTGTCTCCACATGCGCTTCCAGTTGGGGAAGTAGAACAGCTTCTTTTCATAGCTGTTGATGGTCTTCTCCTCCTTCAGCCGGTTGGTGGAGCGGATCAGCTCGGTAAAGGCGAAAACGCCGATGACCACGATGATCAGCGAGAAGCCAGAGTTCAGCTCGCTCCAGCCGAAGGTCATGCGGTGGCTCTGCCCGTCGATGGGGCTAAGACCGACCGTGGCAAGCAGGATGCCGATGCAGGTGGCGATCATGCCCTTGAGGAAGCTGCCGTCACACAGCGTACACACCAGCGTACAGGCCAGGAAGATGGCGCCGAAATACTCCCACGGCCCGAAGGACAACGCAAAGCGGGACAGGGCCGGGGTGGCCACGATGAGGATGATGGCACTGAAGATCCCGCCGAAAAAGGAGGCGAAGGTGCCGATGGCCATGGCCTCGGCGGCCTGGCCCTTGGCGGTCATGGGATAGCCGTCCAGGCAGGTGGCGATGGCCGCGGCGGTGCCCGGCAGCTTGAGCAGGATCGCGGAGATCAGCCCGCCGGAGATGCCTCCCATAAAGATGCCCATGATCAGAGCAAGCGTATGATTCAGATTCAGGGAATAGGTGATGGGGAGGACCAGGGCGATAGCCACCGGCGTGTTCAGCCCCGGGATGGCGCCGAAGCAGATGCCGATAAAGGCGCCCAGCGCGGCAAGCAGGATAAAATAGGGGTCGGTGAGAGTCGCGAGGATCACTTGAGATAACATGCCGCCGCCTCCTGGGGTCGGTGAGAGTCGCGAGGATCACTTGAGATAACATGCCGCCGCCTCCTTTCACAGGATATTCTTCAGCACGCCCGCCGGGAGATTCACATGGAGGACGCCGGTGAAGAACCAGTTGACCAGAATGACATAGCCGATAATGCAGACGGTACGGATGATGATCGCCTTTGTGCCTCCCAGCTTTTTGTCATCCTTGGCCTTATAATACAGGAAATTGACCGTGAAGAGCGCAAAGATCACCGCGTCCACGACAAAGCCCAGCGGCTTGATCAGCAGCACGAAAAGCACAAAGCTGATGAAGAACACGCCGCCCACGCCCTTGAGATAGCCAAAGAATTTAAAGGGAGCCTTTTCCTTCTTCACCAGGATCTCGATCAGGCGCGCCGCCAGAAGAACAAAAAGAACGATCAGGATGGCCCGGGGGAACAGTCCTCCGCCGCCGGTGGTGTCAAAACGGCCCACCGTATAGCCCAGGCTTTCGTAGTAATAGTATCCGCCTATCGCCGCAAGGAGTAGCAAAAAAATGATTTCTCCCATAGCAGCTCCTTTCGCTGTGAGTGGGTTGGATAGCCTTGCTTGAAAAACCGGCCCCGCGCCGCGCTGCGCGGCGCGGGGCCTTGCATAGAGGGGAAGAAAGGATCAGCCGTTGATGAACTTGTCGTAGTTGTCGATGAGACCCTGGACGAACTCGGTGTAGTCCGCGCTGTTCATGAACAGGGATTCGTAGTACAGCTCGTCGTACTTGGGCTTCAGGCCCTCCTCCTGCTCATAGGTCTCCTGCACCTTCTGGCAGATGTAATCCACCATTTCCTGCGGCGTGCCCTGCGGCGCGATCAGGCCCATGATCTGGGTGGTGATGTCATAGTCCACGCCCTGCTCCTTCATGGTGGGGATGTCGGGGAACTCCGCCAGGCGGTCGCCCACGAAGATGCCCAGGCAGCGGAAGTCGCCCGACTTGACGTAGATGTTCTGCTGGGAGAAGAAGTCGGCAACCGCGTCTACACGGCCGGCCAGAAGCTCGGTGGCCTTGGCGTCCTCCGCCACGTCAATGGCGTTGAAGTTCACGCCGGTGTAGTCCTCCAGCACCAGGCGGATGCCGGTGGCCGGGGAGTTGGAGTACAGGCCGTACTTGAAGTTGGGGTTGGTCTTGACCTCGTTGACGAATTCCTCAAAGGTGTTGATGGGAGAGTCGGAGCGCACGCACAGGGAGAAATAACCAGAGAACAGGCCGCAGATGGGCTCCCAGGTGTCCCAGGTGTACTCGCCGCCGAAGGTGCCGATGGCCAGGTTCATGGGGTAGCTGGCCATGGCCACGGTGATGGTGTAGCCATCGTTGTCATAGTTCTTCAGCTCGTTGTAGGCCGCCGATCCGCCCGCGCCGCCGATGTTGATGACGTTGACGTTGGTGGGCCAGTGATCCTTGAAGAACTCCACAAAGGCGCGGATGGCGATATCGGTGGCGCCGCCGGCGCCGGAGGGAACGATGATCGTCAGATCCTTGGTGATGTCCGCGTCGGTCAGGCCCGACGCTGCAGGGGCGGGGGCGCTGTCGACCGGGGTCGGCGCGCTGTCGTTGCCCGCCGGAGCAGCGGCCGGGGCCTCTGTGGCGGCGGGGGCGGGGCTGGCAGCCTGCTGGCCGCAGGCGGCCAGAGCAAGGATCATGCACAGCGCCAGAATCAGTGCCAATAGCTTTTTCATGATGCTCCTCCTGTTTTCGTTTTTTTTAGTATTTTTTAATCGCTGGGCGATTATTCTCTCCAAATCGTCCGGGTGACGTCAGGCAGCCCGATCTTACAGGAACCACTTGGCCGGGATGTTGGGCTCCTGCTCCATGGCGTCCGAGAAACCCCGCGGGAACTTGTATCTTCCCTTGTCCGCGTCGTCGGGATAGACGAACTTGCCGCCCGGCGCCCAGATATAGAGCTTGAACTTGTAGTCCATCATGTCTTTCTTGTAATCGTAGAGCAGCTTGATCTCCATGGGATCGGTGAAGAAGGTGGGCCAGATGTCGTAGTGGATGGGGATCATCACCTTGCAGTTCAGGTTCTCCGCCATACGCAGCACGTCGGAGGCTGTCAGCTTGTCGGCGATGCCGATGGGGTTCTCGGCGAAGGGCGCCACCGCCACGTCGATGTCAAAGGTCTTGCCGTGCTTCACCGTGTAGTTGGAGAAGTGAGAGTCGCCGCTGTGATAGAAGGTGCCGCCGGGGGTCTTGATCAGATAGTTCACGGCCCTCTCGTCCATGTCGTCCACGAAGCGGCCGCGGATATCGCCGTAGGGCGGCGCGGTGACCAGGGCGGTCTTGTCGAAGGACTCTACGACATAGATCTCAATGTCCTTGAATTTCAGCACATCGCCGGGCTTGACCTGGATGATGCGATCCTCGGGAACGCCCCAGCCCACCCACTTGTCATGGGAGAACTTCGGCCCGATGAAGGGGACGCCTGGCATTTTCAGTACGGCCGCCGTGCTGTATATATCCATGTGGTCCGCGTGGTCATGGGTGGCGATAAAGGCGTCCAGTTCCTTGATCTTGAAGGGATCCACAAAATGCGGGATGTTGCGGGGGTTGAGATGGTACTCGTTGCTGCCCGCGATCCGGGCCAGCTGATAGTTCAGTCCGGCCTGGTTGGGCTGGATGTTGTAGTGCGAGGTCTTGGCGTTGCCGGAGAACAGGTCGATGCAGATATTGGCATTGCCCTCGGACTTGATCCAGATGCCGGTGCAGCCCAGCCACCAGGATGCGAAGGTGCCGGGCTTGACGACCGTTTCCTCGATATCCTCCAGCAGCCAGGTGCCCCACTCCGGGAAGCAGTCCAGCAGCCACTGCTCTCTTGTGACGGTCTTTGCGTCTTTCTGTGCCATGTCTTTTCCTCCTTGTTGTTATATGGTTTTGATGTCTCTCCTCAAAGGCTGAGCTCGTATTTGATCACATTGCCGGAGCTGCAGGCGGCGAAGATGTCAAAGCGGTCTCCCTCGTCCCAGACGTCGATGTTGGAGAACTGCTCCAGCTCGTCGATCATCTGCACCTCCATGCTCATCCGGTCTGTGTCTGTCCGGGGCGTCAGCACGAACAGGCCGGAATTGGCCTCCTTGTAGCCGATGATGATCCGGGGCTTGCCCAGCAGCATGCCGCACCAGATGGGGTGGCCGAAGACGATGGGATAGCGGTAGACCTCCCGATAGCCCTCCTCCCCTTTTTTGTAGACCTTCATCAGATTGCCGTGGAAGCCCTCGATGGTCACCAGCTCCTCCACGCCGTCGTCGTCCAGATCCGCCACGCGGATATCGGAGATCTCGCAGTCCAGGATCTTTTCCACGCGCCAGTCCTCTCCGTCCTTCTCCGGCGGGAATACAGCAAAGGCGCCCTCCACGCCGGTGCAGATCACGACCTTTTCATGTCCCGCAAAGGGGCCGCAGTACATGCCGTGGTTTTTGGTAATGCCGCTCTGCACCACCCGCAGCTCCATGGGCTTGGGGTACTCCACCTTGCCCACATAGATCCGTCCGGGCTTGGACCAGTCGTCCTTGAACTCCTTGGAATCGCACAGTGTTCCGCCCACCAGCCACTTTTCGCCTCGCAGTTCGAGAATGGAAAAGCGGTGGAGATAGGGCAGGTCAAAATATTTCTCGCAGTCATATCCGCCGTCGGGCCGGCGGCTGATGTGGCTGACGTGGGCCTTGGCGGATCGGAAGCCCTTGTAAAACTCATGGGTCACAAAAAAGCTCTCGTCGCCGTCCGGCACGATGGTCATGGTGCCGCCGGGGCCGCTCCATACCTTTTCCAGATCGCCGCAGTCCACGGCGGAAAAGCTGTAGCCCTTCCCCTCGCTCTCGGTGGCGCACATCACGCGCTTTCCCCGAGGGCTGTCATAGACGCATACCGCGTAGGGATACACAAACCGGCAGGCAACTGTTTTCTTGACCTTCAGCATAAAGCTCTCCTCCCTGTGAAGCATCGTGATTCCTTTTCCTTCTGCACCATCAAGGTAACTCTTTCCCTGCACATTTGTCAATATAATTGCTTTTCTTTGTTTTATTTTGCACTTTTGTTCATTTTTTCTCATATATAATACACAAAAAACAATTGCAGAAACCTGATAGAATGCCCAAAGCCGCCTTTTTCCCCCATGCTCGGGCAAAAAAATACCACCTTCGGATCACGCCGAAGGTGGTGCGGTATTCTTTTCCAGAAAGTGGGATCAGATTTCGATGGCGTTCTTGGGGCAGACCGTGGCGCAGGTGCCGCAGGCGACGCAGGAATCCTCGTCGAGCGTCCACCGTCTGGCCGCGCGGTCGACCGTCAGCGCCCCGTCGGGGCACTTCTTGGCGCAGAGCGTACAGTAGACGCACTTGGACGGGACCTGAACAGGCTTGCCGTCTTCACGCGGCTTGATGACGCCGGCCGCAGGCGCGGCCTCCGCCTTGGGAGCGGCTGCGGCCGCGGCGGGCTTGGGCGCGGGCTTCTTCGGCGCAGCCTTGAAGAAGGTGCCGGAGACGATCAGATCCTCTTCCTTCGTCGCGACCATGTGGAGGATGACGATCACGTCAGCCATCGTGGAAAACGCGGTGAAGGAGGACACAGGGATGAACATCTGCAGCACGACGAGCGCGGCCAGTCCCAGCAGCGGAGCGCCGAGGAACATGCCCTTGTTCGCCGCGGCGGGAACGATCGTCTCCTTG
>CACYXE010000040.1 GCA_902778275.1 Oscillospiraceae bacterium
CAAGCAGCGCCGCCGCGCCCGCATCAGCGTGTATGCCGACGAGGTCCCCACGGCCGAGTATCATGCCGGCTGCCGGGATATCTGGACCGTCAAGTGCGACATCGCCCACCCCTGCGCCAGCCAGAACGAGATGGACGAGAAGGGCGCACAGGCTCTGGTGGACAACGGCTGCATGGCCGTGTTCGAAGGTGCCAATATGCCGCTGACGCCCGAGGCCATCGCGGTGGTGCAGAATAACGGTCTGCTCTACAGCCCGGGCAAAGCCTCCAACGCCGGCGGCGTGGCCACCTCCGGTCTGGAGATGAGCCAGAACTCCATCCGCATGAGCTGGAGCTTTGAGGAAGTGGACGAAAAGCTGCAGGGCATCATGAAGAACATCTACAAAGCCTGCTACGACGCCTCCGTGGAATGCGGCAAGCCCGGCGATCTGATGGTAGGCGCCAATGTGGCCGGCTTCCTGAAGGTGGCCGAAGCCATGATGGCTCAGGGCATCGTGTGATCTCCCCTCTTTAACAGCAACCGGCGGTCGTTTGACCGCCGGTTTTTCTTGAAAATCCCTCTGTCCAAAACCGTCGAAAAGCGTTATAATGGGACGCAGCAAGGAGATGATCCCATGAAACGCTTTTCTCATTATATTTGTATGACCGCCGTTTTGGCGCTGCTGCTGCTCAGCGCCTGCGGCAAGAGCGCAGCCCCCGCGGCCACAGCACAGCCCGCTGCGCCGGCGGCAGCCCCTGCGGATACGCCCCTTCCCTCCCCTGCGCCTGAGCTTACGGAAGCGCCCGCACCGGAGCCCACGCCGGAACCCACGCCGGAGCCCACGCAGCCGCCCGCATATGATGCGGCGGCTTACGAAGCCGCGCTGAAGGCGCTGCTGGACGAATACCGGCTGGTCCGGATCACGGAACCGGGTGAGTTCAGGGAGGAAGACCATCCCGAGATCCCCTGGTACTCCATCATCTCTTATCTGTATTACCAGTATGACGGGATGGATCTGTGTTACGGCACCCATGATTTTGACGGCAACGGCGTGCCGGAGCTGGTCATGCTCACCAGAAGCGAGGAATACCAGCAGCCCATCGGCATCTATGCCTTTGACGGAAATAGGTTCGTCTACCTGTGCAAGGAAATGCCCCTGGGCGATAGGACTCATGTCAGCGTCAGCGGCGATGGGACCTTCACGGTCTGCGGCAGCGGCGGTGCAGCCAGCGGCGTGGTACTGGTCTACCGCATTGCCGCGGACGGATACAGCATCGACGTCCGGGACTGGTATACTTATGAATTTCAGGCCGACGGCAGTGTGATCATCTCGCCGCAGGTGGGCGGGATGAGCGCTGAGACCTTCGACAGCGAAGCGCTGTGGCGGGACTTCGACGTGCCCATAGAATACACGGTCGTTCCCTATTGATTGCAGAGCAGACCCGGCGGTCTTGAAACCGCCGGGTCTTTTTTCCCGCGCATAAAAAACTCCCCCCGGCTTTCACCGGGGGGAGCGTCCCGCAAATGCCGTGCTGGCTCGATTATAACCTGCACGTATAGGCAGGTGGGTCGCCTAAGTTCTGTTTCGCTGCTTCCAACGTCCGACCGAAGCCGGGAGGCCTGCAATCCGCAGACTCAAATCGGCATCCCGTATAAGAGATGTGGGTTTAATGAGCCACGCAGTCAAAAGACGACACGCACACAGCAGGAACTGTTATTTCGCAACATGCCGGGACGAGGGACACACTTCAATCTATGCGCCGGGGCGGCGTAAAATCACTCCTCGTCCTCATCGTCGAAGAGGATGACCATAAAATGCTCGTACACATCCTGGAGCTCATCGTCATCGTCGATGGACTCGAACAGCTCATCCCCGTTCTCGTCCTGTACCACACGCAGGATGATCAGGCCGTAGTCCGGGTCCTCTTCATCCATGTTGGCGGGCAGGAAAGCCGTAAAGGTCTCCCCCTTATAATCCATGGAATCGAGCACCTCAAGCTCAAACTCCTGGCCGTCATCGTCGATGATCGTGATAAAATCATTGCCGAAATCCTCGCTCATCTTCTGCACCTCCCGGATAGGATGGTTTTATTGTACCCCATCTCGGGCAAGAAATCAATAGGGCTTTATGAGCCCAGATCCTCCAGCAGCAGGAGCAGCTCCTTTCGGTCGATCACCGGGATCCCCTCTTCCACCATGGCCCGGTCCGCGCTGCGCAGCGCGTCCAATTCGATTCCGGTCACTGTCACCGGCTCCCGATCCCGCGCGCCGCTGAACACCGCCACATACCCGCCGCTTTCCTTGATATAAAACTCCGCCTCGTCCGCCCGGGCGGCGAAACGGGCGTACAGCTCCACCGGCAGATCGCTCGTCTGCACCGGACGCAAGGTCCGCCAGGCCTCCGCGCCTGTGTACAGCGCCGCCGCGGCCAGGCACATCAACAGCGCCATCTTCAATCGAATCTGCAGCATATTCCCCGTTCCTTTCTTCTGGAAGTCATGAAACTTTTCAATATCTGTGATAATTATTTCTTTTTTTTGGCAGAATATACTGAGGCCGTCAAATTCTTAAACTTTATAAATATTTACAATTTCTCTACCTCAGAGAGAAAATCTATGCTATAATAGCCACATTCTTATGATCCATACTTTCACTATCCTTTTTTATTACATCGTATTGATCTCTCGGCGCCGCCCGCCTGCGGGCCTGCCGCAAAAGGAGGTGCTACCTCGAGCATGAACAACAATCCCGAAAAGGACGCCGGCGTCCAGAAGGAGCACCGCAACGCCCGCAAAGTGTTCAAGGCCGCCGGGTTTACCGTTGACGCCGCCTCTTCGATCGTCAGTTCCGTTTTGAAAATCTTCGGCTCCATCCTCCTGATCCTCCTGATCGCGGGTCTTCTGTTTACCTGCGTGTTTGCTTATTACGTCAAGTCTTTCCTGACTCCCAGCATGGACCTGTCCCTGGAGGATTATCAGCTGAGCGAGTCCAGCACCATCTGGTATCAGAACTCCTCCGGCGACTGGCAGGAGCTTGTCACCCTGGCCGGGGCGCAGAAGCGCATCTGGGTGGACTATGACGATATCCCCAAGTATCTGGAGCAGGCGCTGATCTCCATTGAGGACAAGCGCTTCTATCAGCACAAGGGCGTGGACTGGTACCGGACCTCCGGCGCTTTTATCGAGATGTTTGCCCGCATGGAGGCCGGTTACGGCGGCTCCACCATCACCCAGCAGCTGATCAAAAACCTGACCGGCCGGGACCAGGTCACCATCCAACGAAAGCTGTCTGAGATCTTTGGCGCCCTGGAGCTGGAAAAGAAATACGACAAGCAGGAGATCCTGGAGTGGTATCTCAACGCCGTCTATTTCGGAGAGGGCTGCTACGGCGTACAGGCCGCGGCCCAGACCTATTTCGGCAAGGACGTAAAGGACCTGACCCTGGCCGAGTGCGCCTCCATCGTGGGCATCACCAACAAGCCCACCTACTATGACCCCTTCTACAACGAGCAGAACAACAAGGACCGGCAGGAGACCATCCTGCGGGAGATGTACGAGCAGGAGTATATCGACTACGACACCTACCGCGCCGCGGTAGATGAGGAGCTGAACTTCATCCGGACCCCCGGCGAGGAATACACCCAGCAGATCTACACGTATTATGAAGAAGTGGTCATCAACGACGTGACTAAGGATCTGATGGAGCTCAAGGGCATCAGCCGCTCCGCCGCCCGGACCCTGCTGTATAACGGCGGCTACCAGATCTACAGCCTGATCGACCCCTCCATCCAGGCCGCGGTGGACGCTGTGTATGAGGACTACAGCGCCATGCCCCGCACCAACAGCCATCAGCAGTTTGAGAGCGCCATCGTCATCATGGATCCCTATGACGGCAGTATCAAGGCCCTCAGCGGCGGCGTAGGCCCCAAGACCCAGAACTTTGTGCTCAACCGCGCCGTCCCCATGTCCGTCAACGGTTACGATTACGGCGGCGCCCAGCGCTCCCCCGGTTCGGCCATCAAGCCCATCGCCTCTTACGGACCGGCCGTCAACGAGGGGCTCATCACCCCCACCACGGTGGTCAACGACTCGCCGTATATCCGTCTGCGGGGCACCAGCTGGTACCCCTCCAATGACGGCGGCGGCAATTTCGGTATCGTCACGATCGCCCAGGCCCTGCAGTATTCGCTCAACACCGTGGCCGCTCAGATCGTGGACAAGCTGGGACCCGAGACCTCTTATGAATACTTGACCCAGCGCCTGGGTGTGACCAGTCTGGTACCCGATGACGCCTCGTATGCGCCCATGGCCTTGGGGCAGCTGACCAACGGCATCTCCGTCCGGGAGATGACCCAGGCCTACTGTTCTTTCGTCAACGACGGTATCTTCACCTACAGCCGCACCTATTCCATGGTGACCGACTCCAAGGGCAACATGGTCATCGACAACGTCCCCAAGACGCTCATCGCCTTTGAGCCCAACACGGCCTACACCATGACCTATATGATGAAGAACGTGGTGGCCTCCGGCACCGGCACCGAAGCATACCTCTACTCTGTTCCTGTAGCCGGCAAGACCGGTACCTCCGGCCAATATAAGGACCGTTGGTTCGTAGGCTGCACGCCCTATTACGTGGCCGCAGTCTGGACCGGCTTCGACACGCCGGAGTATATCGATACCTCGGGCAACCCGGCGGCCAGGCTCTGGCGCATGGTCATGCAGCCGATCCACGACGGCCTGCCCTGGAAGGATTTCACTTATCCTTATATCGGGGATAATACCGGGATCTTTGGCCTGGACGAGGACGACTTTGAGGAAGAAGACGACGAGGAAGAGGTGCTCATCCTGGATGATCAGGACGATTACGCCGGCAGCCTCACGCCCGACGATATGCTGACGCCCATCCTCCCGGCTCCGGAGAACGACAACAACGAATATGCGGAACCGGTCCAGCCCGAGCCCGAGCCGGAACCTCAGCCTGAAGCCGGCTCCGGGAGCGAAGAATTCCTGACCCCTGACGCGGGTGACGTGGTATTCGGTTGAGTCCGGTGTTCCTGATCCATTGGTTGCAAACGGGGGAAATCTGTCCGTTTGGCCCCATTTTCCAGAAAGTTCCGGCCTTTTTCTGGCAGACTCCCCCACTTCTTCCAGGCTTTTCCTGGTTCGCTTGTTGACATTTCAAGTTCATTGTGTTACATTTTGATTACATTATCGGAGGTGCTTTCATTGGCAAAAGTATTGGAATATAAGGGACATCCCCTTCAGCGGAAAGACAACATCATTTATTACGGCAGCTTTGCGGATAAATATATCATCATGTTGCAGATCCTGGACACCAAGAAGGTCAAGGATATGGACGTGGCAAGCAAGGTCTCCGTTCAGCTTCAGCTGACCGATCCCAACATCAAGTCCCGGGACCGGGTCGTCAAAAAGAGCGAAAAGGACAGCCTGTATGCCGCCATCGATGTTGCCGCCGTCTGGCTGGAGCGTGCCCTGGCCTCCCGCTGAGCGCCTGGCTTTCCACGCACTTCCTTGGCAGACAGGGATCCTCTGTCTGCCGAATACATAGAGAAGGATCTGTTCAAATGCGCAAGAAAATCTTACGGACCATTCTTGCCGCGGCACTGCTCAGTACCCTGTTCACCGTCACCGCCTATGCGGAGAGCGCGGTGATCACCGGGGACAACGTGAACCTGCGCAGCGGTCCCGGCATGAACTACAAGGTGGTCGGCTCGATCCCGAGAGGGGCCTCCGTCAAGGTGGAGGACCGCTCGAACGAAGAATGGAACGCGATCACTTATGACGGGACCTATGGTTTCATCTCCGCCAACCTGATGAGCATCACGGAAGACCCCTCCGCCGTGCAGGTGGTCGCCACCGACGGCTTTGGACGGGTGAACGCCATGTACGTGCGTTTCCGTTCCGGTCCCTCGGATGACTCCTCTGTCCTGGGCGAGTATAACGTGGGCAAGGAAGCGACCATTACCGGTATCGCCGGGGATTGGACCGAATGTATCATTGACGGCCGGTCGGGCTTTGTCAACAGCGACTACATCGACGTGGAGACCAACGGCGCCGTGGCCGTGATCGATCTGCCCCAGGCAGGCGGCGGATCGCAGACCGCGACCGTAAAGCCCGATAGCACGCCCGCCCCCACCGTGGCACCCAAGGCTACACAGGCGCCCAAGGCTACACAGGCGCCCAAGGCCACACAGGCGCCCAAGGCCACGCCTGCCGTGAAGAGCGTTGCCAGCAAGGCGGGCTACGTGGACGGAGACTATGTCAGCTTTCGTTCCGGTCCCTCCAACAGCAGCGCCATCATCAACACCTATAACCGTGGCAAGGAGTTGACCCTGACCGGGACTTCCGGCGACTGGTCTGTCGTCACCATCGACGGCCAGAGCGGCTATATGTACAGCAGCTATGTGAAAACCACCGGTACCGCCCAGGCCGCTGCCACGCCCGCTCCCAGAAAAGGCAGTGCCGGTTACATCACCGCCAACCACGTGCAGTTCCGCGGCGGTCCCTCCATGACCTCCAAGAACCTGGGCGAGTTCTTCTACGGCGATATCGTGACCATCTACGGCACTTCCGGCGACTGGACCGAGCTGTCCTACAAGGACACCACCGGCTACGTGTTCTCCGAGTACGTTAAGAAGGGCCAGTTCAAGACCGAGAGTTCCAAGGTTGCCACCGGCGAGAAGATCACCGGACGCGAGGTGGCGGATTTCGCCCTCAATTATGTAGGCTACAATTACCGCTGGGGCGGCGAATCCCCCTCCACCGGCTTTGACTGCTCCGGCTTCACCTCCTTTGTGTACAAGCAGTTCGGTTATGAGCTGAACCGCGTGGCCTGCGACCAGGCGAAGAACGGCAAGGCGGTGAGCAATGACAAGCTGCAGCCCGGCGATATCCTCTGCTTCTATTCCAGCGGCAGCTATATCGGCCATGTGGGCCTCTACATAGGCGACAATATGTTTGTCCACGCGGCCAACTCCTCTTCCGGCGTCATCACCTCCTCCGTGACCGGCTACTATGCCACACGCGGCTTTGTAGCACGGCGCATCCTGTAAGCATCAAGCACAAAGCTCCTGCGAGTCAAAACTCGCAGGAGCTTTTTTAATGCAGGCGAAGGATGGTCATGACCGTCCTTCGGTAGAGGCCTTCCTTCTCACCGTTGTTCTCTGCCCGCAGGACCGCCGGGGCGGTCAGGCTCAGCAGGCCCTGCAGCGCCAGGCGGCGTTCTCTCTCAGACGGCAGCGCCTCCATATGGCGCAGCTTCGCGCCGTTGAGGGTCAGGACCAGCCCTGCACCCCGCGCTTCGCCTGTAAACTGCACCAGATACAGGCCCCGCTCCATCAGCAGGCCGTCCTCCGCCTGCCGGATCCCCTCGCCGTAGATCTCCCACACGGGCAGTCGGAGGGAGCCCCCGCCGGGCACCCGCTGCTCTGCGATCTCATAGCCCATGGCGCAGTCGGGCCCCCGCGCGTGCGCGCGCTTGCTGTTCTCCATTTTCTCCCACCTCAGCCCATCCTATGCGCGGATTCCTGTTTTTGCCCGGTCTTTTTCGCATATTTTTTGCAAAAGAGACCGTTTTTATATGGCGTGCCGGGAAAAAATGTGTTATAGTCATTTATTATCATTGTTATCTTTTCCAAGCAGAGGAGAGACCTATGAAGAAAGTTCATTTTACGGAAACCGTTCTGCGCGACGCAAACCAGTCTCTCGTGGCCACCCGCATGCCCTACGACAAGTTTGAGCCGATCCTGGAGACCATCGACCGGGCTGGTTTCTACTCCGTGGAGTGCTGGGGCGGCGCCACCTTTGACGTTTGTCTGCGCTTTCTGAATGAAGACCCCTGGGAGCGGCTGCGGAAGATCCGCGCCAAAATGCCCAACACCAAGCTGCAGATGCTGCTGCGCGGGCAGAACATCCTGGGCTATAAGCACTACAGCGACGACGTGGTGCGCCGTTTCGTCCGGGCCTCCGTGCGCAGCGGGATCGACATCATCCGTATCTTTGACGCCCTCAACGACCTGGACAACCTGAAGGTCGCCGTGGAGGAGACCGTCAAGAGCGGCGCCATGGCCTCCGGCGCCATCTCCTACACCATCAGTCCCGTCCATACGCTGGACAAGTATGTGGAGATGGTGCGGGAACTGAAAGCCATGGGCGTCAGTTCCATCTGCATCAAGGACATGGCGGGCATCCTCTCCCCCAAGTGCGCCTATGACCTGGTCGCCGCCATCAAGGACGCGGTGGACCTGCCGGTGGTGCTGCACACCCACTGCACCACGGGACTTGCCTTCATGACCTATCTGAAGGGCATCGAGGCCGGGGCCGACGTGATCGACACGGCCAACTCCCCCTTCTCCGGCGGCACCTCCCAGCCCGCCACCGAGACCCTGGCCTTCGCCCTGCGGGAGCTTGGCTATGAGGTCGCGCTGGACGACGAGTGCCTGCGGCAGATGGCGGATTTCTTCAAGCCCATGCGGGCGGACTTTCTGGCCGACGGGACGCTCAATCCCATCTCCATGGCCACCGACACCCAGTGTCTCAGCTATCAGATCCCCGGCGGCATGCTCTCCAACCTGCTCAGCCAGCTGAAGATGCTGGGCGCCCTGGACAAGTTCGACGAGGCCCTGCTGGAGACGCCCCGGGTCCGCAAGGACATGGGCTATCCCCCGCTTGTCACTCCCACCAGCCAGCTGGTGGGCACCCAGGCCGTGCAGAACGTCCTGGCCGGGGAGCGCTATAAAAACGTAGGCGCGGAGATCAAAGCCTACTGCCGCGGCGAATACGGCAAGACCCCCGCTCCCATCGACCCGGAGGTCCGCGCCAAGATCCTGGCCGGTGAAAAGCCCATCGAGGGCCGCTACGCCGACACTTTGCCCGCCGATCTGTTCCAGCAGGCAGAAGCCAAATTGGGCGACGACGCCCGCTGTGAAGAGGATGTGCTCAGCTACATCGCCTTTCCCCAGGTGGCGGAGACCTTCTTTGAAAAGCGCCGGGCAATGGAAGAGAAAAAGTGCAAGTACAGCATTGAGAAGATTGGAGACTGACCATGGGCTTTTCTGACGCACTGTTGTATTCACTGGCCGGCATGCTGGTGGTCTTCTTCGCGCTGGTCCTGCTGATGGTCATCATCAAGGTCATGATCGCCGTCGGCGACCGCAGACAGAAGCAAACCGCCCCCACCCCGGCGGAAGCGCTCGAACCTGCGGCAGCACCCGCTCCCGTTCCGGCTCCCGGCTCCGCCGGTGAGCTGAAGCTCTATGACACCGATCCCCGCACCGCCGCCATGCTGATGGCCATTGTGGCCGACGAGCTGCAGCTGCCCCTCAACGAGCTGCGCTTCCTGTCCATCCGTGAAGTAAAGGAGAATGATCCCACATGAAATATAAAATCACCCTGCAGGGCCGCACCTATGAGGTGGAAGTCGAACACGGCGAGGCCATGGTCCTGGATGAATATGAGGCCGTATCCCCTGTCCCGGCGGCGCCCGCTCCGGTAGCTGTGCCGGCAGCTGCGCCCGCCGCGACGCCCGCGGCTGCGCCGACCCCCGCGGCCCAGTCCGTGGCCGGGACGCCTGTGACCTCTCCCCTGCCCGGCAACATCCTCAGCATCCCCGTTGCCATGGGCCAGGCGGTCAAGGCCGGCGACGTGCTGGTGATCATCGAGGCCATGAAAATGGAGAATGAAGTGGCCGCCCCCTGCGACGGTGTGGTCAAGCAGATCAGCGTCGGCAAGGGCGCCGTGGTCGCCACCGGCGACACGCTGCTGGTGATCTGAGGGCCTGCCCATGAGTATATTGGAAACCCTGTCCCGGCTGGGGCAGACCTCGGGCTTCTACATGCTGCTGAGCGATTGGCGGCAGATCGTGATGATCCTGTTGGCCTGCGTCCTGCTGTACCTGGGACTTGTGAAAAAATTTGAACCGCTGCTGCTGATCGGCATCGCCTTCGGCATGCTGCTGACCAATCTGCCCGGCTCGCATATGTATCATCCGGAGCTGTGGGACGCCTATATCGCCGGCCGGCTTCGCCTGACGGACATCGTCCACGACGGCGGTCTGCTGGACATCCTGTATATCGGCGTCAAGTCCGGCCTCTATCCCTCGCTGATCTTTATGGGCGTGGGCGCCATGACGGACTTCGGCCCCCTGATCGCGAATCCCAAGAGCCTTCTGCTGGGCGCCGCCGCCCAGCTGGGCATCTTTGCCGCATTCCTGATGGCCATAGGGGTCTTCGGTTTTGACCCCAATGTGGCCGCCTCCATCGGCATTATCGGCGGTGCTGACGGCCCCACCGCTATCTGGCTGACCTCCAAGCTGGCGCCGGACTATCTGGCTCCCATCGCCATCGCGGCCTACTCCTATATGGCCCTGATCCCCCTGATCCAGCCGCCGGTGATGCGGCTGCTGACCACCAAGGAGGAGCGGGAGACCAAGATGGAGCAGCTGCGACCGGTCAGCAAGACACAGAAGGTGCTGTTTCCCATCATCGTGACCATCTTCGTCTGCCTGCTGCTGCCCTCCGTGGCGCCGCTGCTGGGCTGCCTGATGCTGGGCAATCTCTTCAAGGAATGCGGTCTCACCGACCGTCTCAGCGACACGGTGCAGAACGCGCTGATGAACATCGTGACCATCTTCCTGTCCACCTCTGTGGGCGCCACCGCGGTGTATTACCGTTTTCTGACCCCCCAGACCCTGTTCATCATCGTGCTGGGGCTGATCGCCTTTGAGCTTGCCACCGTGGGCGGGCTGCTGCTGGGCAAGCTGATGTACAAGCTCTCCGGCGGGAAGATCAATCCGCTGATCGGTTCGGCCGGCGTCTCCGCCGTGCCCATGGCCGCCCGGGTCTCCCAGAAGGAGGGCCAGCGGGCCAATCCCTCCAACTTCCTGCTGATGCACGCCATGGGGCCCAATGTGGCGGGCGTCATCGGCTCCGCTGTGGCCGCGGGCTTTCTGCTGGCCGTCTTCGGCGGCTGACGTCGAAAAAGCTGCCAGGCTACAACAAACATTTCGCCAAACGAAAGACGCTGCAAGGACTTTCCTTGCAGCGTCTTTTCATCTGTATCGCGCTAATTTCGCATTCAGTTTTTTGTAGATCCGCTCCACGAACCAGGGCTCGGTGGAAGCCGCCAGAGCCTCCTCCAGGCCGAACCAGCGGACGCCGCTGTTCTCCGCCTCGCAGATCCGCAGGTCCTCGCTCTCGTCCGCCTCCAGCAGATACGTCACGTTCATATGCAGGTGACTTGGCACATAGGCCCCGTGCTTCTCGTGGCCGTCCACGGTCAGCACCTCCAGGGAGTAGATCTCCGGGCTGACGGGCTGGAGCTTCTGTACGCCGGTCTCCTCCCGGACCTCCCGCAGCGCCACCGCCAGCAGATCGGTCTCCCCATCCGCGTGGCCGCCGGTCCAGGACCAGGAGTCGTACAGCCTGTGATAGACCATCAGCACCTTGTCCCGCCGGGGATTGACCACCCAGGCGGAAGCCGTCATATGCGCCAGCAGATTGCTGCGCAGGAAAGCGTCCGGGTGCCGGTCCAGAAAGGCCAGGATGACAGTCTGATCCCGCGCTTCCTGCTCGTTCCAGGGCTCATAGGCCGCGATGGCGTCCCGTACCCTCATTACTCCGCCACCGTATACACGTCCCGCCGCAGGTGCAGGAAGGTGGGCAGTTGGGCCCGGATCTGATCCACCTGATCCAGGTCGATATCGCAGTAAAGGATCTGCTCCTTCTCGTCCGCCTCGCAGACCACGGCGCCGAAGGG
>CACYXE010000041.1 GCA_902778275.1 Oscillospiraceae bacterium
CCCGTTGCCGTACTTGCCGTCGATCACGTCGCTGGCGACCTTGCCGTAACCCTTGGCCAGGCCGTTCACCAGGTGCTGTACCGCCCAGTAATCATAGCCAGCTGCGGCGAGTCTTTTCTTGCGCTCCTCACCGTTGCCGTACTTGCCGTTCATCACATCCAGCGCCACTTTGTAGTTTGTGGACGAGCCGCCTGCCACTGCGCCGAGTTCCTCGTCGGCCAGCTTCTCAACTTTCTTTTCCAGATCGCTCATGATTCATTCTCCTTTCGTATTTCAGCTTTTTTGTTTTCTCTTGCTTACGTGTGTATCTTAGCATAGCTTCCATCACACATCTGTCACACGGGATCTCATTTCTTTTTCGGGTCGGCGCCGGCCAAAGGGACGGCGCCGGACCCTGTGAATCAGAACTTGATCTTCAGCTGCTGGCCCACGGTCAGCATGTCGGGATTCTTAATGTTGTTCCACTTCACCAGCTGCTCTACGGTGACATTAAACTTTTTGGCGACCACATTCAGGCTGTCGCCGGGCTGAACACGGTACGGAAGGATGGAACCGCCGGTGACCTGATCCAGCTGCTCGTCATCCATCTTGATCTTATCCATTGCCATTCTTTTGTACCTCCTGTCTGGTTTTTTTGTTTGCATGTACAGCATAGCACTGCTTCTGTCACACAAACGTCACAGGCACACAGTTTCCTGTTCTATGCTCTCGCGCATGATCACGCTTCCCCGGACTCGGGCGCGCATGATCACGCTTCCCCGGACTCGGGTTCGGGTTCGGGTTCCGGTTCCGGTTCCGGTTCGGGTTCCGGCTCGGGTTCCGGTTCGGGCTCCGGTTCGGGCTCCGGCTCGGGTTCCGGTTCGGGCTCCGGCTCGGGTTCCGGCGCGGGTTCCGGTTCGGGCTCCGGCGCGGGCTCCGGCGCGGGCTCCGGCGCGGGCTCCGGTTCGGGGGCCGGCGCGGGTTCCGGTTCGGGCACAGGCACCGGGATCGGCGCGGGTGCGGGATCCGGTTCAAGATCTATATCGATCTCGATCTTATAGATGTTGTCAACGGTCGGGCTGTCAACATAGTACACGATGCATCTGCTGCCATTGCCTTCGCCTACGTAGCTGATATCGTTCAGGCTTCCGTAGTTGACGACGCATCTGTAATCGTCACGATCCGCGGTCGGGAGTCTGACGGTATCGCCGTTCTTCAGGACGACCGCAAGCAGTCGCTCGGTTTCGCGATAGGCCACGCCGTTGATGGAACCATAAATGGGCTCCGGCTCCGGCTCAAAGCCCTGGATCGTGCAGCTGGTCACGGTCACGCCCCTGTCTGTCTTGGTATATTTGCGCCAATACAGAGTGGCAGACGCGCCCACATCGAGATTGCCGGTGACGGTGCATACGCTGAACGGGATCGTAAACCGATCCCCGCCGTCCACCTTGACGACGACCGCGTCAAAACTATAGTCGACGACCTTGCCATAGAGAACGCCGGTTTCGTTCGAAGGCTTCGGGGTAACAGGCGCCGGGGTCTCCTTTTTCTCCGCATTTACAGTCAGATAAGCGGTGCTGGTGCGTCCCGTCTGTCCCTTGTAATAGAAGGTGCAATAAGCGCCCCAGCCCTTCATGTTTTCCGTCACCTTCTCAATGCCGAGGGTCGTGCTGTACTCGCCGAAAACCGCCGCTTTGGGGAAGTTTCTGGCAAAGGCCGAGACGGAATATTCTCCGCCGTCGGGAGAGACAAAGGTCCATGCCAGAGAATCATAGGCATTGGCACAGGCTACGAACAGAGCCGTATCCCCCACCTTCCTGTTCTCGTTGGTGGGATTCTTGGTGATCTCCAGATACTTCGGCTCCACAGCCGGAGTGGGCGTCGGCGCTGCCGTATCCTGCAGAGCCAGGGGCTTGGGGACCGGGAACACCTCTGTCGGCGCGATCCGTCCCATAAAGACAGCATAGCCGTCCGCCAGACGCCTCACGCTGTCCAGCTTGTCAACGCTGAGCCATTCAAAGGGAACGCTGGTCCGCTCCGCGCCGGAAAAGCTGTTATAGCCGGCCGCGTTATACTGCTCGGCGGAAATGGGAAAGCCGTCATAATCCATATGGGAAACGCTCCGCTTGGAATCATCGACCACGGTGTGCTCGACCGCGAAGGCGTCATAGCCGACCGTGCCGTTCTTCAGATTGACGGCTGTCTTGATGGTATAGACCTCTTTGCTGGAGATGACCACATTGTCATAGACCATATAAAACCAGGTATCCGAAGCCTCGTCATAAAAGGCGTCGGCGCAGTCTGTCAGAATGTCCGGGAAGGATTCTTCCGGATCCTTCGCCAGGGTGCACTCCGTCAAGGCCGTCCTGTCTGCGCTGACCGTCCAGACCTTCAGGTTGGTGGAGCGATCCTGGGGGTGCTGGGACGCCGCCACAAATTCCAGATTCCCGTCGTGATCCAGATCGGCGACCGTATAGTACCAGGTGTTTTTGCTGTTGTCCTGCTTCAGGGTGTCGATCTGCGAATAGATCAGGTTCAGCTGTTGATCCACATCCGACAGCTCCACTTCTTCGGCGGCAATGGGCTCTGCCTCCGGCGCTTCCGCCGCCGGCGCTTCCGCCGTTTCCGAAGCTTTGACAGGCGCGGCGGCTGTATCGGCTGCAGACGCCGTGCTCCCGCAGGCCGCCAGAGAGGCCAGCATGATCAAGGCAAGCAAGCAACAGAGCATCCGTTTTTTAGCATTCATGATTTGTCCTCCTTTGAAAGAGCCCCCGCAACGCGCTGCGCCGCGGGGGTCGATTGTGTTCACGAACTCAGCGAACGACGGTGGGATAGATCGTGAGCTTCTGGCCAACGCTGATCACGTTGGGGTTCTTGATGTTGTTCCAATCCTGGATCTGCTTGACGGTAACACCGAAACGGGGCGCGATGCCGCTCAGCACGTCGCCGGAGGCGACCGTGTAAACGATGTAGTTGCCGTAGCTGACATAAGAGCCCTTCGCGTACTGCTTCCAGGTGCCGGCGCCGCCGGTCACGCCTTCCAGTTCTGCGTCATTGATTTTCACTTCTGCCATTTTAATTGTCCTCCTTATTATTTCTTTACTATTATTTAAGATCTGCCAGGCGCCGCGCCTGGCTTCTCTTGATTACGTGTACAGTGTAGCAAATGATTTCTCACACTACTGTCACACAATTTTTTATACCACGGGATGTCCAACAAATGTCCAGTATAATTGATCGGTTATTTCCCGATCTTTCTTAACAATTTGTAAATAACGCCGGCTCACATGACGACAGCGGTCAGTCCCGCGCTCAAAATCGCGATCACCAGGATCGCCGTGAGCTGCTGCGCCCGGCTGGAGACCAGCAGGCCGATGAATTCCCGCAGGAAGGCGTTCGGCCAGAAATACCATTTGGTGTGGCTTCCCATCCCGTCCACGTTCCAGCCGGACTCCGCGGCCAGGATGCCGCCCCGGTAGACGTGGTAACTGGACGTGGAGAAAGCCACCCTGGGGCTGTCGCAGCGCTGCTCGATCAGGCGCCGGGAAAAGAGCAGATTCTCCGCCGTCGTTGTGGAGCGGTCTTCCGGCAGGATCTGCTCCTCCGGGATCCCCTGCTCACGCATATATCGCGCCATGGCGCTCGCCTCCGCCTCCGGCTCGTCCGCGCCCTTTCCCCCGCTGGGGACCAGCACGGCGCGTTTCCCGGTCGCGGCCTCCTGCCTGCGCAGGAAAGCGATCGCCCGATCCACGCGGCCGCGGATCAGCGGGTACAGGCTGCCGTCCGGCCGGATTTTGCAGCCCAGAACGATCACATAATCACAGTCGTAGCTGGGCTCGTGCCGTCCCGCCAGGCCGGCGTGGATCACCGTCGCGGCAAGAAGACACTCCAGGTACACGAAGACCCCGGCATAAACATTGAGCAGAACGTTTCGCAGCGGAAAGGTCAGCTGGGAGTAGGACACCCAGATCCCGAAAGCCGCGCCGCCCACGATCAGAACCGACACGGCGATGCCGAGCATGTTGGCCGGGCGCACGCCCTCGTGGCGCATGAGCACCACATTGCTGACGGCAACGATCAGCGAGAACACCGCCAAAAGCACCGCCGTGGAGCGCATAAAGGTCTGCGCGGACACAATGGCCCCCACGAGCAGCGCCCAGACCGTTCCCGCGTTTTCTCCCCGCAGAAACGGCAGAACGGAGCTGATCTGCTGCAGCCCGCTCAGAAACAGAAAGATCGCCAGACCCAGCTGGCCTGTGGCGCGGTAAGAAAAGAATTTTGTTTTCCGCTCTCTTCGGGCGGAGAGGAGAAAGATCGCCGCCGCCGAGAGCAAAAACAACCCAATGCAAACCGGCAGAAAGCCCCAGCCCGTAAAGTTCCACGTGACGCTGTCGCTGAGGATCCCAAGGGGCAGCGAGCGCAGCTGCATGCGGACCTCCCGGTCATAGAAGCTGTCCGGCCCGACGCCTTCCCACGCGAGGATCGCCTCCGTGCTGCCGCGCTGCTCCGCTTCAAAGCGGATGATGAGTTCACTGCCGTCCGCCGTAAGGCGGCTGTCCGCCTCACGCACGATCCCCTCCGGCTCAAAACGGAGCGCCCTTCCCGTCGCCTCCGGCGGGACCTCGAAATAGAGCGTCAGTCCGCCGTGGGCGGAAAACAGGCACAGCAGGAACAGCCCCGCCCAAAGGGCGAAGGCCGCCAGCAGCCAAATCCACGTCCTTCTCATCTTATCTCTGGGGAAGCAGCAGCCGGAGCCCGACCTGAAAGCTCTTGGGGTCCTGAATGCTGTTGAGCTCGCGCAAAACCTTGACCGTTGTGCCGAAGCGCTGCGCCAGAAGCGGCAGCGTATCCCCGTCCTGCACCACATAGACGAAGGTCGGCCCTATGTATCTGCCGCCCGCGACCTGTTCCAGTTCCCGGTCGTCCAAGGCGAAAAGCTGTTGTGCCATATCTCTTTCTCCTAAATCCTTACGCGTCCTCCCAGGACCAGCTGATCTCATCCAGCTGGGCGTGCATCACTTCCGGCCAGCTGTACTGGTTCATGTAATCCCCGAGGTAGCGGTAACGGGACTCCTGCCCGTTTTCCAGCCAATCATAGAGATCACACTCGATCCGATCCGCCGCGATCGCCAGACTTCCCCGCTGCTTGCGGATCAGTCCGTTCAGCTTCAGACGGGTAAAGGTGTTGTTCAGATCCTGCCGCAGATTGGAGAGGTAGGAGGCTTTCTTCTCCGGATCCCCGTCGTCCTCCCACAGGCAGGCGATGATCTCCCCGTTGGTGGTCTGCGCGCCCCGGTTGTTGACCAGGACCGCGACGATCTCCTTGGTCTTGGTGTATTTGAAAGCGATGGGCTTTCCATCCACGAACAGTTCAAAATTCCCGAAGGTCTGCACGAACAGGCGCTTCTGCTTTTTCTGCACCGCGGGATGCCGCAGGTCTTCCAGTTCCCGCCGTATTCCGTCGTCGGCCGCGGGCTTGAGCAGGTAGCCGCTGGCATGCTGCGCCATGGCGGCGTAAGCGTGCTGCGTATCCTCCGCCAGATAGATGATATTGACGAAGGGATACAGCTCCTGCAGATACTGCCCGAAATCGATCCCGTTGAGCTCCGGCAGGCTGACGTCGATCAGCGCGGTGTCGATCTCCGTCTTTCTTGCCGCGGCCAGGGCGGGCAGGGCGTTGCCGAAGCACATCAGCTCCGCCTCCGGCAGGAGCCTGGTGATCGTCTGCATCATCGCCGGGATCGCCTGCTCATTTTCCAACACGGCAAAGATCGTCATACCGTTTCCCCTTCCGTCGGCAGATCCCCGCCGGACACCGTTTTGAACTTCTGGGCCGCGCGCTCTTCACTGCTCATGACCAGAGGGTCGCACTCTCCCACCAGGAGCATGCTCTCTCCGGCCGCCGCCTTCTCGTGCAGCGGCCCCGCGCTGAGATCGGCGATCACCAGCGCGGCAAAGCGGTCATAATTATCCTCGTCGATCACGGGAAAATGGTGCTGCATCCGATACCAGTGCCCGGGATCGAAAAGGGGCTCGCCCACGTACAGCCGGTCCGCGGTCGCCTCCACGTCGTCCACACTTGCCGCCTGCCCGGCCACGGCGCCGATGTCGTCGCAAAACAGCATGGCATAGGCCCGCAGGATCTGGTTGCGGACGGTATCTGTTTTTCCGTTTCTCTCCACCTTCGTGTCCATGACCCGGTAAAAGGTCTCCTGCGCCTGCTCGCTTTCCCCGAAGTGGAGGATGGCCTCATAAAAGGCCCTGTTGATCAGCGGGTGCGCCACGGCTCAGAAATTGGCCACGCCGGAGGCGTAGATGGTGTTCAGAGGGACGCCGCCGATCACGCCGTTGAAATGCCACGCGACGGAGAGGGAGGCAGGCCCCGCTGCGTTGGGGATCGCGAAGCTCGCCAGGGTGTGCGTCGCCATGGCGCTGCCGCTGTAATTGACCGCGTTGGGCGTCCCCAGATAGGTCATCCCGTTGACGGTCAGCTCAATGGTATTGGGCAGAGCCGCCGCCTGGAGGCTGGCCGAGGCGGAGGAGACCGTCACATACAGGGTCTTCTGGCCAAAGCCGTCCGCCATGGCGCTCCAGTCCACCAGCAGGTTCAGGCTGGTCCCGGTCTGAGACGCGAAGCTGCCGGAAGAAATGACTTCACCGCTGAAGCCGCCGGCGACCTTTTCCAATCTTTCATCGGAAAGAGCGGTCATTTTTTCCTTGTTGTTCATTTTGCTTACCTCCATAAAAGTGATTTCGTCCTTATCCTGCGCCCTGTTCTGTCACAAAAGGCTCACACGTCCAGCCGCTGTCTGGATACCAGCTCCGCGAAAAAGCCGTTCTTTTCAATGAGCTCGCCGTAGGTGCCGTCCTCCAGGATCCTTCCGCCCTCAAGCACCAGGATGCGGTCGCAGTTTCGGATCGTGGAGAGCCTGTGGGCGATGACGATGCGGGTGCAGTTGAGAGAATCCAGGGCCTCGGACACCTGCTTCTGGGTGCGGTTGTCCAGGGCGGAGGTCGCCTCGTCAAAGATCAGGATCTTCGGCTTCGGCGCCACCGCTCTGGCGATCATGAGCCGCTGCTTCTGCCCGCCGGAAATGCCGCCCTGGCCTTCCGAAATGATGGTCTGCATCCCCATGGGCATGGCGCGGATATCGTCGGCGATCCCCGCCAGCTCCGCCGCCTCCCAGGCCTCGTCCAGGCCGAGATGGGGCGCGGAAATGACGATGTTGGAATAGATGTCCCCCTGGAAAAGGCTGCCGTCCTGGGTGACGGTGCCGATCCGCCGGCGCAGGGAGCGCAGATCCAGGCCCGTCAGGTCCTTGCCGTCGTAATACACGGCGCCCTTCTCCGGCGTCTCAAAGCCCAGCAGCAGTCGGACCAGCGTGCTCTTGCCGCAGCCGGTGCTGCCCACAATGGCGATGTACTCTCCCGCGCGGATCTTGAGGCTCATGCCGTTGACCACATAGGGGGCGTTCTGGTTGTAGCGGAAATAGACGTTGGAAAGCTCGATGTTCCCGCTGAGCTTCGTGACCACGCTCTTGTTTTCGGCGGACTCCGGCTCCGTCTTCAGGATGGGCTCCGCCATTTCCAGGATGGGCCGGATCCGGGCCACCGACAGGGCCACGCCCGTAAGCGCCGCGAAAGAGGCCGACACCGCCCCAAAGGCCGTGTTGAAGGCGATATACTCCGACGGCGTGACCGAGGTCTTCACAGCCAGATAGTAAAGCACGATGGTGCCCACCAGGGAGACCGCGCTGGTGATGGCCGTGTTGGCGCGGATCAGCACCGGCGGATTGTAGCTCAGCTCCGACACCTCGGCGTAAGCGCGGCCCCACTTGGCGAAGGCCCGCTTTTCCGCGCCGGCGAGCTTGATCTTCTGCACGCCGTTAATGAGGGCGAAGCTCAGGCCGTTTTCCTTGGCGCCCTTTTCCATGATCTGCCGGCTGATGCGCATCTGCGTCAGGCTGGAAAGGACGCTGATGACGATGCTGGCCAGCAGGATCAAAAGCGCGGGGCCCACCAGGGCCGGCGCGTAATGGAAGATCTGGGTGATGTACAAAAGGGAGAAGGCCGCGCCCAGGCCTGTGGAGAAGACGTTGCCCAGCAGCAGCTCGCACAGCTGGTTGACCGCGCTGTAGCGGCTGGAAAGCTCGCCGGAAGAATACTGCCGGAAGAAATTCGCGGGCAGGTTCATCACCCGCATCATCATGGACGCCTCCACCGCCAGGGAGGTCTTGATCTCCAGCCGGTTCATCATCAGCGACTGGGCCGCGCCGATCAGCTGCGTGGAGAAGATGACGGAGATCATAAAGACCGCCGTGCCCATGAGCAGCGCCATGTCCCCGCTTTCCAGCACAAAGCCCGTAAGGGCGCGGGTGATGCTGGTCAGCATGAGGCCCAGCAGCGTCCCCGCCAGGGTGAGCGCCAGCAGGAAGGCGTAGTCCCCCACGGACAGGCAATCCTTCATATAGACGATCAGGTCCGGGATCCCCAGCTTCTTCAGCGGCAGCGGGCGATAAAAGCAGATCGCCTCTCTGTCAAACTGCTCCGCTGTCCTGGCGTTCAGATTCACGGTCTCCCCGCTGACAGGATCCCGGAACCGATACCCGATAAAGGGCTTCGGCAGCAGGGCTACCGCCGCCCCGTCTTCTTTGCGAAAGGCCAGCATGGGACCGAAGGCGTCCCGGTACCAGCCCTCCTCCAGCTGCACGCTGCGCCGCATGATCCCGTGGGGGCGCAGGCAGTACTCCAACTGCTCATCAAAATCCCGGATGTCGTTGGGGATCTCGGTGGGCTTATAGTGGTAATATTTCAGGATCTCATCCATGGCCGCCTTGGCGACGATCCTCTCGTCGTCCAACAGGCCGGCCCGCTGTTTTCCCAGCACCGCCGAGGCCATGCGGAAAAGGGAGTCCTCCAGAATTTCCTGATCCGAGAGCTTGCGCTGCCGGATCTGTTCATCAAACCATCCCATACTCCACCCCCTCAGTCGCTGGCGATGAGCTCGGTATAGGCGCCGCCCAGGGCCATGAGCTCCTCATGGGTCCCGCGCTCCACCACCCGGCCCCGGTCGAGGACGATGATCTCGTCACAGTCGCGGATCGTGGACAGGCGGTGCGCGATCACGATGCAGGTGATGCCCCGGTCCTTCACGGCCTTTACCAGCTCATATTCGGTCTTGGCGTCCAGGGCCGAGGTCGCCTCATCCATAATGATGACGGACGGGTCCTGGGCCAGGACCCTGGCGATCTCCAGCCGCTGCCGCTGCCCGCCGGACAGATCCCGCCCGCCTTCGGTGAGCTTTCCGTAAAAGCCCCCCTCGCGGGCCATGATGTCGTCATAGATCTGAGCGTCCCGGGCGGCGAGGATCATTTCAAAATCCTCGATGGAGGTGTCCCACATCTTGATATTGTCCGCGACGGTGTCCTCAAAAAGGACGATGTCCTGGTCCACCACAGCCACCGAACCGGTGAAGACGCTCCGGTCGATCTCGCTGACGGGCTTGCCGTCAAAGAGGATCTCCCCGCTCCAGGGCTGATACAGGCCGGAGATCAGCTTGGAGAGCGTGGACTTCCCGCAGCCGGAGGGCCCCACGAAGGCGACGCGGCTGCCGGGCTTTACATGCATGGAGAAATCCCGGATCAGCGGCTGCCCCAGCCGGGAATAGCCAAAGGAAATATTTTTAAGCTCCACTTCGCCGGAGAGCTTGGAATAATCCGCGTCCTCCCGCAGGGGCAGGTCGGAGAAGTTTTGATCCGTCGGGTACTGCATAACGTCCTCGACCCGCTCCATCTCGGTGCGCATCTCCTGAAGCGTCTGCCCGGCGGAGATGATCGTCATGGCCGGCGCCATGAAGGAATTCAAAAAGCCCTGGAACAGGAGGATGGAGCCCAGGGTGAATCTGCCCTGCATGGCAAGCATCACGCCCAGGATCAGCACCAGCGCGTCCGCTACGGCGGAAAGGGTCGTGGGGATGAGTCCCAAAAACTGATTCAGGCGGGCGTAGCGCACGTTCTGTGTGTTGACCGAGGCCTGATATCCCGCCCATTTCTGAAAATAGCCGTTCTCCGCGCCGCTGGCCTTGATGGTCTCCACCATCTGGATGCCGGAAACGGTGGCCGCGGCCAGCTTGCCCGCATCACGCATCTGCACGCGGGTGATGTTCACGCGCTTGGCGGAGATCAGCTGGGAGACCAGCAGGTTCAAAACGATCGTGACGATGCCGACCAGGGTCAGCAGCACGCTGTAGCGCAGCATGACGGCCAGGTAAAAGATCATCATGATCGTGTTGAGCAGCAGCGGCGTCAGGGTATTGACCATGGTCGCCGCGATGGACGCGTTCGTCCCCTGGCGCTGGAGGATGTCGCCCGCCATGCGCTGGGAGAAGAAGTCCATGGGCATGCGCAGGATCTTCCACATGTATTCGCTGCTGCCGACGACGGCCATCTTGCCGTTGATCTTCAGGGCGTATACCGCCTGGATCCAGGCCGTGACCACCTGGGCCAGGCCCATCAGCGTCATTATCGCCAGGAAGGGCCGCAGCAGTTCCCGGTTCTCCCCGGTCAGGAGCCGGTCCATAAAGAAGCGGGAGAACGCCGGATTGATCATGCCGAACAGATAGCCGATCACGGTGCTCAGCAGCACGAAAGCCACCGCGGCGCCCGCGCCCTCCAGGCGTCTGCGCGCGAAGGCGAAGGTGCTCTTTTTCTTCCCGGAGGGCTGAAAATCCGGCCCCGGGGTGATTTGAAGGCAAATGCCGGTAAAGGCGCTGTCAAACTCCTCCATCGGGACCTTGACCTCGCCTCTCGCCGGGTCGTTGATGCGGGCGTATTTGCCCTGAAACCCGTCCAGAACCACAAAGTGGTTCAGGTTCCAATGGATGATGCAGGGCAGCGCGATGTCCTCCCGCAGGGCGTCCACCTCGCAGCGAAAGCCCTGCGCCTCAAAGCCGTAGTTCCGGGCCGCGATGAGCATGTTCCTCGCGGTGGACCCGTCACGGCTGACGCCGCAGTCCAGGCGCACCTGCTCCAGAGGGACCCATTTCCGGTAATAGGCCATCACCATGGCAAGACAGGCCGCGCCGCATTCCAGCGCCTCCATCTGCATGATGACCGGCACACGGGCAGCCCCCTTTTTGACCGGCTGCCGGATCTTATCGTTTCCCATAGGGCCCCTCAGTTGAACAGCAGCCGCAGCACCTGCGTCCGCCGGAGAATGATCCTGGCCGAATAGCTGCCGTCGGCAAGCGTCGTCTCCGCCGTGGCGAAGGTCGCCCCGTTGGGGCCAGTGCCGATGCTGCGGATCCGGCATTCACTCTCGCCGACCTTTACGCTCATGCCCGGCTGGATCACGCCGGCAAACTGCTCGTCGTCCAGAAGGATGTGCATGCTGCCTTCCTCCACCTGGGCCGTGCCGGTCACGAAGCTGTCGATGCTGGCGACCGAGCTCCAGAGCAGCATCCCCGCCAGCAGCAGGATCACCGCCCCCAGGATCAGCCATACGGCGGGGCTCGTCACGTGCAGGTAGTCGCTGAGCGATTCCGGAGACGTGATCCTCTCCAGGCTCTTTTTTCTGTAGATCGATTCGTCCATGTTATCCCCTTATTCGATCGTCAGGATATCTGTGAAGCCAGTGACTTCCAGGATCTCCATGATGGCTTCCCGCACACGGCAGAGCTTCATGCTGCCCTGGCGGTTCATGATCTTCTGTGCCGCGAGCAGCACCCGCAGGCCGGCGGATGAGATGTAATCCAGTTTCTCAAAATCCATCACCAGTTCGGTCACGCCGGGAAGGCTCTCGCTCAGGCTCTTCTCCAGATCGGGAGAGGTGATGGTGTCCAAACGCCCCTCCAGCGCGACGGTCAGCTTGTCGCCCTCGCGTTCCTTGATGATATTCAGCATGGTTTTTCCTCCTGTCTATAATGATTATCGGATGGCGAAATCAATCGAAGGTTCGATTGATTTCGCTGCCAAACGACTAGTTTGGCAGCGAATGATTCTTTGAATCATTCGCCCGATGCTCATTGCAATGAATATATGGCAAAACAGCAGCGGCGCGGCGAAAAGCGTTCTGGCTTTTCGCCATCATATAGTCATTATCGCAAATACAATTTTTTTCGATCTTAAACCAAAGCGAGACTTCTCAGCTTTGTCTCGATGCGTCCTTCCGTCGCGCTTGACCAGGAATAGGCGCTCATATACTCTCCCTGATACGCGCGGATCATATCCGGGTCCCCATTCAGCAGGCGGTACAGGTCGCAGTCCAGGGCCTCCGGCACAACGCGCAGCGTACCCTGCTCGATCTGCAGGATGTCTCCGATCCCGTTTTCCTCAAGGGTCGAGCGGAGACTGCGTATGATCACGTCCAGCATTTTTTGCTTGGCCCGGGTGTATTCCTCATCTTCCCACAGCACGTGGAACACTTCGCTCCTTGTCATCCGGATCCCTCTTCTGTCCACAAGACTGGCCAGAAGCTCTTTGGCCTTGGAGCGGGGAAAGCTGATCTTCTTTCCTTCCACGATCAGGTCAAAGTTGCCAAAGGTCCTCACCTCGACCCGGGGGCGCCGGATAAAGTTCGCTCTGCCCGATCTCCACTGCTCGGCGTATTCCACTTCCTCCGCCAGTCTCTTTTCCGTAAGCGGCTTGATGACGAAGCCGGTCGGGTGGAACTCCCAGGCGTCGGCCGCGTGTTGCGGATGGGCGGTGACAAACAGGATCGCCGTGCCGCCGCTCTGTTCCCGTATGGCCCGTGCCAGGGAAAACCCGTCCATCTCCGGCATCCGGACGTCCAGGATCGCCAGTTCGACAGGATGCTCCTGCAGCCATGCCAAGGCCTTCCTTGCGTCTGTAAAGCCCTCGACCGCCGTGATCTGGGGCAGCATTTCGCAAAGGGAAAGCGTATGCTGAAGCGTCTGCCGTTCATCATCCACGCAGATTGCCCTCATACTATGTACTCCTTCATTCGTTTGAAACGCATATCCTTCTCTTTCTCATGTCAAACATAGCATGGGCTGTCCAACAAATGTCCAGTATGGAACCGCCCCGGTCCGGGAATCCTTTCTCAAACCGGGGCGCATTTTTTGTTCGGCCGCTATTCACGGGGGCTGCTTTTGCCTCCCGTGAATTCCATATATTTCCACGTCATATAGTTCTCTGTCATCGACGCCCAGGAATATCCGTTCATGTATTCCCCATGAAACTCGTTGAACGCTCTTACATCCCCGCTGCAGAAACGGTACAGATCGCAGCTCAAGTGCTCGGGATCGATCCGCATCGTCCCGCCCTTGATGGCAAGGATCCCGTCCGCGCCGGCCTCCTTCAGCGTATCGCGCAGGCTGCGGATGATCACGTCCAGCTGCTTCTGCATCGGCCGGTCATACAGCCGGTCTTCCCACAGGATCGCAAAGGCCTCCGCCCGCGCAACGCCGCTTCCCCGGCGATCTACCAGATAGGCCAGGAGCTCCTTGCATTTTGCCTGTTTGAAGGTGATCGGCCTGCCGTCCACGAAGAGCTCGAAATTGCCGAAGGTCCTGGCTTCGATATGGGCGGGCTCTTCCCGCCGCTTCCCGGAGAACACGTAGTCCACTTCCTCCGCCAGCCGTTTCGGGTCCACCGGCTTGAGCAGATAGCCGCTGACACGCAGCTGAAAGGCGTCGACGGCGAAGTGGGAGTACCCGGTCAGAAAAAGCACCGAGATTCCGGGATGCCGCTGCTTGATGACCGCGGCCAGCTCCATTCCGCTCATGCCCGGCATATCGATATCCAGGATCGCCAGGTCTGCATGGTTCCCGTTCAGCCATTCCAGGGCTTTCGCCGGCTGGGAAAAGGACCAGGCCTGCTCCACCTCCGGAAGCATCCGGCACTGCTCCGCCACATAATCGGCCAGGAGCTTTTCATCGTCAACGCAGATCACGTTCACCGCGCAGTCTCCTCCCCTCTCTCCGGGATATGGATGGTGACCGTCGTGCCCTCGCCGATCCGGCTGCTCACGGTCATGCTCCCGCCGCACATTCTTTCAATACGCTCCTGGACGTTCCGCAGGCCGATGTGGGAGCCGTCGTTCTGTTCCAGCTGTTTGACGTCAAACCCGATCCCGTTGTCCCGGATCACGATCTGGTGACCGCCTTTTACGGCCTGCGCCGTCACCGTGACGAGGCCCTGCTCCCGCACGCGCACGCCGTGCCGGATGGCGTTTTCAACGATCGGCTGCACCGTCAGCGGCGGGATGAGAAAGCCGGCGTCCTCGATCTCATACAAAACGCGGATATTGGGAAAGCGGACCATTTCGATGTCCGCGTAGATCTTCGTATGCTCCAGTTCTTTTTCAAAGGGGATCATGCCGGGATATTCCAGGGTGTTGAGGTTCTGCCGCAGATAGAAGCTGAATTTTCCCGTGATCTCCGCCGCCTTCTGGGGATTGAGCGCGCACAGCGCCTGGATGGTGGAAAGGGTGTTGTACAGGAAATGCGGCTGGATCTGCGTCATCATGATCTGGATGCGCTGCTCGGCCATCATGGCCTGCTCATGTCTGCGCACGAACTGCAGATGGAGCCAGATGTAATAGACCACGGTGCAGCCGCAGATCGCCACCGTCAGATAGCTGATCGGCATGGACCGGTAGTCCACAAACGAGTCCATGATTACGGAGGCGACGATCAGCAGGGCGTTGATCAGGGGAAGCCAGATCGCGCCCTTTCTGTCATGCCCATACTCACGGACGGTCAGATAGACCAGCTCGCACAGCAGCACGGCGCTGATGATATGACAGGTATAGTGCAAAGGTCCCCCGCGGAACATGGCGTACTCGTCGTACCAGATGCTGAGATGGCTGAAGAACGCGGTCATGAAGACCGCCCAGTTGATCCCGATCAGCAGCCACAGGTGCCAGTGGGGCTTCCGCTCGCTGACCACGTAGAAGAAAAGCACCAGGATCACCGGGCGGATGGAGTAGCCGACGACCGCGGTCAGGGTCCTGGGGAAGCCGCCGATCCCTCCCTGTTCCAGGAGGTAGTTCACCACGTTCTGGGCCACCAGGCAGGCGCTCAGCGCGATGATGAGGAACATGACGCGCCTGTGCTTTCTGCCCACATAGGGGTCGATCCACACGGCGAAGCTGAGGCCCGCCAGTTCCAGAAGCAGGGGCGCCAAAAACAAAAAGTATCTGACCGATACCATCATGCTCCCGTCCCCTTTCCCCGTCTGAATCCGCTGTCGGCTGTTTTTATTATAGCACAGGAAAACGCCGGCGCAAGCATGGAAATCCGCTCCCGCGACCGCGGCAGGCCGGAACCGGCGGATACCCGGTAAAAAAGGAGCGACGCCCCTGTGCCGGCATCGCTCCTTTTCGCTTTGTTTCTTTCAGATTTTCTTGATCAGCGTCAGCCTGTTCTGCCCGTCCGCATACTCATAGCGCAGCTCGTCCATGGTCTTTTTGATCATATAGATGCCCAGACCGCCGATCTCCCGCTCTTCGGAGGAAAGGCTGATATCCGGATCCTCCCGCTCAAGGGGATCAAAGGGCGTGCCGCTGTCGATGAAGGTCAGCTTCACCGCGCCGGAGCCCTCCGGGAATTCCACGCGGATGGTCGCATCGCCGCTGTCCGGCGCATAGGCGTAGCTGGCGATATTTACGAAGATCTCCTCCACCGCCACACTGACCTGCATCTGCGCTTTCATCGAGCAGCCGGCTTCCTCCAGCAGCGCCTCCACAAAAGACAGCGCCTCAGGCAGTTTCTCCACTTCCGCGGGGAGCGTCAGCTCCCTGTATGCTTTGTTCATGCGTTCACTGCCCCCTTTATACTCCAGGCACAGCATCGTCAAATCGTCAAACTGCTCGGCGTCCTTCACGAAATCGTCCACCGCTTCCCGCACGTGCCGCAGAACAAGGTCCGGCGGGGCGGAGGGATCCGCGTTCATTGCCGCAAGCATCCGATCCGTACCGAACATGTTGTTGTCCGCGTCCGTCGCTTCCGGCACGCCGTCCGTGTAAAGGAACAGTTTGGAGCCCGGCGTGAGCGCCAGTTCGTATTCCCTGTACCGGATCCCCTCCATGCCGCCGATGACGAAGCCGTGTTTGTCTTTCAGCAGCTCAAACTGTCCGCCCGCGTGCATCAGCACAGGGTATTCGTGCCCGGCGTTGGCCACGGTGATCTTCCCCGTCTCGGTGTCCAGTATGCCGAACCATACGGTGACGAACATCTCCTCGTGATTGTTGGCGCAGATCTGGTCGTTGACGGCCTGCAGCACCTGCGCGGGGCTGAAGCCGGTCATGGCGTAATTCTGCACCAGGATTTTGGAGATCATCATAAACAGCGCCGCCGGCACGCCTTTGCCGGAGACGTCCGCCATCACAAGGCCCAGGTGGGTCTCGTCGATCAGGAAGAAGTCGTAGAAGTCACCGCCCACTTCCTTGGCCGGGTCCATGCTGGCATAGACGTCGAAATCCGAGCGGTCCGGGAAGGGCGGGAAGATGTTCGGCAGCATGTCCGCCTGGATCCTCTGCGCCAGAGCGAGCTCCGTGCCGATGCGTTTTTTCTCCGCGGTGACGGTGATGATCTCCTCGATATACTCCTGCGCCTTCCTGTTGAGCTCCGCAAAGGACTCCGCCAGGACCTCGATCTCGTCGCCTGTGCGGAAGCCGTCGTCCATCGTGAAGGCGCTGCCTCCGTTCCCCTGGGCATTGATGGCCCGCGTCAGCCGCTCCAGCGGCCGCACGATCCGCGTCCCCAAAATCAGCGCGCCGATGAGCGCCAAAACCAGGATCCCGATCGTCAGCACGAGGATCGTCTTGGCCGACTGCTTCGCCCCGGCCTCATAGGCAGACAGCGCGCTGTCGTTGATCTTTTCATACTGGCTGAGCATCATTGCCGCAGGCTGGTCGGTGACTTCCTTTTCCACCACCGAGATGACCGCCCAGCCCAGGGTCTCCATGGGTGCGCCGGTCATATAATACTTTGTGCCGTCGATCTCCAGCAGGGTCAGCGGTGTCCTCTCGCTGAGCGAGAGAGTCACGAAATCGGCAAGCTCCTCATTTCCGGTCGCGCGCAGATCTGCGCCCCGATCCGAGAGCTCCGCCTTGAAAACGCCCGCCTGCTGCGGAGAAAAGAGCACCTGCCCGTCCTCGTTGATCACGCAGAGGAAGCCGCCCTCGCTGGCGGTATCCTGCACATAATCGCTGATGGAGGTCAGAAAGATATCCGCCCCGACCACAGCGACCAGTTCCCCGCCGCGATAGACGGGCGCGGCGCAGACAAGCCCCGGAATATCCGTAAAGGCATCCAGTTCCACGCCGGTAAAGATCAGATCCCCCGCCTCGGCCGCCTGCTTGTACCACGGGCGCTGCCGCGTCTCGAAGGTAATGGGCTGCCCATCCTCCGACACATAGGCGCCCGACCTGTCATCCACATACAGGATGCAGCCGTCCGCGGTCGCCACGAAGCAGGAGCTGAGCTTGTCGGAGTGCTCAAACATGGCGAGCATGACCTCGCTCATATTGGCGACAAGCCCCAGCGTCTCCGAATCGGCCGGGTCTACCCCTGCCTCATGCTGCACCTGCACCGTGGCGATCCCGTCTTTTGCAGGGTCGGGATCATAGTAGGGATGTGGCGTAAAGCTGTCCGCGTGCGCAAACAGTTCCTCGGCAAAGGTCTGCAGCGTCCTCACATCCGTCTGCACATCCATGAACAGGTCATTTGCGATATAGGCCTGCAGGGCCGTGCTGCGCACCATGGAAGTGTTCAGGACGGCCTCCATCGTCTTCTCCGAGACCGCAGTGATGGAAGCCTGCTGCTCGACGCTTGCTTCCTGCACGACAGCTGTCAGGTTCTTTTGCTGATAGGCGGCGACCGCGGCATAGGCGCCGATCAGGGCGATGATAAAAAGCAAAAAGAGACTGATTATTTTCTGCTGGAGACCGCCGACCTTGATCCCTTTGATGATTCTCATTCGATCGTCAGGATATCCGTAAAGCCTGTCACCTCAAAGATCTCCATGATCGTCTCGTTGACGTGCTTTATTCTCATCTCGCCCTGCCTGTTCATGCTCTTCTGGGCGGAGAGCAGCACACGCAGCCCGGCGGAGGAGATATACTCCAGCCCGGTCATGTCGATGACCAGCGTGGTGATGCCGTCCAGAGA
>CACYXE010000042.1:0-10957 GCA_902778275.1 Oscillospiraceae bacterium
CTCCAGGTCGTAGACCAGGATGGTGCCGGGGCAGTTCATGGGCTTGATGGCAAAATCCTCGCCGTCGATGACGGTGGTGTACATGTTGTCCTTGTAGTGCTCCCAGTGGCCGGAGGTCTCCCACAGGGTGCGGCGCATGATCTGGGGGGTGGAGATCTCCACATAGTCCCACTTCTTATGGACCTGGCGCCAATAGTCGATCAGGGTGTTGCGCAGCACCATGCCGTTGGGCAGGTAGAAGGGGAAGCCCGGGGCCTCGTCCCGGAAGGCGAACAGGCCCAGCTCACGGCCCAGCTTGCGGTGATCGCGCTTCTTGGCCTCCTCCAGCTTGACCAGGTACTCGTCCAGCTCCTTCTGGGAGCGGAAGGCCACGCCGTTGATGCGGGTAAGCATCTTGTTGCTGCTGTCGTTCTTCCAGTAGGCGCCGGACTGCTGGGTGACCTTGAAGGCCTTCAGGGCCTTGGTGTAGCAGATGTGGGGCCCCAGGCACATGTCCACATAGTCCCCCTGCTGGAAGAAGCTGAACTCGGTCTCGTCGGCCAGGTCGTCCATATGCTCCAGCTTGTACTTCTCGCCCCGCTCGGCCATGAGCTTTTTGGAATCCTCGCGATTGAGCATATAGGCCTTGAAGGGAAGATTCTCCTTGCAGATCTTCTTCATTTCCTTCTCGATGGCGTCCAGATCCTCCTGTGTCAGCTTGCGCTCGCCCAGATCCACGTCATAGTAAAAGCCGTTCTGGGTGGCGGGGCCATAGGCAAAGTCCGCCTCCGGGAACAGGCGCTTGATGGCCTGGGCCATGATATGGGCAGCGCTGTGGCGCAGAACGTGCAGTTCCTCCTCCTGAGGGCACTCGGCCACGGTCCCGTCCTTGTAAATGATCTTCATATCGGTATCCTCCCCATAAAAAACTAAAGCACCCCCGGCCTTCAGCCAAGGGTGCGCAATGCACACGGTTCCACCTTGCAGTTTCACTCAGCGTACTAAATAATAGTACTGCGCGTAACGGGCGCCCCCGGGGCGGCATTGCCTCCGCCCGGCTCGGGAAGCGGTAGCGGTCCGCGCGTCACCCGGGCGGCTTGCAGCCTGGGGCCTGCCCTCTCTGCGGAGATCTCACACGGCGCTTCTTCCTTCGAAGCCTTTCAAGCCCTTGCATCATATCACGCGCTTCGCCCCTTGTCAATCGCCAATTTCCCCCGGGCGGCGCGTGTTTCCCATTGACTTTTCCCGGGCAAAAGGGTATGCTAAGAGCCAGAGGATGACTGCCCGCCGGCGGGGCGCTTTCGAGCCCCGGGGCGAGACGAAAACCGAAAGGAGAACACAACATGAATCATAGAATCACAAAGCAGCTGGTCTGCGTCCTGATGGTCCTGTGCCTGTGCCTGAGCCTGCCCCTCTTTGCCGGTCAGGCCCACGCCGACAGCCAGCAGGCCCTGCTGGTGCTGGTAGACAAAGCCGCCATGGGCAGCGGCGCCGACAAGCTGGTGGCCGCCGACAAGGCCGTGATCGACCGGGTCCTGGGCGACACCACGGTCTGCCCCGAGACCACCGAGCTGCTCAAGGGCGACGGCGTGGTCGAGGCTGAGCTGAGCTTCACCGGCTGGGGCGTGCGCGCCCTGACCACCCTGTCCGACGGGAGCAAGGTGCCCGTGTCCGGCCATGCGGTGCTGGAGCGCAGGGGCGAGTATCTCTTCGGCGGCGAGAGCAAGTTCTTGCTCTACGGCTTCCAGGAGGAAAACGGCAAGACCCGTTTCTACAGCTCCTATTCCGTGCCCAAGTTTGACTTCCTGATCGGCCGCATGGTCGGCAACACCACGATTTTCATCCAGGACAAATTCTACACCGTGGATGAAAACGGCTATCTGGACATGGACAATCCCCAGGATCGGGACGCGGATGAGAAGCTCTGGGCCCGCTATTGGCGTGCCGATCTGTGCGACGGTCTGCCCCCCAAGATGCAGATGACCTGGAACGCCTCGCTGTGCGTGGAGCATGCCTTTGACTGGGATCATCCCACCTATCACGTGGATTCCACCGAGACCGAGCAGGGCTACAACACCTTCGTCTGCCCCCGCTGCGGCGGCTGGGAGACCATCAAGCTGCCCCTGAAGGGCGCGAAGTAATTTTTACTTCCCCGCCACCCGGGAATGAGACCCATTCCCGGATGGCTTTCTTTTTTTATGCGGGCCGCAGCATGCGGAAGGAGAGACGAAATGGACTGCAACGGGAAACTACATTATAAAATGCGGGCCCTGCTGGACGAGGAAAGGAAAAAGGCGATCCTGACCGGCTTGTCCAAAGAGGCTCTCGGTTATGCGCCCGACTTTGAGCAGCCGAAGACCTTCAACGAAAAGATCACCTGGATGAAGCTGTATTACCAGGATCCGCTGATGATCCGCTGCGCCGACAAATACGCGGTAAAAGAGTATGTAAACTCGGTCCTGGGTCCGGGGCATGTGGTCCCGGTGCTGGCGGTGTGGAAGGATCCGGATGAGATCGTGTTCGAGGATCTGCCGGAGCAGTTTGTTCTGAAGGTCAACTGGGCGTCCGGCTATAACATCATCGTCAAAGACAAAGCCGCGTTGAACGCCGCGGAAACACGGAGGCAATTAAAACAATGGATGCGCCCCGAGCGAAATTCCTATTACGAATGCTTCAACTGGGCTTACAGGCATATGAAGCCGGTGGTCTATGCCGAAGCGTATGTGGAACAGGACGGGGAGGATCTGTATGATTATAAGCTCTTTATGTGCGGGGGCCGCCTTGAATACGTGCTGGTCATCACAGGCCGCAACTGCGCGGAGCAATACACCGTAGATTTTTTCGACCGTGAGTTCAGGCATCTGCCCTTCACCAACGGCAGATATCACAACGCCTCCGTCAACATCGAAAAGCCGAAGCATTTTGATGAAATGGTCGCCTGCGCGGAAAAGCTGGCGGCGCCGTTTCCTTTCGTGCGCGTCGATTTCTATGATACGGGCGACGCGCTGTTCGTGGGGGAGATGACCTTTTACCCGGGCGACGCCCTTCTGAACTTCAAGCCGCAGAAATGGGACGCGATCCTGGGCGAGAAGATCCGGCTTCCCGAAAAACGGATCGCCGACAAAGAATCCGCGGCCTTTGCGCCGGGCAGGGCGCTGGAGCTCTTTTCCCTGAAAAGCTCCGCTTCTCTCAAGCGCCTGGGGCGGGCCTTCGCTCACAAGGCCTCGTGGCGGGACAACAGATACCTGGTGCTCCTCGGCCTGCGCATCCCCTATACGACCCACGTGGAAGAAGAGGGCGGGACGGACCGGACGTATCTCCGCATCTTCGGCGTGGAATTCTGTTACCGGAAGCGGCCGGCGGCGGAGCCCGTCAATTACGGCCTTTCCTGGACTTATCAGGAGAACGCCGACAAAGAGGCCTTTCTGATGGAGGAGAAGATCGACGCCGATATGCGGCTCGTCCACTGCGAGCAGAAGGCCTATCGGGACCTGGGGTATTTCCCCGATCTGAAAAACCCGCAGACGCTGAACGAGAAAAGCATCTGGCTGGCCCTTCATTACAAAAACCCTCTGATCGCGCTGCTCTCCGACAAGGCGGCGGCCAAAGCCTGGATCGCGTCCCGGGTCGGGGAGGAATACGTGGTGCCCACCATCGGGATCTATGAGCGGGTAAGCGATATCGACTTTTCCCTGCTGCCCCGGCGCTTCGTCGCCAAGCTCAACAACGGCTGGAACAGCGAGAAAGTGCTGATCGTCCGGGACAAGGCGAGCCTGGATCTGGACAAGGCGAAGGCGGTCCTCTCCTCCTGGCTGTACCCGTGGAACAACTATTACTACCACAATCTCTGCTCCACCGATGACAAATTGGAAAAGCCCCTCATCGTGATCGAGGAGTATATCGGCACGCAGGAACGCCGCCGGATCCAGGATTTCAAGTTCTTCTGCTTTGACGGGGAGCCGAAATTCGCCTACGTGGCCAGGGACCCGGATTCCGACTCGCCGGAAAGGACCCTGACCTTCGTGGACCTGGACTGGAACGTCCTTCCGGCGAGACGCTCCCACGCGCCCGCCGCCGAAACGCTCGCGCCGCCGCTGAACAAGGACGAGATGATCCGTCTCAGCCGTGTTCTGGCGGAAGGTTTCCCCTTTGTGCGCATCGATTTCTATGAGGTCGATGGCCGGGTGTACGTGGGGGAAGTGACCTTCAATCCCAGCCTGTTCGGAAAAATCCTCCCGGAAGTCTGGGACAGCATCCTGGGCGAGTATCTGGACCTGTCGCCGTTGATGCAGTAAAGGCCCGCGGGGCGCAGGTCCTCCGCCGGTGCCTGGCGCTGTATTCCGCTGAAGAGCGGCTTGCCTGTCCGCTTCATACGGCCGCCCCGACGCATACGAAAAAACCAACTCCCCTTGCAGGGTCCCGGATCCTGCGAGGGGTTTTTCTTTCCGCGGCGCATCGCCGCGGCTGCGGTCTTGTCCCCTCTTCTCCCCGCACGGCGAATATTGACGGCGCGGGCGGACTGTGGTATACTACGCGGTAACATTAAATTGGAGTGGTATACCCACTTCGATGCAACAAAAAGGAGTTGGAAATCCAAACCATGGATGACGGCAGTCGATTGCCCTGGTTATTCGCAATCGCTTTCCTGATCTGCGCGGCGTACTTCGCCGTGGCGGAGACCGCCTTTGCCTCCGCCTCACGCAGCAAGATCCGCGCCGGGGCCGACAAGGGCGACCTGCGCGCGAAAAAGGCGCTTTACGTACTGGATCATTTTGACCGTGCCATCAGCACCATCCTGATCGGCACCAACATTGCACATATCGCCGCGGCGGCCATCGTGACCGTGGCGGTGACCCGGCGCTGGGGGCTGAACGCGGTGTCGCTGAGCACCGTCCTGACCACCATCGCGGTGTTCTTCGCCGGGGAGATGCTGCCCAAGAGCGCGGGCAAAAAGCAGCCGGAGCGCTTTGCCAAGGCCTGCGCCCCCAGCCTGCGCTTCTTCATGAAGCTGTTCTATCCCCTGTCCGCCCTGCTGACCCTGATCGGCCGGGCGGCGGCGAAGCTGACCCGAGGCGAGCCGGAGCTCAGCGTCACGGAGGATGAGCTCTACGACATCATCGAGGACATGACCGAGGAGGGCAGCCTTGACGAGGAGCAGGGCGACCTGATCGCCTCCGCGCTGCAGTTTGCCGACGTGACGGTGGAGAGCATCCTCACCCCCCGGGTGGATCTGGAAGCCATCGACATCGAGGACTCCCGGGAGGAGATCCTGGACCAGATCAAGGCCCAGAACCACAGCCGCCTTCCCGTGTACGAGGGCAGCATCGACAACATCATCGGCGTGCTGCAGATCCGCCGCTACATCAAGGCCTACCTGCGCCAGGGTCCGGACCTGGACCTGCGCCCCCTGCTGGACGAGGCCCTGTTCATCCACCAGAGCACCAACATCGACGAACTGCTGCCCATCCTGTCCAGGCACCGGCAGAACATGGCCGTGGTCACCGACAATTACGGCGGCACCCTGGGCATCGTCACGGTGGAGGATATCCTGGAGGAGCTGGTGGGCGAGATCTGGGACGAGGACGACGTGGTGGAGGAGAGCTTCGTGCCCCTGGGGGAGAACCTCTACCAGGTGGACGCGGACGAATCCGTCAGCGACGTGTTCGAGCAGATCGGCTTTGAGGACCCGGAGGAGGACGAGGAGCTGGTCAACACCCGCATGGGCGAGTGGGCCTACGAGCAGTTCACCGCCATCCCCCGGCCGGGGGACAGCTTCCGCTATCACGGCCTGGAGATCACCGTCTCCGCCATGGAGCATAACCGCATCCGCAAGCTGAACGTGGCCCTGCTGCCGCCGGAAGCGGAAGGGGGTGAGGACGCATGACTTTCATCGCCGTGCTGATCGGCATCGCGCTGTGCGTGCTCCTCTCCGGCTTCTTCTCCGGGGCGGAGATGGCCTATTCCTCCTGCAGCGGCGTCCGCCTGGAGCGGCTGCGGGACGAGGGCGGCAGGCGCGCCGACGTGGCCGTGCGCATCACGGAGCGCTTTGACGACGCCCTGAGCGCCATCCTCATCGGCAACAACCTGGTAAACATCGCCGCGTCCTCCTTGGGCTCGGTGCTGGTGATCCTGCTCACCGGCAGCGACGGGAAGGCCTGGCTGTCCACCGTGATCGTCACGGTGCTGATCATCGTCTTCGGGGAGACCATCCCCAAGATCACCGCCAAGAAGAACGCCAACCGCCTGGCCGTGCGCTACGCTTACCCGGTGCGGTGGCTGACGGTGCTGCTGTGGCCGCTGATCTGGCTGGTGGTGAAGCTGGCGGCGCTGCTGACCCTGCCGCTGAAGAACGAGGCCGGCGAGGATGAGGACGAGGCGGTGGAGGAGCTGCAGTCCCTCATCGAGACCGCCGAGGACGAGGACGTGCTGGACGAGGACCGCTCCGAGCTGGTCCAGGCCGCCATCGACTTTGACCATGTGGCCGCCGACGAGGTGATGACCGCCCGGGTGGACGTGGTGGCCGTCGACATCGACGACGACTGGGAGGAGATCCTCTCGGTCATCGAAAACGCGCCCTATTCCCGCCTGCCGGTGTATGAGGACAGCATCGACAACATCATCGGCGTGCTGTACCTCAACCGCTTTTTGAAGGCCCTGACCGAGAACGAAAAGGTGGACATCCGCGCCCTGCTGATGCCCCCCATCTACGTATACCGGACCATGAAGCTGCCCCAGGTGCTCAGCGCCCTGCGCCGGGCCAAACAGCATCTGGCCATCGTGTCCGACGAGTACGGCGGCACCCTGGGCGTGCTCAGCATGGAGGACGTGCTGGAGCAGATCGTGGGTGAGATCTGGGACGAGACGGACACCGTGGAGCAGGAGGTCATTGAACGCTCCGAGGGCGAGTATGAGCTGGACGGCGATATGGTGATCGCCGATTTCCTGGAGCTGCTGGGCCTGGACGAGGACAGCTTTGCAGCGGAGAGCAGCACCGTGGGCGGCTGGACCGTGGAGATGCTGGAGCGTTTCCCCCAGCCCGGGGACAGCTTCCGCTATGGGGACCTGAGCGTCACCGTGCTGGCCATGGACGGCCGCCGGGTGGAGCGGGTCCTGGTAAAGAGATTTGAGAATTGAGTTTTGAGATTCGAGAGCCGCCTCCCTCCACAAGGGAGGCGGCGGCATAAGGAGAAGCCTTTGGAAGCTACCGAGACGAAAAGAGAACGGGCCATCCTGGCCGGGCTGTCCGCCGCCAGCATGGACGAGCGCGAGCGCTCCACGGAGGTGTCCATGGAGGAGCTGCGCGCCCTGGTGGAGACCGCCGGGGGCGATACCGTGGCCATGCTGATCCAGAACCGGCCCGCGCCGGAGCCCCGCAGCTTCATCGGCGACGGCAAGATCCGGGAGATGAAGGAGCTGATCGAGGCCGAGGCCTGCGACCTGGCGGTGTTCGACAACGAGCTGAGCCCCTCCCAGATGCGGGTGCTGTCGGAGGAGCTGGGGGTCAAGGTGCTGGACCGCTCCGGCCTGATCCTGGACATCTTCGCCCAGCGGGCCCAGACCCGGGAGGGCAAGCTGCAGGTGGAGCTGGCCCAGTACAAGTACCTGCTGCCCCGGCTCACCGGCATGTGGACCCACCTGGTGCGGCAGACCGCCTCCGGCGGCTCCTCGCCCATCGGCACCCGCGGCCCCGGCGAGACCCAGCTGGAGACCGACCGGCGGCACATCCGCCGGAAGATCCAGAAGCTGGAGGAGGAGCTGGCCGCGGTGCGCAAGGTCCGCGGCACCCAGCGCCGCCGCC
The DNA here is from genome assembly GCA_902778275.1 of Oscillospiraceae bacterium. Lineage (GTDB taxonomy): Bacteria > Bacillota > Clostridia > Oscillospirales > Oscillospiraceae > Limivicinus. The sequence goes on from CACYXE010000042.1 coordinate 7,778, forward strand.
GGGAGAAGAACGCCATGCCCGTGGTGGCCCTGGTGGGCTACACCAACGCGGGCAAGTCCACGCTCTTAAACTGCCTGACCGGTTCGGACATCCCCGCCAACGACCGGCTGTTCGACACCCTGGACACCACCACCCGCCGCCTGCGCATCGACGAGAGCACCGAGGTGCTGCTCAGCGACACCGTGGGCTTCATCCGCAAGCTCCCCACCCATCTGATCGAGGCCTTCAAGGCCACCCTGGAGGAGCTGCGCTACGCGGACGTGCTGCTGCACGTGATCGACATCTCCAGCCCGGAGTGGGAGGAGCAGGCCCGGATCGTGGACGAGCTGATCCGCCAGCTGGGCGCAGAGGGCACCCCCTGCCTGCGGGTCTACAACAAGTGCGACGCCTACTTCGGCATCCTGCCCCACGGGGAGGACGTGGTCTGCATCTCCGCCAAGAGCGGCGAGGGGGCGGACGTGCTGGTGCGCAAGCTCTCAGGGCTGCTGGACCCGGGCAGGCGCCGCGTGACCCTGCGCATCCCCTATGCCGAGGCCGGCGTCCTGGACGCGCTGAACCGGGAGGCCAAGCTCCTGCGCGCGGACTATGGCGACGAGGGCATCGAGGCGGAGGCCGTCGTGCCCCCGGCCCTGTTCGGCCGGGTGAAGGCCTACATCCCCGGCTATACGGAAGCGAAGGAAGACTGGGAAGATTGAGTTTTGAGATTCGAGTTTTGAGATTCGAGATTCGAGAATTGCGGCTTTGCACCGCCGGGGGCGGAGGAAGCAAAGCCGGAATTTCCGCAGCCGCCCGATTGGCGGGCCGAGGATTCGAGTTTTGAGATTCGAGGGGACGAGGGCGCGAAAAAGCTTCTCGAATCTCGAATCTCAAATCTCGAATCTTTCACAAGGGGTGAGAGCATGAGCGAATACTACGTCCCCACCGGGGCGGGCGAGGCGGAGTTCACCGAAAAGCGCTCCCGCTTCCTGGGCCACGTGCGGCCCGTGGACAGCGAGGAGGAGGCCCGGGACTTCATCGCCGCCATGAAAAAGGAATACTACGACGCCCGGCACAACTGCTGGTGCTACGCCATCCACGGGGGGCCGGAGCGCTACTCCGACGACGGCGAGCCCCAGGGCAGCGCGGGCCTGCCCATGCTGGAGGTCTTCCGGCGGGAGGGGGTCAGCGGCTTCGTGTGCGTGGTGACCCGCTACTTCGGCGGGGTGCTGCTGGGCACCGGCGGCCTGCTGCGGGCCTACACCAAAAGCGCCAAGGACGCCCTGGACGCGGCGGGCCTGTCGGTGGTGCGGCTCTGGACCGCCGTGGAGATTCCCTGCTCCTACGCCGCCGCCGAGCGGATGAAGCAGGAGCTGGCCGCCTGCGGCGGCGCGGTGGAGGCCGTGGACTACGGCGCCGCGGTGACCATCCGGGGCCTGGTGCCCGCGGAGGCGGTCGACGCCTTCCGGGCGCGGATCTTCGATCTCAGCGGCGGCGCCGTCACGGCGGCGGTCACCGGCCAGGTCCGCCGCCCGGTACCGCTCGGGTAGTTTTGAGTTTTGAGATTCGAGATTCGAGGATGTGAGGAGTACTCCTCAAAACTCGAAGCTCGTCATCCCCGTCCCTGTCATTGCGAGGGCCCGCAGGGCCCGCGGCAATCCGTTTTTTCTCGAAACTCGAATCTCGAATCTCACAAGGCCGCCGTCCCCCTCGGCGGCCTTGTGTTTTCCGGTTTAGTTCGGTTTAAGTTTACCACAAATCCCCGGATTTGTCAAGGGGAGGTTTTGTAAAACAGAACTTCATGCCTTCGGGGCCTGCCCTTGCCTGCGCCCTCCCCTGCGCGCGCATCGCGCTTCCGCCACCACCAGCAGCAGAGAAAGATTCTTTTGGTACTGTCCGGTCTGGTCCGGTACTGTCCGGTTTGGTCTGGTCTGGTATGGTAACACCGGGACGTCCCGTTCCTGTCCCGTCCCTGTCCCGTTCCTGTCCCGTCCCTGTCCCGGGGACGCCGTCACGCCCCCATCAAAAATTTTTTTGAAAAAAAGAAAGGGAAAACATTTTTTGCGTCGTATACGGTTATTGCAAGGAAATTGGAGGTGGTTCTATGGCGATCCCCCGCGTGGAGCGTGAACAGGCCGAGCGCCTGCTGATCGGGCCTTACGGCCTGCTGTCGGAAGCCAGCCGTGGCCGGCTGACGCCGGAGCCGGAGTGCGACATCCGCCCCTGCTTCCAGCGGGACATTGACCGGATCATCCACTCCAAATCCTTCCGCCGTCTCAAGCACAAGACCCAGGTCTTCCTCCAGCCGGAGGGGGACCACTACCGCACCCGCCTGACCCACACCCTGGAGGTCAGCCGCCTGTCCCGGACCGTGGCCCGGGCCCTGCGGCTCAACGAGGATCTGACCGAGGCCATCGCCCTGGGCCACGACCTGGGCCACACCCCCTTCGGCCACGCCGGGGAGCGGGCTTTGGACCGGATCTATCCCGGCGGCTTCAAGCACTATGAGCAGAGCCTGCGGGTGGTGGACGTGCTGGAGCGGGACGGCCGGGGCCTGAACCTGTGCTATGAGACCCGCATGGGCATCCTGCACCACACCCACGGCGCGCCGGACGACATCCCCGAGCAGACCACCGTGCGCCTGTGCGATCAGATCGCCTACATAAACCACGACCTGGACGACGCCATCCGCGCCGGCATCCTCACCGATGAGGCGGTGCCGGAGCTGATCCGGCGGCGCTGCGGAGATCGCAACAGCGAGCGGATCGACGCCTTCATGCGGGACATGATCGAAGCCAGCGGTGACGGGCGGATCCGCCTGTCCGACGAGATGCGGGAGGTCTTCCTGTTTTTCAAGGGCTTCATGTTCTCCGACGTGTACACCAACCCCGTGGCCAAGGGCGAGGAGAGCAAGGTGGACGGCATCCTGCAGCGGCTCTACGACTACTACACCGCCCGGCCCGAGGCCATGCCCGGGGAATTCCGGGCCATCGCCGAGAGCGAGGGCGAGGGCCGCGCCGCGGTGGACTATATCTCCGGCATGACCGACAGCTACGCCATGGAAAAATACGGCCAGCTGTTCATCCCCTTTGCCTGGACGGTGAAGTGAGATTCGAGTTTTGAGATTCGAGATTCGAGGAGACGAAGATCCGTGAGATTCGAGTTTTGAGATTCGAGATTCGAGGAGACGAAGATCCGTGAGAT
>CACYXE010000042.1:10991-22325 GCA_902778275.1 Oscillospiraceae bacterium
CGAGGAGACGAAGATCCGTGAGATTCGAGTTTTGAGATTCGAGATTCGAGGAGACGAAGATCCGTGAGATTCGAGTTTTGAGATTCGAGATTCGAGGAGCAATATATGGCTTGGACACATTATTCTGAAATGATCGTTTGGCAAAAGTCGATGGACTTGGTCGATGAAGTCTATCGACTTGTCAGATTGCTCCCGAAAGAGGAAACATATGCTCTTTCAGATCAAATGCGGAGAGCTGTAGTTTCCGTTCCTTCCAACATCGCCGAAGGGCACAGCAGACAGTCACAAAAAGATTCCGTTCACTTTCTCGTCATTGCTAAAGGCTCAATCTATGAATTGGAAACGCAGATCTATATTTGTCTGCGGCAAAAGTATTTTGCGAAAGAACAGGTTCTTACTTCCCTATCTCTGTGTGATGAGGTCAGTCGTATGTTGACATCTCTCATCAAACACAATCTTTGATTCTCGAATCTCAAAATTCGCAACTCCGTCCCCTCGAAACTCGAATCTCAAAACTCGCAACTCCGTCCCCTCGATTCTCGAATCTCAAAACTCAAAACTCTCTCACCGGAGGTGAGCCCGCATGCCCTTTCCCGACAACTTCATAACCGAGCTGACCGAGCGCAGCGATATCGTGGACGTGGTATCGGGCTATGTGCGGCTGACCAAGCGCAGCGGCGCCAACATGTTCGGCCTCTGCCCCTTCCACAGTGAGAAGACCCCCTCCTTTTCCGTCTCCCGGGACAAGCAGATCTACCACTGCTTCGGCTGCGGCAAGGGCGGCGGCGTCATCAACTTCATCATGGAGATCGAGAACCTCTCCTTCCCCGAGGCGGTGGAGTTCCTGGCCAAGCGGGCCGGGATGCCCATGCCCGAGGAGACCAACGACCGGGAGAGCCGCAAACGGGCCCGGATGTTGGCCCTGAACAAGGACGCCGCCCGCTTCTTCTACGAGCAGCCCCCAATACCTGGGACAGCCTGCGAAACGCCATGGAGCGCAGGGGCTACAGCGGGCAGGAGCTGTTCGAGGCGGGGCTGGTCCGCCGGGGCAAAAACGGCGGCTTCTACGACACCTTCCGGGACCGGCTCATGTTCCCGGTCATCGACGTGCGGGGCAACGTCATCGGCTTCTCCGGCCGCATCCTGGGCGACGGGGAGCCCAAGTACATGAACAGCCCCGAAACCCTGGTTTTCAACAAGAGCCGGAACCTGTTCGCCCTGAATCTGGCTAAAAAATCAAAAAGCGGATATATAATCCTCTCGGAGGGCAATATAGACGTGGTCTCCCTCCATCAGGCGGGATTCGACTCGGCGGTGGCCTCCCTGGGCACCTCGCTGACGCCGGAGCAGGCGCGGCTGCTCAGCCGCTACACCGACCAGGTGATCATCGCCTACGACAACGACGGCGCCGGCGTCAAGGCCGCCCAGCGGGCCATCGGCATCCTGGAGAAGCTGGACATGCGGGTGAAGGTGCTGCGCATGAGCGGCGCCAAGGACCCGGACGAGTTCATCCAGACCCGGGGAGCCGACGCCTTCCGCAATCTGCTGGAGGCCTCGGAAAACCAGGTGGACTACCGGCTGCGCAGCGTCACGGACAAGTACGACCTGTCCGTGGACGAGCAGAAGGTGGAGTTCCTCAAGGAGGCCACCGAGCTGGTGGCCAGGCTCCCCGGCGCGGTGGAGCGGCAGGTCTACGCCATGCGGGTGGCGAGCCTTGCGGGTATCGCCTCCGACGTGGTGACCGCCGAGGTGGAACGCCGGCGCAAGCGGCTTTTGAGCCGCGCCCGGAGGGAGGACGAGCGGCAGCAGAGCCGTCCGGCCCGCCAGGCCCAGCCCGGGGAGAAGGAGCTGCGCTACACAGATTCCGCCTCCGCCGCCGCGGAGGAGGGGCTGATCCGCCTGCTGTATCTGGAGCCCTCTTTGGGGAGATCGCCCCAGCTGCCCCCGGCGGAGGATTTCTCCTCCCCTGCCCTGGGCCATATCTATACGGTGATCCGGCAGCGGATCGACCGGGGCGAGACCGTCAGCACCTCCGCCCTCAGCGAGGCGCTGAGCCTGCGGGAGATGAGCCTGCTGGTGGAGCTGCTGCAGAAGCCGGAAGTGCTGAGTCAGGGCGAGAGGGCCCTGGCCGACTACATAGAGAAAATACGACAACAGAAAAACCTGGCCGCCGGCAGCACGGATCTGCGGGCCCTGGCGGACAGTCTCAGAGACAGAAAGGGGTACAAGGGAAAAGATGTCTGACGAAATGAAATTCACCGAGGAAGAACTGGAGAGCATGGCTGACAAGCTGCTGGAGGAGGCCTCCATCAGCGATATCGCCTCCCAGCCGGAGACGGAGCTGCCGAAGCCCCGCAAGCGTCCCGCCGCCAAGAAAAAGGAGGCCTCTCCCGCCGACGCCGCCAAGACCCCGGAGGAACGGCTCAATGAGCTGCTGGAAAAGGGCAAGAAGGCCGGCCGCCTCAGCGCCAAGGAGCTGGAGGTGCTGGAGGAGCTGAACCTGGACGGCGAGGCCGTGGACAAGTTCTACGAGACCCTGGAGCAAAACGGCGTCGACATCGACGTGGCCTCCGCCGACGTGCTGCCCCCCATCGACGACGTGTCCCCCGAGGTGGAGGACCTGGCCCAGATCGAGGAGGTCACCGAGGAGGAGATCACCGACACCGATGCCCTGATCGACACCTTCGCCACCGACGACCCGGTGCGCATGTACCTGAAGGAGATCGGCAAGGTTCCCCTGCTGACCCCGGAGGAGGAGGTGGCCCTGGCCATCCGCATGTCCGAGGGCGACGAGGACGCCAAGCGCCGCATGACCGAGGCCAACCTCCGTCTGGTGGTGTCCATCGCCAAGCGCTACGTGGGCCGCGGCATGCTGTTCCTGGACCTGATCCAGGAGGGCAACCTGGGCCTCATCAAGGCTGTGGAAAAATTCGACTACACCAAGGGCTACAAGTTCTCCACCTACGCCACCTGGTGGATCCGGCAGGCCATCACCCGCGCCATCGCGGACCAGGCCCGCACCATCCGCATCCCCGTACACATGGTGGAGACCATCAACAAGACCATCCGCGTCTCCCGGCAGCTGCTGCAGGAGCTGGGGCACGACCCCTCCGCCGAGGAGATCGCCGACGAGATGGACATGCCCGTGGAGAAGGTGCGCGACATCCTGAAGATCGCCCAGGAGCCTGTCTCCCTGGAGACCCCCATCGGCGAGGAGGAGGATTCCCACCTGGGCGACTTCATCCCCGACGAGGACGCCTCCGAGCCCTCCGAGGCCGCCAGCTTCTCCCTGCTGCGCGAGCAGCTGGAGGAGGTGCTGGACACCCTGGCCCCCCGGGAAAAGAAGGTGCTGGAGCTGCGCTTCGGCATCGTGGACGGCCGCACCCGCACCCTGGAGGAAGTGGGCAAGGAGTTCAACGTCACCCGTGAGCGCATCCGCCAGATCGAGGCCAAGGCCCTGCGCAAGCTGCGCCACCCCAGCCGCTCCAAGAAGCTGCGGGACTTTCTGAACTGAAGCACCGGCAAAACGATCGTCCCGTCACCGTCCGGTGACGGGCGCGGCCCGGGAGGAGCTGAGCCGGGATCTGAAGCGCTGAGGGGGGCAGAAATGGAACGATACATTGCCTTTGACGTGGAGACGCCCAACCGGCTCAACCACCGCATGAGCGCCATCGGCATCTCCGTCCTGGAGGACGGGCAGATCGTGGACGCCTTCTATTCCCTGGTGGACCCGGAGACGGACTTCGACCCCTTCAACACCTGGCTGACGGGCATCGACGCCGACGCGGTCCGGGACGCGCCTACCTTCCCGGAGCTGTGGCCGCAGATCCAGCCGCTGCTGGACAGCGGCGTGCTGGCCGCCCACAACGCCCCCTTCGACCTGGGCGTGCTGCGCCGCTGCCTGCGGGACTACGAGATCGAGTGGAAGCCCAGCGCCCGCTACCTCTGCACCGTGCAGATGGGGCGGCGGCTTCTGCCCGGCATGAGCCACAAGCTGGACGCCCTGTGTGATTACTACGACATCCCCCTGGACCACCACCACGCCGGCAGCGACAGCCGCGCCTGCGCGGAGATCCTGCTGCGCTATCTGGACGGCGGCGCGGACCCCGCGCCCTTCATCAGGACCTGTTCCCTGGCCTGAACCGCAGCGATACAGCCCCGGCGCCCCGGGAGAGAAACTCTCCCGGGGCGCCGTTTTTTGCTCTTGACCCGGGGTGCCGGGCTTGCTATACTGTGCAGAGACTTTTTCTTCGGAGGCGTCCATGGCCACCATTCGTTTCTTCGTCAAACGCGAGCCCGTCCTGCTGATCGCCGCCCTCGCGGCGCTGCTCAGCTGTTTTTTCGTGCCCCCGGACCGGGCCTATCTCTCCTATATCGATCTGCGCACCCTGGCCCTGCTCTACTGTCTGATGACCGTTGTGGCCGGGCTGCGGCAGGCGGGACTCTTCGCCCATCTGGCCCACACCCTGTGCAGGAAGCTCAGCAACGTGCGCGGCATCGGCCTGCTGCTGGTGCTGCTCTGCTTCTTCAGCGCCATGCTGATCACCAACGACGTGGCTCTGCTCACCTTCGTGCCCTTCGCCGTGGTGGTGCTGGGTCTGGCGGACCGGAAACGGGATCTGATCCACATCGTGGTGCTGCAGACCGTGGCGGCCAATCTGGGCAGCATGCTGACCCCGGTAGGCAATCCCCAGAACCTGTATCTCTACTCCCGCTATGACCTGGGCATGGGCGCCTTCCTGCGCTGGACGCTGCCGGTGTGGCTGCTGTCCCTGCTGCTGATCGGCGGGGCCTGCCTGGCCCTCTCCGGCGCCCGGCTGCACTTCTTCCTGGGGGAGGAGCCGGGGGTGGATACGCGGGCGCTCTGCCTGCACCTGGCGCTGTTCGCCGTCTGCCTGCTGGTGGTGCTGCGCGTCCTCAGCTGGCCGGTGATGCTGGCCGTCCTGATAGCGGCGCTGCTCTTGTTTGACCGGAAGCTCCTGCTGAAGGCTGACTTCATGCTGCTGCTGACCTTTGTGGCCTTCTTCATCTTTTCCGGCAACCTGGCCCGGATCGACAGCGTGGCGTCCCTTCTCCGCCGGCTTCTGGCGGGGCGGGTCTACCTGACCTCGCTGCTGGCGAGCCAGGTCATCAGCAACGTGCCCGCGGCCCTGCTGCTCTCGGGCTTTACCGAGGAGGCGAAAGAGCTGCTGCTGGGCGTGAATATCGGCGGCCTGGGCACCCCCATCGCCAGCCTTGCCAGCCTCATCAGCATGAAGCTCTACTCCCACTCCGACCACGCCCATACCGGGCACTACCTGCTGGAGTTCACGGCGGTGAACGCGGCCCTGCTGCTGCTCCTGTCCCTGGCCAGATCTCTCTTCTGACCGGGCCCAACACGGCAAAAAGCGCGGCGATTTCCGAAAAATCGCCGCGCTTTTGCAGTTTCACGAGCGCCGCGCCTTAAGCGGCGGGGCGTTTCCGGCCTCAGGCCCAGGGATTCTCCGTGGGATAGGGCAGGCACTTGGGCTGGTTGTAGCCGATCTCCTGCACGCCCAGGAATTTGAACACCTCAAACAGGGCCTTGCCGTGATGGCCGAAGGCCACCGCGCCGTGGTGGGGGAAACGCTTCTGGATCAGCACGTGGCGATAGAAGCGGCCCATCTCATGGATGGCAAAGACGCCGATGCCGCCGAAGCTGGTGGTGGCCACGGGCAGCACCTCGCCCTCGGCGATGTAAGAGCGGAGCACACCCTCGCTGTCGCACTGGAGACGGAAGAAGGTGATCTCGCCGGGGGCGATATCGCCCTCCAGGGTGCCGCGGGTGAAGTCGGGGTCGCTGCCTTCCGGCTCCAGCAGGCGGTGCTGGATCAGCTGATACTTCACAGCCCGGTCGCCGCACATCTTGCAGCTGGGGGTGTTGCCGCAGTGGAAGCCCATGAAGGTGTCGGTCAGGCTGTAGTCAAACTTGCCCCGGATCTGCTCTTCCCACATCTTCGCGGGCACGGAGTTGTTGATATCCAGGATGGTCACCGCGTCGCCGGAAATGCAGGCGCCGATGTACTCGCTCAGGGCGCCGTAGATATCCACCTCGCAGCTGACGGGGATGCCCCGGGCGGCCAGGCGGGAGTTGACGAAGCAGGGCTCAAAGCCGAACTGCTCCGGGAAGGCGGGCCAGCACTTGTCCGCAAATGCCACGTACTTGCGGGCGCCCTTGTGTTCCTCGGCCCAGTCCAGCAGGGTCAGCTCGAACTGCGCCATGCGCTCAAGCAGATCGGGATAGTACCTGCCCTCGCCCATTTCGGCGGCCATGTCGGCGCAGACCTGGGGGATGCGCGCGTCGCCCGCGTGGGCCTTATAGCTGACCAGCAGGTCCAGCTCGGAGTTTTCCTCGACCTCCACACCCAGCTCGTACAGGCCCTTGATGGGCGCGTTGCAGGCGAAGAAGTCCTGAGGTCTCGGGCCGAAGGTGATGATCTTCAGGTTCTGCACGCCGATGACGGCGCGGGCGACGGGGTAAAAGTCCTTGATCATCTTGCCGATATCGGCGGCGGTGCCCACCGGGTACTCGGGGATGTAGCCCTTCAGGTGCCGCATTCCCAGGTTGTAGGAACAGTTAAGCATGCCGCAGTAGGCGTCGCCCCGGCCGTTGATCAGGTCGCCGTCCCCCTCGGCGGCGGCCACGAACATGCAGGGGCCGTCGAAATATTTGGCGATCAGGGTCTCCGGCGTCTCGGGGCCGAAGTTGCCCAGGAACACCACCAGGGCGTTGCAGCCGGCCTCCTTCACGTCGGCCACGGCGGCCAGCATATCTTTCTCATTTTCCACTGTGACGGGGCACTCATAGATGTTGCCGCCGCAGGTCTTGACGATGGCCTCCCGCCGGGCGATGCTCAGTCCGGTGGGGAAGCAGTCGCGGGAGACGGCAATGATGCCGAGCTTGACTTCGGGAATGTTGTTCATGCTTCTGATAATCCTCCTTATTTGATAAGCCCGCCCGGTTGCGGGGCTTGTCTTTTTCTGGTACAATACCATTGCGATGAGACAAAACAAGGAAAAGGAGCGCAGACTTATGAAAAGAAGCGCCGCAGAATGGGGGATCCGGGTCGTGATCCTGCTCATCGGTCTGGTCATCGCCCACCTGGGCGTGACCCTCTTTCTGCTGTCCGACCTGGGCTCAGACCCCTTCAACGTACTGGTGCAGGGCGTATTCCGCAGCGTGGACAAGGCTGTCGGCCTGCCCGGCCTGACCCATGGGCGCGTGCATATCGCCATCAGCCTGCTGATCGTTGTGGTGCTGCTCTTTGCGGACCGCAGCTATCTGAAGATCGGTACGGCTCTTTGCATGCTCTTCGGCGGGCCGGTCATCGATTTTTTTACCCTGCTGCTGGCCGGGCCGCTGGGCAGTGCGGGCTTCGCCGCGCGGGTGTTCATGCTGGCCCTGGGCTGTGTCATCCTCGCCTATGGGATGACGATCGTCATCCGTTCGGACGCGGGCACCGGCCCCAACGACCTGGTCGCACAGGTCATCAGTGAAAAAAGCGGGAAGTCCTTCAGTATCATCCGCATGATCGTGGACGCGGCCTTTGCCCTGACCGGTTGGCTGCTGGGCGGCACCGTGGGTCTGGGCACGCTGATCTGCATGTTCCTGGTGGGCCCCACCGCGGGCGTCTTCCTGCCCATCAACGGCCGACTGGTCGAAGCGGCCGTGTCCCGCTTCCGCGGGAAATAAACGCATCTTCTCAAAAACAGCACCTGTTGAGTGCCTTCGCTCAACAGGTGCTGTTCCTTTTTGCGCTCAGGTCGCCTCGTTATCCTCCGACGGCTGCTCCGCTGCCTCCTGCTCCGGCGCCTGCAAGGCACGCCAGCGCCGCCAGGTATAGACCGCGAAAAACAGGCCGCACACGATGAACAGCAGACCGGCCAGCCAGGCCACCGCCACAGGGATATCGGCTTTCCCGGTAATCTTGTCGTAGATCAGGGAGCCGCCCAGATAAACGAGGTAGGCCGCGACCACGGCGCGCAGCGCAAGGGTATTGGCTGCGCGGCTGCGGCGCCGGGCCTCGTCCTGCGTCTGCTCCTGCCGCGCAGGATCTTCACGTTCTGGCTGGGCAGACATCAGTTCCCCTTCTTCTTGGAGAGCACGTCGAAGATGACTGCGGCCAGCAGCACCAGACCCTTGACCACCTTCTGATAGTTGGCGTCAACGCCCATGATGCTCATGCCGATGTTGATAACGCCCATCAGCAGAGCGCCGATGATGACGCCGGGCACAGTGCCCACGCCGCCGTAGGCGGAGGCGCCGCCGATAAAGCAGGAGCCGATGGCGTCCATCTCGTAGTTCTGGCCGTAGGTAGGCTGGGCGGAGGTCATACGGGCGATGGTCAGAATGCCGGCAAGGCCCGCCAGCAGACCCATGTTGGCGTAGGCAAAGAAGTAGATCTTTCTGGTATCGATACCGGAGAGCTTGGTGGCCGTCTCATTGCCGCCGATGGCGTAGAGATAACGGCCCACCGTGGTCTTGGAGGTGATGTAGGTGTAGATCAGCACTACGACCGCGACCCACAGCAGCGCCATCGGGATGCCCTTGTACTGGGCCAGTCTCATCGCGAAGAACATGACAACGCCCACGATGACGATCGCCTTGATCAGGGTCTTGGCCAGGGAGTCCACCTCCAGGCCGTTGCGTTTGCGAATGCTGCGGCTGCGGAGCGTAAAGAACAGGTAAAGCGCGCAGGCGATGATGCCTACCACGACGCAGAGGATGTTGATCCCTTCTCCGTGGAAGAAGTCGGGCACGTAGCAGTTCGCGCCGCCGCCGAAGAGGCGGACGAATTTCTCATTGGTCACAGAGACCGTTTTGCCCTGCAGCACCACGTTGGACAGGCCGCGGAAGACCATCATGCCCGACAGCGTGGTGATGAAGGGCGGGACCTTCACGTAGGAGATCCAGAAGGCCTGCCACGCGCCGATCAGCAGACCGACGCCGAGCATGACCAGCACCGCCAGCCACATGTTCAGGTCTCCGCGCATCATAACCGCGCCGACCGTGCCGACAAAGCAGACCACCGAACCGACGGACAGGTCGATGTTGCCGCCGGTCAGGATGCACAGCAGCATGCCGGTAGCCAGAACGAAGACGTAGGCGTTCTGGGCGATGATGTTCGTCAGGTTCTGCGGCAGGAGCAGCTTGCCGCCGGTGCGCCAGGCGAAGAAGGCCGTGACCAGCACCAACGCGATGATCATAGTATACTTCTGAACGAAAGTCAGAATCTTTGTCTTTGTCGTCATTGCTCTTTCTCCTTTTCTTCCTTTGCCGGTTCAGTGGAAAGAATGCAGGCCATGATCTTTTCCTGGCTGGCCTCCGCCGCATCGAATTCACCGACGATGCGGCCCTCGTTGAGCACGTAGATCCTGTCGCTCATGCCCAGGACCTCGGGCAGCTCCGAGGAGATCATGATAACGGATTTGCCCTCCGCCACCAGATCGTTGATGATGCAGTAGATCTCATATTTCGCGCCGACGTCGATGCCGCGGGTGGGCTCGTCCAGGATCAGGATGTCCGGATCCGCGTACATCCATTTCGCCAGCAGCACCTTCTGCTGGTTGCCGCCGGAGAGGTTGCCCACGTTCTGCAGGACCGACGGCGTCTTGGTGTTGAGCTTTTTGCGGTACTCTTCCGCCACGGAAAGCTCCTTGTCATGGTCGATCACGCCGCGTCTGCACACGCCCTTGAGGTTGGCGAGCGTGGTGTTGACGGAGATCGGGTTCGACAGGATCAGACCGTTGCCCTTCCGGTCCTCGGTCACGTAAGCCAGGCCCGCGTCGATGGCCTGCCGCGGGGAGTGGAGCTTTACCTCCTTGCCGTGGATCTCGCAGGTACCGGAGATCTCCGTGCCGTAGCTGCGGCCGAAGATCGACATAGCCAGCTCCGTGCGTCCCGCGCCCATCAGGCCCGAGAAGCCCACGACCTCGCCCTTGCGCACGTGGAAGGAGACGTCGTCGATGACCTTCTTGTCCGTATAGATCGGGTGGTACACGTTCCAGTTCTTGACCTCCAGCGACACGTCGCCGATCTCCACGCCGTAGCGCTTCGGGAACCGGTCCTCCAGTTCGCGGCCGACCATGCCGCGGATGATGCGGTCTTCACTGAAGTCGTCCACGCCCTTGGTCAGCGTTTCGATGGTTCTGCCGTCGCGCAGGACGGTGATATCATCCGCCACATAGGAGACCTCGTTGATCTTGTGGGAGATGATGATAGAGGTCATCCCCTGCTTCTTGAACTCCAGCAGCAGGTCCAGCAGCGCCTGGGAATCCGCCTCGTTGAGAGAAGAGGTCGGCTCGTCCAGGATCATGAGCCGCGCGTTCTTAGCCAGCGCCTTGGCGATCTCGACCATCTGCTGCTTGCCGACGCCGATGTCCTTGATCAGCGTCTTGGAGGATTCGGTCAGTCCGACGATCTTCAGATATTTGGTCGCCTCCGCGTGGGTCTTGTCCCAGTCGATGGCGTATTTTTTTCCTTGTTCGTTGCCCAGGAACATGTTCTCGCCGATGCTCATATAGGGCACCAGGGCCAGCTCCTGATGGATGATGACGATGCCTTTGTTTTCGCTGTCTTTGATATTGGTGAACTTGCATACTTCTCCCTCGTATACAATGTCACCCTCATACGTGCCGTAGGGATACCATCCGCTGAGAACGTTCATCAGCGTGGATTTGCCGGCGCCGTTCTCACCCACCAGCGCGTGGATGCTGCCGCGTTTGACGACGAAATTCACGTCGTCAAGGGCCTTGACGCCGGGGAATTCCTTCGTGATCCCCCGCATTTCCAGAATATTATCTGCCAATTTTCCCCCTCCAAGCCCGAGAGTTTATTAGATTTCGGGCAAGGCGGGAATCCGCCTTGCCCGAAGTGCTGAAACAAGGTATTTACTGCGGATCAGCCGTTGTTGATCGCATCCATCGTGTAGTAGCCGGAGTCGATCAGGATCTCCTGATAGTTGTCGGCCGTGCAGGCCACGGGGCCGCACAGATAGCTGGGAACGACATAGACGCCATTGTCGTAGTCGGTGGTGTTGTTGACCTCGGGGGCGGTGCCCTTCATCAGGGAGTCGACCATCGTGACGACGCGGGCCGCCAGCGTACGGGTGTCTTTGAACACGGACATGGCCTGCTTGCCGTCGATGAGGTTCTTCATGATGGCGATGTCGCAGTCCTGACCGGTGATGATGGGCCACTCGCCGGTGTAGGAGGACGCGAGAGCGTTCTCAACGCCGCGGGCGGTGGAGTCGTTGGAGGCGAGAACCGCGTCAAGCTGGGTGCCGTCGCCGTAGAAGGAGCTGAGGATGTTCTCAA
>CACYXE010000043.1 GCA_902778275.1 Oscillospiraceae bacterium
CACGCGGTAGCCGCGGTTGACGTGGACCTCGCCGTTGTCATCCACCCAGGGGACGCGGAATTCGATCACACGCTCCGGCTCCACAAAGCGCTCCAGCAGCGCGGCCTTCTCCCATTCGGGGTGCTTGTCGATGACCAGCTCCAGGGATTCGAACACCTCACGCACCGCCTGCAGAAATTCGGGCTCGTGGCCGTCCCGCTTCTCGACCTCTGCGTAAACTCTCTTCAAATATTCGTTGGTAAGCATAAGGACCTCCTTAATATTTTTCACAAATTTCCGTTAGAGTCTTGCGAACTCTTTGTATAAATAATACCACGCGTTTCGGGTCATTACAAGAGAAAACATTGTTATTCATGAAACAATCGGAAATGATCCATGAGAATATTTAATACATGAGAAAGTAGGCGTTTCGCATTGAAAACAGGAGTCCTATCGTGTACAATAAAGAAAAAAAGAATGGGGGAGAGCGCATGATCAGGCAGACCGCTTTTGGAGACTATACGCTGTATACGTTGGAGAAGGATAACCTGGTGGTTTCGGTGACGGATCTGGGCGCCACAGTCACCAGCCTGCGCTACCGGGGCAGAGAAGTGGTGCTCGGTTATGACAGGCCGGAACTGTATCTGGAAAAAGACGCGTTCCTCGGCGCAGTCATCGGGCGCTATGCCAACCGCCTGAGGGGCTCCGCCTTTGAACTCAACGGCGCCACCTATCTGCTGCCGGCCAACGAGGGCCCCAACCAGCTGCACGGCGGGCCGATGTCCTATGACAAGCGCCGATGGCAGGCGGAGGTAAAGGGGGAGGAACTGCGCTTTACTCTGTTTTCTCCCGACGGGGACAATGGCTTCCCGGGGAATTTGACGGCCCTTGTCACCTACCGGCTGGAGGGGGACTGCCTGTATATGGACTTTGAGGCGGAGAGCGATGCGGATACCGTGTACGCGCCCACCAGCCACATGTATTTCGATTTGGCCGGTCAGGGGAAGATCCTGGATGCGCGCCTGCGCGTCAATGCCGATCAGATCGTGGAAGTGGGCGAGGGCCTGATCCCCACGGGGCGGCTGCTGCCCGCGGACGGCAAATTCGATTTCCGGACCCTGCGCAGGGTTGCGGAGGACTATGACCACTGCTTCGTCCTCAACGGGGAGGACTGCTGCACGATGGAGGACGGCGGGATCCGGATGGAGATCCGAACGGATTTCCCCGCTGTGCAGATTTATACGGGCAAGTTCCTGCCTGCTCCCCACAAAGCCAACAGCGGGCTTGCCATCGAACCGGAGTTTTATCCGGACAGCCCCAACCACCCGGACTTTCCTTCCACGCTGCTGCGGAAAGGGGAACGCTTCCACCGCTGGGCCAGCTATCGCTTCACAGAAGCGTAAACATACGGAAACAGGAAACGCCGCACGATGCCGTGCGGCGTTTCCTGTTATTAAGAGATCGTTACTTGGTCAGCTGCTCCAGATCCTGCAGGAACAGGGCGTTCTCCGCGTCGGAGGGGATCAGGAAGCCGTCCCGCGGGGAGACGGTGAAAGCCTCCACGGCGGGGCCGTCCATCAGGCAGCTGCGCTTGAACTGCTGGCTGAAGAGCCGCTTGCAGTAGCTGGTGAGCCAGCGGACCAGCTCCTCGTCGGTGAATTCGTTGGCGTAGGCGATCTTGGCCAGACGGAAGGTCTTGGAGGGGGTAAAGCCGCAGATGAGCATCTTGTGGGTGAAAAAGTCCTGCAGGCTGTAGGAACCCACCGCGTCCTCGCTCTTCTGCTCGATCTGGTCGTCGTGGATGGGAAGCAGCTCCGGAGTGACCGGGCAGTCCAGCACGTCATACAGGGCGGCCTTGAGCACCATGTCCTCGGTGGTGTCGGCGATATAGCGCACATTGGCGCGCACCTGGGTTTTGGTCAGACCAAGGTTCACGTCGTACATGCTGGTGTGGTCGCCGTTGTAGGTGCACCAGCCGTCGATGAACTCGCTCAGGTCCTCGGTGCCCACGTCCAGGCCGTTGACCTTGTTGGCAATGTCCATAAGCACTTGGGTGCGTTCACGGGCCTGGGCGTTCTCAAAGGCGATGGAGTAGTCGTCATGGGCATGGCCGATGTCGTCGAAATGCTGATAGACGCTCTTGCCGATGTCGATGACACGGACCTCGGCGCCCATCTGTTCGGCCACGATGATGGCGTTGGACTTGGTGCGGGAGGAGGTGCCGAAGCAGGGCAGGGTGCAGGCCACCACATTGGTGGAGGGCAGGCCCATCCGCTTGACCGCCATGGCGCAGACCATCACGCACAGGGTGGAGTCCACACCGCCGGAGATGCCGACCACGCAGTGGTCCAGTCCGGCGTACTCCATGCGCTTGACCAGGCTGGACACCTGGATATCCAGCATCCGCTGGCAGTAGGTGGGCAGCTCCTCGGTGGTGGCGGGCAGATGCGGGTGCATGAGATACTTCCGGGTCAGGCGCGTGGAGACGGCCTTCTTGCCCCACTGGAACAGGCTGTATTCCTCATCCCAGCCGAAAGCGTTGGAGGCGCGGCGCAGGTTCACCATATGCTGCACGTCGATCTCGCTGATCGCCAGACTGTCGGCGCCCTCCTCGGCGGCCAGGATCTGGCCGTTTTCGGCCACCAGGCACAATCCGGAATAGGCCCGGTCGGTGCTGCTCTCACCCTTGCCGGGCGCGGCCAGCACGATACCGGCGGAAAGCTTGCGGGACTCGTAACGGACGTTCAGCTCGTTCTCGTCCCGGGACGTGACCGTCTGGGGGAAGTTGGCCATCTGGGCGATCACGGTGGCGCCGGCCTGGGCATGGCGGGCGGCAGGGGGGATCACAGCGTCCAGATCCGCGCCCAGCTCCACGGCCACCTTCAGGTCGGGCATGGCGTCGCTGGCAAACAGCGCGTCCTGAGCCAGAGTCACGGTCTGACCGCAAAGCTCCACCTCCTCCGCGTCCCACACGGGGGCGGAGAAATAGGCTGTGGCCTCCTGACTGGGGACCAGGGCCAGCAGCTCCCCGCCGCAGATGGCGGCGGCCACGCTGTACAGCCGGGACTTGTGCTCATAGGGCAGGCCCACGAAGACCAGCATGTCGATGCCGTCGGTGGCCTCCACCACGGCGGCCAGGGCCTTCTTGGCACCCTCCAGGATCACCCGATGGGTAAAAAGATCATAGCAGCTGGCGCCTGTCAGGGTCAGCTCGGGGAACACCAGGACCTTGACGCCCTGCTTGTCCGCCTGGCGGATGCAGTCGATCACCCGCTGCGCGTTGTAGTTTGCGTCTGCGACCTTGATGACCGGAGCGGCCGCGGCGACTTTGATAAAACCGTCTTTCATTTGTATATCACCCTTTATTATAAATTATAAAATTTCTGTTATTACCATAGTCATGATGGTCGGAACTTGCCCGGCGCCGGACAGCTCACCGGAGCGCCGCGCGAAGAAAAACGACCGCTTTTCCATGAGAACTCTCCCTGGCTCAGCGCATTTGGCTTCGCAGATAGAACTGCTCGCAGCTGTACTCCTGCAGCAGCCGCTGTCCATCCTCGCTGAGCGTCTGGGTATAGACGCCGTCTTCCACATAGAAGGGGCGGTATACTGCATAAAGGCGCTGCCCGTCCAGCCCAGCTCATGGAAGACTACGTTGAGCAGATAGCCGGGGCTGACGGTGGGCCCCCGGCCCACAAAATCTTTGCCCAGAAGCTCCCGGGCAGCGTCATTGGCCCAGATCAGATAAGGCGTGCTGTAATATTGAAGCATGCCCTCGCCGGTGGATTGATCCAGAGAGATCCCGGCCTCCTCATAGACACTGCGCTTTTCCAACCAGGGATTGTGGTCTCCGTACAGCAGCACTACGGCGGGCTCGCTGTCCGTGCGCAGCGCCTCGATCTCCGGCAACAGCCGGGTCTGGGTATCTGCCAGAGATCCCAGATAGTTGTTGATCACGTTTCGTGTCAGGTCTGAAACGCCGTCGCCCGGCCAGTAAAGGCGGTCAAAAAGCAGCGTTTCACTTTCATAAGGGCTGTGCCCCTGCAGGCTGACGTTGAAGGAAAACACATTGCCCTGACGCTCATATTCCTTGAACATCCGGAAGACTTCCGGCATGAACACGTCGTCGCACATCCAGTCCCAACTGCCGTCCACCAGCCCGCCATAGTGGTTGTCGGTGAAAAGGTATTCGTCAAAACCCAGATAGCTGTTGATGTTCAGACGGTTGTAGAAATCCGCCCGGTTGGGATGGCTGCCGGTGCTGAAGTAGCCCTGGCTGTTGAGATACCGCACATAGGAGGGGGCGTCGCCGGTATAGTCCAGCATGCCATAGCTGCCGGAGAGCAGGCAGCGCTCCGTGTCGATGGTGCCGCCGCCGATCACATTGGGCACCAGAGTGCCGGTGATGCTTTCCGTCTGAAGGGCGCGCAGGACCTGGTAGGTCTCCGGAGCCACGTCCCGCAGACCCATGGCCTCCAGATCTGTAAAGGATTCCAGCTGCAGCACCAGCAGGTTTACGCGCCTGTCCTGGGGGATGTCCGCGTCCGCGTAGGCCGAGAGCACAGCCTCGGCCCGGGCGGCGTCGTAGCCCTCGGGCGGGATGTCCTTGCTCTCGGTGATGCTGTAGAGAAAAGGATAGGTGAAACCCAGATTGACAAAACGCTCCTGCGCGGTGATGACGCCAATGTTGTTGTTTTTAAAGGTGTTGGTCCAATACAGATCGGTGTTGGAATAGACGAAATACCAGAGGGGATAAACCGAAAGGACAGCCAGCAGGGCCGCGCCCAGCCGCAGCTTAGCGCCCGCTCTGCCGCGAACCAGAAACAGAAGCAGCAGCAACAGGATCGGTGTTGCGATCAGGATCAGCCAGATCCGGCTGTTGAAGCTGAGATCATAATTGGCCGCCACATGCAGCGCCGTGTGGACGGAGCGCACATCCCGGAAAACAAAAGGCTCAAACCGGGCGCGCAGCTTATAAAAATTCCCAAAAGAGGGGAGCAGGATCAACAGGGCATTGGCCAGAAAAGCAGCCCATTGCCGATTGAACAGGCAAAAAAGCAGCAGCTGCAGCAGAAAGATCGGCAGCCAGTTGAGCAGAAAGATGGAGAAGTGCCGGAAGTAGCCGAAGAACTCCGCCCAGTCATAGTCGCCGATGGCCAGCAGCAGGCTGAAGGTGCACAGCGCCGCCGAGGAGAGCAGCAGCGCCCCGGTGTTCCAGCAATGGAACAGGACCCGCTGCCCGCCCTCCGGCAGGTCTGACGCCCTCCTCGCAAAGAGAAAGCCAAATGCTTGTCCGGCAGTCATACCTTAAAATTTGATGCGCTCGGCGATGTAGTTCTTGACCTCGCTGGTGGGGATGCGGACCTGCTGCATGCTGTCGCGCTCGCGCACCGTGACACAGTGGTCGGCCTCGTCGGTCTCGGTGCCCACGGTATTGAAGTCAAAGGTGACGCAGAAGGGCGTGCCGATCTCATCCTCACGGCGATAGCGTTTGCCGATGGAGCCGGTCTCGTCGTAATCGCACATGAAATCCTTGCTCAGCTCGTTGTACAGCTCCATGGCCGGGCCGGTGAGGATCTCCTTGCGGCTCAGGGGCAGGATGGCGCACTTGAAGGGCGCCAGCGCCGGGTGCAGGTGCAGCACGGTGCGCACGTCGTCGTTGCCTTTCTTGTCCTGGCCGACGACTTCCTCGTCGTAAGCGTCGCACAGGACGGAGAGGACCGTACGCTCCACACCCAGAGAGGGCTCGATCACGTAAGGGATGTAGTGCTCGTTCTTCTCCTGATCGTAATAGGTCAGATCCTGACCGGAGACCTCCTGATGACGGCTCAGGTCATAATTGGTGCGGTCGGCCACACCCCAGAGCTCACCCCAGCCGAAGGGGAACAGAAACTCAAAGTCCGTGGTGGCCTTGGAGTAGAAGCTCAGCTCCTCAGGATCATGGTCCCGCAGGCGAAGGTTCTCGTCCTTCAGGCCGATGGACAGAAGAAACTCATGGCAGAAGCTGCGCCAGTAATCGAACCACTCCAGGTCGGTATCGGGCTCGCAGAAGAACTCCAGTTCCATCTGCTCGAACTCGCGCACACGGAAGATGAAGTTGCCCGGGGTGATCTCGTTGCGGAAGCTCTTGCCGATCTGGGCGATGCCGAAGGGCAGCTTGCGCCGGGTGGTGCGCTGGACGTTTACGAAGTTGGTGAAGATGCCCTGGGCGGTCTCAGGCCGCAGATACACGGTATTCTTCGCGTCCTCGGTAACGCCCTGGAAGGTCTTGAACATCAGGTTGAACTGACGGATATCGGTAAAATTGTGCTTGCCGCAGCTGGGGCAGGGGATGTTGTGCTCCTCCACGAAGTCCTTCATCTCCGCCTGGGAATAGGCGTCGATGGGGCGGGGCAGCTCAAAGCCGGCGTCCTTGCACCAGTCCTCGATAATCTTATCGGCGCGAAAGCGCTCGTGGCACTCGCGGCAGTCCATCAGGGGGTCGGAGAAGCCGCCCAGATGGCCGGAAGCGACCCAGGTCTGGGGGTTCATGAGGATGGCGGCGTCCAGGCCGACATTGTAGCGGTTTTCCTGTACGAACTTTTTCCACCAGGCCCGCTTCACGTTGTTCTTCAGCTCAACGCCCAGAGGACCGTAGTCCCAGGTGTTGGCCAGACCGCCGTAGATCTCGGACCCGGCGAAAATGTAGCCGCGGTTCTTGCACAGGGCGACGATCTTGTCCATGGTTTTCTCTGTATTTTTCATTTTCCGTCCTTTCCTGCGGCTGGCTGCCGCAGAGAGTAAAATTTTGAACAACTTAATCTATCACATTTTTTCCCGCTTCGCAATAAAAGATAAACACTTATCAAATAATAAGTGGGGCGCAGGCCGAAAAAAATGAAAAAATCCGGGTCGCCGGGAAATTTTTACTTCCCTAATGCGAAGAAAGGTGTATAATAGGGTTACATAACATAGAAAAACAGATGAGGTCCGGGATGGGAAAGATATGGGGAAAAGAAAATAAGGAGAAGCGGCTGCGCTTTCTGCGGCTGTTTGTCGTGATCTTTGCGGCCTGCGCCGCACTGCTGGCGCTGGCGGCCCTTGCGGTCGACAGCCGCCATGTACGTTTCTATATGTTGGAGAGCGAGGAGATCACCGCCGCCTACGGCAAGCCCTTCGTGGATCCCGGATGTTACGCGGTGCGCGCGGGCCGCTTCAGCGGCGAGGGGGAGGAAGAGCTGCCTGTGGAGGTCACAGGGCAGGTGGATACCGATACCCTCGGCGATTATGAACTGCGTTACACCGCCCGCTATCACCTGCGCAGCTACAGCACCACCCGCCTGGTCCACGTGGCGGACCTGACGCCGCCGGAGATCCTGCTGGAGCATACGGAAGGCTATGAACCCACCTGGTTTACCGGCTATGAGGAAGAGGGCTACAGCGCGGTGGACGACTATGACGGCGATCTGACCGGCCGGGTGGAGACCTTCTATTATGAAGACCGGGTGGAATACCGGGTCAGCGACGCCGCCGGAAACGAGGCCGTGGCCGTGCGGCCCATCGAATACAGCCTGGGCAGGCCGGAGATCTATCTCAACGGCGGCGACACGGTGGAGCTGACTGCCCGGCTGGACTATCAGGACCCGGGCTACAGCGCCTACGATATCCAGGGCAACGATCTGACAGGCTATATCCAGACCTCGGGCGATGTGGTCTCCTATCGGCCCGGCAGCTATGAGGTGGTCTATACCATCACCAACGCCCTGGGGGATACGGTGAGCGTCAAGCGTACGGTGAACATAGTCCCGGCGCCTGAGATCGAGATCGTGAAGCCGGAAGGCAATGTGATCTATCTGACCTTTGACGATGGGCCGGGACCCTACACGGCCCGGCTGCTGAACGTGCTGGCCAAGTACAATGCCAAGGCTACCTTCTTCGTCACCTGCATCGATCCCGATTATGCGGACTTGGTGGGCCGGGCCTATCGGGAGGGCCACAGCATCGGCGTTCACAGCGCCACCCATAATTATTACAGCATCTATGCCAGTGAGGAGGCTTTCCTCGATGACTTCCGACAGACCGAGGAGATGATCTATCAGCAGACGGGCAGCTATACCAGACTGTTCCGCTTCCCCGGCGGCAGCTCCAACACGGTCAGCAGCTTCAATCCGGGCATCATGTCCCGGCTGCGGCAGATCATGCTGGACATGGGGTATCAGTATTTCGACTGGGATGTGAGCAGCGGCGACGCCGGGGAGACTACGAAGACAACCGCCGTTGTCGACAATATCATCGGCGGCTGTGCGGGTCGGCGCAACACCATCGTCCTGCAGCACGATATCAAGGACTTCAGCGTGGCCGCGGTGGAAAAGGTGCTGTCCTGGGGGGCCCGAAACGGCTACACCTTCCTGCCCCTGGAAGTGAACAGCCCGGCGGCCCATCACGGGATCGCCAACTAAAAGCGCGGCCGCCGCGCATGACGGCGGTGAGATTGACAGGGCTCTGCCGCCGTAATACAATAAAGAAAAGAACACAGCGCGGCGACAGCCGCTTACCGCCGCATCTTACCGGCAGAAGGAGGCTCTCATGATCCTCGGCATCGACATCGGCAATACCAATATCGTTCTGGGCTGCATCGACAATGGGGAGATCCGCAGCATTGTGCGGCTGCACACCGACCTGCATGCTACCTCCGCGGAGTATGCCATTCGTCTGCGGCAGATCCTGGATCTCTATGACATCGATCCCCAGGGCTTTGAGGGGGCGATCCTCTCTTCCGTGGTCCCGCCTGTCAGCGCCGTCATGTTGGCTGCGGTCAAGAAGGTCACCGGTGTCACCTGCATGGTGGTGGGCCCGGGCATGAAGACCGGATTGAACGTGCGCATCGACGATCCGGGCACCCTGGCCGCGGATCTGGTGGTGGGCAGCGTGGCGGCCATGACCTGTTACGGACCTCCGGTGATCGTGGTGGATATGGGCACGGCCATCACCATTGTGGTGGTGGATAAGAACGGGGCCTATCGGGGCGGCGCGTTCATGCCCGGGGTCAAGCTCTCCTACGAGGCGCTGTCCTCAGGCACCAGCCTGCTGCCGGACATCTCCCTGGCGGTTCCCAAAAAGGTCATCGGCACCAACACGGTGGACGCGCTGCTGTCCGGTGCGGTGTTCAGCACCGCGGCCGCCATCGACGGCATGGTGGAGCGGATGGAAGCGGAACTTGGCTATCCCTGCAATGTGGTGGCCACGGGCGGCCTGGCGCGTTTTATTACGCCGTTTTGCAAAAGGGAGATCCTGTGCGATAACGACCTGCTGGTCAAGGGCTTGTGGGTCCTGTATCAGAAGAACAAGAAGTGAAGAGAAGCCGGGAACCCGGCAAAGGATCGCTGCGCCATGCGGGAGCGTGGACGGCAGCGGTCCTTTTTGATTGGAGAAATTTTCTTTCTTAATTTTTCAAAAACCCTCTTGCATATTTCACTGAATTGCAATATAATGCAACTGAGTTGTTACAGATTGGTAACAGTGTGTAATTTTTCCGACACTTTCTCAGGCGTCGTTTTAGGAGGATCCGAAGATGAAGAAACGTTTTGTCAGTATGCTGCTCAGCCTTTGTCTGGTATTTGCGCTGTTTTGCGGTATGTCTGTCATTGCCTATGCGGACGGTACCCAGGAGTACACGCTGAAAGCCGGCGACACGGTGTTTTCCGTATGCCAGAAGCTGGGCGTTGATTTCTATGCCAATCAGACCTGGATCATGGAGACGAACCATATCACCAGCTGGACCAATCTGAAATCCGGCATGAAGCTTACGCTGCCTGCGGCCGGGACCGTAGGGGGCGTTGCGGTGACCAACACCGCTGCCGCCGGAACGACCGCCGCTGCGGCCAGCACTCTGTCCACCGGCGACACTGTCAGTTATTATTTGGTGGAGCATGTGATGCAGTCCGGCGAGACTGTGTATTCCGTCTGCAATCAGCTGGGCATCAATTTCAATGCCAACTCTGACCGGATCAAGGAAATGAACGGTATCAACAATTACAACAATGTCAAGGTCGGTACCACGGTCAAGCTGCCCGCCACTTCCGTTCCTGCCTCCGGCACCTATACCCAGATCGTGGCCCACAAGGTCGTGGCCGGCGATACGGTCGGCGCTCTTTGCCGCAGCTACGGCATCGACTATGCCTCCAACGCCGATACGATCAAGGCCCTCAGCGGCCTGGAAAACCTGGGAGCGATCAAGGCCGGGCAAACCCTGTATCTGCCGGTGAAGGCCTCCGCCTCCGCCACGACTGCCGCCGCGGCGGCGGCTCCCGTAGCGGGCGTTTCGGCGGCTCCCACTGTGAACACCACCGCCCAGGCCGGCGCCATGAATGTGCATACTTCCTCCAACGGGCTGTTCTATCTGACGGTCAACGGACAGGTGGTCAACAGCGCACCGGCGGGGACCACTGTCACGGTGGTGACTGTTCCCGACCAGGGCTACAAGGTCAACGATATCATCATCTACAAGACCGCTTCCACCGAGCGGGTCAAGGTGACCAAATCCACGTTCGTGATGCCCGCCTACGACATCACCATCTACGTGACCTTCCGCGCGGGCTGAGAGATCCAGAGATGAAAAAGCATCCGGTTTTTTCCGGATGCTTTTTTTTCGGTTTGCCCTTGCATTTTCCGGGCAGTTATGGAAGAATAGAGACACAGTCGGGCGAAGACCGGCGGGGAAGTGAGGAGCTTCATATGGATATACTGTTGATCGCAGCGGCGGTGGTCCCTGCCGCGTTTCTGATGCTCAGGGTCTATAAGGCGGACAAGCTGGAGCGGGAGCCGGCGGGTCTGCTCTGGTCTCTGGTGATCCTGGGTGTGGCGTCCACCTCCCTGGCCTCCTTCACAGAGCAACTGGGGGATATCGCCCTGTCCTATTACGTGCCGGACACCAGCATGACCTACAATGTGATCATGTATTTTATCGTGGTGGCCGTGTCGGAGGAGGGCTTCAAGTATCTGCTGATGCGCATGCGCACCTGGAAGTCTCCCCATTTCAACTGCCGCTTTGACGGCGTGGTGTACGCGGTGTTCATCTCCCTGGGCTTTGCCCTTTGGGAGAATATCAGCTACGTGTTGACCTATGGTTTTGCCGTAGCCGTGGCCAGGGCCTTGACGGCGGTGCCGGGGCACGCCTGCTTCGGCGTGTTCATGGGCACCTGGTACGGCCTGGCCAAGCGCTATGAGCTGGCCGGCATGCCGGAGGAGTCCAAACGCGCCAAGCGTATGGCGCTGCTGGTGCCGGTGCTGCTCCATGGAGCCTATGACTTTATCGCCGCCATCCAGGAGGAAGCATTGGGCGCGGCCTTCGTGGTCTTTGTGCTGGGCATGTTCATCGTGGCGGTGCGCACGGTCCGCAAGCAGGCCAGGGAGGATGAGTACCTCTATCAAAACCCTGTGGATTTTGAACCGTGAATCATGCATAAATGAAAAGAGCCGGCGTGTGCCATCCGGGCACGCGCCGGTTTTTTGCCGTATGAGGAACAGCCCCGGCAGCCCGCATGCGAAAAACGCAGGCGGGCTTTCGTCAGCTTGTACAAGAGAAGCGAAGCAGGGGAAGGTCTCAGGAAGAAGTTTTCACCAAATATGCAGCGTAGATGAATATTCATTCGGGAAAACCTTGACATTATTCAATATTTGGCCTATAATCAGCGCATAAAAATTCAATGGAGGCATAGCCATGAACAAAGAAAACATAAAAAAAGTCGTGCTCGCCTATTCCGGCGGTCTGGATACATCCGTCATCATTCCCTGGCTGAAGGAGAACTACAACAACTGCGAGGTCATCGCCGTCTCCGGCAACGTGGGCCAGGCCGACGAGCTGGAGGGGCTGGAGGAGAAGGCTCTCAAGACCGGCGCTTCCAAGCTGTATGTGCTGGATCTGACCGAAGAGTATGTGGACGATTTCATCATCCCCTGCCTGAAGGCCGGGGCCGTCTATGAGGAATACCTGCTGGGCACCAGCCACGCCCGGCCCGTCATCGCCAAGGGCCTGGTGGAGATCGCCTTGAAAGAGGGCGCCGACGCCATCGTCCATGGCTGCACCGGCAAGGGCAACGACCAGGTCCGCTTCGAGCTGGCCATCAAGCACTTTGCCCCCAACATGCCCGTGATCGCCCCCTGGCGGGAATGGAGCGCCGAGGCCCACAACGTGCCCCTGAAGATCAACCGGGAGACCAACTATTCCAAGGACAAGAACCTGTGGCACCTGAGCCATGAGGGCCTGGACCTGGAGGACCCGGGCAACGAGCCCCAGTATGAAAAGCCCGGCTTCCTGGAGATGGGCGTATCTCCCATCCAGGCGCCGGACGCGCCCACCTACATCACTTTGGACTTTGAGCAGGGCAAGCCTGTGGCCCTCAACGATGAGAAGCTCAGCGCAAAGGAGATCATCCTCAAGCTCAACGAGCTGGGCGGCGCCAACGGCATCGGCCTGCTGGATATCGTGGAGAACCGCCTGGTGGGTATCAAATGCCGCGGCGTCTATGAGACCCCGGGCGGCAGCATCCTCTACAAAGCCCACAGCGTGCTGGAGAGCATCTGCCTGGACAAGATGACCCTGCACGAGAAGCAGAAGCTGGCCATCACCTTCGGGGAGCTTGTATACAACGGCCAGTGGTTCACGCCCCTGCGGGAGGCCCTCAGCGCCTTCGTGGACAAGACCCAGGAGCGGGTCACCGGCAAGGTCCGGCTGAAGCTCTACAAGGGCAACATGATCAACGCCGGCGTCTGGAGCCCCTACTCCCTGTACAGTGAGGAGATCGCCACCTTCGGCGAGAGCGATTACAACCAGGCGGACGCCGCCGGCTTCATCAATCTCTACGGCCTGCCCATCCAGGTCCAGGCGATCGTGGACGGGAAATAAGAACAGATCATATAAGCTTATCCTGCACGGTTTTTGCCGTGCAGGATATTGTGCAAACTGAGGGAGAACGACATGCCGAAACTTTGGGCCGGCGTCACCGCCGGCATAACCGATCCCGTGGCCGATGATTTCAATTCCTCCATCCGCTTTGACAGACGGATGTACCGCCAGGATATCCGGGGCAGCATGGCTCACGCCGCTATGCTGGCCGCCCGGGGCATCATCAGCGAAGCGGAGCGGGACTGTTTGACCGACGGTCTGGCGGGCATCCTGGAGGATCTGGATTCCGGCGCCCTGGCCTTCGACCTGCAGTGCGAGGATATCCACATGTTCGTGGAACAGGAGCTGACCAGGCGCATCGGCGACACAGGCAAGAAGCTGCACACGGCCCGAAGCCGCAACGACCAGGTGGCTCTGGATCTGCGGATGTATCTCAGGGAGGAGATCACGGAGATCGGCGGGCTGACCGAGGCGCTGATCGCCGCCCTTAGCGATGCGGCGGAGGCCCACAAGGCCAGCATCATGCCCGGCTACACCCATCTGCAGCGGGCCCAGCCGGTGAGCTTCGGCCATTATCTGATGGCCTACGCCATGATGCTGCTGCGGGATCTGGACCGGCTTGCCGACTGTAAAAAGCGCATGAACGTCTCGCCCATCGGCTGCTGTGCCCTGGCTGGCACCACCTACGACACGGACCGGCAGATGGAAGCGGAGCTGCTGGGCTTTGACAGCATCGCCCTCAACAGCATGGACGGTGTGTCGGACCGGGACTTCGCGGTGGAATTGCTCAGCGCCCTCTCCATCGAGATGATGCACCTGTCCCGCCTGGCGGAGGAGCTGATCCTCTGGGCCAGCTGGGAGTTCAAATTCATCGAGCTGTCCGACGCCTACACCACCGGTTCCTCCATCATGCCCCAGAAGCGAAACGCGGACATGGCCGAGCTGGTCCGCGGCAAGACCGGGCGGGTCTACGGCGATCTGATCGGCCTGCTGACCACCCTCAAGGGCCTGCCGCTGGCCTACAACAAGGACATGCAGGAGGATAAGGAGGGCGTTTTCGACGCCTGCGATACGGTGAAAATGTGTCTCCGGGTCTTCGCCCCCATGATCGCCACGATGCAGGTGCGCACGGACAATATGCTCCGGGCCGCCCAGACCGGTTTCATCAACGCCACCGACCTGGCGGACTACCTGGTGCGCAAGGGCCTGCCCTTCCGCAGCGCCTACAAGATCTCCGGCCAGATCGTGGCCCGCTGCATGGCGGAGGGCCAGGTGCTGGAGACCCTGCCGCTTGCAGCATACAGGGAGTTCAGTCCCCTGTTTGAGGAGGACCTGTACAGAGAGATCGACTTGAAGACCTGTGTGGAGAAGCGCATTTCCGAGGGCGGCACCTCGGAGGCCTCTGTAGAAAAACAGATCGCATATGTAAGGACGGTACTGGAACATGACTAAGATCTTTATCGACGGCAGCGCCGGGACCACCGGCCTGCGGATCGTGGAACGCCTGGAAAACCGGGCGGATATCGAGCTGATCGGCATCCCCTCTGCGCTGCGCAAGGACCTGAAAGCCCGGGAGGAGGCCATCAACGCGGCGGATATCGCGTTCTTCTGCCTGCCGGACGCGGCCTCTGTGGAGGCGGCTTCCCTGGTCCACGGCAGCACCGCCGTGATCGACACCTCCACCGCCCACCGCACGGCGGAGGGCTGGGCCTACGGCTTTGCCGAGCTGCACGGCTTGCGGGAGAAGATCGCGGGCAGCAAGCGGGTGGCCAATCCCGGCTGCCACGCCAGCGGCTTTATTTCCCTGGTGGAGCCCTTGGTCCATGAGGGCTTGATCGCGCCGGATACGGCGCTGACCTGCTTTTCCGTCACCGGCTACTCCGGCGGCGGCAAAGGCATGATCGCCGACTATGAGAGGGAGGGGAGAGACCCGGAGTTGGATTCGCCCCGCCAGTACGGCCTGACCCAGGAGCACAAGCACCTGAAGGAGATGGTGAAAATCAGCGGCCTGGAGACGGCGCCGGTGTTCTGCCCTATCGTTGCCGATTACTACAGCGGCATGGCGGTGACTGTGCCCCTGTTCCGAAAGGATCTGAAGGGGAATGTGCAGGATATCATCCAGCTGTATCAGGACTGCTACCGCGGGCCCATCGTCCGATTTGAACCCTATACGGAGGGCATGATCGCCGGGAACAGCCTCTCCGGCAAAGACAGCATGGAGATCACCGTGGCGGGCAACGAAGAACGGATCCTGCTGATCTCACGCTTTGACAACCTGGGCAAGGGCGCATCCGGCGCCGCCATCCAGAACATGAATATCCTGCTGGGCCTGGATGAGACCACCGGCCTGGTACTTTGAGCCAAGGAGAACACGCATATGAAGATCATTTCCGGCGGCGTGTGTGCCGCAAAGGGATTTCAGGCCTCCGGCGTCCACTGCGGGATCCGGGCCAGCCGCACCAAAAGGGACCTGGCGCTGATCTACAGCAGCGTCCCGGCCAGCGCCGCGGCGGTATATACCACCAACCTGGTCAAGGGCGCGCCCCTGACCGTGACCAAGCAGCACATCAGCGACGGCGTGGCGCAGGCGGTGATCTGCAACAGCGGCAACGCCAACACCTGCAACGCCAACGGCATCGAAATCGCCGAGCAGATGAGCGCCCTGACGGCCCAGACCCTGGGGATTCAGGCCCGGGACGTGGTGGTGGCCTCCACCGGCGTCATCGGGCAGCCCCTGGATATCGCGCCCATCGCGGCGGGCGTGGGGCCGCTGAAAGCCGCTCTTTCGGATAAGGGCAGCGCCGACGCCTGCGAGGCCATCATGACCACCGACACCAGGCAGAAGGAGATCGCCGTGGAGTTTACCCTGGGCGGCAAGACCTGCCGTCTGGGCGGCATTGCCAAGGGCAGCGGCATGATCCATCCCAACATGGCCACCATGCTGGTCTTCCTGACCACGGACGCGGCCATCGCCCCGGCCATGCTGGACAAGGCTCTGAAGGGCGATATTCAGAACACCTTCAACATGATCAGCGTGGACGGGGACACCTCCACCAACGACATGGTGTGCATCCTGGCAAACGGCCTGGCCGGGAACGAGGAGATCACCGAAGAGGGCGAGGACTTCAGCGTCTTCATGAAGGCCCTCAACACCATCAACATCCACCTGTGCCGCTCCATCGCCGCCGACGGCGAGGGCGCCACCAAGCTGCTGGAATGCGCGGTCACCGGCGCGAAAGACGAGGCGACGGCCAAGACCGTGGCCAAGAGCGTGGTCTGCTCCAGCCTGACCAAGGCGGCCATGTTCGGCGAGGACGCCAACTGGGGCCGTGTGCTCTGCGCCATCGGCTACAGCGGCGCGGACGTGGACGTGGACAAGGTGGGCGTCAGCTTCCACTCCGCCGCCGGCGATGTGGAGGTCTGCCGCGACGGCACCGGCGTGCCCTTCTCCGAGGAGCTGGCTTCCCGGGTCCTGCATGAGGGGGAGATCGACATCCTGGTCAGCCTGGGCGACGGCAGCGGCAGCGCCACCGCCTGGGGCTGCGATCTGAGCTATGAGTACGTTCGGATCAACGGAGACTACAGGACTTGAGAGGAAAAGATATGGACGCATTGCAGTTTTCCAATGCCCAGCGGGCCCAGGTGCTCACCGAGGCGTTGCCCTATATCCGGCGGTACAACGGGCGCATCGTGGTGATCAAGTACGGCGGCAACGCCATGGTCAGCGATCAGCTTCGCCAGCAGGTGATGGAGGATATCGTCCTTCTGTGGCTGGTGGGCGTCAAAGTGGTGCTGGTCCACGGCGGCGGGCCGGAGATCAGCGAGCTGATGACCAGACTGGGGAAGAAGCCGGAATTCGTGGACGGCCTGCGGGTCACCGACAAGGAGACCGTGGACATCGTACAGATGGTGCTGGCCGGAAAAGTCAACAAGACGCTGGTCAATCTGCTGGAGGTCAAGGGCGGCAAGGCCATGGGCATCTCCGGCATGGACGGACGGCTGATTCAGGCCAAGATGAAGGACAAGCAGCTGGGCTACGTGGGCAGCATCACCGGCGTGAACATCGGGCCGGTGATGGATCTGCTGGAGAAGGGTTATATCCCGGTGGTGTCCACCCTCGGCTGTGACAGTGAGGGCAACACCTACAACATCAACGGCGACACCGCCGCGGCTTGTATCGCCGGGGCGCTGGGGGCCGAAAGGCTCATCATGATGACGGACATCGCCGGCGTCCTGCTGGACAAGGACGATCCGTCCACCCTGATCCCGCAGCTGACCATCCAGGAGGCGGTGGAACTGTTCGAGCAGGACGTGATCGCCGGGGGCATGATCCCCAAGGTGGAGTGCTGCATCGACGCCATCCACCGGGGCGTGGGCAGTGCGATCATTATGGACGGCCGCGTGCCCCACTCCATTCTGATGGAGATCCTGACCAATGAGGGCGCGGGAACCATGGTCATAAAAGGGGAGGAAGAATACCATGACTGATATCAAAGCCATCGACAAGGAATATGTAGCCAATACCTACGCCCGTTTCCCGGTGCAGCTGGTGTCCGGCAAGGGCTCCGTGGTGCTGGATGAAAACGGAAAAGAATACATCGACATGGGCAGCGGCATCGGCGTGACAGCCTTCGGCATTGCCGACGAGGAGTGGAAGGCCGCCGTCATCGGACAGCTGAATAAGCTGCAACACATGTCCAACCTGTACTATACCGAGCCCTGCGCAAAGCTGGCGCAGATGCTGTGTGAAAAGACGGGCATGAAGAAGGTGTTCTTCTGCAACTCCGGCGGGGAGGCCAACGAATGCGCCATCAAGGCGGCCCGCAAGTACGCCGCCGAGAAGAAGGGCGCGGACTACTTTACCATCGTGACCCTGTGGAACAGCTTCCACGGCCGCACCCTCACCACGCTGGCGGCCACCGGGCAGGAGCACTATCACGAGCTGTTCCAGCCCCTGACCCCGGGCTTCGTCCACGCCCCGGCCAACGACATCGAGGCCGTGAAGGCGGCGGCGCTGGAGAACAAGGCCGCGGCGGTCATGATCGAGTGCATCCAGGGGGAGGGCGGCGTGATCGCCCTGGACAAGGATTTCGTAAAGGGCGTGGCTGAGTTCTGCGCGGCGGAGGATATCCTGCTGATCGTGGACGAGGTGCAGACCGGCAACGGCCGCACCGGCAAGCTCTACGCCTACATGAATTATGGCGTGCAGCCGGACCTGGTGTCCACGGCCAAGGGCATCGGCGGCGGCCTGCCCCTGGGCGCCTGCCTGTTCGGGGAAAAGACCCAGTCGGTGCTGGGCTTCGGCGACCACGGCTCCACCTTCGGCGGCAACCCCGTCAGCTGCGCCGGTGCCCTGAGCATCCTGGGCCGCATCGACGATAAGCTGCTGGCGCAGGTCAAGGAGAAGGGCGACTATGTGTTCTCCGCCCTGCAGGGGGCTGAGGGCGTGGAGTCCGTCAGCGGCATGGGGCTGATGATCGGCGTCAAGACCGTAAAGCCCGCCGGGGACGTGGTCAAGGCCTGCCTGGAACAGGGCGTGCTGTGCCTGACGGCCAAAGACAAGGTACGGCTGCTGCCTGCGCTGAACATCCCCATGGAGACGCTGCAAAAGGCGGTCGAGGTCATCAAGGCCGCCTGCAAGTGAGGAGGAGGACAAATGGATTTGAAAGGCAGGAGCTTTTTAAAGCTTTTGGATTATACACCGGAGGAGATCGAGGGCCTGCTGGATCTGGCGGCGGAGCTGAAGGCCAAGAAAAAGGCCGGCATCCCCCACAAGCTCCATGAGGGAAAAAACGTGGCGCTGATCTTCGAGAAGACCAGTACCCGCACCCGCTGCAGCTTTGAGGTGGCGGCGGCGGATCTGGGCATGCACCCGGTGTACCTGGACCCCAAGGCCTCCCAGATCGGCAAGAAGGAGAGCATCGCGGACACGGCCCGGGTGCTGGGCCGCATGTTCGACGGCATCGAGTACCGGGGCTTTGGCCAGAAACGGGTGGAGGCCCTGGCGGCCTATGCAGGCGTGCCCGTCTGGAACGGCCTGACCAATGAATTCCATCCCACTCAGATCCTGGCGGACTTCCTGACCATCCGGGAACATTTCGGCAGCCTGAAGGGGAAGAAGCTGGTATACATGGGCGACGCCCGCTACAATATGGGCAATTCCCTGATGGTGGGCTGCGCCAAGATGGGGCTGTACTTTGTGGCCTGCGCGCCGGAAAAGTACTTCCCGGACGCGGCGCTGATCGAGACCTGCAAGGCCCTTGCCGCGGACAGCGGCGCGGTGCTGGAATTTGAGAACGATCCGGTCAAGGCGGTCCGGGGGGCCGACGTGATCTATACGGATATCTGGGTGTCCATGGGCGAGCCGGACGAGGTGTGGGCGGAGCGCATCCACGACCTGCTGCCCTATCAGGTCAATACGGCCCTGATGGAGGCCGCCGGACCCCAGTGCCGCTTCATGCACTGCCTGCCCGCCTACCACGATCTGGAGACGGAAAACGGTCTGGAGATCTATGAGAAATTCGGCCTGGAGGCCATGGAAGTGACCAACGAGGTGTTCGAGGGACCCCAGTCCATCGTTTTTGACGAGGCGGAGAACCGGATGCACACGATAAAGGCTGTTATGGCGGCGACCTTGTAAAAGAAATTGCTGCAAGCAATTCCTTTTACAGGTCGCCTGCGCTAATGCGCAGAATGATCCGCTGCGCTCAATTTTTTGGGAGGGAATAAACAATCCCCTCCCAAACCCGCCCCATGCGGGAGTGGAGTTTTGTCTGAATCAGTCGAACAGGCTGCGTGAATCGTAAAAAGGAAATCGATATGGAAAAGGCATACCTTGTATTGGGCAACGGTCAGGTCTATGAGGGACAGCGCATCGGCGCTGCCGGGGACAGTACCGGCGAGCTGGTGTTCACCACCGGGATGGTGGGCTATCTGGAGACCCTGACCGATCCCAGCTATGCCGGGCAGATCATTCTGCAGACCTTCCCCCTCATCGGCAACTACGGGGTCATCTCCCCGGACTTTGAGGGGGACTGCCATGCCCGGGGCTATGTGGTGCGGGAGCTGTGCGACGCGCCCTCCAATTTCCGAAGTGAATACGCGCTGGACCGCTTTCTGAAGGAGCGGGGCATCTCCGGCGTATGCGGGGTGGACACCCGCGCCATTACCCGGCTGCTGCGGGAGG
Source organism: Oscillospiraceae bacterium (assembly GCA_902778275.1). GTDB lineage: Bacteria > Bacillota > Clostridia > Oscillospirales > Oscillospiraceae > Limivicinus. Next base: position 20,049 of record CACYXE010000043.1, read on the forward strand.
AGGGCGTGATGAACGCCCGCATCTGCTCTCAGGTTCCGGAGGATCTGGCGGAGATCCGGGATTACCGGGTGCAGGGTGTGGTGGCTCAGGCCAGCGGCAAAGAGATCGCCGAGCATCCCGCCCGGGGAGTGGAGCGCTTCCATGTGGTGCTGATCGACTACGGCGCCAAGCGCAACATCATCCGCTGTCTGCAAAAGCGGGGCTGCCGGGTCACCTCCGTGCCCCACGACACCGGCGCCGAGGCGATCCTGGCCATGAAGCCGGATGGGGTCATGCTCTCCAACGGCCCCGGCGACCCGGAGGAGAACGTATATGAGATCCGGCAGATCCAAACGCTCATGGGGAAGGTCCCTATTTTCGGCATCTGTCTTGGACATCAGCTGACGGCCCTGGCCATGGGCGGAAAGACCATGAAGCTCAAATACGGGCACCGGGGCGCCAATCAGCCGGTGCGTCTGTTTGACGGCTCCCGGACCTACATCAGCAGCCAGAACCACGGCTACGCGGTAGTCAGCGAGAGCATGGAGGGCATCGCAAAGCTGAGTTATGTAAACGCAAATGACCTGAGCTGCGAGGGCCTGGACTACCCGGACAAACGCTGCTTTACC
>CACYXE010000044.1 GCA_902778275.1 Oscillospiraceae bacterium
TCGGGCGAATGATTCAAAGAATCATTCGCTGCCAAACTTGTCGTTTGGCAGCGAAATCAATCGAACTTTCGATTGATTTCGCCATCCGATAATCATTATAAAATGTACTGATTGTGAAAGTCGCAGGATTTCTCAGCTTATCGCTCCGAGGGGGAGCCAAATCGTTTTTGAGGCAGCTTTGCCGCCTCAAAAACGCCCTGAAGCCGAGCTGAGCGAGGCCTCGCGCCGACCAAAACGGCCTAAAGCCGCTGCGATAAGCGCGAGTCTTCAATTGCGAAACTTCTTTCACAATTGACTGTAATAAAATGACCGCGGCCTTTGGGCCTGCGGTCATTTTATCATATGGAACTCTTACTTGGCAATGGCTTCCTTGAGCGCCTTGCCGACCTTGAAGGAAGCAACGCGGGACGCGGGGATCTCGATCTCTTCCTTGGTCTGGGGATTGCGGCCGATGCGGGCGCCGCGCTCCTTGGCCTCGAACACGCCGAAGCCCACCAGCTGAACCTTCTCACCGGCCGCCAGGGTCTCGGTGATGGTATCAAAAGCGGCGTTGATGGCCTTCTCGCTGTCCTTCTTGGACAGGCCAGCCTTCGCTGCGACTGCAGTCACGAGTTCTGCTTTATTCATGTGTTTTCCTCCTAATGATTGCTTACGATGAGTTTTCCCGGAAAGCGGGGACTTTAGTCCTCTTTTCCCCCGAAAAACGCAACGCTGTAAATCTACCACAAATGTACCGGTTAATCAAGAGTTTTTTGCAAATTTTGGCGGTTTTTTTCGGACTTTTTCAGCCTTTTTACCGCATATGCAGCAGCTTGGCCAGTTTTTCTCCGCCGGGGATCAGGCGCATATCCTCAGCGGTGATGGAGCGGGACAAAATCGCCGCCGCCGCGTACATGATCACCGCCAGCAAGATCGCGGCTCCCAGGCTCAGCACGTTGCCCAGGCCCCCGCCGCCGCGGAGCACCCGGTCCACCAGACCGTATACGGTCCAGGCAGTTGCGCCCATCAGGGCGCTGGACAGCAGCGGCCCCGCAAAGACCCGCAGCAGCCGCGGCCGGTAATCCAGCGTGACCGTCATGAAAACGTAGTTCATCACCGCCATGACCACATAGCTGACCAGAGTGCCCACAGGGGCGCCGTAAATATTGATGGACCGCTGGGCCACCAAAAACCAGTTGATCACGATCTTGACCAGGCCGCCGATGATCAGCGTGACCATGGTCAGCTTCTCCCGGCCGGAGGCCTGGAGGATGGCGTTTTCCATCAGCACGATGCACACGAAGAAGGAGGCCACGCCCATGATGCGCAGCAGGCCGGGACCCGCCAGGTGGCTGCCCGGATACAGCAGGCGCATGATCGGCCCCGCCAGCACGGACAGGCCCACACCCATGGGGATGCTGACAGCCGCCGCCACGCGCATGGAGTTTTCGGAGATCGCCCCCGCCTCCCGCCGGACGCCCTTGGCGATGGCCGCGGAGATGGCCGGGACGATGGAAATGGTCAGGGGCGTGATGAAGGCGGCGGGCAGATTGAACAGGGTCTGCGCCTTGCCATAGACGCCGTAGAGCACCTTGGCCTGCTGGTAATTGAAGCCCGCCGCGCTCTGCAGCCGGTTCATGCACAGCTTCGAATCCACGCTGTTGAGAAGGGCCAGGATGCAGGCGCCGGCGGCGATGGGGATGCCGATGGTGAGGATGTCCTTGACGATCTTGGCCGCGGAGTCCACCGCATCGTCGTCTTCCGGCGTGTCGTTGGGAGCCACGATGCCCGCGGTATAGGGGGCCGCCAGCGTGTCATAGTGGCGGCGCTTATACACGATCATGTACAGCAGGGACACCGCCGAGCCGATGGACACGCCGAAGATGGCGCCGGCCGAACCCATGGGCAGGGCCATGCGGGTCCCCCGGTAGCGGCCCATGACCACCACAGCCAGCACCAGACCGGAGATCACCTTGAACAGGACCTCCAGCACCTCGTCCACCGTGGTAGGCAGCATATTGCCGTTGCCCTGGCAGTAGCCCCGGTAGGCCGACACGATGCACACCAGCAGGATCGCCGGGGCCATGGCCCGCACGCTGGGCGCGGCGTCCGGGTTTTCCAGATACTCCGCCGCAAGCCAGTGGGGGAAGCAGAACATGATCAGGAAGAATACCAGACCGATGACCGTAAAGGTGCCCAGCGCCACCCGGAAGATCTTCTGCTCCTGTTTGGCGCGGCCGTTGGCGTCCGCCTCGGCCACCATGCGGGACAGAGCCACAGGCAGGCCGGCCGTGGCCAGGGTGAAGAAGATATAGTAAATATTGTAGGCCCCCATGAACATGGAGTAGCCCTCATCCCCCAGGATGTTGCCCAGGGGGATCTTATAGAAGAAGCCCAGGATCTTCATGATCACGACGCCGATGGTCAGGATCGCCGCGCCGTGGAGATAGTTTTGTCGCCTTTTATCCGCCATACTCCGTCTCCTGAAAAAGTCTGTATGCTACTATACACGCAAAAGGCCGTAAAATCAAGCAAAAAGGGCCGCGAGCCGCGGCCCTTACGCTATCAGCTTATTCGTCCATGCCCAGAATATGCCGCGCCACATAGATGCCGCTGGCAGAGGCGTGGGACAGGGAGTGGGTGACGCCGGAGCAGTCGCCGATCACATACAGGCCCTCGCTTTTGGTCTGCAGATCGTCGCCGATCTCCACTTCCATATTGTAGAACTTGACCTCCACGCCGTAGAGCAGCGTGTCGTCGTTGGCGGTGCCTGGGGCGATCTTGTCCAGGGCGTAGATCATTTCGATGATGCCGTCCAGGATCCGCTTGGGGATCACCAGACTCAGGTCGCCGGGGGTGGCGGCCAGGGTGGGGGTGACGAAGCTCTCCCGCACACGGGCCTCGGTGCTGCGCCGCCCGCGCACCAGGTCGCCGAAGCGCTGCACGATAACGCCGCCGCCCAGCATGTTGGACAGGCGGGCAATGCTCTCGCCGTAGCCGTTGGAGTCCTTGAAGGGCTCGGAGAAATGCTTGGACACCAGCAGGGCGAAGTTGGTGTTCTCGGTGTGCTTGGCCGGGTCCTCGGTGCGGTATACGATCTTGCTCTCGTACAGCTCGTCGGTCAGATGGGCAAAGACCTCCGCCGGCAGTTCCACGCGCACGCCGATGTCCACCCGGTTGGACTTGGTGGGGATATCCAGGCTGTCGCACACGCTCTCCATCCACTTGCTGCCGCTGCGGCCGACGGAGATGACGCATTTTTCGCAGCTGTAGGACGCGTCCTGGGTGTTGACCCGGTAGCCGCCCTCGATCCGGTCCACGGTGGTGATGGCGGTGTTGAAGTGGAAGTCCACTTTGTCCTTCAGCTCTTCGTAGAGATTGCCCAGCACCACGTAGTTGATGTCCGTCCCCAGATGCCGCACCTGGGCGTCCAGCAGATGCAGGCCGTTTTCCAGGCACATGCGCTTGATGCGGGTATCGGCGGTGGAGTAGAGCTTGGTGCCCGCGCCGCCGTGACTCAGGTTGATCTCGTCCACGTAGCGCATCAGGTCGATGGCCTTCTGCTTGCCCACATGCTCATACAGGGTGCCGCCAAACTGATTGGTGATGTTGTATTTACCGTCGGAGAAGGCGCCGGCGCCGCCGAAGCCGCTCATGATGCTGCACACCGGGCACTTGATGCAGGACTTGACCTTGTTGCCGTCGATGGGGCACTTGCGCTTGGAGAGCTCCCGGCCCAGCTCGAACACGCCGACCTTCATCGCCGGGTCGCCCTTGATGAGCTCATATGCGGTGAAGATCCCGCCGGGGCCCGCGCCCACAATGATCACATTATAATCCATTATCTTTCGGTCCTTTCATAAAAAAGCGGGCGTCTGTGGGAGATCCACAGCCGCCCGGGCTACTATATCCTTAACTTAATTTACCATGTGCGCCGGCTCTTGTCAAGTAAACGAACTATGAACAGGCCTTCTCAGCGCAGCCGTTCCAGCTCTTTCTGTGCCCGCAGCAGCGCCAGCTCAAAGTCCTGCCGGTTTTTGTGGCCGATGGTCTTCAGGATCTGTCCGGCAAAGAAGGCCTGGATGGCCGCGATGGCCACGAAGCCGCAGGCGATCAGGGTCGGGAAGCGGGGCACCAGCCCGGTGCGCACATACTCCGCCATGATAGGCAGGAAAGCCAGCAGCGCGATCACCAGCAGCACCGCTGCGATGATCCCGTAAAAGGCCCCCGGCTTGTAGTTGCGGAACAGCCGCCCGATGGTCCGCAGGACCTTGAAGCCGTCGGAATACGTGCTCAGCTTGCTTTCGCTTCCCTCCGGCCGGTCCCGATAGTCGATGATCACGTTTTCGATGTGCAGGTTCTTGTCCACCGCGTGGATGCTCATCTCCGTCTCGATCTCAAAGCCCTTGGACAGCACCGGGAAGGTCTTTACAAATTGATAGCTGAAGGCCCGGTAGCCGGTCATGATGTCCCGGATGTTGGACTTGAACAGCGCGTTGATGCTGCTGCGCACCAGGACGTTGCCGAAATTGTGGAAGGGGCGCTTGTTCTCCTCAAAATAGGTGGAGCTGAGCCGGTCGCCCACCACCATGTCGCACTGGCGGTCCAGCACCCTGCTGATCATCTCGGGCGCGGCCTCCGCCGGATAGGTGTCGTCCCCGTCGGCCATCACATAGCACTCCGCGTCGATCTCCCGGAACATGCGCCGGATCACATTGCCCTTGCCCTGCTGGTACTCATGGCGCACCACCGCCCCGGCCGCCGCGGCGATATCCGCGGTGCCGTCGGCGGAGTTGTTGTCATAGACGTAGACGTGACTGTTTTCCGGGATCACCGCCAGGAAGTCCTTAACGACCTTTTCGATGGTCTGCGCCTCATTATAGCAGGGGATCAAAACCGCTACTTTATCCATTTCTCTTCTCCTTCTCTTCTCCCCGGCCCGCCGCCAGGCTCAATGCCGTCAGCAGACTGAACAGCGCCGGCGCCAATGCCCGATAGGTAAACCAGCAGTGGATCGTGCCGTGATTGCTCAGCAGCAGGTTCCAGCCCACAGGGACCGCCGCCGGAATCAGGAACAGGAGCAGCCCCGCTCCGTATCCTTTTCCTGTCCCGCCCCGGCTTCGCAGGCAGAGCGCCAACTGCGCGCTCGCGTAAAAAACCGTCAGAACCAACAGGTGCCGGTTTTCAAACATCATTTTGATATTGACCCAGAGTGCCCGGCCTCTGGACACATGATCCTGGTAGGCGTTGGTCTCCGAGGTCCTTTTCTTCATGGTATTCAGAAGCCCGGTCACGAAATCGCCGCCGTTATAGGCCGCCGCGATCAGCCACTTCCCGGCCCACATGCCCGCATAGCCCACGAACCACAGAAGCACGCACAGCAGCATCCGCCGCAGCGCTTCCCTTCGGCCGGTCTCCTCCCGGAGTTCTCGCACACACAGCAGCACCAGCGGCACCGTCAGCGCCGCCGTCGGGTAGGTCAGCAGGTCCAGATAAGCGGTCAGCATGCCGGAAAGCAGGAACAGATAGCCCACCCGGTCTCCGCTCAGGAGCCGTTTCGGATCCCACAGCAGAAGGATGCTTTCTATGAGTATGATATAGTACACGCTGGAAAACTGCAGGGATTTTCCGATGGCCGTGGGCGCCAGGAACAAAACCGTCAGGAGAAACGGCAGAAGGCAGGCCGTCCGCCGGCGATGGAGCAGCAGCACAAGCGCCGTCAGCAGTCCGTGCTGGATCGCCAGATTCAGCGTCCGTATGCCGTTGAAGCCCAGAAGAGCATAGGCGGGCTTGAGGAAAATCAAAAAGCCGTGCCAGTATCGGGAATATGCGTTCCGGTATGTTTTCACCGTCCCCGGTTCCAGCTGGTCGGCCAGTGTGGCCGCCGGAGAGCGGCCTTTTTCCGCCGTGTGATAGATATTGACCGCCTTGTCCAGCAGGCTCTCCGTCCCCTCGTCCGCCGCCTCCAGCAGCATAAGGCTGTCCGTATAATTGTCCAGCTGCCGCTGGGAATAGATCTCCAGCGGATAACTTCCCTCTTCCTTCAAAATGGCCGCCGCCGCTTTTTCCTGCTGTTTGCAGAGGGAGCCGGGAAGCAGGAAGCTGGCCAGCAGCAGCAGAAAGCCCAGCAGGATGCCCACGGGAACGATCCATATGCAATTGCGCAGTATCTTTTTCATGGACTATTGGTTGACCGTCCTTTCTCCCGGGAGCCCCGGTGCGCTGTCAAGAGGCGCCTGCTTTTCTTCTGTCCGGCAGGCAGAGGGCCAGCGTTAAAAACAGCGGCACCGTCACCACCAGCGCGTACAGATAGCGATACTCGCAGAATACCGGCGAGGCCAGGGTCGTCAGCCACACGGCCCAGATCGGCAGGCTGGCCGAAACCGGCTGCCATTGCTTTTTCATCCCCAGCAGGACCACCGCGATCAGCTCCAGCCAGACCAGCAGGCCAACGCTGTACAGGATCGCCGTGGGCCGGTACATGGCCAGGTTCTCATGCAGCAGGATGATCTTTTCCCGCAGGCCGGCAAAGCGTTGGTTCTGCTCCAGACCAATGTCGTTTTTCACGATGATGGGCGTCACGTTGAAATAGTCCAGATCCGGGTACCAGTAGCCGTAGGACTGGAGCAGGGCCGCGTCGATATACGTGTTCGGATAGCGCAGGCCCAGCCGCAGCCAGCTGCGCCCATAACGCAGGGGATCCTTTTGAAACTTCCGGCCCAGGAAGGTATCCCCTTCCTTGACCGGATCGGAGATGCCGCTGTTATACTTCTCGCCCAGCTGCTCGATGTCGGGCAGGACCTCCTCCAGGATCTGAAAGTCCCCGTTATCCCGGTCCACGCCATGGATCTTCACCGTGCGCGCGATCTGCTGCAGCGGCACGGACAGGGCCTCGCCCACGCCGGATCTGCCGACCCCCAGCACGTTGTAGAGCAGGCCCTGGTAGCCGGACACCAGCAGCACGGTCAGCACCCCCAGCGCCAGCAGCGGCTTCCACCGCTTTCGGTTCATCAGGATATAAAACGGGAAGCCCAGCAAAAACGCGTAATAGCCGTTGTTGCGCATCGTGCAGAACAGGAAAGCCGTCAGCGTCAGGCCCAGGAACGCGAGGACCTTGCGCCGCTTCCCGCCGACGCGCTCCCAGGGCGGCTCGCCGATCAGCTGAAGCGTCAGCAGCAGCGCGAAGCCGCCGAACAGCACGTCCTTCCACATGCTGATGCTATACAGGGCGTTGATGGTATACAGCCCGTAAAACAGGAACACCGCGGTCAGCACGCCCCTGTTCGCCCCTTTCAGGGCAAGGAAGCGGATGCACAGGGCAAAGACCAGGGCCATCAACAGCATCTGGATCAGGGAGTACACCGCCACCCCCAGGCTGAGAGAGCCGAAGAGCCGCCCCACTGCCAGGCCCAACCGGATCACCAGCTGATGCATGACCGGGTGGTGATTGCTCACCGCGGCAAGCCCCAGCTGCTGCTGCAGTTCCCAACGGGAATCCGTGGACACGCAGCCGGGGTAAAACACGATATAGTAGGGCAGCCAGCACAGCAAAAGCCCGCCGCTCAGCGCCAGGGTACGCCGCAGGCCCCATGCCGCCGGATCTCCCGGTTTGTCCGTGAAGGCTTGTCCCTGCAGATACTGGATCCCCAGGCGAAACATCGCCGTCAGCAGCAGCGCGAAGCCCGCAAACCAGACCCATTCAAACACATGGTCCTTCGTATATTCCCCAAAGTACAGCAGCGCCAGCCGGTCATAGGTCTTCAGCTGGAAGCCCATCCAGGTGAGAAAGGCGAACAGGATCCCCAGCAGGGTCGAGGCAACGGTCACATACCGGGCCGCGCGTTTCTCCAGCGCCGCGCGCAGCAGCAGGCAGACGGCCACATACAGCAGCAGCCAGATCAGGCTCTTGCTTACAGGCAGGAACAGGCGCAGACTGCCCAGGCAGACCAGACCGAGGCCCAGCGTGTAGCCGGCGCTTCTCTTTTTGGGCGCGGTCCGGTCCCACCAGCGGTTCAGGCCCAGGATGGCCGCGCAGAAAACCGCCGTCAGCAGCAGCCGCAGAGCAAGCCCCGCCGATTCCCGCACATAGTATGAGGCGTAAAGCGCCAAAGCGAGCGCCGTGATGCACTTGAAAAAGGCAAAGCTTCGCGTGTCGATATACGCTTTTTCCTGTCTGCGCTCTGCCGGCATCCCGTCTCGCCTCCCTGCGCCTCATTTCTCTGTGCCGTTATACAATGCCCTATTGTAGCATAGTTTCCCAATATTTGAAATAACAAGTTTATACTTGTGATTGCCGCGCGCTTGTGCTAAACTAATTATGACCGTATTTTGTCGAAAGGAGAAACCTCGCGATGAAAATCAAACGTTTATCCATCCTTGCTATATTCGTGCTGTGCACGGCGCTTTTGTTCAGCGCCTGCAGCCTGCGTCCCTCTCAGACCCCCGCGGGCCAGACCAGCACGCCCGCACCCGCGGCAAGCGCCCAGCCTGTACAGCAGCCGGATCCTGCCCAGCAGCAGCAGCCGGCGGACACCGCCGAGCCTACGCCGGAGCCCACGCCGGAAGCCACACCCGAACCGACGCCGGAGCCCACGCCGGAGCCCACGCCGGAACCCACCCCCACGCCGGAACCGATCCCCGGCGCCCCCATCGTCACCAAGAGCCCCACGGATGAGACCGTGGAGGAAGGCGGCTCCTGCTACTTCGTAGCCAAGTACATCGACGCCACCTGGGCCGTCTGGCATTTCGTCAGCCCCGACGGGCAGACCGACCTGACCTATGAGGAAGCCCAGGGCCAGTTCGCCTCCATGAAGATCCTGGATGGCATGTACAGCACCATGAAGCTGGAGGACATCCCCCTGGCGGCCAACGGCTGGAGCGTCTATTGCCGTTACACCAACCGTGCCGGCAGCACGGACACCGCCCGCGCCACCATTACCGTCACCGCGAAGAAGTGACGCCGATCTTCTGATCCGCACACAAAGAGCGCCCCGAAACGATTTCGGGGCGCTCTTTGTGTCCGTTCCTGCCGCCGGTCGGCGGCCAAACAAGCGCCGGGAGGGCTTGCCTCCCCCGGCGGTCTTTACTTTTTGAGCATTTCGAGGATCGCCTGCATACTGTCCTCTTTCTCAAGGCTCACATGATAGACGCCCGCCGCGGTGACCAGGTCGATCTCCGGGCGCTTCTCCCGGATCGGGACACAGTGACCCCCGCTGATCACCCGAAAGGACTCCCTGACCTCGGTAACAGCGTCCAGGGGCAGATAGTTCCAGCGCAGGCCCTCCGGGAAATACAGGGCGGCTTTGCCCACCCGGTACTGCTCGACCCGCCTGGCACTCTGAAAGTCCTCCTTGACGTTTTCAAGTGCATGCTCTCCCGCCAGACATTTCGGAGTAAACATATGTCACGCCTCCCCTTTTCCTTTGCTGCTGCCATTGTACCATCTCGGCGGCTGCTTTTCAACCGCTTCGAGGGGGATTGGCTCTGCCCGGTGGTAATTCAAGCACCGGGCGCATAGGATGTCCTGTGCGGCTTTGGCATTGTCCGCAACAGAAACTCTTTTACCAAACTCTCCAATTGCATAAAAAACCTCTTTCTGCTCTGAATACTCAAAACAGAAAGAGGTTTAACAACGATTTCAGACTTTCAAACAGTTTCTCCAACAGCGAACGGTTGTTCCAACAGAAAACCGTTTCTCCAATTGCGGAAAAAGTTCACAAATCAGAAGAAAATGCTTGAAAAGGCCTTTATTCGCTTGTGACTTACGCCTTGCGGACGGAGTCGATGTGGCGGGTGAGGTCAAGCATCTTGTTGGAGAAGCCCCACTCGTTGTCGTACCAGGCGACCAGCTTCACAAAGTGATCGTTCAGGGCGATACCGGCCTGGGCGTCGAAGATGGAGGTGTGGGGATCGGTGCGGAAGTCGGAAGAAACGACCTCGTCGTCCACATACTCCAGAACACCCTTCATGGGGCCTTCGGAAGCGGCCTTCATGGCGGCGCAGATCTCGTCATAGGTGGCAGCCTTCTCCAGACGGAAGGTCACGTCGACCACGGACACGTCCGGAGCGGGGATACGCATGGACATACCGGTGAGCTTGCCGTTGAGCTCGGGGATGACCTTGCCGACAGCCTTGGCAGCGCCGGTGCCACGATGGCCTGGGTGGCGGTGGAGGCGTGCACGGTGGTCATGAGACCCTCAACGATGCCGAAGTTGTCATTGACGACCTTGGTGATGGGGGCCAGGCAGTTGGTGGTGCAGGAAGCGTTGGAAACGAACTGCATGTCGGGGGTGTACTTCTCCAGATTGACGCCGCAGACGAACATGGGGGTGTCGTCCTTGGCGGGGCCGGACATGATGACGACCTTGGCGCCGGCGTCGATATGCGCCTGAGCCTTGCTCTTCTCCAGGTACACGCCGGTGCACTCCAGAACATACTCTACACCCAGCTCGCCCCAGGGGATCTGGGTCGCGTCACGGTAAGCCTTGTCGGAGAGGACCTTGACAACCTTGCCGTTGACGGTGATGGTGCTGTCCTCGTCGTTGCCTACGACTTCCCCGTCGAAGCGGCCATGCACGGAGTCATACTTCACGCAATAGGCGATGTGGGTGGCGGGATGGCCGGGGGCGTTGATGGCGACGACCTCGATGTCGTCAGACTTGATGGCAGCTCTGAACGCCAGAGAGCCGATGCGGCCAAAACCATTGATGCCGACTTTGATCATATTGATATCCTCCAAAAAATAATATTGTCTCAATCGTTAGCTCAAAACGGGGATTGGAAGTATTTTGCCCTTTTGAGCGTTTAAATTGTAACATATACTATCCCCAAAAATCAATATTCCGACCCTTGTATTTCGCCCGAAAAAGTGCTGAAATTTTCGATAAAACCGGGCTTTTTTCGCGCCTGATATTGTGTATTTTGTCGATTTCTGTTAGAATTGAAAAAACAACGGACGCCGGCGAACCCCCTTTGCCGGCGGAGATGGGAGGCCCTTATGAACCTTACGCCGGCAGACATCCTTGCGCTCACCAATGAAGCCGCCCTGCTGATCCAGCGGGGCCGCGTCGCATATGCCAACGCCGCCGCCCGCGCTCTTCTGGGGGAGGACTGCCCGGGAAAGACGGTCCGCTCCCTGCTGGGCGCGGAGATCGTCGAAACCCAGGCCTCTTCCTTTGTGGCAAACATCCCGCTGTCGGGGCACGCCTGCATCGTGCGTGTCTCGAGGTCCGAGGCCGGACAGATCGTTTTTCTCTCCCAGTCGGAAACAATGCCCGCCCTGGTCAACGATCCCTTCCTGTGCGAGCTGCGGGGCGGTCTGATGAATATCAGCATGGCGGCCGACAGTCTGCGCAAGCAGGCGGACCGCATGCAGGACGCAGGGCTTTTGGCAGACCTGCAGATCCTCACCCGCAGCTACTACCGGCTGCTGCGCCTGACCGGCAACGCCTCGCTGGTGCTTACCGCCGCCCAGGGCGGCCTGCCGGTCTCATGGAGCACCTTTGATCTGAGCGCCCTGTGCCGCTCCATTCTGGAGCTGGTGGAGCATTTTTATCCGGATTTCCAGTGCCGGGCGGAGCTGGAGGAGTCGGCGCTCCTCACCGCGGACTACGCGCTCCTCAAACAGCTGATCCTGAATCTGCTGGCCAACTGCATCGTCCATGCCGGGCCGGCGGCCTGCACCGTCCTGCGCACCACCGTGACCGCCGGCAACGTGATCCTGTCTGTCAGCGACAACGGCCGCGGGATCCCACCGGAGCTGCTGCACACGGTGTTCGACCGCTACCGCCACAGCTTTGGCCTGGGGGAAATGAACCAGGGACCCGGCCTGGGATTGACCGTGTCCCGGCTCATCACCATGGCCCACCAGGGCACCCTGCTGCTGGAGAGCCGCCCCGGGCAGGGCACCACCGTGCGGGCCTCCTTCAGCCGGGATCGGAGCGTACCGGCAGCGGTACACGCGCCGGACGCCGACGCGGACACCCTGGTGCAGGACATTCTGGTGGGGCTGTCCGGCTGCCTCCCGGCAGCGTGCTATACCGAATCCTATATGGACTGAACGGCAAAGGCCTGTGGGGAATCCCACAGGCCTTTGATTTTTTTGTTCTGTCAGTATTCGTAAATGCCGCCGCCGATGAACTCCCGGAGCAGGGAGTCCGGCGCCAGGCAGGATTCCTCGATCTCACCGAAGAGCTGGATGGCCGGCAGCACCGCCCGCAGCTCG
>CACYXE010000045.1 GCA_902778275.1 Oscillospiraceae bacterium
TTTTCTTTCCGGGTGAGCTTCGCGTAGAGCTCGCCCCCGATATCCAGGCAGATATTGTCCAGGGCGGCCAGCGCCGCGTCGGTTTTCAAAAGCGCCTCCTGGGATGAGATCGCCAGGATCTCACCTGCCAGCCGCTCCTCACTTCGATGCTTGCCCTCCAGGCAGGCAAAGCGCACGGGGACGGATACCGCCAGGGGCAGCAGCTTTTCCGTCACCGCGTCCATGTGAAGATCGTAAGCGCCCCCTATGCCCGTGATATCGGACAGCTGGATCTCCCCTGTCACGCCCTTGGGAGCGATCGACAGCGTCTGCCGGACCTCCAGTTCTTCCTCTATGGCCGCGAAAGTCTTCGGCGAGATCAGGATCTGCCCCGCCGTGGTATAGCTCTCGATCCGGCCGGCCATATTGACGGCGGCGCCCAGAACGCCGTATTTGGTGCGTTTCTCCGAGCCGATATTGCCGAGGATCATCTCATCGGTATTGATCCCGATGCCCATGGCCAGGGGCTCGTAGCCGTGTTCCGAAAACGATCAGCATGCCGTCGCCCAAAAACTCAATGAGCGTGCCGTGCTGGCGTTCGATCTCTTCGTACATCTCGCCGAAATAATGGTTGACCATGGCGATGAGGTCCTGGGCGGACATCCGCTCCGACAGGGCGGTAAAGCCCCGCAGGTCGCTCATCATCACCGTGAGCGTCTGCCGCTGCCCGCCCAGCTTCCAGCCGCTGGGAGAATCCAGGATCTCTTTCACCACGTCATCCGACAGATAGCGGCCGAAGGTCTCCTGCAGGACCCGGTTCCGCAGTTCCAGTTTGCGGTTGAGCTCCTGGATCCTCTCCATGGCCCGAACGGCGTCCCGCATTTCCGTCAATTCCGTGATGTCGCTGATCACAAGGACCACGCCGATCATCTCCCCCCGCTCATGGAGGCAGGAAGAGACGACGCGCAGTTGCTTGACGCCCTGGGTCGTGCGATAAGGCACATAGCTCTCCCGCCGCGTGCCTTTCTCATACACGGCGTCAAGAACGCACTGGATGAATTCATCGTTCTCCTCACCGTCAAAAAAGGCGCGGACAAAGGAGCTGCCCACGAAGCCCTTTTCTTCTTTTTCAAAAATGCCCAGGGCCGCGTCGTTGGCAAGCTCGATCATGCCGTCAAAGCGGACGGCCATAACGCCCTCGGACATGTCGGCGATGACGCTGCTCTGAATGATTTGATCTCGTTCCATATTTTATGCTCCGTTCAAATATGGCTTCCGTTCCTGTTGGAACGGAAGCCATATTTGCCTTTAACGGCGGGTCCAATAATAGAAGTAAGAATCCTGGATGATCGTCCCGTAATCGGACTGATATGCCGTGCTCATCGTATGGTTGTAAAAAGCGATGTAATCCTTGACCTTCTGCAGCAGTGATTTGCTGCGCTTTTCAGGCTCGGATTCGGTCTCTTCCAGATTTTTCAGCACGACACAGGCCGCCTGGTAGTCCTCTGTCCGGTCCCGCAGACGCTGGCTGAGCTGCTTCATGATCGCCAGCAGGCGTTCCGGCTGCTCCTTGAAGAACTCGGAAAACTCGGCGATCCCGATCTCTTTCAGTTCCGTCCCGTCCTCCATCGCCACGGCGGTGGCGCTGCGGGGATAGGCTTCGATCATGCCCATCTCTCCGAGGAAGTCCCCGGATTTCAAAACCGTCAGCTGGGTCTCGTTTTCCGTACCGTAGCCGGTGTAGATGCCGACGCTGCCGGAGAGGATATCATACATCACGTTGGAAACGTCGCCCTGGCGGAAAATAAGCTCATCTTTGGTGAACGATTTGATTTTCATTTGTCACCCTCCTTATCAGAAAGCTCCTTGATCTTCCGGCAAACCTCCACAAAATCATCGGTTCTTCTGCGCAGATTGTGGCTCATCTGCTGCATGACCATCAGCACCTTGGCCGGGTTCTTTTCAAAGAATTCGCCAAAGCTCTCTTCCGTGATCATCGCGACAGTAGTATCGTTCTCCATGGCGACCGCCGTAGCCGAGCGGGGCGCATGCTCCAGAAGTCCCATTTCCCCGAAGTACTGATCCGGATAATACTCCATCAGAAGCTTCTGCTCCGGCTCACCGTAGGCCGCGTAGACGCCGACCTTTCCGGAATAAACATCATACATGCAATTGCCCGGGTCGCCCTCTTTGAAAACGACTTTCCCTTTGCTGAACGTTTTGATTTCCATGCTGACCTCCTTATATTGATATGGCTTTTCCATATTTTACAATGCAATTATTAATATTATACCGGCCTGTCCGGCAAATGTCCAGTATTAACGAGCATTTCTCTGTTTTTTTGTTCAAATAATCAAATGCTGAAGGGGCGGAGGATGCGGTCATACATTTCTTCATGGGAGCTCACGGCCCTTTCGCTTCCCACCGTGAAGCGGTGCCCGTTCTCGGCCAGCTCCCGGTAGGCGGCCGCGTAGGCCTGCAGTCTCGCGGGCGTCAGGGATTTCAGTTCTTCCATATACCGGATCTTCAGATCCTCCGGCTCGCCGCACAGCCGGGAAGTGATGGCGGCGATCGCTCCGCTCAATTCTCCTTCCGGCATGGCATAGGCGGAATAGCAGGCCAGGATATAGCCGTCCAGCGTTTCCTGATCCACTTTGTCCGCGGCCAGCATCGTCGAAAGCTGATCGTAGACAGAGAAGGTCTCTTCAATATTCGGATCGCGATAGGAGATCAGATAGGCGCCGGCAAAGCTGTCATAGCAATGCATGGGCGTGTATACGCCGTACTCCTCCCGCAGCTGCGGGATCAGGCAGCGGTCCGTGACAAGGGAGGCCACAGCGTCCATATCCGCCGTATAGGCCTCCAGGCCCATATCCGCAAAGCTTCCGATCAGGCCGTTATACTGGACCGTCTCATCCACGACGAGCGCTTCGCACATGGCGGGCTTTTCGAAGACGTAGGTCACGCTCTCCACCGGCCGGTCGTCCAGTTTCGCGAAAAACTGCTCCGACAGGCTTCGGTTTTGTTCGATCAGCTCCGGCGCGCCGGCAAAGAGCGCGATCGCGTTGGCCCTGTTTTTCATCTGCCGCTGGATCTGTTCCAGCTTTTTCACCACCGCGTCCGGCTCCGTCTGCATCCGCGCCGCCGTTTTCTCCAGAAACGCATAGTAGTCCAGCCCGTTGCAATAGCTGTAATAGGCGTAGAGCGGCGTCTCCGCCCCCAGCTGGCGATACATCATGGTATCATAGGCGCTGTAAGTGATCAGGCTTTTCATGCCGCTGCAATTGCGCTCGATGAGCCCGCTCAGCGTCTCGGTATCCTCGAACCGGGTCTCATACAGGAGCTCATAGGCAAGCGCATAGCCCCGCTCCAGGTCTTCACCGCTGCTGAGCCAGGCGGCCCGCAGGTAAGGATGATAGTTCCTCGTCCCGTATTCATCCATCAGGGACTGCCGGAACTCTCCGCCGAAAAGATACCGGGCGCTCAGGTCCTGCAGCTCCTCCTTGGAGTGGCTGCCGGTATCCAGCTCTCCCAGAAGGGAGAGGTAGAGAACGAACCAGTGGAGGTCCTCCTGTCGGATCCCCGCCGCGTCAAGCAGCAGCACCGGCATCCCCACGTCATCCACTTCGACCGCCGCGGTCAGCCGGCGGATCCCCAGGCGGTCGGTCTCCTCCCGGATGTCATAGCCTGCCGCCTCCTCGGGGAGGGAACGGACGGAAACCGCCTGCAGCTGCTTGAGGTACGCGGACGCGTCGTTTTCTGCCTCCGCCGCGTTCGTCTCCGCGACCAGGGCCGCTATCTCCTCTTCGCTCAGACTCGCCTTCACGGCGGCCAGGCGGGCAGCCTCCGCCTCGTCCAGCGCTTCCCGCTTGCCCGGCTCCGGAGAGGTGACGCTGACGACACGGGAAGCGCAGTCCAGCAGCCAGTCCCGCGTCACGCGGCTGTAGATCCCTTCCCGATTCCAGGCCTCCATCTTCTGCAGCGCCTCGGCATAGTCCAGGCTGTCGAAGATCCGCCCGGATTCGGCGTAGTATGGGATCATCTGACCGGTGAGCAGGCTCACGCCCAGGGCTGTGTTCTCCCGGCTCAGACGCATATTCATATTGAGGGAAGCGGACATGGCGTCCACCAGTTCCGCCGAAAACCCCTGCTCCGCGATCTCTCTCAGCCCCGCGTCGATCGCTTCCCGCGCCGCGGTCGCATCCTCCCGGTCGATCCCGGAGACGTTGAAGACGATGGCGTCCACCGGCGTGCCCATGGAGATCCACATGCTCAGGAAGGCCGCGGGAAGCGCCTGCTGGAGATTGCGGCAGACCGGCGAGGCGTCGGCCGCCATCAGATCGGTCAGCGTATTCAGATACAGCTCCTCCTGGGGATCCTCCTTCAGCCCGGGGCATAGGAACACGTAATACAGATCGGAGGCCCCCTCCGTGTCTGTCCCTGCCTCCGCCGGGAAGAAGAACTCCGCCTGCCGCAGCCCTTCAAAGGGCGTCCACGCCTCTGCATCGGCGCTTCTCTCCCGCTTTTCATAGGCGGAGAAGTATCCGTCCAGCAGCTTCAGGAAAGCGGTATAGTCCTCAAACTTCCCATAGAGATAGGCGATGCAGTTGGAGGGATGGTAATACGCCGCGTGATACTCCTTGAGCGCCTGCCAGGTCATCTCCGGGATCTCTTCCGGGACGCCGCCTGAAATGTTCCCGCAGGACGCCCCCGGGAAGGCCGTGCGCAGCATATTGTAATAGGAGGCCTGATACAGGGTGGACGCCGCCTGCATCTCCGAACAGACCGTCCCCTCAATGGTGAGGGGCGCCTGCACATCCTCCAGCCGGTAGCGCCAGGCCTCCTGGCGGAAAAGGCTCTCGTCTTCCAGCACGCGGGGATGCAGGCAGCTGTCCGTATAGAAATCCGCATAGGCCAGCAGCTGCTCCTCCGAGAGGCTGGCGACCGGATAGGTGGTGTAAGCCGGACCTGTCTCCGCGTTCATATAGGTGTTGTAGGTCTGATACAGCAGATCGAAAAACAGCCCGCTGTCCGGATATTTTTCCGAACCCATCAGCGCCGCGTGCTCAAACACGTGGGGCAGGCCCGTGTTGTCCTCCGGCCTGGTGAAAAAGGTCAGGTCGAAGGCGCGGTTCGTATCGCTGTTGGCGATATATAAAAGCTCGGCCCCGGTCCGGGCATGCTCAAAGTACAGCACCTTGGCGCCCGCAAGGGGAAAGTCTCTTGTCTCTTTCAGACGAAAGCCATATACCGGCTCGTCTGCCCCCTGCGCCCCGGCCTTATCCGGCCGGGCGGCGCAGGCCGCAAGGCTGAAGATCATTGCGAGGGAAAGAAGAACGGATAGCACTCGCTTCATTATGGAAAAGTCTCCTTGTCTGACATGAAATGTGCCCCTGCCGTGTTTTTACGGCAGGGGCCGCGCCGCTCTCAGCGGATCACCGTGGGATAGATGGTGAGCTTCTGCCCGGCAGTGATCACGTTGGGATTCTTGATGTCGTTCCACTGCTGGATCTGGGCCACGGTCACACCGAAGCGGGGGGCGATCCCGGTCAGCACGTCGCCGCTGGCAACGGTGTATACGACGTAGCTTCCGAAGTTCACGTAGCTGCCTCTGGCGTACTTCTGCCAGCCGCCGGCGCCGCCGGTCACTCTGTCATTTTTATACCCTCCTGTTTCTTTGATATACGCCTGTACCTTTTCTGTTTGCAATGGGATATAGCGGAGCTCCCGGCACACGAGTGTCACAGCCGCTCCATCTGTTTGTTTTTATTCCTCTCCGCGCACCAGGACAAAAGGCCGCAGAGCGCCGGGCAGATCAGGCTGAGCACCAGACCAAAATGAACATCATTGTGGAACACCTGGGCGCTGATGATAACAGCTATGTTGATCAGGAAAAAATAGGGGATGGCGTATCGGAAAATCCTGTTGATGTTTTTCATGGCGGTTCTCCCTCCTGTCTCTTTCGTTTTTTTCTTTACGGTCACAGGATAGCACCCGGAGCATCACACAAATGTCACAGCGCGGACAGAGCCTGCGGCGGGAGGCTCCGCCGCAGGCTCTCTCTGCGTGTTATGTCGTTTTTAAGACTCGTCTATGGCACGGTATAACTGCCGCCGGGCCGTCACGGGATGTACACGATGGCCATATTCAAAAGCGCCGAATAGATAAGGCCCGCCGCGTAGATGACCGTCAGATTTCTCATATTTCCCAGGAAAATACCGAAGACCACCGCCACAAGGGCCACGCCGATATTGGCGATGCCCTCCGCCAGGCTGATCTTCCAGGACGGCGCCTCAAACTGTCTGGCTTCCCGCGCGCGCAGGATATCGATCACGCCGGAGAAGGCATGCACGCCCAGCAGATACAGCACCGTGAACACACCGTGACTGTCGGAAACGGAGAGCGTAAAGATGCCGAAATCTAGGGCGATCACGCCGATATACAGGATGCTGCGTCCATTCACCATGTGCCGCGCCATGGAGAAATAATAGATGAGATTGCGCGCGCCGAATACGATCAGCGCCAGGCTGAGCAGCGCGCTCACCAGCAAGAAGCCGTCTTCCCCCATCCTGATCAGGATCCACGCGATCAGGCAGGAGCCCAGGGCGCGGAAGAGCTTCCCGATCCGTTGTGTCAGGGTCATCGTGTCTCATCCCCTTTCTCCTGCTCCAGCAGCCGCCGGTAATCGCGGATCCCGCGAAAGCCCTTCGCGGAAAAGTCCACCGAAAAGCCAGCCAGAAGGTTTCCGGAGCGAAAGATCGCGTTGGTCACCATGCTCTTGTGCGCCATGGCGGCCAGGAAAAACGCGCCGAGAAAGGTCTTGTCCTTCTCCGTCCTGTCCGCGGCAAGGTACGCCGCCTGATACTTTTCCAGATCGAAGTCCTCGATCTCCCGTCCGGCGATCCGCTCCGCCAGCGCTCTCCAATCGTCGCAGGCATCCGGCTGCCGCCTGGCAAGGATCCTGCGGATCTCCTCCGCCCAGGGCGCCACGGCCTCATAGGCATAGCTGTCCACCGTGAAATCGGGGGCGCCGCCCCGAAGATACTCCATGGCGCGGACCATCTGACAGAAGGCCTTGAAATACTCCGTGGGATTGTCCTTGAAGTTTTCCTCGTATCCGGCCCAGGCCGGCAAATACTTATAGCGTATAAAGCTATAGTCCGGCAGGTGGCCTGCCCGCCCGTGGCCCAGGTTCATGATCGAATTCTCCGACCACTGGTAGACGCTGTTGGAATAGATCCCCCGCTCCAGATCGTCCGGCGCGCCGGGACTGTGGCGAAACCGGACCGTCCGCCAGAGGTCCTGTCCCCCCTCGTCGATCAGCTCGTAGAAATAGGCGTCCGTGTTGTTGATGACCAGGGAGGGCGTCCCGGCAAAGTTCCTGTGCGCCCAGGTGTCGGCCAGCACGTGCATGGCGATCCCCACGGCCTGGGTGCCGCGCTTCGCGGCAAGCTCCACCGTATCCCGCACCAGCGCGCCGTTGGGCCTGCAGATCAGGCGGTATTTGCTGCGGTACAAGCGGGAGGCGCGCTTCACCTGCGCATGCAGATCGTAGGGCAGGAAGTGGAAGGAAGCCCAGATGCGCGTGATATCCTGCAGGCCAACCAGATCGGTCCGGGCCTCCATCAGCTCCAGCTGCAGCTGGGTCGTCGCCGCGGCGCGCGGCCCTTTGAGTTTGGACAGGAAGGTCGCGGAGCACCAGTCCACAAGCTGGGCGCTGTAACAGATCTCCTGGCCTTCCTCATGGGAGTATCCCGCAATGCGCGCGGCACAGTAGGTCGCGTAGTAATGAAAATCCTTCTGCATTCCCGTTCACCCGATGTTCAGCTTGCTGAGCTTTTTGAACTTTCTCGCCGTAAAGGCAAGCTCCCCCATGATGATCGCGGAGCTGAGCTCCACCAGCAGGGACGCGGCGGTTTCCAGGACAGACCCTTCCGTCAGGCCCGATCGAAACAGCTGCGCGACCGTTATCACGAAACTCACCGCCTGAAAGGCGAAAAACACGTAGGCGGCGACCATGTAGCCGTTTCCCCTTTGCTTTCCCGCCGCCTCGGCTCTGGCCGCCTTTCCGATATAAAACCGCAGCCACACGTCCAGAACGAAAAGCAGGAACAGCCCGAAGAAAAACACAAAGATCATACCCATCGAAAACTGTTCCTCCGCGGCGACGGTCGTGACGTCCGTGTCCGCCTGCGGGATCAGCAGGGCGATCAGCAGCGGCTTGAGCAGCTCCCAGGCCGTAAAAACAATCACGCCGCTGCCAAGAATGCTGAGATCGCTTCGACAGCGTCTGAATTCTGTTTCCATATCGACGCCTCCGTCCGACGGCATTTTCTTATAAAACAAGTGTATCGGCTGCTGTCCAACAAATGTCCAGTATGGAATTCACAGCAGACGGTTATCCTATATGCTTCGTTAAAAGCTTTCAACAACTCGCAGCAATCCCCTGATGCAAAACACATCAGGGGATCCTCAGTCGATGAAACCGATCAACGCTGTTCGTTCACATAGATATTCGCCCGGCTCTGGATCTGCTTTACGGCCTCATCAAGGCTTCGCTGGTCCGCGAAATACCCCGCCGCGCCGCTTACAATGATCTCTTTCACGCTGTCGTCTGTGCTCAGCACATGGGTGGTGGCGCCTATGATCTCTTCCACAGCGGCCACGTCCGCCTGCGTCGCGGCCTGCAGCTTGACCTCCGCGCCGCCGAGATTCACACTGCCCCGATCCACAGGGAGCCGATTCCCATTTACGTCAAGCGTATAGCTGCCGTCCGGATTGCGCTGGTACTGCTGCGCCATGGCCTCCTGCTTCATCTCCTCATAGACGGAGAGATTGGTGGGGAAGGCAAAGCCTTTAAACTGTTCCTGGTATACCGGAAGGAAGAATTGGCGTACGAACTGCCAGGCCGCGTCTCTGTCGGCACAGGTGGAAGAAATGGCAAAGGCATTTCCCATCTGCGCGAACATGCTGCCGACGCCGTGCTCCGTCGGATATCCCACGAAGGTGACAGGCTCTCCTCCGAGGCCGATCGTGTGGGTCTGCATATCCTCAAAGCAGGTGACGCTGCACTGCTTCATCAGCTGCAGGCCCGCTGCCAGCCGCGTGTCCTGATCCAGATCCGCCGCGCTGTCAAGGCCCGCGCTCCAGTCAAAGCTGGTCGGGAACTCTTTGACAAACTGCAAAAACTGACGGAAGCTGTCGCTGTCGAAGGCGCACTCGCCCGTGCTCCAGTCCACGTATTCTCCCAGTTCCAGGTACAGCAGGAACTCCATGGCGTCGTCTCTGGTGGTGTACAGATCGAAAACCGTGCTCCCGGGGTTGACCGCCTGCAGCTCACGCATGGCCGCGCTCATGTCTTCCATGGTCCAGCCCATTTGATCTCCCACCACGCTGCTGAGGCCGGCTGTGGTCAGCACATAGTAATTGCCTACGCTCTGATACAGCTTCCCGTTTTCCTCAAAGGCCTCCAGGACCTGCGTGTTGAGCTTGTCGAAGCCCAGATCCGGGTCCGCGGCGATGTAGGGCAGAAGATCCACCAGGATCCCTTTTGCCTCCAGACGGCCCACCGGCAGCAGGCTGATGTCCAGGATATCCGGAACATTCCCCGCGATCAGCTCCGTCTGCAGCCTTGTAAGCCCCGCGTTCCAGTCCTCCGGATTGCCGGTGGAATAGTCATTGTACTGGGCATAGTCCGTCACTTCGATCCGGTATTCCGAATTGGAACGGTTAAAGCGGCTCACCATCTCGCTGGTAAAGGGGTAGAGGTTCAAAACCGCCATGTGAAGGACCTTTTTCTCCGTGGTCTCCGCGGGATCCGCCGGACTCAATATGGCCAGCTCCTGCTTCGCGTTCTCTCCGGAAGCCTGCCCGGACACGGTCACCACCCGGTCATCGGACAGCACGCAGACGCTGTCTCCGTCGCTGTGTACCACGCTGCAGTCCGTCCAGGCAAACAGCTTTTCCGTCTCAGCGGTATCCACATGCAGCCGGAACATGCTGTCCCCGGCGCTGTAAAACATCTGTCCGGCCGTCCGCGCCCCGTTCATCGAGTCGAGGAATTCGTCCAGCGTGAGGATCTCGTCAAGGCTTTCCTCCTGCAGGTTCACGAAGCTGAAAATCGGATGCGCTCCGCTGTAGGCCGCCGTTACGATCCTGCCGTCCGCCAGGCGCGTGAGGCCCGCGATCTCTCCATACAGCGGGATCTGGTGCTTCAGCTCTCCGCTCTCGCCGTCAAGGACATAGATCTGATTGTCCTCCACGTAGGAACCGTTTCCCGCGAACCATTCATGGACCGCTATGCACAGGTTCCCCTCCTCATCCGCGGTGAAGCCCGCCAGGTCGAAAGAATATGTGCCATCTTTACCGGCCGTTTCCGCGCTGTGCCTGGCAAGTGCCTGCAGCGGAAGGCTTTGCAGCACCGTCCCGTCAGTTTGGATATGCACGAGCTTCTTATCCTCGCTGCCGCCTTCTTCACTTGTCACATAGTGGTTCTCCAGGACCCAAAGGCTTCCGTCCCCGGCCGCGTAAAGCCGTTCAAACAGCACGCCGCTGTTTTCTCCCGTCTGCTTTTCCGGGCGATCCGGCGAATACGGAAGGAGCTCCGTATTCCCGTTCAGATCGGTCCTGCCGATCACCGGTCCATAGACCCAGTACTGCTCCGGCCATTCGGGTTCGGCGCCGTCCGGCGTCTCATCCGCGATCACGCCGGAGGTCGTGAAATACAGGCTGTCCCCCACGGCCGTCAGATTCCGCACGCCGCCGTAAAGGCCCTCGGTCTCCAGCGGTACGAACCGGGCCTGCCAGACCCCCTCAGGCTGTCCCTGCCCGGCGCCGCCGTCAGGCCCGGGGCTCGTCTGCTGGGCCGTTTCGGCAGTTGAAGATCCGGCATTCCCGCAGGCCGCCAGCATGCTGATCATGAGCAGCAGACAGATACAGATGATACATTTCTTTCTCATTGGTTTTTCTTCTCCAAGACTACATGGTATTTATAAAAAGCCCCGCTATCGAACGACAGCGGGGCTTTTTCTGTGTATTCGCTCAGCGGACAATCGTGGGATAAATGGTGAGCTTCTGGCCAACGCTGATCACATTGGGATTCTTGATGTTGTTCCAATCCTGGATCTGCTTGACGGTAACACCGAAACGGGGTGCGATCCCGCTCAGCACGTCGCCGCTGGCCACGGTGTAAACGATGTAGTTGCCGTAGCTGACGTAAGAGCCCTTCGCGTACTGCTTCCAGCCGCCTGCGCCGCCGGTCACGCCTTCCAGTTCTGCGTCGTTGATTTTCACTTCTGCCATTGTTTTTTCCTCCTGTTTATTGATTTATTGTTTTGTTGATTTGTTGACTTCTTATGCTTACTTCAGGATCTCGTTGACCAGATCCTGGACCAGGCCGGCGTCAAAGCCCGCGGCGCGCAGGGCGTTCACACGAGCCTGCCCGTTGCCGTACTTGCCGTCGATCACGTCGCTGGCGACCTTGCCGTAACCCTTGGCCAGGCCGTTCACCAGGTGCTGTACCGCCCAGTAATCATAGCC
>CACYXE010000046.1 GCA_902778275.1 Oscillospiraceae bacterium
CCTCCTCGGAGAAGTTGGGGTTGATGATGTACATTACCTCGTACTTTTCGCTTGCTTTTGCCATGGTTGCACCTCCTTCTGGTCATTTGGCCCCCGCTCGGGATTTGGGCGGCGGCGCCGCCCGCGGGAGCAAGGATCGCCCGTCCTCTGGACAGGCCATATCATTATATCTGTTTTTCCCGGATTGTCAAGAAATTTTTACCGAAAAGAAACAGAAAAAAGCGCCCCGGCGGGGCGCTTTCCCATTTGAAGTCAATATCCCATCAGCGGCGCGGAGCCGTCGTCCTCGGTCTTGGTGATGGAGCGGATCTCCGCCGGGTAGCTGTAGGTGTCGCTGACCTGGACGGTGAAGCGGTCGCCCACGCGTTTGCCCAGCACCTGTTTGCCGAAGGGGGACTCTTTGCTGATCAGCCCCTTGCGGGGGTCGCAGCGCACGGTGGTCACCACCTGGATGGTCTCGGTCTCATCGTCCTCGGGCATGTAGATCTCCACCTTGTCGAACAGACCCACCTGGTCGTCCGCCGAGCGGTCGTCGATGATCTTCGCCGTTTTGATCATGCCCTCCAGGTAGCGGATGCGGCTGCGGTTTTTGTTCTGGGCCTGCTTGGCGGCCTTATATTCAAAATTTTCGCTCAGATCGCCGAAGGCGCGGGTGCGCTTGACCTCTTCGATCAGCTCCGGCATCAGCTCCAGCCGCCGGTAGTCCAGCTCCTGCCGCATCTTGCGGATGTCTTCTCTTGTCAGTTCATCATGCATATTTTCGTCGATACGCTCCTATATATCAATATGAATGGCACCAAGGCCGTTGCGGTCGAATTCCGCCAGGTATTCCTCCATCCGCTCGCTCAGCTCCGTGAAGTCCTCTGGGTCCGAATCCTCCAGCCCCAGATCCCGCCGGGCCAGCTCCTCGGCCAGGATGTTGAAGAACACCGCGTCCTCATAGTCGGCGATGGCCTCGTGGATGCCGCCCTCCTCATAGGCCTGGGAGGGGAAGATGTGCCCCTGCCAGCGCTGCACCAGGGAACGCATGCCGTGGCCGGGACAGAGAGCGAACAGCTTCTCCTGCAGCAGGTCGTAGTCCTCGAAGCGGTCCTCGCCCCGGGCGGAGTTGAGGATCCAGTTGCCGATATAAACCAGGTCCAGCAGCCTGCGAAATTCTTTTTCCGTCAATTCGATGTTCATGCGATCCCTCCTTGGGAAATGCGGTGAAAGAATGCGGTAAATGGTATTATACCACAGACGCAACGCGGCTGCGGTATAATTTGTCATGTTTTTCGGTTGCCGCGCAAGCGGCGGGAAAAACGACTTAAATCCTGTAATAAGCGCCGTCGCGCTTATTATATACCTATTTTATCAAAGAACAAGTCCCGGCGACAAACAATTTTTTCTTGTATTGCGGCCGGCTTTGCGGTATATTAAGTTGTCACACTTCGTCAGGAGACCTATATGGATAACAGACCTATCGGAATTTTCGACTCCGGCCTGGGCGGGCTGACGGCGCTTCGCGCGCTGCGGCAGCTGCTGCCGGAGGAGGACATCATATATTTTGCCGACGCGGGGCGCGTGCCCTACGGCGGCCGCAGCAGGGAGCAGATCCGCCGCATGGCGGTGCAGGATCTGGACTTTGTGTCGGGCTTCGGGGTGAAGGCCGTCCTGGTGGCCTGCGGGACCATTTCCAGCAATGCCCCGGACCTGCTGCAAAGCTATGCCGTCCCCGCCTTCGGCGTGCTGACGCCGGGGGTAGAGGCCATGGCCTGCGTGCCGGGCGAGGCGCCCCTGGGCGTGATCGCCACAGAGGCCAGCATCCGCAGCGGCGCTTTTGAAAAGGCCCTGCGGGCAGCCTGCCCCGGGCGGGAGATCCTGGCGCTGCCCTGTCCCAACTTCGTGCCGCTCATCGAGAGCGGGCACACGGAGGCGGAGGACCCCCTGCTGCGCTGGGCGGTGGAAAACTGCCTGGCCCCCCTGAAGGAGCGGGGCGCGGCGGCGGTGCTGCTGGGCTGCACCCACTACGGGATCATCGCTTCGGCTATCCGGGCCTATCTTGGCGCGGAGGTCGCCCTCTACGGCGCGGCGGACTGCGGCGCGGCGGCCCTGCGGGACTATCTGCGCCATAACGGCCTTACCGGCGGCCGGGGCCGGGAGCGTTACTATACCAGCGGCAGCGGGGAGGAGTTCGCCCGCAAGGCCGCGCTGTTTCTGGGGCGGGAGATCGACGGCGTCGAGGAAGTCCCGGTCATGGAGGTATGAGATGCTAAAGGATGTTTGGATTTCCATCAACAGCATACACGGCTACCAGCAGGAAGATGAGGATCATCTGGAGTTCACCACCGACGGCTACTATTATTTTGAGGACGGGATCGGCTGCCTCAGCTATGAGGAGAGCGAGGTCACCGGCCTGGAGGGGACCCGCACCAGCATGATCGTCATGCCGGACCAGGTCGTGGTGGACCGGGACGGGCTCATTACCAGCCGCATGATCTTCAAGGAGGGGCAGAAGAATTCCTTCCTGTACGAGACCCCCTACGGCAACGCCACCATGGGCATCGACACCCGTAAGATCTTCCACAGCATGGACGAGAACGGCGGCAAGGTGGAGATCGACTATGTGCTGAATGTGGAGCACGCCGTGGTGGCGCGCAACAAGTTTCAGATCACCGTGAAAGAGACGGAGAATCGAGGAAGTACCAATGGCTAATTTGATCCAGAGCGCCAAGGAGCGCGTAAGTGAGATCCTGCAGAGCGCCTATGAGAGGGCGGCGGAGAAGGGTCAGCTGCCCGCCGGGGCCGTGCTCAGCGGCACGGTGGAGATCCCCAAAGACACCGCCAACGGCGACTTTGCCGCAAACCACGCCATGACCGGCGCCCGGGCCCTGCGCATGGCGCCCCGGAAGATCGCCGAGGCCCTGGCGGAGAACGCGGAGCTGGAGGGCTCCTGGTTCCGGTCCGTGGAAGTGGCCGGGCCGGGCTTCATCAACTTCCGCCTGTCGGACAAGTGGTACGGCGACGTGATCGCCGCTATCAACGCCGAGGGCGCGGATTACGGCCGCAGCGACGAGGGCAGGGGACAGAAGGTGATGGTGGAGTTTGTGTCTGCCAATCCCACCGGCCCCATGCACATGGGCAACGCCCGCGGCGGCGTGCTGGGCGACTCCCTGGCCAGCGTCCTGGACTGGGCCGGGTATGAGGTCTGGCGGGAGTTCTATGTGAACGACGCCGGCAACCAGATCGAGAAGTTCGCCTCCTCCATCGACGCCCGCTATCAGCAGCTGATCCTGGGCGAGGACCGGGTGGAATTCCCCGAGGACGGCTACCACGGCGACGATATCAAGGAGCTGGCCGCCCTGTTCCGGGAGAAGTACGGCGACGAGTTTCTGGATAAGGACGTGACGGAGCGCCACGCAGTCATGGCCCGCTTCGGCCTGGACCGGAACATCCCCAAGATGCAGTCCGACCTGCGCCGTTACGGCATCGAGTATGACCAGTGGTTCTTTGAGTCCAGCCTCCACGAGAGCGGCTATGTGGCCGAGTCCGTGGCCGTGCTGACGGAGCGGGGCTATACCTACGAAAAGGACGGCGCCCTGTGGCTGGCCACCTCCCGGCTGCTGGGGGACAAGCTGCGCGCCGCGGGCAAGAGCGAGGCGGATATCGAAAAGCTGGCGCTGAAGGACGACGTGCTGCGCCGGGCCAACGGCTTCTACACTTACTTTGCCGCGGATATCGCCTACCACCGCAACAAGCTGGCCGAGCGGGGCTTTGACAAGGCCATCAACATCTGGGGCGCGGACCACCACGGTCACGTGGCCCGGCTGAAGGCCGCCATGGACGCCCTGGGTCTGGACGGGGAGCACCGGCTGGACATCGTGCTGATGCAGCTGGTAAAGCTGACCCGCGGCGGGGAAGTGGTGCGCATGTCCAAGCGCACCGGCAAGGCCATCTCTCTCACCGACCTGCTGGACGAGATCCCGGTGGACGCGGCCCGCTATTTCTTCAACTCCCGGCCGGAGAGCCCGGTGGAGTTCGATCTGGAGCTGGCGGTCCGGCAGGACAGCGAAAACCCGGTCTACTACGTCCAGTACGCCCACGCCCGCATCTGCACCATGATCGCCGCCCTGGCGGCGGAGGGACACCCGGTGCCGGGGACGGCGGACATGTCCCTGCTGCAGCATGAAACCGAAAAGGAACTCATCAAGCAGCTGGCGGCCCTGCCGGAGGAGATCCGCCTGGCGGCCCGGGACTACGACCCCAGCCGCATCAACAAATACGTCACGGAACTTGCCGCCCGCTTCCACCGCTTCTACACCGCCTGCCGCATCAAGGGCGCGGAGGAGGAGCTGTTGGAGGCCCGGCTGCTGCTGGCGGACTGTGTGCGCCGGGTCATCGCCCTGTCTCTGGGCCTGATCGGCGTCAGCGCCCCGGAAAAAATGTGACATCGAAAAGCATGGTTTCTGCCCCCTCGCCCGAGGGGGCAAAAATTTTTTGAAAAAGTTTTGCAAAAAAGGCTTGACAAATATTGCTTTTGTGTTATTGTATTAATTGCTTAGTACAACAACACAAAAAAGGAGGACCCGGATGGATTGGAAATTCCGTAACGATCTGCCCATCTATTCCCAGC
>CACYXE010000047.1 GCA_902778275.1 Oscillospiraceae bacterium
GCCACCTCCGGGCAAACCCGCTGATGCCCGCAGCACTGGTGTTCAGTGGCGTGCTCTCCGGCTTCAAGAGCAAGGAGCAGGGCGATCTGATGAACAAGCTGGCTTTCGGCAATTATAACGCCCGCACCGAGGGAAAGACCCCCTTCGATTGGGTTTCCGCACACGAGGAGCACGTAGCGGATTTTATGAGTGATCCGCTCACGGATTTCGTCTTCTCCAATCAAGGATTCCATGATCTGGTGACGATGAACAACACCGTCTGCAAAAAGGAAACCATCTCCGCCGCGCCGATCGACCTCCCACTGTTCTTCATCTCCGGCGAAGAGGATCCCCTTGGCGACTATGGAAAGGGCGTGCGAAAAACGGTGATGGACTTTCTGGAAACCGGACACCGAAACGTACATATGAAGCTCTACCCCGGCCGCCGGCACGAGATCCACAAGGAACCGGGCTGTGAGGATGTGCTGCAGGATATTCTCTCGTTTTGTGAAGCACAATAATATAACAGTCAACAGTTCTCGTTTTTATTATCACACCCATGTTTCCGCTCCGGGTCATCGGCTTCCAGCGGGAGTTTTCCTATGAGAGCGCCTATGCGGAGATCCCGAAGTTCTGGGACGAGATCTGCGAAAAGTACGCCGCGAACGTGTACGCCGGGAACGCCCCGGCAAACGCCTATGAGCAGGCGCTCGTGGACAACTGCATCGGGGAATACGGCGTCTGCATCGACGATCTGTGCGGCGACAGGTTCCGCTATCTGATCGCCGGGAAGTATACCGGCGGCGAGGTGCCGGAGGGGATGGTGCTGTACGAATTTCCGCGCGGAGACTGGGCGGTGTTCGACTGCGTGGGCCCGATGCCGGAGACCCTGCAGAGCCTGAACACGCGCATCTTCCGGGAATGGCTCCCGGGAAACCCGGACTATGAGCTCGCCGGAAACGCCAATGTGGAATGGTACGACTGCCTCAACGGCGAGAAGACCGACCCGGATTATCACGCCGCGATCTGGCTCCCGGTGAGGAAAAAGTGACCCGAGAAGCCGGCTGCATCCTTTGGGATGCAGCCGGCCCCTTTAGAACAATGAGAATACAAAGCCGGGAGCGATATGCTCCCGGCCTTGTATTTTTATTAATTCTGACTATTTCTTCACATCGAAATCCAAACTCATCCGGTATTTTATTCCAATCTTTATCGACTTTTGTCTTCCAATCGACAAGACCCTTTACGCCTGGCCGAAGCGCCGCTGAAAGATCTTCACCACGCCGCACTTCCAGCACAGCAGCAGCGCCAGCGTCGAGCCCACCAGGGTCTGCAGGATCTGGAAGGGGAACTTCGCAACGGCGTAGGCGGGCGTGCTGTAGACATAGGCGCGCCCGAGCGTATAGCCGACGACGGAGAGGACCAAGCCCAGCGCCGCCCCGATCACAGAGGCGGGGACCGGGCGGCTCTTCATCCAGCGGTGAACAAAGAGCGAGATCACGAGCGCCTGCACGCCATGGCTCACGAGCGAGACGAACATCGGCGCGGGGTAAAACAGCATATCCCCGATGAAAGCGCCCAAGCCGCCCACCGCGAAGGCGTAGAAGGGCTCGAGCAGCACCGCGGCGGTCACGATGATCACGTCGTTCAGATACATGTGGCCTCCCGGGACCGGGATGCTCAGCGCGGAGATGCTCATGATGATGTTCATGGCCATCAGGACCGCGGCGGCGGTCAGTTTTTTTACCGACAGATGCGAGTCTTTCATGCCGGACGCCCCCTTGACTTTTCTGTGTCTCGGATTATAATAGGAAACTGACCATGATACTATATCCAGTTTTTATATTTTTTATATGGCCAGTTTTTGAAAAGCCGGGTTTCCTCCATGAACTACACGATCGACAAGCACGGCGCGGAGAGCGCCTATATGCAGCTCTACCGGCAGCTCCGGCAGGACATCGTCGGCGGGGCGGTCCCGCGCGGGATGCGCCTGCCCTCCAAGCGGACGCTGGCCGAGGAGCTCGGCGTCTCCGTCATCACCGTGGAGCACGCCTACGCCCTGCTGGTGGACGAGGGCTATGCCGAGGCGCGGCCGCGCAGCGGCTATTTCGCCGCCTTCGGCGGTCCCGCGGCGGGCGGCGCCTGGCGGCCAAGCCTTGCGGACATGAGCGCGCCGCGGGAGGCGCCGGAGGCTTTTCCCTTTACCACGCTCGCGCGGACCATGCGCGCCGTGCTGAGCGACTACGACCGGCGCATCCTCGAGCCCTCGCCCAGCCGGGGCGTGCCCGAGCTGCGGGAGGCCCTGGCCGGCTATCTGCGCCGCAGCCGCGGCATGGAGGTCTCGCCCGAGCAGCTCGTCATCGGCTCCGGGGCGGAGTATCTCTACGGGCTGGTGGTCCAGCTGCTGGGGCGGGATCGCGGTTTCGCGCTGGAGGACCCCTGCTATGAGAAGATCCGCCGGGTCTACGAGGCCAACGGCGCGCGCTGCGAGGCGCTGAGGCTGGGGCCGGACGGGATCGAGAGCGAGGCGCTCCGCGCCTGCCGCGCCGGGGCGCTGCACGTGACTCCCTTCCACTCCTACCCCAGCGGCATCACCGCCACGGCCGCCAAGCGCCATGAATACGCCGCCTGGGCCCGGGAGCGGGACGCGGTGATCGTGGAGGACGACTACGACTCGGAGCTCGCGAGCCCCACGCGGCAGATCGAGACCATCTTCTCCCTGGCCCCGGAGCGGGTCATCTACCTCAACACCTTTTCCAAGACCCTCGCCCCGGCCATGCGCACCGGCTACATGGTGCTGCCCGGGGCGCTGTGCGAGGAATACCGGGCGCGGCTGGACTTCTATTCCTGCACCGTCCCCGTCTACGATCAATACGTGCTGGCCGCCTTTCTCGAGGAAGGGCACCTGGAGCGCTATATCAACCGCCGGCGGCGGAAGCTGCGCCGGCAGAGAGAGGAGTAAACGCCATGCTGTACTTCAAGAGCGACTATACCGAGGGCGCGCACCCGAAGATCCTTGAGGCGCTGGAGAGGACCAACCTCGTCTCCCAGCCCGGCTACGGAGAGGACTGCTTCAGCGCCGCGGCTGCGATCTTCCTCACATTCCTGCCGTCCAGTGCATCAAGCTGCTTTACCAGGGCGTTTTTCGACCGCTGTCTTTCCGACTCGAAGCTCGCTCCTACCTCGGCTGTCCTGGGGCGTGACGCTCGTTCCTCAGCCGCTTTTCTGACATCGTCCATCCGTTCACCTCCCGCCCGCGTATTTTTGCAAATGCCATGCGCACCGCCTCCTGTCGTTATTACTGCCATAATGGCATCGACATATTCCGATAATTGCTGATAGTTATCAACGTCCACGGGGATGTATTTGAGCATTTATTTGCAGAAACAAGCCCGCCACGGCCTTTCTTGGGGGTCGGGGCGGGCTTGTAGCCTTGGAAATCATTGCCCTTCAAGGAAAAGCAGGTCGTATGGATCGAGTTCCAGAACCATGCAGATCCGCAGGCCAAGGTTCATCCGGCAGGTCGTAAACCGCCGCTGTCCATATTCAAACCGCTGGTACTGCTGCAGTTCGACACCGCATTCAGAGGCTACCTCAAGCTGCGTGAACCCCAGTTCCTGCCTGCGCTCCTTCAGTATTTTGCCTTCTTTGACCGCCTGCCGGTTTTTTCTGTAGCTCATACCGCACACACCTCCGCATTAACCGCGCCCCGTCTCCTGTAGCTCCGAACTCCGCTCTGCACGTATTCTTTTTCTTCAGAACCATCACGGAGGAAGAAGGTGACGGTGCCATCCGCACTGATGGAGGCGTGGTCTACAACCGCCTGCCAGGCAAGTGTCTCGAACTCCATCAGAGGTCCGTTCCTGCCGGTCAGCGCCTTGAGGTAGCGTTCCGCTGCGGTGCGTTTTGAAGTAAGGCCGGCAATTATCCCTTCCAGATCAGCCATAGCTTGATTCGAAACTCTGCCTTAACATATATGAATGAATTTGTTTGGCAGGATGTAGAATTAACCGATGAGTTTAAAAATCAGTTTACGAAGTATCTGAGAAAAAACAATTATGATATAGAATTTCTTGGTGCAACAGCAGTTATTACATCCTCAAGCACAAAGTATATTTATGTCCCGAATCAGTGGTTTGTTATTGCGTCGTATGCTGTTGATGTATTCGAAGAATTACAACGATACAAGGAGTACTTTAAGCAAGTTGCCGCGAGACTCAACAAGCAACCTGTGGACTATGCAAAATACTTGAGAGACAGTGCAACAGCGCAAGATAAAGTAAGCTTTATCAACTGCGCTAGGATGGTTTTTTCATCCCAATTCTCTGACGCAGATGTGGTCGAAGAGGCTGCATCTAGACTTTGGCGATTTGT
>CACYXE010000048.1 GCA_902778275.1 Oscillospiraceae bacterium
TTGATGCCGCCATGCTTCTTGGCAATGATGGTGCCTTCGAAAGCCTGGGTACGCTCGCGGTTGCCTTCCTTGACGCGGACGAGGACACGCACGGTGTCGCCCACGTTCATCTCGGGCAGCTCGGGCTTCATGTACTGCTCGCTGAGAATTTTGACCAGATCCATAATCCAATCCTTCTTTCATATAGACGTTCTTACCGGAGGGTCGAAGCCGCGGCAGCGGACCGCCTTGTTAACGTACCGGAAAGTTCCCGGCACAAGCTATGGTATAATAACACACTTTCTCAGCCAATGCAAGAGATTTTTGCGCATTTATGGAGAAAAAATTGCGGAAACTCAGGCTTTTCCGGCTGCGGTCAGTTCTTCGATCCCCCGCAGGATCTGCGCATTGTACGCCGCCAGGTCGTCCGGCTGCTTCGGGACCTTACCCGCCGCAAGGATCGCCGGAACCAGATCCTCATAGCCTTTGAGTCCTTCGGTGTACTTCTCCAAACTCTTTGCGCAGTAGAGCGGCAAGCCCACAGCCATGGCCTCCATGATGTTCAGCGGCTGGCCCTCATAGCGGGAGGTGGACAAAAAGGCGTCCATCCTGTTCATATAACAATAAGGATTTTCCTGATTGCCCAGAAAGATCACCTTATCCTGCAGCCCCAGCTGCCCGCGCTGCTGCTCCAGAGCTTGTCTGTCCGGCCCGTCGCCGATGATATACAGCCTCAGGTCGGCTCGTTCCGCGCAGGCTTTGGCGAAGGCGTCCAGCATGATATCATAACCCTTCTGATGGCAGAGCCGGCCCAGGGCGACAAAGTTGACACAAGCATCATCCAGCCGCAGCCCGGCGGGCTCCTCCCCCATTTTACGGCGGATCTCAGCGACGTCGATGTAATTCTGGATCACATGAAAAGGCTTGTCCCGCACACCGGACATTTTCTGGAAGGGCTCGATCAGAGCTTTGGACACGCAGACAAAGGCGTCATAGTACTTGAACTTCCCTTTAAAGAAGTGCCAAAGCACCCGATACTTCCATTCTTCTCCCAGCTTGATCTCCACATTGTTGTGCACCCACATGACCCGGTAAGCCGCCGGGACCGTGGTCGCGCCCACGGCGCAGCTGCACTGATAGGAGTTGAAGTCGATGGCCAGATCATAGCTGCCATACCCGGAAAAATCATAATGCAGCAGGCGGCGAGCCAGATCAAAGGGCATATATTTGTAGATCCGGGAAGTCGGCTTCAGATAATGCACGCCCAACTGCCCAGGGAAATCCATCGACCAGAACTCGCTTTTTTCAGACAGGAACAGATCCACCTGAAAGCGCTCGTAATCTATATTTTTCAACAGATTCACGATGGATTTCTGGATGCCGCCCACGTTCAGATCGCTTTGAAAGATCGCAATACGTTTCACAGGGTTCCCTCCCGTTCAGCGAAAGATACGCATGTCCGCGTCATAGGTCTCGAGGCGTGTGAATTTGGCAAAGTCCGGCGCCAGCTCCGGCGCCTTCTGCCGCAGAGCCTCCGCCAACAGCTCTGGATTGATGGTGGGCTCCTGGGCGGAAACGACAGCCGCCACACTTACAGAATCAGCGCCCGCCTGAAAAGCAATGCTCCGGATCCCCGGACGGATATCCGTCTCGCCCATGCCGCGTTTGGTTTTCTTGGTGATCACGATGCTCTCCTGCTCATAGAAAGCGCGCAGAGCCTCCGCCATAGCTGCCGGATCGCGCGCGTCATACTCGAACACGCCCTCCACCTGCAGCCATTTCAGTGCCGCCGTCTTGCGCTCCGGCTCATAGGCCTCCAGGATCTCGATCCCCTCCGGCATCACCGCGGTCAAGCGGCCGGGCAGCTGCGCAAGGTCAGCATCCTCCCGGAGTTTGAAATCCATCAGCTCGCAGCGGCTGGCGGCTCCCACAGACAGGGGCAGCGCAATGGAGATCTGCGGATGGGGGTTGAAGCCCTCGGAATACTTCAGCGCATAGCCTGCCCGGGAAAAGGCCCTCTGCATGGTATGCATCAGATCCAGGTGGGAGATATAGACCGCCCTGCCGGTCTTGGAAAAACGAAGCCGCAGCTTATCCATCGCAGCGTCCCCCTTTCAGCAGTCTGGCCGCCCCGCAGGCGGAACACTGCTTCCGGCAATCCGGCGAAAGTTCAGATCGGTAACACATCTCCCGCTCATGCAGAAGATGCTCCTTGCGCACGCCCACATCAATGTGGTCCCAGGGCAGGACGCTGTCCGGCGGGATCTCCCGATTGGCATAAAAAGCCGGATCCACACCGCACTTTTCAAAAGCGCGCATCCAGCGTTCAAAGGAAAAGTAATCCGTCCATGCGTCAAGGCGTCCGCCCTGCCGCCAGACCTCCTCGATGGCGTCCGCCACCCGGCGGTCGCCTTTGGAGAGCACCGCCTCAATGAGACTGGTCTCGGCGTCATGCCAGTTATAGGTCACATTCCTTGCCACGATGCTGCTGCGCAGAAGATTCACCCGGCGCAGATACTCTTCTATGCTGATCTGCGCCTCCCACTGGAAGGGGCTGTGGGGCTTGGGGATGAAGCAGGAGGTGGAAACGGTGATCTTCACCCCCCGGTTTTTGTTTTTGGCATAGGTGCGCCAACAGTGGAGCACCTGGTTTGCCATCTCCGCGATGCCGATGATATCCTCGTCGGTCTCCGTGGGCAGGCCCAGCATATAGTAGAGCTTTACACTGTTCCACCCGCCCTCAAAGGCGATGCGGCAGGTGTTGAGCAGATCCTCTTCCGTCACATTCTTATTGATGGCGTCCCGCAGCCGCTGGCTCCCACCCTCCACGGCAAAGGTCAGGCCGCTTTTACGGACCTTCTGCAGCCGCTCCATGATCTCCATGGAGAAGTTGTCCGCCCGCAGAGACGGCAGGGACAGGCCGATGCTCCGCTCCTCGCAGTAGTCCAGCAGTCCGTCGCACAAGGCGCAGCGTCACGTCCTCGTGACCGGTATTCTTCAGGGTCTCGATCCCCTGGCGGATCAGGGTCTCCGGCTTCTTGGCACGGATCGGCCGGTACACGTGCCCCGCCTGGCAAAACCGGCAGCCGCGGACGCAGCCGCGAAACAGCTCCAGATTCACCCGGTCATGCACCACTTCCGTGGAAGGCACGATGGGATTCAGGGGGAACGGCGCGGAATCAAAATCATTTATGATCCGTTTGGTGACCCTGGCCGGGGCGCCCTCGGTGGGCGTCACCGCGGCGATGCTGCCGTCCGGCTGATAGCTCACTTCATAAAGGCTCGGCACATACACGCCTTCGATCCGGGCCGCGGCTGTCAGAAAGGCACGCTTATCCCAGTTTTCTTTTTTGGCCTGCCGCAGGAGCACCAGCAATTCGTTGTTGACCTCTTCCCCTTCGCCGATGATGAACAGATCGATAAAAGGGGCCATGGGTTCCGCGTTCACCGCGGCGGTACCGCCGGCAAATACCAGGGGAAGCAGCTCGGCCCTGTCCGCCGTACGCAGAGGCAGGCCGGCCATGTCCAGCATGTCCAGCACGGTGGTATAGGCCATCTCATAACCGATGGAAAAGGCGAGCACGTCAAAGTCCCCCACCGGATCGCCGCTCTCTAGAGCGTACAGGGGCAGCCCGGCCTTTTTCATTTCCTCATACATATCTCCCCAGGGCGCGAAAACCCGCTCACACCACACAAAATCCAGACTGTTCATGGTGTGATACAGGATACTCATCCCAAGGTTGGACATGCCGATCTCGTAAGTATCCGGGAAGCAAAAAGCCAGCCGCAGCTCCACCGCAGACTTATCCTTGATGATCTGGTTGTATTCTCCGCCGGTATATCTGGCAGGCTTCTGGACCCGCGGCAGGATCCGTTCCAGTCGTTTATCCATCGTACTCTCCGATCGTGTTTATCGTTTTATTTTATAACACTTCCCGGCTTTTTACAATACCCTGACCCGGCTCCTGATATAAAAGCAGCCATATCGCCGCAAGCGCCAGCGCGATCCCATGGCCCCGGATCATGGCCAAAATACCGGCGCTCAGCAGCAAAACGCCTACGGCCAGTCCTGTGGTATCTGTGATCGCCGCCCCGGTCCTGTCCCCAAATATGGCGGAACACAGTGCCGAGAAGATCCGCCCGCCGTCCAACGGCATTGCGGGCAGCAGATTAAACAAAGACAGCAGAAGACTGATCCCGGCGGAGAGAGAAAGCCAGTCCCACTGCAGCCGGGACGCCAGGGCCGCCGCCGTGATGGCATAAGAGATCCCGGCAAGCGGTCCCGCCGCTGCCGCGAGGGCATGCCCCATGGCCCCGGTATAACCGCTGTAATCCATGCAGAAGCCTTTCAATTCCAGGCGAAATCGCGTGACCCGCAGCCCCAGGATATACAGAACGATGATATGCCCCAGCTCATGGAACAGGACCGGCAACAGCACCGCGATCGCTTCATTTGGCGTACTCAGGTAATACAGCAGCGCCACAGCCAGCAGAGCGCTGGCGCTGATCTGAAAACGGCTTTCTCTCATTCCGTATCGCCGGCACTGTTTGTGTCCATTTCCGTCAGACCATCCGTTTCCTCTGCTGTTTCCCCATCCGGTTCATCCGATCGAAACGCCTGGAGCAAGCCCGTCACTGTCCTTTCCTCCGCCAGCCGCTCCCCAAGCGTCGTGACGAGCTCTGTATAATCATCGTCCCGTTCGATCCATTCCCGCACCTGCTGCCGCAGGGAAAGAGCCTGTCCCGGCAAAAGCAGCTTCGCAGCCGTCAGCAGAATGAACACCGCCGCGCAGATATAGATTTTTATTCGGTTCATAACCACGCCTCCCTGCTGAAGTCTATGGCCGGTGGGAGTGAGATATGAGCGGTTTTGCGTTAAAGGGATAAATCGGCTTAACAATATAATTTTGACTGTTTCCACAAGGCAGAGAGATAAAACCAAAGCCTGCAGCGGGTGCAACAGGTTACGAAAACAGCAAAAGATAAGCCGGGAGGAATTATCCTCCCGGCCAATTTTCAATCAGAAACATAGTTGCCATCAAAAGGCAGTCAAGCCTCTCTATCAGGGACGATTTCCTGAATGTATATTTCATGTTTAATTCCCCAATTTCCAATAACGATGGAAAAAGAGAATCAATTTGCACATAAAGGAAATCGCCAGCGTTTTGTAGTTTCACATAATTTGTAGTGTCTTGAAACATTTCTCTGATATCGTTAACGGTAATCGCGCAAATGACTTTTTCTTCTGGATCAACTAAGTAATAGGTTTCATGAAACGCCACGATATAGTCACCATCAAATAGCGATACTACTTCCGATTCCATCTCTTTGTATTCTGGAGTTTTCTCATATATAAAGTCATACATGGATTGGATATCAATATCGCATGTACTATAAGTGTAAATATCCAACAGGTAAGCGAAAAGGACAATAAGAGCCGAAGAAGCAACCAAGACGACAATTAGGATGGTGAGAAAAACCTG
This sequence comes from Oscillospiraceae bacterium, assembly GCA_902778275.1. Lineage (GTDB taxonomy): Bacteria > Bacillota > Clostridia > Oscillospirales > Oscillospiraceae > Limivicinus. Next base: position 5,463 of record CACYXE010000048.1, read on the forward strand.
CAAAGCTTTTCTTTTCGGTTTAACTCTTTTAGGGTGTTTCATTCCAACTGCATCCGAGAAGCGGTCATTGAGCATATGCGCGCCACATTCGGTGCAGAACTTTGCATTATCATAATTAAGTGCTCCACAGTTTGGGCAATACATATCAGTCACCGTCCTTGTTTACAATATAGCAAAGAATATTTTGCATGGCAACAACAAACTAAATTATACAACTAATAAACACAAGGCGTAAAAAACAATCGTTTTTTCGCCTTGTGCTTGTCGGAGTGGGGAGACTTGCGAGCATTTTTCGCCTTGCGTGGGACGGCGAATATTCATAGTATCGACCAGTGTCCGCACTGGTCGATGCACAGGCCACCGGCCTGCGCGATTATGATTCAAGTCTCCCATAAGCAAAATGAACAGGGGGCCGTTATGCCAACACCCATAAGAGAGTTTTGAAGCAAATATGACTTGGTAGCTGTCTGACAGGATTGGAAGAGAATCTTTAAAGCAAGTCAGATACAAAAAC
>CACYXE010000049.1 GCA_902778275.1 Oscillospiraceae bacterium
TGAGCCAGGATCAAACTCTCAATAATCGTATCTTAAACCCCAACAGGGGCTTAAAATCTAATTCTTGATTCGCTTTACTCAGCTCTCAAAAGAATTTTATTTCCAGCTGTTTCCAGCCGGTTAAAGAACCCTTCTCTGGTGCTTATTTAGCATAAGCTTTGTTCTTGCATTGTTCAATTTTCAAGGTGCACGCTCACCCCCCGCCTCTCGGCGGCAGCTCGATTATAGTAACACAGCGGAAAGCCCTTGTCAAGAACTTTTTTTCAGATCTTTCAGGCTTTTGGGCGCAGTGATGCTAAAACCTCGCTCGGGTGATTGCTAATATAGCACTTAGATGCGCCCCTTGTCAACACTTTTTTGACACTTTTCTGAATAACTTTTTTCACTTCTAAATCTTGTGTTGTAACCACCTGTCAGACCACAAAATATAAGCGGAGGCCTGCTTCCCCGGTGAGCGATCCATTCCCCAAGATCTTAGGAGAATGCGGATTGCCGCGGCCCCTGCGGGGCCTCGCAATGACGGAAGCAGAACCGCGCGGACACGCAGAAGCGGGGGCGGCCTCCGCCGCTCCCGCTTTCCGATCATATCTATTTATAATAAGGAAGCACCTCACTGGCTGTCGCCGATGGTGCCGATGTAGGGCAAGGGCTCCATCTTGCCGCTGGCGGCGTTGCTGATGCCCTTATACATGAAGAAGAAGCGGGCCAGCGTCACGATCCAGCCCAGGCCGGTGAGGCCGCCCAGGATGTCCGCCAGGATGCCGAAGATGAACAGCTTCAGCCCCTGCCTTGCATGGAACTTCGCATATTGATCGTCGGGCGTCAAAAAATAAGGCAGGGCGAAGAGCACGCTCAGATAGCTCAGGGAGGCCAGGGCCTTGTTGCCGGTGCCGGCGGCGCTGCCGGTCTGGTAGCCGGTCCGGCTCCGGTTCACATACTGCTGGGCCTGGCGTTCTTTCTCCGCCTGGCGGCGGGCGTACTCCTCCTCCGCCCATCTGCGGTTGGAGGCCTGCTGCTCACGGCGGGCCTTTTCCTGTTCGGCCCACTGGCGGTTCTGCTCCTGCTGCTGCCGGCGGTGCTTCTCCAGGATCTCCCGCAGATCCTCGTCCTTCTGCCTGGCTTCGGCCGCAGCGGCGGCCGCTGCCGCGGCTTTCTTTTCCTCCCGCGCCTTGGCCTCTTCGTCATAGCCGCAGGCCAGGCAAACGGTCTGCCCGTCGGGGATATACGCGCCGCAATTCGCACAATATGCCATGGGAGCACCTCCAGCATCATATTGGATCTATTATACTCCCAATCCCGGCGCAATTCAACAGCTTTCTCAGGAGCAGAAGCGGTGGCTGCCGATCTCCACGATCAGGGGCCGGGACCAGATCCACTTGCTGGTGGCGGTGGCGGGATTGAAATAGTAGATGGCGCCGTAGCTGGGATCGTAGCCGCCCATGGCGTCCCGGGCGGCCCTATAGGCGCTCTCGGCCACGGGCTGGTCGAACTGGCCGTCGGCCAGGCAGGAGAAGGCGCCGGGCTGGTAGATCACGCCGGAGATGCTGTTGGGAAAGGAGGGGTGGTCCACCCGGTTGAGCACCACGGCGCCCACCGCCACCTGGCCCACATAGGGCTCGCCCCGGGCCTCGGCGGAGATGAGCCGGGCCAGCAGGTCCAGGTCCCCGGAGTTTCCTCCCCCGCCCCCGCCGGAGGCGGGGATGCCCAGGGCGGCCAGGGTCAGGTTCCCCACCTGCCCGTCGGGCGCGAGGCCGTTGCGCCGCTGGAACCAGCGCACCGCCTCCTCGGTCCTGCTGCCGTAGACCCCGTCCACGGCGCCGCTATAGTAGCCCCAGTTCTTCAGCCGGGTCTGGATCTGGCTCACCACCTGGCCGCTGGCGCCCCGCTTGTACAGATCCGCCGAGGCGTGCTGGGCCAGGGCGATCAGGAAGATGTTCACGGCGAACACGATGCACAGGGCCAGGATCAGCTTTTTTCTCTCCGCGCTCATAAAACCCTCCCATAAACTTTGTTTTCGTTCATGGGAGAGAAAAACCTCCCATAAACTTTGTCTTCGTTCGTGGGAGAAAAACACCCCACAAACTTTTTCTTAGTTTGTGGGGCGATGTTCGATTTATGCGCTTTGCTCAGCTTTTGGTTTTGATTTCCTCCTGGATCTTGGCCAGGAAAGCGTCCAGCTCCATGGCGCCCAGATCCTCGCCGCCGCGGGTGCGGACGGAGACGGTGCCGGCTTCGGCCTCTTTGTCGCCCACCACCAGCATGTAGGGGATCTTCTTCATCTGGGCCTCGCGGATCTTATAGCCGATCTTCTCATTGCGCAGGTCGCTCTCACAGCGCACACCCGCGTCGCCGAGCTTCGCCCGGACGGATTCGGCGTAGTCCGCAGCCCGGTCGGTAATGGGCAGGACCGTGGCCTGCACCGGGCTGAGCCACACCGGGAACGCGCCGGCGTAGTGCTCGGTGATGATGCCGATGAACCGCTCGATGGAGCCGAAGACCACCCGGTGGATCATGACGGGGACGTGGTCCTCGCCGTCGGCGCCCACATAGGTCAGATCGAAGCGGCCGGGCAGCTGGTAGTCCAGCTGGATGGTGCCGCACTGCCAGGTACGGCCCAGGCTGTCCTGGAGATGGAAGTCCAGCTTCGGGCCGTAGAAGGCGCCGTCGCCGGGGTTGATGGTGTACTCCTTGCCGATGCTGGTGATCGCGTCGGCCAGGGCGGCGGTGGCCACGTCCCAGTCCTCTACAGAGCCGATGTGGTCTTCGGGCATGGTGGACAGCTCGATCCGGTAGGGCAGACCAAAGAGCTGGTAGACCTCGTCAAACAGCTGGGCGATGCGCACGACCTCGTCCTTGATCTGCTCCTTGGCCAGGAGGATATGGGCGTCGTCCTGGGTGAAGGCGCGGACGCGGAACATGCCGTGCAGCGCGCCGGACAGCTCGTGCCGGTGGACGTTGCCCAGCTCCGCGCAGCGCATGGGCAGGTCCCGGTAGGAGTGGGGCTCCAGGTCGTAGACCAGGATGGTGCCGGGGCAGTTCATGGGCTTGATGGCAAAATCCTCGCCGTCGATGACGGTGGTGTACATGTTGTCCTTGTAGTG
>CACYXE010000050.1 GCA_902778275.1 Oscillospiraceae bacterium
CTTGATTTACCGCCAGTAAACCTGCGGGAAATCGCCTTGAAATGCAGTCAAATCCACTCGAAACTGCATCTCCCGGCATTTAGAAACACACTCTAGTAAGTAAGATAAAACGGAGTGGAGGAAGAAGAAGCTCATGTCTCAACAACACAACTGCCCCTGTGCGCCGGGGTGCGCCCTGCAGGCCGCGCTGGAGAGCATCGGCGGGAAGTGGAAGCTGCCCGTGCTGTGCTCGCTGACCGCCAACGGGGCCAGCCGCTATAATGAGCTGCTGCGCAACGTCCGGGGCATTTCCAATACCATGCTGTCCCAGACGCTGAAGGAGCTGGAACGGGACCACCTGGTGCTGCGCAAGGAGTATTTGGAGGTGCCTGTGCGGGTGGAATACGAGTTCTCGGAGCAGGCGAAAAAGCTGCAGCCAATACTGATGGATCTGATCCGCTGGAACATGGAGAGAAGCACAGAGCCTGACCAGTCAGGAGAATAAAAGGAGGATGCACATGGACGCGATGGAAGCCATTTTTACCCGCAGAAGCACGCGAAGGATGAAGCCCGGGCTGCCGCCGAGGGAAATGATCGAGCGGGTGATCGAGGCCGGACGCGCCGCCCCCAGCGGCTCCAACAGCCAGGCCACGCATATGATCGTCATCACGGATCGGAAGGTACTTGACGAGCTGGCAGCCATCGTGCAGACGGCCTTCGCCGCCATGGAGGTCGGCCCGGATGCCTACGTCTCCCTGCGGAACTCCGTCAGCGCGTCGAAAAAGGGCGGCTATGTGTTTCACTACGGCGCGCCGGTGCTGATCGTGACGGCGAACCGCAGGGGCTACGGCAATGCCATGGCGGACAGCGCCTGCGCCCTGGAGAACATGATGATCGCCGCCAACGCGCTGGACCTGGGGTCCTGCTGGATCAACCAGCTGCACTGGCTGGACGAGAATGCGAGCGTGCGCGGATATTTGGAGAAACTGGGGTTGAAAGCGGACGAAACCGTCACCGGCGGGCTGATCCTGGGCTATGGTTATGATGGACAGCCTGTACGGAGCGAACTGAAGCGTACAGGGAATCCTGTCACATGGATTGAATAACAGGTTAAGCTGGGATACCATTGCGGGACACAAAGGACAGAGGGAGAAAGCACATGAACGAACCGTTTGTGAAGGTGGATCTGCACGGGCTGCGGCAGGAGGAGGCCATACGGGTGATCGACAGAGCCCTCGCCTCGGCCGGGCCGATGACCTATCAGCTGCAGCTGATCCATGGATACCACCGGGGCACGAGCCTGCGGAGCATGATACAGGACGAATACCGCTGGCATGAGAAGGTGCTGCGCATCATGCCGGGCGACAATCCCGGTATCACGGTACTGGTGCTGAAGGAGCTGTATTAGCCATGAGGCAGGAAACCATCGACAGGATACGCAGGTTCACGGAGGATCGGGACTGGGATCAGTTCCACACGCCCGCGAACCTGGCCAAGAGCATCTCCATCGAGGCCAACGAGCTGCTGGAGTGCTACCAGTGGTCGGACGATGCCGATCTGGAGCACGTCAGGGAAGAGCTGGCGGATGTGATCGTCTACTGTCAGAATCTGCTGGACAAGCTGGGGTTGGACGTGGATGAGATCGTGAACAGCAAGATGGCGAAGAACGAGGCGAAGTATCCCATGGAGAAGGCCAGAGGCAGCGCCGCCAAGTATGACCGGCTGTGAGGGTTCGCGCATGAAGCGTTGCGGATTCATATTGGCCCTTGTATTGTGTGCCTGGATGCTGTGCGGCTGCGGCGCGACGAAGGAGGAAGCAGACGTGAAAAACGCAGAAGCGGCGTTGCGGCAGCGCATCGGCGACCTGGCCTACGAGGTCACGCAGCATGCCGCGACGGAGCGGGCCTTCACCGGGGAATACGACGATTTCTTTGAGAAGGGCCTGTATGTGGACGTCGTCAGCGGGGAGCCGCTGTTCACATCCATGGATAAGTACGACTCCGGCTGCGGCTGGCCCGCGTTTACGCACCCCATCGCGGAGGATGCCGTGGCGGAGAGCATCGACACCTCCCACTTCATGGTCCGCACCGAGGTGCGCTCCAGCGGTGCAAACTCCCATTTGGGCCACGTTTTCAATGACGGGCCCGCGGAGGCGGGCGGCCTGCGGTACTGCATCAACTCGGCGGCGCTGCGGTTCATTCCCTTTGAGGAACTGGACGCGCAGGGATATGGGGAATACAAGGCGCTGTTTGACTGAAAGTGGAGGCTCAAATGATCAACAAAGGCGGAAAAAGAGGGATCGTGCTTTCTGATTTGAGAACGATCGTCTCCTGTATTCTCAAGGTCATCGTGGTTGCTTCGGCAGCGACAGGCGTGATCCTGAGTGCCCTGGCCAGCGCTGGCACCTTCATGGGCGGAAGACGGGTGTTCATGTACTTTACGATCCAGTCGAACATTGCCATCGGACTCATCTGCCTCATCGGCGGTATGCTGCTGGTGGCCGGACGGAAGGCCGGAAACGGCTGGTTTGTGGTCAAGTTCATGGGCACGGTTTCGATCACGTTGACGGTCGCGGTGTTCTGCTTTGTGCTGGCGCCGACTTTGGGCAGGTACGCCTGGAACGCTCAGAATATCCTGACCCACGTGGTCGTCCCGGTTGCGGCCATCGTTGATTTCCTTGTCACCGGCATTTGTGCTGACCTGAAGCGGAGCAGCGCCCTCTCTGGTACGCTGCCGCCGCTGGCCTATGCGGTCTATGCGGGCATCGGCTATGCCGCGGATTGGTAATTTTCAGAGGGCGTGAACTACCCCCTGCTTCTTCCTGAACTGGGGAAGCCCCGCGGGCGCGTTCGGGTTCACGCGGGAGTTGCCCTTCATGGGCTGCGGCTGGTGGATCATCAGCCTGTTCGTACTGGTTTGTCTGGTGGGACTTACTTACCTTACCATCCTGAAGCATATGAAAAAACGCGCCATGGGGCGGCAGTGAGGGAGCTGTGTTTCATCCCAAGGAGAGCCTGGCTGTGACAATAGTACGCGACAAGAGCCTGAAACTGGCAAGATCGCATTTACAGAGGAAGGGTGACCTGTATATGAAAATGAATATCAGATGGTAAAACTCCACTTATACTTGATACTATACATTGCTTACAAACGAAATCCAGTTGAGAATATATGATTTTGATTACGAGAAAAGTCATCTAAAATTGAGTCTGAGCACGAAAGTTTCTGCCTGCTAAGTTTTCGCCTTTCCTGTTTGATGTAGAACGAAGCTATAAGGCCGTGAATTGGCGTCAAAAAGCATTGCAATTGCGTAAATGATTCTAGGGCGTGTTTCTAAAATGCCTGAAGCGCATTTTCGGCGTCTTT
>CACYXE010000051.1 GCA_902778275.1 Oscillospiraceae bacterium
CCCGGAATCCGCCGCCGGGCCGCCTTCCACGAAGCGGCCGGTGGGATTGATGAAGAACTCCGTGCTTCGATCCACCATGGAGATCGGCAGAGTCGGCAGGATCACGTGGGTGATCACATCGCCGCGCAGCTGTTCGATATCCACATCGGCCTGGTGTTGGGTGGACACAACGACCGTGGAGATCCGCACGGGTTTTTCGTCCTCGTATTCCACCGTGACCTGCGTCTTACCATCTGGCAGCAGGTACGGCAGCAGCTTTGTCGTGCGCACCAACTCCAACCTCTTGGCCAGTGCGTGCGCCATTTCGATCGGTAAGGGCATCAGCGTTTCGGTCTGACGGCAGGCGTAACCGAACATCATTCCCTGATCTCCGGCACCGTGATCCAGAATCTCTTTACCGCCCTTTTTGCAGACGCCGCGTGCAATGTCCGGAGACTGCTCGTGCAGATCGACACGCACTGCGCAGCTCTCGGCATCGAAGCCGTGACCTCTCTCCGTATATCCGATCTCTGTGATCACCTTTCGCGCAATCTCCTCATAGTTAACGCGGGCGTCCGAGCTGATTTCTCCAAAAATGTGGACCTGATCGGCGGCGCAGGTGACCTCGCAGGCCACATGGGATTCCGGATCCTGCCGCAACAGCTCATCGAGGATGCGGTCAGCGATCTGATCGCAGACCTTATCGGGGTGCCCCTTTGTCACAGACTCAGAAGTAAATATGCTTTTCACAGGAAAGAACCTCCTTTATTGTTTTGAACCGGTTTGAGCAGCCTTCTGCATTTTTCTCGCTTCCCAAAGCTCCTCAGCCTTCGGCGCCCAGCAGGCGGCGTAGGAATCACACTTGGAGCACAGATGCTCCGCAGTTTCAGGTGACTGCATATCCGTGGAACTGGCCCCGGATTTCTCCACGATCTCACGCAGCTTTTCAGGATTCTCAAGCATGGGGCATGGCCTCATCATATTGTCATTGAAGGGCTGGCCGTCATGATAGGCCATAAACAGCGGCGAGCGCATAATATCCAGCAGGCTCTTCTCGCGGATATTGGAGTCGGCATAGTGAATGAAAGCGCAAGGGTCGGCGTCTCCGTTGGCGTTGATATGCAGGTAGCGGCGTCCGCCAGCGATGCAGCCGTTCACGAATTCCGCGTCGTTCTGGAAGTCCATGCAGAACAGCGGCTTGCGACTGCGATAATCTCGAATGCGGCGATAGACTGCAGCGCGCTGCTCAGGAGATGGCAGCAGCTCGGGAGAAGCGTCATTGCCCACGGGCATGTAGTGGAAATACCAGCAGAAATAGGCGCCCTTTTCGATGAGCATATCATAGTATTCCTCGGAAGTAATGGAATCGTAGTTGGCGCTGGTGTAACAGCAGGAAATGCCGTAGATCAGCTTTTTCTCGTGCAGGATCTCCATCGCCTTGAGTACTCTGTCGTACACATCCACACCGCGCCGGGAGTCAGTGGCCTCTCCGAATCCTTCCAGTGAAATGGCCGGGGCGAAGTTCTTCACGCGCAGCATCTCATCGGCAAATGCTTCGTCGATCAGCGTGCCGTTGGTGAAGGCAGTGAACATGCAGTCATCATGCTTCTCGCAAAGACGGATGATATCCTTTTTCCGCATCAGCGGCTCGCCGCCAGCAAAGAGATAGAAATAGACGCCCATCTCCTTTCCCTGTCGGATGATGTCATCGAGCTCCTCAAAGCTCAGGTTCAGCCTGTTGCCGTACTCAGCAGCCCAGCAGCCAACGCAGTGCAGGTTGCACGCGGATGTCGGGTCGAGCAGGATAGCCCAGGGAATATTGCAGTTATACTTTGCGCGAAGCTCTTCTTCCTTCGACCAGCCAATGAGGTTGGCGTTGATAAAAAAGTTTACTGCCGTTGTTTTCATGACCTCGGGGTCAACGTCACGGATGATATGCCGGATATAGGGATAGTACGCATTGTCGGAGTCTTCGATCGCCGCGCGCACCGCAGCGCGCTGAGCCGGAAATTCTCCGTCTGCGAATTTGTCCGCCCAGTCCATGAGCTTGACGAGGTTTGTCTCCGGGTCCTTGTACAGCATGTCAAAGGCTTTCGTGAGGCCGTATTTTTTCAGTGTGGTGGAAATGGACATGGATTTGCCTCCTTTAATTTTGATGGTCTTATTCTACTTTGGCCTGCCGAATCCTGCCATGTGCAAAGCCGCCGATCTTCCCAATACTTGAAAACAACGGCGACTTTATCTGATTTTTGTGCAAATCTGCGTTTTTATCCGATTTTTCTTTATACTGCGTCATTTTGTGCTTCTGCCTTATCTTTTCCATCGCCTCATGCGCCTCCCTCAGATGTTCGACGAGGGGACGCTCGGAGCGAAAAGCGAAAAGAAATGAACGCGCGTGGAAGCCCGTTCCTGTGCGGCTTGGATATGGTCTTTGAGATTCTCGACCTTCACGATCAGCGTCATGCTGACGGCCATGCCGAGAAATTCGATCAGTATCAAAGAATTGCATTTTCAGAGTCCCGATAATAAGAGGGAGCCGCAGATAAACACTGTTATCTGCGGCTTTGAAAAAAGGTATAACTATCTGGTCCGCCGGGGCGCGGATCAGAAAGCTATTCAATTGTTTGCTGCTATCTTACCTGTTTTGACGATGATCCTGCTCTCACCATACATATTGTCTGCTATTCCGCCGATCAGCGAATCTCTGTCGGATACATCAGTAAGAGCGCTGAACCGGTCAAACAGATCCTTTACTCCGGTCTCATCGAGAGATGATATCAATTTTTTGACACCTTCCCTGTCGAAAGTATCCATGCCATCATAGAGCTTGCTTGTGCCTTCATACAGATCGGACGCACCATCTGACAGCTGAGCGGCTCCATCGCTTAGTTCAGATGCTCCCTTTGATAGCTTATTTGCTCCATCAGATGCCTG
>CACYXE010000052.1 GCA_902778275.1 Oscillospiraceae bacterium
ACTGCCTCTCATGTGCGTTTTAGCCTCACAAAGCCAGAAGGAGGAATTCATTATGAGTACAGTACCGGAACTGTTTGGCAGCATGGTATTCGACGACAAGGTCATGCGTGCGCGCCTGTCCGCGGACGTCTATCACAGTCTGAAGGAAACCATCCGCAGAGGAAAGAAGCTGGATCTCTCCGTGGCCAACGCCGTGGCGGACGCCATGTGCGCCTGGGCCGTGGAGAGGGGCGCCACGCACTTCACCCATTGGTTCCAGCCGCTGACCGGTATCACCGCGGAAAAGCATGAAAGCTTTCTCTCACCCGCGCCGGACAGCCATGTGATCATGAAGTTTTCCGGCAAGGAGCTGATCCAGGGCGAGCCGGACGCCTCCAGCTTCCCCTCCGGCGGCCTGCGGGCCACCTTCGAGGCCAGAGGCTATACCGCCTGGGACCCGACCTCCTATGCTTTTATCAAGGAAAAGACGCTGTGCATCCCGACGGCTTTCTGCTCCTACGGCGGCGAGGCGCTGGACAAAAAGACGCCGCTGCTGCGTTCGATGGAGGCTTTGAACCGTCAGGCGCTGCGCGTGCTGCGTCTGTTTGGAAATCATGAAGTACAGCGAGTCATGACAAACGTCGGCCCGGAGCAGGAGTATTTTCTCGTAGACCGGGAGATGTACCTCAAGCGCCGTGACCTGATCTACACCGGACGTACTCTTTTCGGCGCGAAGCCGCCCAAGGGTCAGGAGCTGGAGGACCACTATTTCGGTGCGATCAAGCCCCGGGTCAAGGCCTTCATGGAGGAGCTGAACGAGGAGCTTTGGAAGCTTGGCATCTACGCCAAGACAGAGCACAACGAGGTGGCCCCCTGCCAGCATGAGCTCGCGCCGATCTTCACTGTGACCAACGTCGCAGCGGACCACAACCAGCTCACGATGGAGATCATGAAGAAGGTCGCCCGCAGGCACGGTCTCGTGTGTCTGCTGCATGAAAAACCTTTTGCGGGTGTCAACGGCAGCGGTAAGCATAACAACTGGTCCATGGCCACCGATACCGGCATCAATCTCCTGAGCCCCGGCGACACGCCTTATGAAAACGCGCAGTTTCTGCTCTTTCTTCTGGCGGTCATCAAGGCCGTGGACGAGTATCAGGGTCTGCTGCGCCTGAGTGTGGCTTCGGCCGGGAATGATCACCGTCTCGGTGCCAATGAAGCGCCGCCGGCCGTCATCTCCATCTTCCTCGGCGACGAGCTGAGCGCCGTATTGGACGCCATTGAGACCGACAGCCCCTACGCCGGGACGGAGAAACGGAGGATCCGTCTGGGTGCCGATGTGCTGCCCCGCTTCAACCGTGACACGACAGACCGCAACCGCACTTCGCCTTTTGCCTTTACCGGCAATAAATTCGAGTTCCGCATGGTCGGCTCCAATGACTCGATCTCCTGCGCGAACATCATGATCAACGCCGCCGTGGCGGAGGCGCTGCGCCAGTTTGCGGATACGCTGGAGGGCTGCACGGGCGACTTCGACACCTCCCTGCACGAGCTGATCCGGGAAAACATCACGGCCCACAAGCGGATCCTGTTCAACGGGAACGGCTATGACGAGAGCTGGATCCGGGAGGCGACGGAGGAGCGCGGCCTGCTGAATCTGCGCACGACGCCGGATGCGCTGCAGATGGTGCTGGTGCCGGAGAACATGGAGATGCTGCAGCGGCATCGGATTTTCTCCGAGGCGGAGATCCGCTCCCGTTATGAGATCACCATGGAGAACTATGTGCGCACGGTGCGCATCGAGGCGCTGACCATGGCGGAGATGGCCCGGAAAGAGATCCTGCCCGCTGTACTGCGCTATACCGGCGACCTGGCTGCTGAAATCTGCGAGAAGAAAAAGGCTGTGGCCGTGCTGCCCTGCCGGGCGGAAACCAAGCTGCTGGAAAAGCTCTCTATTCTTTCTGATGAAATCGATGCGGCCATTGATGCACTCGAAGAGAGTATCGGCGGCTGCGCCGGGGAGGACGTCACGGCCCAGGCTTTCTTCATCCGGGATGAGCTCCTGGGTAAGATGGACGCCCTCCGCGCGCTCTGTGACAAGGCGGAGACGCTCACGGCTGCGAGCTGTTGGCCCTTCCCGACATACGGCGATCTGCTGTTCAAGGTATAAGGAGGAAGGCATCATGTGCGGAATCGTTGGATTTGTCGGAAAACAGAGTGCCGCGCCCATCCTGCTCAAGGGTCTGCAGCAGCTGGAATACCGGGGCTATGACTCGGCGGGTATCGCCGTGATGGACGACGACAGGATTCGGGTCGAAAAAGTGAGCGGGCGTATCGCCAGGCTCTGCGAGAAGACAGATAACGGCGCGTCTGTTCCCGGCCGCACCGGCATCGGCCACACCCGATGGGCGACCCACGGCGCGCCTACGGACATCAACGCCCACCCCCATCTGTCCAATGACGGGCGCTTTGCCATCGTGCACAACGGGATCATTGAGAACTATCTGGCCCTGCGGGAGGAGCTGATCGCGG
>CACYXE010000053.1 GCA_902778275.1 Oscillospiraceae bacterium
TCTTCCCCTTATTATATCTGTGATATGTCAGATATCCCAGCAATGATTCCGCCTCATCAAAGGTGAAATCCTTAGGGATTGTCTTCAGTCTTGCGATCAATTTTTCCTTTTGTCCCATTAGCTCACCTCCGCAATCAGAGTATAACATAAGGCGCATTTGTATTGCAACTATTTTTAGTTGCAATGTGATGAAAGGTAGTTCTTTCTTACTATATGTCACATTTTTTGTGATTTATAATTTACACTGAGGACTGTCCAGTGTCCAAAAAACACCTGACACGATGTGTCAGGTGTTTTTGCGGGTGCGGATGGCGTCCTTGACCGCGCTGAGGATATACTCTCCGCCGACTTCGCCGCTGCGGCCGAAGTTGGCGACGGTTTTTTCACGGATGGCGCGGATCCGGTCCGAATAGCTTTCGTCCTGAAGGAGGGCGCGGATCTTTTCCGAAAGGCCGGAAAAGCTGCCGGGGCTGACCCTGACGCCCACCTGGTCCCGGAGGGTGAACTCCAGCGGCGGGACGGTGATCTTTTCATAGTCCGGGTTGTTGATCTTGGGCGGGGTGTCCACGAAGACGCAGGGGCGCTCCGTGACCATGACAAACTCATAGGCCGTGCCGGACCAGTCGCTGATGACCGTATCCGAATCGAAGATGGAGGTATTGCCGGTGAAGTCCAGCTCAAAGAAGAGGTCTCCGCCTTTGTAATCCTCATACCGCTTGACGATGGCGTTCATCCGGTCGCCGTAGCGCTTGACATACTCCGGATGGGGGCGGACGGTGACGTCAAAGCCCTGGCCCAGGAGCTCCTGCAGGAGGGGATCGATGCAGCTGTCCAGGATATTGTCCGGCTGCCAGGAGGGGGCGATGAGCACCTTCGGGCGCTGCCGCTTTTCATGGGGCGCGGCCTGATAGGCGTCATACAGCTTCTCCAGCTGGCCGTAGCCGCAGGCGATGAGCTCCTGCTTCGGATCGCCGAAGAGCTTCTCCGTCTGGCGGATCTCCTCAAACTGGAAATCCCCGACGCAGAGGATCGCGTCATAATGGCGCAGGGCGCCGGTGTGCAGCACCATATGGGTGCTGAGCGGATAATGGAAAACGTAGACGTATTTAATGTTCTTGCTGTAATAGCTGCGCTTGTACTGATAGTTTCCCAGGTCGGACATGGTCATGACCACCACGTCCGCCTCCAGCTTCATGAAGAGGGTAATGAGCTTCTTCGGGCCGATATAGTACGGAACGAGCCGGGGATTCTCCTTCGCCAGGGCGAAGACCTGGTCGTTGGGGTCGCTGGTGACGTAATGGATGGTGAGTTTGCTGTTTTCCAGAAGCCAGAGGATGATCTTCTCAAAATACTTGTAGAAGCCGCTGCCCTCGGAATAGAACACCAGGTGCTTGTTGCCCACGGAGAAGAAGCGCTTGTAGTCCGCCTTCTCCCGGCGCTTTTCCTCCCGGCTGCGCACGGTGTCGCTGCCGGTGCGGGTATAGGCGGCCAGCTCTTTGCGGCTTTCCTCCAGCTCCGCCCAGTCGATCTCCTTTTCCGGCGGCCGGAGTTTATTGAGCAGCAGCTGCTGCAGGATGGTGAAGAGGTTGCTCCAGATCCAGTAAAAGCCCACGCCCGCGGGGACCGTGAAGCCCAGCACCAGGCTGATGCCCACGGAAACCGCCATGGAGGACAGCCGGGCCGCCTTGCCCTGGCTTTTCTGCAGGGGGTTGATCTTATTCTGGCACAGGCTCAGGACCATGGCGGCGAGGCCCGCCAGCAGCGGGAGGAGCAGATGGATACCGCCCGCGGCAAGGGGCGTTGCGGACAGGTCAAAGCCCAGGAAGGCGGTGTTCAGGTCCGGGCGGCGGAGATAAACATCCGGATGGTAGATGATCTGCACCAGGCCGATGAGCAGCAGCACCTGAACCGCCACCGGGATCACGGTGGCGAAGGGGCTGTAATGTGCTTTTTTATACAGAAGGGCCTGTTCCTCGGCCACCTTGTCCGGGTCGCCGAAATACTTGACCTTCAGGCGGTTGACGGCCGGCTCCAGCCGGACCATTTTGATGCCGTTTGCATGCACCCACAAAGACACGGGCAGCAGGACCAGCTTGGTCAGGAGCGTAAAGACGATCACAGCCAGGCCGTAGTTGCCCGTGAGGCTGTAGGCCAGCCGCATCAGCCACCCGAGCGGCGCGCAGATTATTTGCATACTTCTTCTCTCTTTTTATTCCAGAATCAAAGATCTTCCAGGTCGTCGCTCTCGTCCTTGGTGACTTCCTCCCGGCCGACCGCCTTGGTGATCTTTTTCTTGGCCTTGCGCCAGTAAATGGTGAAGCCCGCGGCAAGGGCCAC
>CACYXE010000054.1 GCA_902778275.1 Oscillospiraceae bacterium
GGTTATTTAAAGGAGCACCATCCCGCCCTCTATTCCAGTATGCTTTTGACAGGCAAACTGGATAAGCACCTTGCTGAGATCGACCGCGCCTGCAGCGAACGTGTTGAGCTGATCACGAATCAGTTGGCCAAGCGCGAAGGAGTGACCGAATCGCTCAAAGCAGCCGATCAGACGACATGGGTCGCGCGGATGAATAACATCCGGGCAAGAGCGGAGGAAATCGTTTTGAGTGAGTTGGTTTACCGCTAATCAGAACAGCGAACCCGTGACAAATCGTCACGGGTTCATTTTTGGATTTGCTTCCCACCAGACTGCGTTTGGTTTTTATTGTTCGCTTGTCAGGAACACATAGTTGTTTTTCCGTATCGCCCGCAACTCCTCGGCGCGGATCAGCTTTGTGGCAAATTCATATTCCGCCTGCATATCAAAGCTGCCGTCGGAATTGGGCGTGCCATAGGGCCCGTCGCTGCCGTACAGAACATGATAGGGGCCGAGCGCGTCGATCGCCCGCCGGGCCATTTTTGCATCCACATAGCAGCCGGAGGAGATATCCACATAGATGTTTTTTCGCTTTTTCAGCTCCGGCCAGATCAGATCGAAATACGGAAAGGCGCAATGGGCCAGCAGGCAATTGACTTTCGGATATTGATCGGCCAGCGTGAGGATCGCGTCCTCACTGTCAAAGGGCAGATGGATCAGCAGGGGCTTTCGCAGCGGCTCCAGGATACGGCAGACGGCATCCAGCTTTGCCACATCGTATTGATGGTAGAAGGGATGCACCTTGACGCCGCAGAAGGTCTCCCGGTCGGCATATTGCAGGATTTCCCGCTGCATTTCCTCCTCGCTCTGTCGGTCGGGGTTCACCGTCACCCAGGCGCAGAGGCGATCCGGCGCCATGGCCACGGCATCGAAAACGGCTTTGTTGCCCGGCGCGAAGAAGATCGGCACATGGTCACCGAGGATGTTGATCCCGTCGCCCTCAAAGGTGCAGAGCAACCTTTTCAGCTGCGGGTAAAACGCGGCCTTTCCCATCAGACGACGCATGAAGCGCATGGGCAGACTCATGGGTTCAGACTTGAAAATCGGGCAGATCGGCGCGATCAGTGCGATCTTGTCAATGCCCGAGGCGTCCATCTCGCGGAGCTTTTTCTCCACATTGAATTCGCTGGGAAAATAGTGGTAGTGACAGTCGATAATCATAGCTTCCCTCAAAAGACCAGGATCGCCAAAACGGCGACAAAGAGATTGGAGAGCAGGTTGACAGTATCGTTGTTGACCCAGCGCCAGCCCCGCTCGACCTTGCCGGGGACATCGCAATGGCGGTCTCTCTCGGTCAAGGCCCCGCACACTGGGCAGCGATATTTGACCTGGATGCGCGAGCCCAACACGCTGTCAAAGAGGCAGCCGAGAAAGCCAATGGCTGCAACAAGTAGCGCTACCTTTTCGTCCGCACCCGGAAACAGCAGGCAGAGCACCCCGATCAGGATCGCGCCAAGCGCAGCGGCGGCGCTTCCCGCTCCCGAAACGCCTCCAGAGAGTCCGACGCCGACCTCATGAAAGGAGCAGATATCCACCGTTTTCCCCTTGCCCAGCGGCCCCAGTTTGGAGGCCAGACTGTCCGAAAGGGATTCCGCCATGACCGCGGCATAGGCGAGAATTAATCGGGGCGCACCGGTTACGCCGTAAAGAAGGATCATTACCGCGCCGACGCCCACATTGCACAGCACGCGCACGGCGTCGCGTCTCCCGGATTTGCGGCGCAGACCACTGGGGTCCGCCCGCTTCCCGGCAAGACGATCCGCCGCGACCGTGGCGAGAAAGGTCACGGCCAAAATGAGAAAGGCCGGCAGGCCGCCGATGCGGCAGATGGCGAGACACATCGCCCAGGCAAGCAGCGTTCCTGCAGGCGTCAGTGCCCTCCTCCACAGGGCCAGCCCCGCCAACGCGGAGGACAGCAGCAGCGCAAGCGGAAGGCTCACGCCTCGTCGCCCTTCTCACCGCAGCCGTCGCAGCCCTTGTAGGGCTCGGCGTACTTTTCCCCGTTGTGGATATAGCCGGGCTGCGTGGTGCTGATGATGTCCTTCTCGCGGGGATCGGACTTCATCAGGTGCATTTTGCTGCCCGTGAAGGTCTTGTAGAACCACACGCCCGGCATGAAGACCGCGTAGACATAGGCCACAGACAGCGCCACACGCAGGCGGCTGGGCTCGGAAACCTTGATGACGCGGCTTTCGGTGTACTGCATATGACCGATCTGATCGGGACATGCGCACTCGCAGAGCCCGCAGCCCAGGCACACGCACTTCTGGCAATGGCTGCACCTGGATTCCTCGAATACGGGCAGATAGGGGCCGTTGTAGTTGACAAAGGGGACGTGGTATTGGGTTTTCAGTGTCAGCGGCATGCAGCAGCAGGCGCAGCAGAAGCAGAGATTGTCCTGGTAAGGCTGGACGCAGCTCTCCACCACGGCGATCAGCCCCCGCTCATGAGCCATGTCGGCCACAGCCAGAGCCTCTTCTTTGCTCAGACCGCGCTCGCCGGCCTTCTTCTTCATCGCCCCGTAGAAGTTCAGGCCCATGCAGGTGTTGATGGGCTGGTCGCAGTTCTGGCGCACCGTGCGGCACACGCAGGGCGAGACCGCGATATCTGTGGTATTGCGGATGATATCCTTGGCCACCTCGATGGGCACGACCACGGAATTGGTGTGGATATAGCGGTA
>CACYXE010000055.1 GCA_902778275.1 Oscillospiraceae bacterium
ATCCCGCTCGCCCCCGTCGCGGTAGACGTCCTTGAGCTTCTCCGCCGTCTCGGCGCAGCCGCAGATCGTTACGCGCCAGCCGCCGACGCTCCAGAGCAGGAACTTGACGTAGCGCTCCATATAGCGAAAATTGGCCTCGGTGTATTCCTCACCGCGCAGGAAGGAGGAAAAAACCGACACATGGCCCTCATCCCGCTCAAGCGCGACCCTGAACGGACGCTCTGCCCCATCCAGGAAAGCCTTCGCCCACACGCCGAAGGGGATAAAGCTCGGATCAAGGAGCGGCTTGTTCCGGTAATCGTACGTAATGCCCAGATAGTTCATGTTCACGACCTCGCATCAAACAGAATTGAAAGGAAGGAAAAGGCCTGCTTGCCGCAGGCCTTTTCCTGTATCCCTGCGTCTCAGCAGTATTTTTTGCCAAGCGCTGTAATCTCTGCGGCGAGTTCCTTCACGATCGGAAGGTCCTCCGGCTGCAGATCGAAGAGCGGCGCGCGCACGCCGCCGATATCCGGGCCGCCCTGCTCGCGCAGTATCCCCTTGATGACGGCATACATATTTCCCTTGCAGGAGCACATCTTGTAAATCACGTGGCAGCAGGCATCCTGGATCTCTCTCGCCTGGGCGATATGACCCTCCTGGAAGAGACGATAGATCGCGAGGTACAGCTCCGGCATGGCGCCGTAAGTTCCGCCGATGCCGCCGCCGGCTCCCGCCGCAAGACCGGAGAGCAGCTGCTCGTCCGGAGGCTCCCGCCGCAAGACCGGAGAGCAGCTGCTCGTCCGGACCGTTGAAGACAAAGGCGCCCTCGTCGCGCCACATCTCGATATCCTGCACCGGCATGGAGGAGTTCTTCACGCCGATGACCCGGGGGTTCTTCAGCATCTCCCGCAGCAGCGCAGAGTTGAGCGCCACGCCCGCCAGCTGGGGGATGTTGTAGATCACGAAGTCCGTACTGGGGGCGGCGTCGGAGATATCGTTCCAGTACTTTGCCACCGCATAGGGCGGCAGGTGGAAGTAGATCGGCGGGATGGCCGCGATGGCGTCGACGCCGAGGCTCTCCGCGTGGGCGGCCAGCTCACGGCTGTCGGCGGTATTGTTGCAGGCCACATGAGCGATGATGACGATGCGGCCTTTGGCTACAGCCATCACGTTCTCCAGCAGCAGCTTGCGCTCGGCAACAGACTGATAGATGCATTCACCGGAGGAGCCGCCAACATACAAGCCCATAACTCCCTTGCCGATCAAATACTCCGTCAGCGCCCGGACCCGCTCGGGGGAAATGTCTCCCTTCTCGTCGTAGCAGGCGTAGAAGGCGGGGAAAATCCCCTGGTATTTGCTTAAATCTTTCATTTAGCTCTCCTTAAATCGGATTTTGAAGACAACGCGGGATGCGCCCTGCGGGGTATCAACGGCCATGCCGGGCCGGTGCGCGTCGCCGGGGAAGAGGACCAGGAAGAAGCCCGGCCGGAGCGTGATATGCTGCTCTGCCTCGGCGGTCCCGCCCCAGTAATCGTCGTGCTGCTCGCAGAGGGCGACGGCCTCGGGTTCGGCTATGTCTACGCGCTCCTCACCCGCGGTGAGGGTGAAAATGTCCAGATAGTCCCGGTGATACTCAAACAGACGCCCCTCCTCCCGGGAGGTGATCACGTCGAAGCGGGTGACATACAGGTCGTCCTCCTCCAGCTTCTGCGTCTGCGTCTCCACTGAGGCCAGGAATTCCGGCGTCAGCAGCGCGAGCGTGCGGTCGAGCCGCGGATGGATGCCCCGATAGGCCGGGGCATCCGAAAGTTTGGCATAGATCATCGCATTATCCCTTTACCGCGCCCATCGTGATGCCGCGCGTGAAGTATTTCTGGAAGATGATGAACACGATGATGATCGGCAGTGCGGCAAAAGCCGCGCCGGCCATGATCAGGCCGTAGTCCGTGGAGTTCTCCGCCTGCATCTTCGCGATACCGAGGGAGATCGTCAGGTTCTTGGTACTCGAGAGCATGATCAGCTGCATGAAGTAGTCGTTCCAGGAGCTGATGAAGGTGAAGATCGCGAGCGCGCCGACGCCGGGCTTGATCATCGGGAAGACGATCGTGTTGAAGGTCTTCAGCTCGCTCGCACCGTCGATGCGCGCAGCCTCGAGAATCTCTCCGGGGATAGACTCCGCAAACTGCTTGATGAGGAACACACCGAAGGGCCAGCCGACGATCGGGTAAACCACGGCGCTCATCGTATTGTACAGCTTGAGTGCGGACATCTCACGAATGAGCGGGATGAGGATGACCTGCTTGGGCAGGGCCATCGCGCAGACGATCAGCGTAAAGACCAGATGCCGTCCGATGAAGCGCTTCTTCGCCAGTGCGTAACCGGCGAGCGCCGCCGTCAGGCAGGTCAGCAGCATGGAGGCGACGGCCATCCACACGGTGTTGAGCATCCAGCGCACCGCAGCCGGTACCGTCGGCCCCTGGGAGACGACGACCGCCTCGCCTGAGGAGGTGGTGTATTGGCTGAAGGGGATGGTGAACTCCCACAGCGGCGCCTTGAGCTTGCTCATCAGCGTCTGATAGTTCCTCATCGTCCACTCGCTCGGCCACCAGACCGGCGTGGTGGAGTTGATCTCCTTGCCCGTTTTGAAGGAGCCCGTCACGATCCAGTACAGCGGGAAGGTGAACAGGAAGGCCAGGATGATGACCAGCACGAGTGCAAAAATGCGGTAAGCTTTCGTTTTCTGATTGATCAT
>CACYXE010000056.1 GCA_902778275.1 Oscillospiraceae bacterium
ATTCTTCATCCCACCTTATAAAGTTGTATTTATTCAACTTTACGATTTCGTTTTCTGCGCCCTCCGGGCGGTTGACGGAGCGGCTTTTTCGTGGTTTTATTATGCCAGCGGGCATGGTTGCCCACCAAAATATGGAAAAGGAGAATGAACATGAAAAAAGTAATTGCTATCGCACTGGTACTGATGCTCTGCCTGTCGCTTATGCCGATGGCCTTCGCCGCGGACGATCTGATCACGGTCGGCGTCATCAACAACCCGCCTTCCGAGTCCGGTTATCGTGAAGCCAACGTCAACGACTTCGCCGCCGTCTTCACCAAGGAGAACGGCTACGACGCCAGCTTCTACTACAGCATCAAGAACGATGAGCAGCTCAGCGCTGCCCGCCAGTTCATCACCGACGGTGTTGACTACCTGCTGATCTCCGCCGCTGAGACCACCGGCTGGGATGCGGTTCTGAAAGATGCACAGGAAGCCGGCATCGGCGTGTTCCTGTTCGACCGTATGATCGACTGCGACACCGACCTCTTCGAAGCCGCCGTTGTCTCCGACATGGCGAAGGAAGGCGAGACCGCCGTCAACTGGCTGCTCTCCCTCAAGCTTCCCGAGTACAACGTGATCCACATTCAGGGCGCCATGGGCAGCGATGCTCAGCTCGGCCGTACCGGTGCTCTGGATGAGCAGTTTGAAGCCGGCACCATGAAGAAGGTTGTCCAGCAGACCGCCACCTGGGACGAAGCCGAAGCCAAGAAGATCGTTGAGTCCGCCATCAACTCCGGTGAAGCGTTCAACGTCATCTACGCCGAGAACGACGGCATGGCCAAGGGCGCTGTCGCTGCTCTGGACGAAGCCGGCATCACCCACGGTGTTGACAAGGACGTCGTCGTCATGGGCTTTGACTGCAACAAGTGGGCGCTCCGCGAGCTGCAGAAGGGCAACTGGAACTATGACGGACAGTGCAGCCCGTTCCAGGCTCAGGTCATCAGCGACATGATCCAGGTCCTCGAAGAGGGCGGCGAGATTGAAGGCCTCAACGATGCCAAGCAGATCATCTCCGTCGAGAAGGGCTTTGACGCCCGCGAAATCACCGAGGAAGACATTCTGACCTACGGTCTCGGCGAAGACGTCGCATAATCAGGAAGTTCCGGAGCCTCAGCTCCAACCCGAAGCAAATGACGCGGTGTGGCGAAGTGGAGAAATCCGCGGTCCACACCGCGTTTTCTGAATGATTCGTTTTATTACAAGGCAGGAGGACAGCGGATGGAACAAGACATTGTATTGACGATGCGCGGAATCTGCAAATCCTTTCCCGGTGTGAAAGCCCTGAACGATGTGGACTTCACGCTGCGGAAAGGGACAATCCACGCTCTGATGGGAGAAAACGGCGCAGGAAAATCCACGCTGATCAAGGTGCTCACCGGGATCTATCCCATGGACGCCGGGGAGATCCGCATTGACGGAACCGACGGCGCCATCAGCATCCGCTCCCCTCAGGAGGCACAGAGTTACGGCATCAGCACGGTGTACCAGGAAATTACCCTGTGCCCGAACCTTACGGTTGCCGAGAACATGTTCATCGGACGCACACGGGCCAGAACCGTGGACTGGAAGGGCATGGAGAAGCGGGCCGGTGAGCTGCTGGACAGCCTCGGCATTCCCGCAAGACCCAGGCAGCAGCTCGGCAGCTGCTCCCTCGCCGTTCAGCAGATGGTCGCGATTGCCCGGGCGGTCGATACCGACTGCAAGGTGCTGATCCTGGATGAACCGACCTCTTCGCTGGATGACAACGAGGTGGAGATGCTCTTCAAGCTGATGCGGGATCTGAAGGCCAGGGGCGTCGGAATCATTTTTGTCACCCACTTTCTGGAGCAGGTCTACGAAGTCAGCGACCAGATCACCGTGCTGCGGAACGGAGAACTGGTGGGACAGTTTGATGTGGAGGCCCTGCCCCAGGTAAAACTGGTCGAGCTGATGATCGGCAAGGACATCGCCGATCTCGCCGTCATCAAGAAAAGC
>CACYXE010000057.1 GCA_902778275.1 Oscillospiraceae bacterium
AGTGGCG
Source organism: Oscillospiraceae bacterium (assembly GCA_902778275.1). GTDB lineage: Bacteria > Bacillota > Clostridia > Oscillospirales > Oscillospiraceae > Limivicinus. Next base: position 8 of record CACYXE010000057.1, read on the forward strand.
ATGCCGTGGGCCACCACGTATTCCACTTCGCTGTGCATCTCCCGGTGGTCCAGCCCCCGCTCCCGGGCGGCGCGCACCACGGCGTTTGCCACAGAGTGGGGGAAGTGCTCCTCCAGGCAGGCGGCCACGCGCAGCATTTCCCGCTCATCTTGTCCCCGGAAGGGTACGACCTTCCGCACCGTGGGGCAGGCGTTGGTGAGGGTGCCGGTCTTGTCAAAGATCACGGTGTCCGCGCGGCTCAAAATCTCCATGTACTTGCCGCCCTTGACCGTGATCTTGTGGCAGCCGGCCTCCCGCATGGCAGAGAGGACGCTCAGGGGCATGGAGAGCTTCAGGGCGCAGGAGAAGTCCACCATTAGCACCGAGACGGCCCGCGCGGTGTTGCCGGTCAGCAGCCAGGTGAGCGCGCTGCCGCCCAGACACCAGGGCACCAGCCTGTCCGCCAGGCGGTAGGCCCGGTCCTCGGTGCCGGATTTCAGGCGTTCGGACTCCTCGATCATGCGCACGATGCGGTCATAGCGGTTCTCGCCCGCGGCGTGGGTCACACGCAGGACGCAGCTGCCCTCCTCCACCACGCTGCCCGCGTAGACGGCGGCCCCGGGACGCTTTGCCACGGGGACAGATTCCCCGGTGAGCGACGCCTGGTTGAGCATCACGTCCCCCTGCTCCAGGATGCCGTCCAGCGGCAGGACATGGCCAGTGTGGACGATGATCCGGTCTCCGGCCTGAACCTGAGACAGCGGGACGAGCACCTGGGTACCGTCTTCCGTCAAAAGCCAGACCTTGTCTACCTGCAGGGACATGCTTTTGGCCAGATCGTCCACGGATTTCTTGTGGGTCCAGTCGTCCAGGGTCTCGCCCAGGGAGAGCAGGAAGCGCACGGAACCCGCGGTGGAGAAATCCCCCGTCAGGAGTGAGGCGCCGATGGCCACGCCGTCCAGCACCTCCACGGTCAGTCTGCCCCGCAAAAGCATCTTCGCTGCCAGCCACAGGCGGGGCATGGCGCTCACGGTATTGATCACCCGCCGGAGCGGCAGGGGCAGAAGGAGCTTTTTCCCATAGTGCCGCAGCACCTGGAAGACCAGCTTTTCTTTGTACTCCCGGTTGATCTGGCGGCTGTGGGGGCTGAGTACATGCGCCTCTTCTTCGGCTTCCTCGTAGGAAAAGCGGGATAGGGCGCTGTACAGCGCGTCCTGTTCCCCGGTAAAGAGAATGGTCACGCCGCAGATACGCTCATGTACCGTCACCTGGTCGACGCCGGGCAGTGTCCGAATCCAGGCCTCCAGCAGGTCGGCTTCACGCAGGCTCATGGAGCGCTGCACCGCCCGCAGACGGACGCGCCCCCGGCTCTCATGCAGAATCTGAAACTTCATGCTTTCGCAGTATCTTCGATGTACTTTGCCTCTTCGGCGGCTCGCGCCTCGTTGATCGCTTTGGCGTCGGCCAGGATGTCCGAGCAGCCCTCCTGTACGGCTTCCACATCGCGCATCACCTGGTCGCGGCAGCGCAGCACGGCGGCGGTAGCGTGGGTATAGACCTTGCGGGCATCCTTGCTGCCCAGGAGCTTGAAGCCAGCGGAACCAAACAGGGTGCCGCCCACAAACAGTGCGATTTTTCCGGTAGTAGTCATATCTTTATCCTCCTATGTTTGCCCGGCGTCTGCCGGGTATTTTACTTTTTCTTGTATCCGCAGTCGCAGTACGGCCCGCCGCTTGCCAGGGTGTACTGCCGTACGAACTCCGACACGCCGCCCGCCTCGCTCATGGTGTAGTCCAGATGGCACATGGCGGGGGTCAGTTCAAACAGAGGGCAGATAGTCCATGTTCCAGGAATAGGGGTTGCGGTCGGCGGCGTGCAGCGCGGCGGTTTCCTGCATGCCCCGAAGGTCCGCATCCGTGAATTTGCGCTTCCCGCTCATCCGGCAGAACCACCGGGTGGGCGCGGTCATCATGGCGCTGGCGTAAAACGCGGTCAGCTCCTCCACGCTCGGCCGCTCCGCCATGCTCAGCACAAAGGCGCAGAGCAGAGCGCAGTTGACGATGTTCATTTTGAAGCGGTCGCCTTTTTCAAATTCCGGCAGCTTTTCGATGATCTCCCGGTATCGGGGCTTCGCCTTTTCGGCGATCTTCTCCGCTTCCCGCGGCGGAAAGCCCAGTACGGAGACCAGGTGCTCCCGGAAAGACTTTCGATACAGCAGCCACATGCCCAGCGGCATCCCCATGTACTTCATGCTTTGTCCTCTCCGAATGTGATCTTCACGATCACCATATTGACCAGATTGTCACAGAAGCGGATCATCAGCTTGTGGAAGGCGTTTACCTTGGAGTAGATGTCCCGGTAGCCGCGCATATAGCTTTTCGTCGAGACATCTGCGAACTGTTTGCTCCAAAGCTTCAGGATCGCGGGGTTATGTTTGCTCCGGCCAGCGGGCGCCAATACCATTCTTTGGTGGACAGCTTCCATAAATATGCCGATATTTTCAGAGGCATCGTTGCCTGAATCAAGCCGGATGAGCAGCGGCTTGTCCGTAAGTTTACGGCACAGGCTGATGGTTTCCCTTAGGAAATCCGGCGTTTCTTTTTGGCAGTGCTGCCTGCCTATGCGGAGCTCTGTATTGACGCAGTACCCCTCCGTGCCAATATAAGCCATGATTGGAGCATACCCGTCGAACCCTTTGTATGTTCGGGAAACTCCTTCCTTGTGAGTCTTTGAATTATCAAAGGGTGTCACGTCAATGTCTACGGGGACATACCCGTTGTCAAGTGCAGACGGTTCGATCTTCATCTCTCGGAGCATATCGACATTTGCCTGAAGGATATCTTTTCGGAGCGAATCACCGATCATGTCAAAGCGCTGGCGAAGGGTTTCGGCGGAGGGAATCGCATAAGACACTCCCAAGGCATATTTATAATAGTCAGGGTCATCCATCATCTCACGGACAGCTTCATACTGGGGCTTGCCCTGACAGAGCATCCCGATATAGGTCAGAAGAATGTCACCGTTTTTAATCTGTTTTTGCAGGTACTCATTTGATATAGGCGCACGGTTTATCTTCTTTACGAAATCACTTTTACCGAGGATCTGACCTACAAACACAAGGCCGCTCGGTGTGATAAGGCGCTCATTGCTAAACTCTACATGTATGATTTTCATGGTAGTATCTCCTGTATATATGATTGATACATACATTATACAGGATACAACGCTATAATGCATCAACGTATCAATATTTTGCCTAACCCAATGGGTGACGCATTATGATGGTATCAAGGTACTGGGAAAGCTGTATAACAGCGGTTTTACGTGAAAAGTTATGATGTTAGCTTCACGGAATCAGGTG
>CACYXE010000058.1 GCA_902778275.1 Oscillospiraceae bacterium
CAGTATGGACATGTTCGTCACCGTGATGCCCACCTTCTCCGCCAGCTCGGTCAGGCTCATCTTGCGCCGGGCCAGCATGACGTCGATGTTGAAAATGATCTCGCCTTCCATGGTGCCCTCCCCTATATCGTCAGGTCCGACTGTTCCTGCAGACCGGCGGCCTTCCGCACCAGGTGGGAGAGCGCCGCGGCGGCCACGGCGATGGCCACGCCCGCGAACGCCACCAGCAGCGACAGCAGCGCGACCCCCGGGTGGCTCATGTTCAGCAGCAGCAGAACGACGTTCCCCAGGAAGAAGAAGGCGGCGTCTCCCGCGGCCAGCCAGGCGATCCACTTCAGGCTCCCGGCGTTCTCCATCGTGAAGGACCGATCCCTGCCGATGCGCGCCGCGATCCTCCAGCCGATCCCCAGCGCCGCGAAGCAGGGGATCCCCGTCGCCCACAGGAAGACGAGCCACGGCCAGTAGCGGCCGGAGAACTCCGGATAGGCGGTCCTCAGGCTCATCCCGCACGAGGGTACGACGACGGCGTAAACGATCACGCCGCAAACCGCCATTCCGATGATGATCAGCTTCAGCCACTTGGATAATGATTTCTGTTCCATACAGCGCCTCCAATGTGTTTTTCTGGAAGCATTATAGCGCAGTGCAGTTCGTTTGTCAGTTGACAAACGGTTCAAATCACTATGAACCCCAAAAAAGATTGCAGGCAAACCGCCGCCGGGCCGTCTGCCTGCAATCTGTTATTCCTCTCCCAAGGACAATCTCATACTAAACTCAATTAGGATCTGGGCAATCATACGAGCAGACTTTTCGTTATGGCAAGGCGAAGTTCCGCAGGCTTGCTGGCGGCAAGTCAAGGGAAAGGATGCCGTAGGATTGTCTTTATTCTATTTGAGTTTAGTATCAAAGCTGGAATATGATGATCTCGTTCCTGAAGGCCTTCACCGCGGAATCATAGTATCTTCTGCCATAGCAGGCCACCTTTACCTTCACGCCGTCCTTGCGCAGTATCTCGTGGCGCAGATAGGCCATGTCGCCCTGGGTGAACTGCCTGCTGACCTGCAGCATGTAATGGGCCCGGTCCTCCGGCGGGATCAGGTCGAACTGGGTCATCTTGCCCACCGCGTCCTCCACGGCGTAGCCGGTGATCTCCTCGAAGCGCCGGTCCGCCTCGATGATCGTCTCGTTCAGGTCCAGCATGTACCGGCTATAGGCGATGGGCACCGTGACGCCCGTGCCCTCCGCCGCCATGAGCGGCGCGAACCTGCCGTGCCCTTCCGCCTCGGGCCCCACCTTTTCACCCCGGGCGATCTCCGGATTTTCCGCCAGGAGCGTCAGGAACTCCCCGGCCAGCGCGGGATCGAACTGGGTGCCGGCGTTCCTCCGGATCTCCTGCTGCGCCGCCTCCGGCGTCAGAGCCTTCCGGTAGCTGCGATCGTTGACCATTGCGTCATAGGCATCCACGATAGATATGATCCTGGACAGCACGGGGATATCCTCCCCCGCCAGGCCCTTGGGATAGCCGCGGCCGTCCCAGCGCTCGTGGTGGTACAGTATCATATCCGCAATGGTGCTCAGCTCGTCGGCAGACATGGCGATCTGATAACCCTTCTCCGGGTGGGTGCGCAGCACCTCCCACTCCTGCTCCGCCAGCTTGCCCGGCTTGTTCAGGATCTCCAGGGGGATGCCGATCTTGCCGATGTCGTGCAGAAGGCACAGCAGCTCGAGCTGGGTCAGCTGCGCGTCGGTCAGGCCGATGCGCCTTCCCAGCATCGCGCCCATCTTCCGGGTGCGGCGCACGTGGTCCTCGGTGTCCGCGTCCGCCTCCTTCAACGCGCGCACCAGCGAGGCCAGGGCCTGGGAGCGCAGGGAGCCCGCGCACATCAGCTTCTTGATCTGTATGCTGCGATAGGCCGTCTGCAGCGCCTCGGTCAGCGTCCGCCTGTCTGTGGCGCTCATTCCGAAAATGCGCTTTTCATCGCCGCTTTCGACGATCGCGCTCGCCTGCTCCTCGACGCTCGCTTCCGCCACGCCGGGGCAGATGGCCAGCAGATAGGCCTCGAAGCCCCGCAGGAACACGGTGTTCTGCGGCAGGGACCATTTCATGTCCTTGGCGAGGGTGCGGATCATCCGGTCGCCCACGTCCCGGCCCTGCACGCGGTTGATCTCCCGCAGGCCGATGATATCAAACACGATCACCGTGGTCGGCATCGGAAAGGTATGGGCGTTGTCATCCGTAAAACGGTAGTCCTTGGCGTACTCAAACCCGGTGGTCAGGTCCATATCCCGGGTGATGTCGGTGAAGGCGTAAAGCCGGCCGATGGCTCCGTCCCGTTCGTCCTTCAGCACGCGGTAGTCGCAACGCAGCGGCGCACCGCCCTCGATATCGCACTGGGTGCTGAAGCGCTGCTCCTCGCCCCGGGGAATGCCGACGGCCGCGCAGAAATCGCCGTCCGTCATCCCCTCCTCCAGCGGCACGCCCCGCAGAAGCGCCTGGGCCCTGGCGTTGAACATGATCAGCTCGTTCATGTAGTCGAACAGTACGATGCCCTGGTTGACGTTCTCCACCACCGTTTTGGACAGCGAATTGAGCATGTCGTTGGGCTTGTAATC
>CACYXE010000059.1:0-1749 GCA_902778275.1 Oscillospiraceae bacterium
ACATCGTACTTTTGCATGCTTTTCCTCCTTTACAATGCTGTTTATTCTGGTACAACGATCTCCCGAACGGTAAACTCTTTCCCGCTCAGGACGGTTTTCTCAAAGCTTCCGCAGTTGGGGCAGAAGCCCTTGTGCTCCACCACATTGAAGATCTCGTCACAGTCCTCGCACTCGGCAAGGCCGGGGACGATGTTCACCGTGAGCTTCGCCTTCTCCAGGATGCTGCCCTTGACCACCGGGGGATAGAGCTCCTGTACATATTCCGGGATCACCAGAGACAGCTCCCCGCAGTCTACGACCACCTCGTGAATCTCCTTGATCCCATTTTCCTCCGCGAAGGCGGTGACCGTCCGCAGGAGCTGGCGGACGATGCCGATTTCGTGCATCTCAGCCTCCGTATTTCCCGATGTGCTTCCTGACGACGCCGACGCCGATCTTCGGGACGTTCTTCACGATCCGGCCCAGGGTATGGAAATACTCCTGGTTGTCCGCGTCGTAGACCTTTTCCAGGTGGATGGCGTCAAATTTGCACTTGGTGGTGCAGATACCGCAGCCGACACACATGAACTGGTCCACCACCGCCACCACCGCAGTGCCGCATCCGAGGCAACGGGCGCACTCGGTTTTGATCTGCTCTTCCGTAAAGGTCGCGCGCAGATCGTTGAAGCTGGACTTTGCCGCCGCGCCCTCCGCCTTGGCGGGCTTCTGCCGAGGCGCGCTGTCAAAGCCGCCCAGACCGATCTGTACCGTCTCCTTGTCGAAGGCGCGGTAGTCCCGATGGTCGCGGCCAAGGGTCAAGGTCTGGCCCGCGCGATGGTCGCGGCCAAGGGTCAAGGTCTGGCCCGCGTGGACAAAGCGGTGGATGGAGACCGCCGCCTCCTTGCCCGCCGCAATGGCGTCGATAACGAACTGGGGTCCGGTGACCACATCCCCGCCGGCAAACACATCCGGCACCGCCGTCTGACAGGTGACGGGGTCGGCCTCCACAGTTCCCCGCTTGCCGGTCGCAAGGCCGATGCCGCCCAGGTCCACTCGCTGACCCGTGGCGGAAAGCACCGCCGTGACAGGGACAGTCTCAAATTCTCCGCTGCCCGTCACGCTGCGGCGACCCTTCCCATCAGACTCGCTCAGCTCCATTTTCTCCAGCTTCAGGGCAGTGGCAGCGCCTTCGCCCAGGATCTCAGCAGGCGCCTCCAGGAAGCGGAAGGCAACGCCCTCTTCTCTGGCCTCAGCCAATTCATCCCGGTCGGCGGGCATCTCCGTCTCACTCCGGCGGTAGTAGACTGTAACCTCCGCTCCCAGGCGGAGGGCGGCTCTCGCCACGTCCATGGCTACGTTGCCGCCGCCAATAACAGCGACCTTATCCCCGATCTCCGGGCGCTGACCCTGATTGACCCTGCGCAGGAAGTCGACGCCGCTCATGACGCCGTCCAACTCCTCGCCGGGAATCGAGAGCTTCGCGCCCTTCGACGCGCCGACAGCCAGATAGAAGGCTTTGAAGCCGAGGCCGCGGAGAGAATCCAGCGTCACGTCCTTCCCGACCTCGATGCCGGTTTTGAATTCCACGCCCAGTTCGCGCAGTACGTCGATCTCGGCGTTGATGACGTCCTTTTCCAAGCGGAAGGAGGGGATGCCCAGCGTGAGCATGCCGCCCAGCACCTGTTCTTTTTCAAAGACCGTAACAGGATAGCCTTTGGCCGCCAGATAATAGGCGCAGCTCAGACCCGCGGGGCCCGCGCCGATGACGGC
>CACYXE010000059.1:1778-4481 GCA_902778275.1 Oscillospiraceae bacterium
GCCACGGGGGCGTCCATCTCGCCGCGTGTGCAGGCCTCCTCGCACTTCTTGTTGCAGATCCGGCCGCAGACCGCCGGGAAAGGGATCTCTTTCTTGATAAGCTCCAGCGCCTCACCGTAACGGCCCTGGGCGGCCAGTCTGATGTAGCCCTGCACCGGTACATGGGCAGGACATGCCGCCTTACAGGGGGCCGTGCCCTCCGGCATGACGTCGGTGCGGTTAGAACGGAAGTCTGGGTTGTAGCGCTTGCTGCTCCAGAGCGTGTTGCGCGCCGTCTCCTCCGGCCGCTCCTCGTTGGCCGGACGGGGACACAGCTTCTGCCCCAACTTCACCGCGTTGAGCTGGCAGTTTTCCACACACTGACCGCAGGCCACACACTTGTCCTTGTCCACCCGGGCGACGTAGTTGGTGCGGATGGCATCGGGGGTGCGAAAGTACTCCGCGATGCGCAGGGCAAAGCAGGAGCAGCCGCAGCAGTTGCAGATAGCGGTGGTGTCGTCATAGCCCGGGGTCACGTTCAGCTCGTGCACCAGCGCCTGAGGATCTCGTAGGCCTCCTCCTTGCTGATCAGGCGATGCGCGCCGGTCTCGGAATAGTTCTTGGCGTTGTCGTTGAGGTACATGCACATGTCCTCTTCCAGGTGGCCGCAGCCCTCGCCCATGAGCCTGCGGGCTCGCCGGCAGGAGCAGGGACCGACCGAGACGGCCCAGGCGTCCTCAATGAGCTTGTGCACCTCGTCGTAGCTTGCTTTGCGGGAATTGTTCTCGATGGCACTCTGCACCGGGATGACGCGCATCAGGTTCATACCAACGTCCATAAAAGGCGCCAGCATGGACACCCGTTCGCGGGTATAGCGCTCAAAGCACTCGCCCAGCACGGGATACTTGTCGCACTGCTCCCGGTTGGAGAGCACGCCCTCCATAATTCCCGGCACCCAGATGGGGTAGTACCAGCAGAGTCTGCCATCCACCATGCGGCTGCGGATGACGCCAGCGATCTTGAGCTTATCCAGCTGCTGCTGCGTAAACGCCAAATCCTTCTTGGCGCGAAGGGCGATCTCCTCTGCCGTGCGGTTGGCCTCCAGGCGCATGTGCATCATGATCGTACACATGTCGTCATCCACAATGGGCTCCAGCAGCTTATATTCCGTGTATGTCAGGCTTTCCAGACTGATCTTGGTCGCAAGCTTTAAAATGTTTGGTCTGTGCGCCATGTTTTCCTCCCTTCTGTCACACGGGCCGAGAGCGGCAAGCCCCGGCCCTGAATGGATTAAAAGAATTCTCCCGGAATCTCTATCGTGAGGTCGCTGGTGGGGAAGCTGCAGCAGGGATGAATGTATCCGTAATGAACATCCGCCCAACGGCGCATTTCATTCTCCTGCGGGATGAACACAGTGCCCACAAGCAGGCGGGAGCGGCACCAGCCACATTCGCCCGCGCGGCAGCGTGACGGCGCTTTGATCCCGGCACGCTCAATGGCCACCAATACGGGCTCGTCCGCATTGGCGGGAATGCTGCATTCCTGCGGGCCCTGACGTACCGTGATCGTAAACTGTTTACCCTTGACTTCCTGAGGATAGCCCTCGCACTCCCAGGGGGTCTTGGTCACGTCGATGAGCTTGCGGCGGAACAGGCGCTCCGGCAGGCCCAGCTTTTCAATCTCCGGCTTTAAGAACTTATACATGGCCTCCGGCCCGCAGAGGAACCTTGAATTTCGGGCAGACGCGGGCAATCTCGTCCAACTCCCCACGGAAGAGGATGTCAGCTTCCGTGCGGGAGCCGTAAAGCAGCGTCAGTTCGAAGTCCTCGATCCCGTCGCAGATTGCTCTGGCCATGGAGAGGAAGGGCGTGATGCCGGAACCGCCTGCCAGACCGATGACCTGCTTTTTATCTCGCAGATCCGGAACCGCCTGCCAGACCGATGACCTGCTTTTTATCCCGCAGATCCTCATAGTAGAAGAAGCCCTGTGGAGCGGAAGCAATGATTCTGTCGCCGATCTTCTTTTCACTCAGCAGCCGATCAGCCACGAAGCCGCCGGGATTGGCGCGCACCGTGATCGCGTATTTACCCGATAAGGCCTCCTTTGGGGAGGAGCGCGTGACAAGACTGCCGTCCATAGGGAGCTTCAAAGAGATATACTGTCCGGCACGGAAATAGGGCAGGGGCTTGCCGTTAACGCCTTTGAGCACAAAGGTCTTGGCGGCATTCCGCTCGATGATGCTCTCAATCTCCAGCTCCAGGAAATCCGGGTGAAGGGCTTTCGCGTTCTCGTTGACCGGGAACACGCCGCTGATTTCCTTGGCTGGCGCAGCTTGGATCGCTTTTTCGCGGACCTTGCTCATGTTTTTAAACTTGAGCATGTCGAATTTGCCGATCAGGCCGACTTTTACATTCAGATCAGACATTATTTGTTCCCTCCTTCCCACTCTTTCAGATCTTTGAGGGCATTTGCCGCCATCAACTGGCCACAGATGATGGTGGCGGAATAACCGTCGCCGCGCGGACCGGCCGCACCGATGGGGCGCAGGCCTTTGATGGGATAATCTGCTCCCAGCATCATCATGCGAGCCATCATGCCGTCCCAGTCTCTCGTCTCATAGCCGTAAACGGACCCCTCGGGCACACCCAGGAAGCGGGCAAAGGTCCAGGGTGAGGCGATTTCCATCTCTTCGATGTGGCCGACCAGGTCAATACCGGTCTTGT